>NZ_LIWC01000003.1:506822-1488769 GCF_001905755.1 Amycolatopsis sp. CB00013 | reverse complement strand
CCAGACCCCGCCAGAACTCCATCCACACACATCATCATCACTGTGGCTTTCGCGACACCGCCACCTGCGAGAACGCGCCGGGAGTCCGCCCCTCACCGTAAGCCGATCGCCACCGGCCTGCCGCACTGGACGCCTGCGGCGGCAGCCTCGGTTCGAAGGCCCATCCCGCCGCAGCAACCCGGTTCAGGTGTCCCCAATGTCGCATCAGGGACGCTCAGCGTCTCAAATGCGACATTGGGAACCCCGCCCCGACCGCTCCTCGATAGCTACCGATTGACTTTCGATAGATAACGCGCGAAACTCGATGCATGCTCACAGGTCAACGGGCGGTCGCGCCCCTCCGGGTGTTCCTCGTGCTGCTCTTCGGGATCCTGGTCCTCTTCCAGACCATGTCCCTGCCCGGCCAGTTCGCGCACATGGCACGGCAAGATCCGGAAATGGCGTACCTGCGCTGGCCCGCGACGGCGGTCTCCGTCTTCTGGGTGCTGTGCGTCCAGGTCGTGGTCGTCGCCACCTGGCAACTGCTCTCCCTGGTCAAGAAGGACCGCATCTTCACCGAAGCGTCCTTGAGATGGGTGGACGCCATCGTCTGGGCGATCCTCGCGGGCTGGGTCGTGCTGGCGGGCGTGTTCCTCTACGTCGGCTTCAACGCCGACGACCCCGGCCTGCCGCTGCTGTTGTTCCTGGCGTTGATCGGCGTCGCCGTGCTGGGCCTGCTCATGATCGTGATGCGTACGCTGCTGCGGCAGGCCACCACCCTGCGCTCCGACCTCGAACAGGTGATCTGATGCCGATCGTCGTCCGCATCGACGTCGAACTGGCCAAGCGCAAGCTGAGCGTCGGCGAGTTCGCCGAACTCGTCGGGCTCACCCCGGCGAACGTCGCGGTGCTGAAGAACGGCCGCGCCAAGGCCGTCCGGTTCAGCACGCTCGAAGCGATGTGCCGGGTGCTCGAATGCCAGCCGGGAGACCTGCTCGAGTGGGTCCCGGACGAGCCTTAAGCCGTCGAGAACTTCAGGTGGAAGTTGTCCAGCGTCGCCGGCAACGGCCGCTCCGGCCCGAGGACGGCACCGGAGGTCAGTTCGAAACGGCGACCCTTGATCAACCACGCCAGCATCGTGCTCGCGCAGAACAGCACGAGATCCCGGCCGGGGCAGATGGCGGGACCGGCACTGAACGGGACCAGCGCGGGATTCGCCGCCGCGCTGCCGTCCAGCCAGATCCCGGGTTCGAACCGGTCGGCGTAGGGCAGCGATTCGGGATCGCGGTGGAAGAACGGGGTGAAGATCAGCACTGTGGTCCCGGCAGGTCCCCACGCCGTCTCGGCCGTGCTTTCGCGCAGCAGCGCGGGAGTGGTCGGCCACAGCCGGACCGATTCGAGGGCGCAGGCGCGCAGGTACGGGAACTGGCCGGGCACGGTCAGGTCGGCGTCCGCGACCTCCTCGTCGGCGCGTTCCCGGGCGGCCGGGTGGGTGGCCAGCAGCGCGAGCGCGCGGAAGGTGACGATCCCGGCGGCGTCGAAGGCGAAGAGCCAGTGGGCGACCTGGTCCGCGACGACCTCCATCGTCCGCTCGCCCGCCGGGCCCGCCGCCGCGATGGCCTCGGCGAGGCTCCCCGGCTCCGCCCGTTCCAGATGGCCGATGAGCCGCGTGCGGAACTGATCGTGGAGCCGGTCGCGCCGCGGGTGCGCGTACGCCCAGTTCCCGTCCTTCCGCAGCCGCGCGAGCATGTCGGTGAGACCGTCGTCGCCCGCCGCGGACTCGCCGAGCGTGACCCGGCGGACGATCCGCCACCAGGCCACGGTGAAGGTGTCCCAGTCCAGCGTGCCGCCGTCCCAGAGCGACGCCGCCTCCTCGCCGATCGCCGCGGCGAAAGGGCCCGCCAAGTCGTGCAACGGCTTGCCCGGTTCGAGGACTTCCTCGTTGAACTCGCGGCGCGGAGCCCGCTCCACCGCGTCCGAGACGAGGACGCCGTGGGGCTGGAAATGTCCGAGCGCCGCCCGCTTCTCCTTGGTCGACGGGCTGAACGGGACCGGCGCGGCGGCGAGCACGTCACCGACGTCGTCCCCCGACAGCGCCAGATCGATCGTCCGGCCGGGCACCCGTAGCCGCAGCGGCCCCGGGCCGTATTGGGACCGGAGCCGGCACAAGAGCCGCACGGCGGGACGGTCCAGCTGGAGTTTCTGCGCCGCGGCCAGCCCGAGCGGGCGCCGTTTGATCACCCCGCCGGCGAGCGTGGGCAGCACGACCCGCAGCGCGACACGCACGGTGTCCTGGACGGAAGCGATGGCCGGTTCGGTCGTAGTCGCCATGGCGAAGGGCTACCCGGCCCGGCACGCGCGTAATCGGTTTGTCCCACGGCCGGGCGGGGCATCCGGCCTCCATGGCGACCAAGGCACCCGGGGCGGATCCGCCCGAGACCGCCGACCTGGGCGAGCTGCGTTCGGCGGCGTCCGGCTGCCGCGGCTGCGACCTCTACCGCGACGCCACCCAGACCGTCTTCGGCGAGGGCCCCCGCGCGGCGGAGATCATGGTGGTCGGCGAACAACCGGGTGACCAGGAGGATCGGCAGGGCGCCCCGTTCGTGGGGCCCGCGGGGCGGCTGCTCGACCGGGCGCTCGACGAAGCGGGCTTCGACCGCCGGAAGATCTACGTCACCAACGCGGTCAAGCATTTCAAGTTCAACCGCGACGAACGCGGCAAGCGGCGGATCCACAAGACTCCGTCGAAGACCGAGATCGTCGCCTGCCGTCCGTGGCTGCACGCCGAACTGGCGGCGGTCCGACCGGAGCTGCTGATCTTCCTCGGCGCGACGGCGGCGAAGGCGCTGCTGGGCGACGACTTCCGCATCACGCGCAGCCGCGGCGAGCGGATCGATCTCGCCGAGTTCGCCACCACCGCGGTCGCCACGGTGCATCCGTCCGCGGTCCTGCGCGCGCCGGATCGCGACGAGGCCTACCAGGCCTTCGTCGCGGATCTCGTGGCGGCGCGCGGCGACCGCTGAATCAAGCCACTTCGGAACTGCTGCCACTGTCGTGCAGGCCCAGCATGTCCAGCAGGGTCGCACAGTCTTCGGGGCTCTTGGCCCGCGAAGCCACGGCGAGAGCCGCCCTCCGACGGATGGCCTCCTGCTCCGGTGTGTCCTGGCCTTCCGGCAGCAGGTCCGGCACCGGATGAAGTCCTAGTTCGTTGTGCATCGGTTCCCCCTTGGCTGAAGGATGACGTGACTGCTTGGTACCCGCGTTCGCGGGTTTGAACACAGGTGTCCCCGTTCGGGTGCGCAGAGACACAGAGCGACTGCTCCGTCCGTGTGAATCAGCTCCGCAGCGCCGGGAGCAGGGTGTCTTCGGCGAAGCGCAGGAAGCCTTCTTGCTGGTCGCCACCGATCTGGATCAACGCCAGATCGGTGAACCCGGCCACCTCGAATTCACCCGCCCGCTTCACGATCCCGTCCACGTCGGGCCCGCACGGGATCGCCGCGGCGACGTCGTCCGGCGTGACGAACTGGGTGGCACCGGCGAAACCGGCGGGCCCCGGCAGTTCGGCGTTGACCTTCCACCCGCCGCCGAACCAGCGGAACTGCTCGTGCGCCCGCCGGATCGCGGCGTCGCGATCCTCGCCCCAGGACACCGGCAGCTGCGCGATCTTCCTGGTGGGCGGGCCGAGTTTGGTGGCGTCCCACTCCCGGCTCAGGGATTCGTCCGGCTCCACCGCGATCATCGCGTCGGCGATCGGCGCGAACCGGGTCACCGACTGCGACCCGGACACCGCGACCGCGAGCGGCACGCGCTGCTCCGGCAGGTCCCAGAGTTTCGCCGAGTCCACCCGGAAGTGGTCACCCTTGTAGTTGAAGTAGCCGCCGTCGAAGAGCCCGCCGATGATCTGGACCGCTTCGGCCAGCATCTCGTGGCGGACGTTCGCCGGCGGCCAGCCGCGGCCGACGACGTGCTCGTTGAGGTTCTCCCCCGCGCCGAGCCCAAGGGTGAACCGGCCGTCCGACAACGCCTGGACGGTCGCCGCCTTCTGCGCCACCACCGCCGGGTGATAGCGCATGGTCGGGCACGTCACGAAGGTCATCAGTTCGACCCGTTCGGTGCTCTGAGTGACCGCACCCAGCACGCTCCACGCGTACGGCGAATGCCCCTGCTCGTCGAGCCACGGCGAATAGTGGTCGCTCATCACCTCGAAGTCGAACCCCGCCTTCTCACCTCCGGCGGCGTAGCCCACCAGGTCCTTCGGTCCGGCCTGTTCGGTCATGAGTGTGTAGCCGATGCGCATCGAAGCCTCCTTCGCGTCGACCTCCGCGTACCCGTCCGTTCCCGGGATCAACCGGACGTTTATCCGGCGAATCGAACGGGGTACCTGATCCGAAGAAGGAGAGGAGCCGCGATGCCGCAGCAGGCTTGGAGCGACAAACGAGAACGTCAGTACGAGCACATCAAGGATTCGGCGAAGGACCGGGGCGCGAGCACCGACCGGGCCGAGGAGATCGCCGCGCGGACGGTCAACAAGAACCGCGCGCAGGCGGGCGAGGCACGCGAGGCCAGCCGTACGTCCCTGGGGGACATGTCACCGCAGCGGCGTGGTGGCAAGCGGTCCGGGAACCGGCTGGGCCCGAACGGGCCGACGAAGGACCAGCTCTACAACGAGGCGAAGCAGCGCAACGTCGAGGGCAGGTCGAAGATGTCCAAAAAGGAGCTTCAACGAGCTCTGGGCCGTTGAGCACGCGTCACGCGGCGGATCCCCGTCGCGGTCATCCCACGGCCAAGGACGGATGGATTTCGTAATGGACGCATACGGGCGGGGCGGCCTGACCCCGCAGACCAGGTCCCAGTCGGACGGCCTGTCCGACCGGGTCGAACTTCGTCTGCCCGCCGAGGCGGAGCAGATCCCTCTCGTCCGCACGCTCACCCACGGTGTGGTGGCCCGCGCGGACTTCGGCTTGGACGCCATTTCAGACGCGAAGATGGCCGTCGACGAAGCCTGTTCCCAACTTGTCCAGCCCGCGGAACTGGGAGCCGTTCTTTGCTGTGTCTTCCACGAGATACCGGAAGGAATCGCCGTCTCGATCTCGACGCGGACGAGCAGGCCCTATCTGCCGAGCGAGACGACCTTCGGCTGGCACGTCTTGACGACCTTGACCGGGTCGGTGACCGCACGCTGCGAACCGATCCCCGGCGAACTGGGGGGCACGACGACGATCGAGCTCGTCCTGGCCCCGGGAACGAGCGACGGGTGAGTGGCGAGCGCAAGACACTCACCCGGCAGGCTGACGACTACGCCCACTGCGAGCCCCTCTTCGAGGAGTTGTCGTCGCTGCCAGAGGACTCTCCGCGCCGCCAAGAGCTGCGTGCCCGGCTCGTCACCGAGCTCCTGCCGCTCGCCGAGCACATCGCCACCAGGTTCTCCGGCCGGGGCGAACCCCGCGAGGACCTGGTGCAGGTGGCGCGGATCGGCCTGATCAACGCGGTCGACCGGTTCGATCCCGGCCGTGGGCACGACTTCCTCTCGTTCGCCGTGCCCACGGTGATGGGTGAGGTCCGGCGTCACTTCCGGGACACCGGCTGGTCGGTCCGGGTACCGCGGCGGCTCAAGGAACTCCACGTCTCGCTCAGCCAGGGCACGGCGGCGCTGTCGCAGCGGCTCGGCCGCGCGCCGACGCCGACCGAACTCGCCGAATACCTGGGGCTCGAGGTCAACGACGTCCGCGAAGGGCTGCTGGCCGGCCAGGCGTACCAGACGTTGTCGGTCGACAAACCGGTCCACGACAACGCCACGGAGGCCCTCTCTCTCGCCGACACGATCGGCGAGGAGGACCACGAGATGGCGTTGGTGGAGACCCACGAGGCGCTGCAACCGCTGCTGCGGGAACTCCCGAAGCGCGAACGCGCGATCCTCGTCATGCGGTTCTTCGGCGGCTACACCCAGACGCAGATCGCGGAACGCATCGGCATCTCGCAGATGCACGTTTCCCGGCTCCTGTCGCAGACGCTGGAACAGCTGCGCGGGAAGCTCTCGGAGTAGCACCGAACGGCGATCACGCGTGATTGGAGACCGAACACGCGTGATCGGGGGCGTAACTCTCTGATCCGCCCCCAATCACGCGTGTTCCGGCTCTGATCACGCGTGTTCCGGCTCCAAGCACAACGTGAAGGCCCCCTTCACTGCGTTCAGCGCCAGGGCCCCGGTAAAGTCGCATAAGCGCTGGTCAAGCGGCGACCAAGGGAAGCTCGTCACCCTGTTCCCCCACACATCGCTCGACCGTCCACAGAGGACACCCGCCAAGGTGACCATGCCCGATTTGGGCGTTTTCCGGGGTGGTCGTGAGTGTTTTTGGTCGTTCTAACGACAATCGCCACTCACGACCCACTCAAAAACCGTGCAAATAAGAATCAAAAGGACATTTATCCGCCTGGTGGCGTCCTTTGTGGACGGAAACCGGGTGAACCTCCTGTCATCCGCCGTACGCCGAGAGCGCTTATGCGACTTTGAAGGCCCCCTTCACTGCGTCCAGCGCAAAGAAGGGGGCCTTCACGAGACAAAGACCTACGCGGGTTTCAGCGGATCGTGCCCCACCGACATCAGCTTGTGCCGCCAGTGCGCCTGGCCCGCGACCGGTTCCAGGTCGTCGCGCCGCTCGTCCGTCACCCGGCGGACGACCGAGCGCATCACCCGCTCGTCCTCGGCGGTGAGGTCGGTCCGGCGCTTGCCGAGGATGCCCAGCACATGCCGCCCGGTCGGCGTCCCCGCCTGGTCCGGCAGTACTTCGTCTTCGTCGTCGGCCGACCGCGTACGCAGCCAGTCGGCCAGTTCCCGCGAGGTCATGTTGACCACGCGATGGAATTCTTCCCACAGTTCGTCATCGATCTCGTGCACGGCGAAACCTCCTGCCAGCACTCGACTTCTACGGCGTCGTGTACGGCGCCTGGTGTTCGATCGACGGGCTCGCCGCCGGGTAACGGCCATCCTGCCCGGGCACCGGCGTCACGGTCGTGCCCTGCTGTTCGGGCTCGACGCGCTGCCGGGGACGGTTGATGACCGCTTCGGCCTCCTGCTCACCACGGATCCGCGAGAGCACGCTGAGCGTGATCGCGTGGGCGATGGCCAGTACCAGCAGCAGAACACCGAGCCTGCCCACCACACCGGGCAGGTCGCTGCCCCCGATGTCGATGGTCGACAGCAGCGCCAAGACACCCAACGTCGCGAGGTGGAACAACACCGTCACGAGCCAGGTCATGGACGCGCCCGCGGCCGGATCCCCGTGGGAACCCCGCAGGTAGCGCTTACCGCTCTGGTAGATGATCAGACCGTCGAGCATGACCAGCGCCACCCCGATGACGAGGAAGGCCACGTATGCGTTGGTAGTCATGCCGGAACGCTCCCTTCGTAATGGACCTCACCCCATGAGATACCCGGGACCTCCCCCTGGAAAACGCCGTCTTCCAGGGGGAGGTCCCGGGTGATGGTCAGCTGCCGGGGCGGTCCACGTCACCGCGCCACGCGCCCGACTCGCGGCCGCGGCTTTCGATGAAGTCCTTGAACCGCTTCATGTCGCCCTTGATGCGGCGGTCGAGTACGCCGAGTTTGTCGGCGACGTTCTCGGCGAAGCCTTCCGGGTCGATCTCCATCTGCGCCGTGACACGGGTCTTGTTGTCGTCCAGGCGATGGAAGGTGATGACGCCCGCATGGTCGGGACCGGAGTCCGAGGTCCACGCGACACGTTCGTCGGGATGTTGTTCGGTGATCGTCGCGTCGAATTCCCGGCTCACCCCACCGAATTTGGTCACCCAGTGGGTGTGGGTCGCGTCGATCTGACGGATCTCTTCGACACCTTCCATGAACTGCGGGAAGCTCTCGAACTGAGTCCACTGGTTGTACGCGGTCTTCACCGGGACTTCGACGTCCACCATTTCGGTGATCGTGCTCATGCATCCTCCTGTCGGTTGGGTGCTTTTCGAGCCGGCACTCCCCGGCTACCCGGCGCTCAGTGGAGCGAAACACGCTGTGATTGACCCGCCGGACGGCCGGGTACCCGGCGGGCAGAACGCTCCGAGGAGGTGCCCCATGATCGAAGAGACCCACCGGAAGCCGCCCGAGGAAAGGTCGGTCGGCGAACTGGTTTCCGATCTCGGTGACGAGGTCAAACACCTGGTCCGCGACGAGATGCGGCTCGCCGTGTTCGAGTTGCAGGGCAAGGGCAAGAAAATGGGGGTCGGCGCCGGATTGTTCGGCGCGGCGGGTATTTTCGCGCTCTTCGGCCTGGCGACGCTGATCACCGCGGTGGTGCTGGCCCTCGCCTTGGTCATGCCCGCGTGGCTGGCGGCCGTGGTGACGGGCGCGGCGCTCCTGCTGATCGGCGGTCTTTCCGCGCTCGTCGGCAAGAAGGAGGTCACGAGCGCGACCCCGCCGGTGCCGGAAGAAGCCATCGAGGGTGTCCGCGACGATGTCGACACCGTCAAGCAAGGAGTGCGCTCATGAGCGATTTCCCCAAGAACGCCGAAGAAGCCCGCGCCGATCGTGACGTGACGCGCGAAGAACTCACCGAGACCCTCGACGCGCTGGGCAAGAAGATGGACGTCAAGGCGAGGGTGAACGACAACCTCGACGCGAAGGTCGATCAAGCCAGCGCGAAGATTTCCGACAAGGTTTCCGAGCCCGCGGCCGACAAGTTCCGCCAGGGCACCGAAATCGTCCGTGCCAATCCCCTGCCGATCTTCGCCGGCGTGCTCGCGCTGCTCGTCACGATCCGGCTGATCCTGCGAAAGAGGTCTTCGTCGTGAACAAGGTTCTCTACAAACCGCTGAACATGGTCGTGAGCGCCGCGGGCGGTGTCCTCGCCGGGATCGCGTTCAAACAGATCTGGAAACGCGTGAGCGGTGAAGAAGACGCGCCGAACGCCACCGACCGCGATTTCACCTGGACCCAGGTGATCGTCGCGGCCGCCGCGCAGGGCGCGATCTTCGGTGCGGTGAAGGCCGCCACCGAACGGGCGGGCGCGGTCGGCTACCGCAAGGCGACCGGCGACTGGCCCACGGAGGACTGACGATGCGCGTTGTGATCATCGGAGGCGGCTTCGCCGGGTACAACGCGGCGAAGACCCTGCTCAAATCGGTCGGCGACGACACCGAGATCGTGGTGCTGAACCCGACCGACTATTTCCTCTATCTTCCCTTGCTCCCCGAAGTCGCCGCCGGGATCTTGGAACCGCGGCGGATCTCGGTGTCCATTCCGGGCACGCTGCGCGGGGTGCGCCTCGTGCTCGGCACGGCGACCTCCGTCGACTTCGACGGCCGCAGCGTGGCCTACACCGACCCGGAAGACCGCGAGCACCACCTCGGCTACGACCGCCTGGTGCTCGCCGCGGGCAGTGTCAACAAACTGCTGCCGATCCCCGGCGTGCCGGAATACGCCCACGGTTTCCGTGGCCTGCCCGAAGCCCTGTACCTGCGGGACCACGTCACGCGACAGATCGAGCTCGCCGCCTCCGCGAAGGATCCGGCCGAGCGCGACGCGCGCTGCACGTTCGTCGTGGTCGGCGCCGGGTACACCGGCACGGAGGTCGCCGCGCAGGGGCCGGCGTTCACCGCCGCGCTCGCCGCCCGGCACCCCGAACTGAAGGATCAGAAGATCCGGTGGCTGCTGCTGGATCTGGCCGACCGGGTCCTGCCGGAACTCGACCGGCGGCTCGGCACCACCGCGGACGAGGTGTTGCGCGCACGCGGTGTCGAGGTGCTGATGAAGACGTCGATCGAGGACGCCGGGCAAGACGGGGTCACCCTGACCTCCGGTGAATCCGTGCCGACCCACACCCTGGTGTGGTGCGTCGGCGTCCGGCCGGATCCGCTCATCGAGGACCTGGGGCTGAAGACCGCCAAGGGCAGGCTGGTCGTGACGGCGCAGCTGAACGTCCCCGGGCGGCGCGACGTCTACGCGTGCGGAGACGCGGCGGCCGTGCCGGATCTGACCAGGCCCGGCGAGTACACGCCGATGACGGCCCAGCACGCCGAACGGCAGGGCAAGCTCGCCGGCAAGAACGTGGCGGCGTCACTCGGACACGGGTCGCACGGCACGTACCGGCACCACGACCTCGGCTTCGTCGTCGACCTCGGCGCCCACCAGGCGGCCGCGAATCCCTTGCACGTCCCGCTTTCCGGGCTCGCCGCGAAGGCGGTCACCCGCGGCTATCACCTGCTCGCCATGCCGGGCAACCGGCTGCGGACCGCCACCGACTGGGCCTTGGACGCGGTGACGAAACGGCAGACCGTCCAATTAGGACTCGTCCGATCGGGTTCGGTGCCGCTGGACACGGATTCCCCCGAACTCCCCCGCACGAACTGCTAGAGGAGACGCCCATGGCCGCCGAATCCGATCCCGTCCGCGCCGAAGGGCCCTCAGTGGTCACCGAGGGCGGTGACGAAGCGGCCAAACTGCTGGTCCTCGACCCCGCGGGCGAGGGGAAGCACGGTGAACTCCCGGCCACATGGCGGCCGCTCGCGGCCCGGCGTCAGGTCATCTGGTGCAGGCTGCCCGTCGACGGCGCCCTCAGCCAGGCCGAAGACGTCCTCGGCGACGCGGAACCCGGCGGCCCGCCGATCGACGTGGTGGCCGCCGGCGACTCGGCCGCGGACGCGCTGCGGCTGGCCGAACGCCATCCCGGCGCCGCGTCCCACGTCCTGCTGGTCGACCCGGTACCGGACGAATCCTCCGAACTGGCCGAACGGGTGCGCTCCGGCGGGACCGCGGTGGACGTGCTGCCCCACAGCACCGGCGAGCCGTACAACCGGATCCCGCCGCCGCTGCCGCTCGGGCATCCCGACGTCGTCGCAGGGGTCACCAAGATCCTCGAGGACGTTTAGCCGCCGGGACGGGGCGGTATCCGGCGCCCATGAGCGAAACCGTTGCGGACCATGTTCTGACCAGGCTGCGCGAATGGGACGTGGAGCAGGTCTTCGCCTATCCCGGCGACGGCATCAACGGGCTGGTGACCGCGTTCGGCGCGGCGGAGAACAAGCCCCGTTTCGTGCAGACGCGCCACGAGGAGATGGCGGCGTTCGCGGCCGTCGGATACGCGAAGCTGAGCGGGCGGCCCGGTGTCTGCATGGCGACGTCCGGCCCGGGGGCGATCCACCTGCTCAACGGCCTCTACGACGCCAAACTCGACCACGTGCCGGTGGTGGCGATCGTCGGGCAGACCGCGCGCAGCGCGATGGGCGGCAGCTACCAGCAGGAGGTGGACCTGCAGGCGCTGTTCAAGGACGTCGCGAGCGAATACCTCGTCGAGGTGAACGTCCCCGAACAACTGCCGAACGCCCTCGACCGCGCCCTCCGCACGGCCATCGCCCAGCGCGCGCCCACGGCGCTGATCATCCCGGCGGATCTGCAGGAGGAGACCTATCAGCCGCCGCAGCACGAGTTCAAACACGTGCCGTCCTCCCCGCCCGATCACCCGCGGGCCAGCGTCATCCCGCCGTCGGACGAGGTCGCCCGCGCGGCCGAGGTACTGAACGCGGGCGAGAAGGTCGCGATCCTCGTCGGGCAGGGTGCGCGCAACGCCGTCACCGAGGTGCGCGAGGTGGCCGGGCTCACCGGTGCCGGAGTGGCGAAAGCGTTGCTGGGCAAGGATGTCCTGCCCGACGACCTGCCGTACGTCACCGGCTCCATCGGGCTGCTCGGCACGCGGCCGACGTACGAGATGATGCGGGACTGCGACACGCTCCTGATCGTCGGCTCGAACATGCCGTACGCGCAGTTCCTGCCGGAATTCGGCCAGGCGCGAGCGGTCCAGATCGACATCGATCCCCGCTTCCTCGGGCTGCGCTATCCGACCGAGGTCAATCTCCTCGGCGACGCGAAGGGCACCTTGCAGCAACTGATCCCGTTGCTGGAAGGGAAATCCGAGCGCGGCTGGCGCGAGCGGATCGAGAAGAACGTCGGCGAATGGCAGGAGACGCTGACCCGGCAGGCGATGCTGGAAGCGGAACCGGTCAATCCGATGCGGATCGTGCACGAACTTTCCGAGCGGATCCCCGAGGACGCCATCGTCACCGCCGACTCCGGTTCGGCCACCAACTGGTACGCCAGGAACCTCCGGATGCGCGGCCGCATGCGGGGCACGCTTTCCGGCACCCTCGCGACGATGGGTTCCGGTGTCCCCTACGCGATCGGCGCGAAATTCGCCCATCCCGACCGGCCGGTGATCGCGCTGGTCGGCGACGGCGCGATGCAGATGAACGGGATGGCGGAACTGCTGACCATCGCCCGGTACCGCGAACTGTGGACGGATCCGCGGTGCGTCATCTGCGTGTTCCACAACGGTGATCTGAACCAGGTCACCTGGGAACTGCGCGCCATGGGCGGCGCGCCGAAGTTCGAGCCGTCGCAGACCTTGCCGGAAGTGTCCTATTCGGACTTCGCGCTGGAGATCGGCCTGGGCGGGATCGCCGTCGACGATCCCACCCGGCTCGGCGAGGCGTGGGACGTCGCGCTGTCGACCGACGTGCCGACCGTGCTCGACGTCCGCTGCGATCCCGAGGTGCCGCCGATTCCGCCGCACGCGACCTTCGAGCAGGTGAAGTCGATGACCGAAGCCGTGCTCAAGGGCGAACCCGATGCCTGGCACCTGCTGACGCAGGGCATCAAGACGAAGATGCAGGAGCTGTTGCCCTCGCGCCGCTGAGGTTCACGCGCTGGCGCCGCCGTCGAGGACGATGTCGTGCCCCACGACGTACGCGGACTCGTCGGAAGCCAGCCAGAGGACCGCCGCGGCGATCTCCTCGACCGCGCCGATCCGGCCGAGCGGGATGACCGCGCCGAGCCGGGCGGCGCGGTCGGCCTCGGACTCGCCGGGCCGGAACGACATACCGGTGTCGGTGGCGCCGGGGCTGACCGCGTTGATCCGGATGCCCTCGGCGATGTGGTCACGGGCGGCGGTCCGGGTCAGCACGTCCACAGCGGCCTTCGAGGCGGCGTACGCGGCCATTCCCGGCAGGCGGTGGTGCGAGCCGACGTTGGACGACATGTTGACGATGGCTCCCCCACCGCCCTTCCGCATCTGGGCGATCTCGTGCTTCATGGACAGCCAGGTGCCCGTGAGGTTCGTCCGCACGACGGCGTCGAAGCCGTCTTCGTCGAGATCCGCCGTCGGCGCGGGGCTGCCGAGGACGCCGGCGTTGTTGAACGCGATGTCGAGTTTGCCGTGCCTCCGCACGGTCTCGGCGACGAGACGCTCGACTTCGGAGCCGACACTCACGTCCGCGGTCACCGCGTCGGCCGTTCCGCCGTCCGCCTCGATCTCCTTCACGGTCTGACGCAGCTTCTCGCCGTCTCGCCCGGAAACGACCACCTGAGCACCTTCGCGCGCGAAGGCCGCCGCCGTGGCGCGCCCGATCCCGGATCCTCCGCCGGTGACCAGGACGACCTTGCCGTTGAATCGTTTCCCCACAGTAGTTACCACTTTCTGGTCCGATCGTTCCATTATCAGTGTTTGCGAGCGGCTTCGAGAACCGCGATGGCCTGCCTCGCCGTCGCCTTGGCCCGCGCCGCGGGATCCGGCCCCTTGCTCAGCACCCGCATGCCCTGCAGGACGGTGAGCAGGAAGCCGGCCAGCTCTTCCGGGTCGGCGGAGGCGTCGAGTTCGCCCTGCGCCTTCGCGCGGCTCAACGCCATCCGCACCGCCAGTTCGAGCGCGTCCCAGCTGCGCTCGATCACCCGCACGACCTCGGGGTCCTTCGGCATCATCTCCATGGCGGCGTTGACCACGAAACAGCCTTTGCGACCCGATTCGCCCAGGATTTCGGCGAGATAGCGGTCGATGAGCCGTCGGACTCCCGCCAGCGCCGGCCCTGGCCCGGCGAAGTCCTCGACGAACCGCTCGTTGCCCCGGGCGATGTAGCGATTCAAGGCCGTCAGGTACAGCTCGTGCTTGGTGCCGAAGGTCGCGTACAGACTCGCCTTGCCGATGCCGAGCTCGGCGACCAGGTCACTGACGGAGGTGGCTTCGTAGCCTTGCCGCCAGAACAGCTCCAGTGCGGCTTCGCAGGCCGCGTCGACGTCGAATTCCTTCACCCGGGACATGACAGGAGCTTAACCGTATCTGGACCGATCGGTCAATAAGCGAGTTCGCCACGAGTCGTCCGCCTGGACACGCGTGTCGTCCGTCTGATCACGCGTGCCGTCCCTGCGGTCACGCGAAACCGCCCGGAGACGCAGCGAAAGCCCCTTCAGCACAGCTGACAAGCGCGACGCCTTTGCCTGAACCGTCCTCACCACTCACGAGGCCTGGGCTGTCCTCTGCGCGTCTTCCAAGGCTCCCAAACGGGACGCGTTGCGAAAGCCACTTTCGCAACGTTGAAGGTTGCGAAAGTGGCTTTCGCGACCTTCGCGCCGCCTCGAAGCCGAGCCTGCGGGAAGCCGGTGTTCCCAATGCCTCATTTGAGTCGCTGAGCGTCTCAAATGAGGCATTGGGAACACCACCAGCCGCTCAACTACCGGCGTCGTAAGCCGACCGCGCCTCTTCCACCTTCGGCAGGTTCTCCGTCGACCAGTCCGCGAGAGTCGCGAACAGCGGCGCCAGGCTCCGCCCGAGGTCGCTGATCTCGTACTCGACCCGGGGCGGCACCTCGGCGTGATAGGTCCGGGTGATCAGACCGTCGCGTTCCAGTTGTCGCAGCCGTTGCGTCAGCACCTTCGGCGTGATCGTGCCGATGCGCCGCTCGAGTTCGACGAACCGCTGCCTGCCGAATTCGTTGAGCGCCCACAGGATCGGCGTGGTCCAGCGGCTGAAGACGAGGTCGACCACCGGGGCGATCGGGCAGGCCTGGTCGGGTGTGGTCGAGGCGTCGGCGCGCATGAGGCCAAGGTACGCGGGTTGCCGAGTTGTCATGATCCGGACACCCCATGACCCCACCTGTGCGCGTAACGTTCTGTTATGGACTTGACCACCGAAAGGCTCGTCGTCCGTGATTGGTCCGAGGACGACGCCGAAGCCGCGCTGGCGATCTACGGCACCACCGACGTGACCCGTTGGCTCACCCCGGCGATGGACCGGGTGACCGACGCGGCGGCCATGCGTTCGGTTCTGCAGGCCTGGCAGCAGGCGCAGCCGAATCTCGTGCCGCCGCGCGGGAGATGGGCGGTGCAGCGCAAGGAAGACGGCATGGTCGTCGGCGGGCTCGGCATCCATCTGCTGCCACCGTACGAAGAGGACCTGGAGATCAGCTGGCAGCTGCATCCGGACGCGTGGGGCGAGGGTTACGCCTCCGAGGCCGCCCGTGCGCTGATCGGCTGGGCGTTCACCCAGGACACGGACGAACTCTTCGCCGTCGCCCGCCCGAACAACACGCGTGCCATCGCGACCGCGAAACGGCTCGGCATGGTGTGGGTCGGGGAAACCGACAAGTACTACGGGCTGCGCCTGCAGGTGTACCGGATCCGCCACACGGACACGATCTAGGCACTGTCCACACGGGACACTTCGCCCGAGACGGCGTGCCCCGCGCCGCGGCCGTCCGCGGTGGCGACGATCCTGCCCCGTTCGACCCGGATCGCGGCCTCGGTCTCGTCGCTGACCGCGAGCACCCCCGCCGCGGCCGCCAGTGTCCCGGTCACGTCGCACACCACGCGCACGCCCGGCCACGACGATTCCGGGAAGGCCTGCCGCAGGCCGCCGCACAGTTCCGCGACGATCAGCCGGGTCAGCGGCACCAGCTCGTCGGGATCACTCGTCACGGCGACGACGGTGACGTCGCGACCCGAGGCGCGGACGGCTTCTTCCGCGGCGGCCAGCCGATGGGTGCCCAGTACGACGACGACGCCGTCGCCGGGCACGAAGGATTCGGCGCGTACGAGGTCGACGGCCCCGGGCGGTGACCACGGCCGGTCGGCGGCCTGCGCCGTGGGCACGATCACCGGCGGCGCCCACCAGTCGTTGAAAGCCAGCCCGGCCAGCCGTTCGCACGCGCTCACGACATCGAAGGGCTCGACGAGCCCCGGCGCGGTGGCCGCCAGCTGGCCGGCGCCGTACAGCGTGGTCAGCACGGTCTCCGCGAGCCGGACCCGGCGCGGGATCGGCGATCCCGCTGTCCGCTCCGGCGGGTCGAGGCGCTCCAGCGCGAGCCCGAGCAGGAGCCCGTTGAGCTTCACCAGCTGGGCGAACGGGCGCCGGGCGTGCTCGTCCGCGAGGACCTCGGGCATCAGGTCGCGGGCCAGACCCGCCTGATCGTCGTCCAGGGGAAGCGCCGCCACCCGAGCCCTGGCCAGCGCGCCCAGCGCACCTTCGAGCGTCTCGCCGGGCACGGAGTGCGGCGCGCCGGCGGATCGTTCGGCCAGCTCGGCGAGGACGGCGAAGTACAGCGCGCGTTTCCCCGGGAAGTTCGAGTAGACCGCCCCCCGGGTGAGTTCCGCCCGTTCGGCGATGACGTCGATCTTGGCGTCGCGGAAGCCTTGCTCCGCGAACTCGTCGCGCGCGGCGGCCAGCACCTTCGCGCGATTGCGCTCCTGCGTCTCCGCCCTGCTCAGCCGGACCATCGGCCTCCCGTCAGCCAGCACGATTGCTCTCGAACCCGGATCAAGATACCTTGACCATTCAGATGATGAGAACATCTGATTTGAACATCCGAACTGGGAGAGCCGCCTTGTCCGAAGTTCCCGAGATCCTGCTGACCGACCCCGAGGTCCTGCGCGACCCGTTCACCGCCTACGGCCCCGTCCGCGAGCGCTCCCCGATCGCCAAACTCTCCGCGCCGGGGTTCTCGATGTGGGCGGTCCTGCGCCACGAAGAAGCACGGAAGATGCTGAGCGACCCGCGTTTCGCCCTGAGCCCGAACAGCTATCAGCGCATGGACATCCCCGACCACTGCCGCCCGTACATGCGGACGATGCAGGAGGTCGAGGGCCCGGAACACCTCCGGCTCCGACGGCTGGTCGCCCCCGCGTTCACCCCACGCAAGGCCGCGGCGCTCCGCGAGGGGATGGGGCGGCTCGTGGACACCCTCCTCGACCAACTCGCCGGAGAAGACCGGATCGACCTGGTCACCGCGTTCGCGCGCCCGCTGCCGGTGGACGTGATCTGCGCTCTGGTCGGCATCCCCGAAGCCGACCGTCCGCGGTGGCGTGAGTACGGCGCCCTGGTCTCGGCCGGCGACGGGGCGGGGCTCGCGAAAGCGGTCCCCGGGATCGTCGAGGGCGCACTCGCGGCCATCGCGAAACGGAAGCTCGAACCGGCCGAGGACGTCCTCTCGCAACTGCTCAGGATCCAGGCCGAAGACGGCGACAGGCTGAGCGAAACCGAGCTGGTCGCGCTGGTCTGGCAACTCGTACTGGGCGGCCAGGTGCCCGGCAATCTCATCGCCAACGCGGTCGAAACCCTGCTTTCCCATCCCGAGCAGCTGGCCGAACTCCGTGAAGACCCGACGCTCATGCCCGGCGCGGTCGAGGAGGTGATGCGCTGGCAGAGCCCGCAGCTGCTGACCCTCCCCCGGTTCGCCACCACGGACGCCCGGATCGGCGACGTCCTCATCCCCGAAGGAGAACCTGTTACCGTCGCGATCGCCGCGGCGAACCGGGACCCCAGGGCGTTCCCCGACCCGGACGTCTTCGACATCCGGCGCGCGGCGGGACCGGCATGGCATCTCGCCTTCGCCCACGGGCCGCACTTCTGCCTCGGCGCTTCACTGGCCAGGGTTCAGGTCGAAGTCGCGCTCACCGGCCTGCTGCGCAGATTCCCCGATCTCGCCCTCGCCGACGGCCTCCTGCGGATCCCGGACCCGGGCACCTGGCGGCTGAACGCCCTGCCGGTCACGCTGCATGCCACGGTTGCAAACTGAAACACGTTCTAATAGCGTGACCGCCTGTGAGATACGGGATCGTGCTGTTCACCAGTGACCGGGGCATCAGTCCGGCGGCGGCCGCGCGGGCGGCCGAAGCGGCGGGCTTCGACGCCTTCCACGTGCCCGAACACACGCATATCCCGGTCAAACGGGAGGCTCCGCATCCGCGCACCGGCGACTCGTCGCTCCCCGACGACCGCTACCTGCGCACGCTGGACCCGTGGGTCGCCCTGGCCACGGCGGCCTCGGTGACCACGCGGATCCGGCTCGCGACGGCGGTGGCCCTCCCGGTCGAGAGCGATCCGATCACGCTGGCGAAGACCATCGCCAGCCTCGATCACCTCTCGGCCGGGCGGGTCACGCTCGGCGTCGGCTTCGGCTGGAACGTCGACGAACTGGCCGATCACGGCGTCCCCGGCGGCAAACGCCGGA
Organism: Amycolatopsis sp. CB00013; assembly: GCF_001905755.1. NCBI lineage: Bacteria > Bacillati > Actinomycetota > Actinomycetes > Pseudonocardiales > Pseudonocardiaceae > Amycolatopsis > Amycolatopsis sp. CB00013. The sequence goes on along the minus strand of NZ_LIWC01000003.1, from coordinate 1,470,514 downwards.
CGGTGCTGCGCGAGTACCTGGAAGCGATGCGCGCGCTCTGGACGCAGGACGAAGCCTCGTACGCGGGCGAGTTCGTCTCGTTCGGCGCCAGCTGGGCGTGGCCGAAACCGGCCCAAGCGCATATCCCGGTGATCGTCGGCGCGGGCGCGACGGAGAAGACGTTCCGCTGGATCGCGAAATCCGCCGACGGGTGGCTCACCACGCCCGGCGACACGGACATCGAGGACAAAGCGCGGCGGCTGCGCGAAATCTGGCACGAAGAGGGTCGTGCCGGGGAGCCGGAGATCTCCGCGCTCGGCGTCCGCCCGGATCCGGAAAAGCTGGCCGAACTGGAAGCGGCCGGGGTCACCGAGACGATCTTCGGTCTGCCGGACCGCTCACCCGAGGAGGTCGAGGCCTGGCTTCAGCGCCTCGCCGGGAAACTCGGCCTCAGTGCTGGGAGTCGATGAGGTAGCGGCCGTCCTTCTGGACCAGGACGAAGGTCTCCCGCCCCGTCGTGGTCCCGCCCGACGCCTTCACGTAAGTGAGCGTCGCCGTCACCGTGGTGCCGGATTCGGTCACGTTCGACACGGTCACCGAGCTGTACTGCCGCCAGTAGTTCGAGTACCGCTCGAAGCTCTGGTTCCTGGTCTGCTTGAAGTTGTCGCTGAGCGTCGCGAAGCCCGCCTGGAGATTCCCCGGGATGAGGGAGTAGTAGGCCGCGAGTGCCTGCCCCGGTGTCTGCGCGGGCGGCGGCGCGACCGAGGAGGACGAGGACGGAGGCGGCGTCGACGGCGGCACTGAGGACGGCGAAGGCGGCGGCGCGACCGGCTCCGAGGTCGTCGGCGCCGCGGACTGCGACTGGGAAGCCGGCGGCGGGGCCTGATTCGTCGAGGCGTCGTCGTCGCGGTTGAGCACCACGACCACGGCCGCGGCGGCGGCCGCCGCGAGCACGAGGAACACCGCGAGCACGCCGATCAGCATTCCCTTGCGCGCCTTCGGCGGCGGCTCCTCCGCGACGAGCGTCGTCGGCTCCCCCGCCGCGAGCGCGCGCAGCTCCCGCTCGGTCTCGGACATCGTCGGCCTGCTGTCCGGCCGGACGTCGAGCAGCCGGTTCAGCAGCGGTGTGAGGATCCCGGACCTGGTCGGCGGGGTGATCTCACCGCTCGACGCGCGGTACAGCAACGCGATCGGGTTCTCGGCCGTGCCGTACGGCGTGCCGCCTTCGAGCGCGGTGTACAGCGTCGCGCCGAGCGAGAAGACGTCGGAAGCGGACGTGGCGTCCTCGCCGCGGGCCACCTCGGGCGCCAGGAAGGCCGGTGTCCCGGAGATCTCGCCGGTCGCGGTGAGCTGGACGTCGCCCATCGCCCGCGAGATCCCGAAGTCGGTGATCTTGACGGTGTCGTCGTCGCCCAGCAGGACGTTGCCGGGCTTGATGTCGCGGTGGACGATGCCCGCCCGGTGCGCGGCCGCCAGCGCCGAGCAGAGCTGGATGCCGAGACGGATGACGTCGTCGACCTCCATCGGCCCCTCGCGCAGCTTCTCCGCGAGGCTGGTGGAGGGCAGGTACTCCATGATGATCCATGGACGGTCCTGCTCGTCGATCACACCGAAGACGGTGATGGCGTGCGGATGCACCAGCCGGGCGGCGATCCTGGCCTCGCGCAGCGCGCGGTTCTTGGCCTCGTCGGCCTTCTCCTCCCCTGCGCCGTGCGGCAGAAGGAGTTCCTTGACCGCGACCGTGCGCTCCAGGTTCTCGTCGCGCGCCCGCCACACGGTGCCCATGGAGCCACCGCCGACGGGCTCGATGAGATCGAACCGATCGGCGAGGCGGCGGATCTCCTCCATTATCGACGTCCCCCTGGAGCTGTGGTGTTCGCGCGAACCTTGCCAGCATGCCAGGAACGCGCCGGGACGCCGGACCCGGCAGGGTGGTTCGCGGCGCGGTGTCGGTCACGTCGGCGAATGGGCCGTTCAGCGGAACCCCGCCCCATCGGCTGCCCGGAAGTTCGTATCCCGGCAGGCCGGAGGCGCACTTTACTTCTCCGGTGTGGCCTGTTTCCGGGAAAGGGCGGCGATGCGGGAGACCATTGGCGGACGCGGCGTGCTCGAAGGAGCGTTCACGTTGCTGGAAGCACTCGACGAGCACGGCGGGCAGGCCGGGCTGACCCAGCTCGTGCGGACCACCGGGCTCCCGAAGACCACCGTGCACCGGCTTCTGGACCAGCTGGCCGACTTGGGCGCGGTGGAACGGGCGGGCCGCGGCTACCGGATCGGTTCGCGGGTGTTCCGGCTCGGGCGGCGCTGGCAGCCCGAACTCCGGGACCTGGCCAAGGAATGGCTGCCGGTGCTTTCGGCGCGGATGCGCGCGAGCCTGGTGCTCGTGGTGCCGAGGGAAGGGCGCGCACTCGTCGCGGCCGGGGCGGTCCTCCCCGCCGACGACGTCCCCGTGTGGCCGGGCAGCCCGCTGCCGCCCGGGACCGCCGCCGGGCGGCTCCTCGCCGCCCATCACCCAGCGCTCGCCGAACCGGACACCGACGCGCTGGAGATCCGCGCGAACGGGTTCGCGGCGGAGTCGGAGACGATCGCCGAGGGACTCGGTTGCGCCGCCGTCGCCGTCCGGACCCCGGACGGCCGGGTCGGCGCGGCACTCGCCGCGGTCCTCCCCGTCCGCCGTGATCCGGTTTCCGCGGTCACCGCGCTGGCGAGCAGCGCCCGCTCCTTCGGTACCGCGCTCGCCGAAAGCACCGGGCGAAACCGCGCCGGATGATCGGCGAACCCCGAACAATCCCCGACCAACACGGCAAGCGGGCGGCCACCTGAATGCGGGCGGAATATTTCCGACGAAATCCCGGAAATCGCCTCACCGTGTGTCCGCGACCGGTGCCGCCCCGTGCAGAAATCGAGTAAACCCGCCTGCCACAGGCCGTTTGCGTGACCGGTCGCCTACCGGACGAGGCGTTCACGCGGCGATTAAATCACCATCCGCGGCTTTTTCCGGGCACTTCCGAAACGGAGCGGCGCACGTACTGTTCAGGAATTCTTTCGACCAAGGAGGGAATTCCTTGACAAGACATTCCTTGAAAAGACGTGGCGCGGCCGTGGCGGCGTTCCTCGTCATGGTGTCCGTTGCGTCCGTCACCACGGCCGTCCCGGCGTGGGCCGCGGAACGGTCCGGCCGTCCCGTCGTGGCCGGGATCGACCTGGAGCGGGCGACGATCCCCGACCTGCAGCGGGCGATGCGCTCCGGACGGCTGTCCTCGGTCGAGCTGACCGCCTTCTACCTGCAGCGGATCCGCAAGCTGAACCCGACGCTGCACGCCGTGCTCTCCACGAACCCGGACGCGCTGCGGCTCGCCGCGGAGAGTGACGTGCGACGGCACCGGCACCGGTCGAAGGGCCCCATGGACGGCATCCCGGTGCTGCTCAAGGACAACATCGACACCGCGGACCGGCAGCCGACCACCGCGGGCTCGACCGCGCTGCTGGAGTCGCGCCCCTACCGTGACGCCGGCGTGGTCGAGAACCTGCGCGAGGCCGGGGCGGTCATCCTCGGCAAGGCCAATCTTTCGGAGTGGTCGAGTTACCGCTCCACCAGTTCGTCGAACGGCTGGAGCCCGCTCGCCGGCCAGACCGCGAACCCCTACGTCCTCGACCGCAACCCGTGCGGTTCGTCGTCCGGCCCGGGGGTCGCCGTCGCGGCGCACCTCGCGACCGTCGCCGTCGGGACCGAAACGGACGGTTCGATCAGCTGCCCGTCCGGCGCGAACGGCATCGTGGGCGTCAAGCCGAGCCTCGGGCTCGTCAGCCGCAGCGGGATCGTGCCGGTGTCGAAGCAGCAGGACACCGCGGGCCCGATGGCGCGCAACGTGGTGGACGCCGCGATCCTGCTCGCGGCCCTCAACGGCGCCGACCGTCGCGACCCGATCACCGTCGACGCCGCGAAGCAGTCTATCGACGACTACACGAAGTTCCTGCGCCCCAACGCTTTGCGAGGGAAGCGGATCGGTATCTGGCGTGAGGTGTACACCCCGGACGACACCACGAAGGCGGCGTTCGAGCAGGCGTTGACCAGGCTGCGGAAGCTCGGCGCGACCACGGTCGAGATCACCATCCCGTACCTGGACGTCATCGCGGCCAACGAGTTCCCCGCGATCAGGACCGAGTTCAAACACGACATCAACGCCTACCTCGCCTCCACCGGCGGCAAGCATCCCGCCGATCTGGCGGGGCTGATCCAGTACAACCTGGACCACGCGGCGGTCGAAATGCCGTACTGGACCCACAATCTCTGGGACCGTTCGCAGGCGACCACCGGTGATCTGAACGATCCGGCGTACCGCGCGATGCGGGAAGCCGCGACGAGCGCCGCCCGGCGGGGCCTCGACGAGACGCTGCGCGGCGCAAAACTCGACGCGATCGTCGCGCCGACGAACAACGCGGCGTGGAAGACGCAACTCGGCGTCGGCGACGGCGCGCTGCTGATCGACTCGTCCGGCCCGGCGGCCGTTTCGGGCTACGCCAACATGACCGTTCCGATGGCGTACGCCGGGCCGTTGCCGCTGGGACTGTCGATCATGGGCGGGCGGTTCAGCGAACCGTCGCTGCTGGCGATCGCGTACGCGTTCGAACAGGACACGAAGGTCCGGCGGTTGCCGACCTACATCCCGTCGATCGGCTGAGTGCGGGTTCGTGAGTGATCCGGGTCGTCTGAACGGCCCGGATCACTCACGACGTCCCCGGCTAATGGACCAGGAGCCCCAGACTGCGCTCGGCCTCCGCCACGGCGGAATCGCGCTCGACGTGACCGTCGATCACGAGCGTGGCGAGCCCGTGGAGCAGGCACCAGAGCGTGACGGCGAAGCCGCCCGGATCGTTCCGCTCCCCCACCCGCTCGGCGAGCAGCGCACAGGTCTGCCGGTGCGCCTCGGCCAGTTCCGGATACGCGGCACGGTCACCGATCCCGGCGCCCGCCATCAAGCGATACAACGCGGGATTCTCGAGAGCGAAGCCGAGGTACGAGTGCCCGAGCGCGGTCACCGTCCCGGCGCCGCAACCCTGCAAGCACCCCTGCAACTCGGCGTGCCCTTCCAGCGCGACCGCCACCAGCAGCGCGTCCTTGTCGCGGAAATGCCGATACGGCGCCGCGGTGGACGCACCCACTTTCGCGACCGCGGCGCGCAGACTCACCCCCTCCGGACCTCGTTCGACGAGGAGCTCCCGCGCGGCGAGGACAAGCGCACGACGGAGATCCCCGTGGTGATAGGCACGTTTGTTGATCATGGCGGACCCCCCAGCCCTTGATGCCACGTGAACGCCTCACCTTAACGGGTGCTCACGCGACAACTGGCGGGAACGCGAAGGTGGCCGCTCACGGACCGGGCACCCAGGCGCGGCGTGAGCGAAGGCGTGACTCACGTGATCAGGCACGTGACTCGCGTGATTGGAGGCCGCACTCGGGGTGTTCCGCCTCTGATCACGCGAGTTCCGGCTTCGATCACGTGAGTGCGGGTCTCGCGTGGGTCGTGAGTGGCGTTTCGGGTTAGAACCCGAAACGCCACTCACGACCACCTGTACCGACGCCCACCCCACGCTAACTCCGACATGTTGTCAGATTTACCCACGCCCGCTAAGTTTGACGCCATGTCAAAGTTCAGGTCGGATCTCGTCACCGGCGTCGCCCTCCTGTCGACGGGACTGCTCGCCGGGGCGTTCGGCTACGGCGCGGTCAACGTCGCCGCCACGTTCGACGTCGTCCCGCTCGACGTGCGGCTGACCTTCCACACGGCGCTGATGCAGCGCAACGGCGTCGTCATGCAGACCGCTATGGCGCTCGCGGCGATCAGCTCCCTCGCGCTCGCCCTGCTGAGCCGAGGGCGGCCGCGATGGCTGGCCGGCGTGGCCGCGGGCCTGGTCGTGACATCGTTCCTGGTCACCCGCTTCGGCAACGTCCCGATCAACGGCCGGATCAAGGTCTGGGCCGTCACCACCGCACCCGCCGACCACGCGGCGATCCTCGATCGCTGGGAGACCTACAACGTCATCCGCACCGTCGCGGCCCTCACCGCTTTCGGGCTCGTCATCGTCGTCTCACGGCTCAAGCTCCCGGACCGCACGCGTCAGCTCGAAGCCTGATCGGCGAGGTCGTTCGCCGCGACGTACCCGAAGGTCATCGCCGGCCCGATCGTCGACCCCGCGCCCGCATAACTGTTGCCCATCACCGCCGCGCTCGCGTTCCCGGCGGCGTACAGCCCGGGAATGACCGAACCGTCCGCCCGCAGCACCCGCGCCCGCGCGTCGGTGCGCATCCCACCCTTGGTGCCGAGGTCGCCCGGCACGATCTTGAACGCGTAGAACGGCGGTTCCCAGAGCGGGGCGAGGCACGAGTTCGGCAAGACGTACGGATCGGTGTAGTAATGGTCGTAAGCGCTGTCGCCCCGATGGAAGTCACTGTCCACACCGGACAGTGCCTGCCCGTTGAACCGGTTGACGGTGGCGCGCAACGCCTGCGACGGGACACCGATCGCGGTGCCGAGTGATTCGACGGTCCACGCCTTCTTGACCGCACCCGCCGAGTACCACTCATCGGGAAGTGGCAGCAGTGGCGCGACGTCGCGGAAGAGATACCGGTTGCGGTAGTGCTGATCGACGATCAGCCACGCGGGAATGGTGGGTGACGTCGGGTTCCGGTCGTACATCGTGTGCACGACGTCGCTGTACGGCGCCGCTTCGTTGACGAACCGCTTGCCCGCAGCGTCCACCATCAGCCCGCCGGGCAGGGTCCGTTCGGCGAGACAGAAGTACGGCTCGCCGGGTAGCGGGATCGCCGGCCCCCACCAGGCGTCGTCCATCAGGTCCAGTGCCGCCCCGGCGCGCTTTCCGGCCAGGATCCCGTCGCCGGTGTTCGACCGCGCGCCGACAGTCCATTGTGTACCGATCGGCTGGCGCTGATACTCGGCCCGCATGGCGGCGTTGTGCTCGAACCCGCCGGAGCCGACGATGACACCTCGCCGCGCCTTCACCACACCCGCCGCGACGGCCACCCCGGTGACCTTCCCGTTCTCGATGACGAGATCGGTCAGCGGCGTGTTCAGCCAGACCGGGACACCGGCGCGCTGCAGCCCGGCCCGCAGTCCCGCGGCCAGCGATTGCCCCATGGTGAGCGGTTTCTGCCCGGCGAGCGCGGCGGCCGTGCCGCGGGCGAGGCAGGCGGCCGCCACCGCGGCGCCCTTCGGGTTGACCGCGGCCAGCGCGAGCCATTTGTAGTCCGCGCTGAAGACGACCATGCCCGCGGGCGTGGCGAGATAGGGCGGGTTCAGGTTGGCCAGTTCGGCGCCGAGGATGTTCCCGTCCAGCTGGTCGGGTTCGATCGAGCGGCCGTCCGGCATCCCGCCGGGCAGTTCCGGGTAGTAGTCGCTGTAGCCCTCCATCCACCGGAACCGGAGCGGACTGTTGGCCATCACGAAGGACAGCATCGCCGGGCCGTTGGCGAGGAACGCTTCCTGCCGCGAGGCGGGGATCGACGGACCGACCACGGCGGACAGATACCGTGCGGCCTGTTCCGGGGTGTCGCGGACGCCGGCCTGCGCCAGTACCGGGTTGCACGGGATCCAGATCCCCGCCCCCGACCGGGCGGCCGAACCGCCGAATTTCGCCGCCTTCTCCAGCACCACGCAGCTGAGCCCCCGCTTGGCCGCCGTCAGCGCGGCGGTCATCCCCGCCGCACCCGCGCCGACCACGACGACGTCGTACTCGCCGACCACCGCCGAGCCCGCCGAAGCCATCCCCGCCAACGGCAGTCCCGAAGCGAGCGCGAGCCCGGTGCCGCGCAGGACCTGACGGCGGGACAGGCGGAGATCGGGACCCATGAATCCTCCTCGCGTGGGGGATCGAGCGAGGTCATGTTCTCCAGCCGGCGGCAAAAGTGAAACAAGTTCTACCCGCTTGGAGCAGGCGGCGACCGCCGCGCTCGGCCGGTCACCTCAACCGGCGCGGGCATTCAGCCCAGCGCCCGGACCAGGTCCAGCGCACGCCCCAGGGTGGTGAGCCGGTCGGCGACCGTCTCGCCCGCCGGATACAGCCGGACCGTGTCGACGCCGGCGTCCTGCCAGACGCGCAGGCGTCGCGCCACCATCGGCTCGGTGCCGATCAGCGTCGTGCCGAGCACCATCTCGTCGGTCACCAGCGCGGCCGCGCCCTCCCGGTCGCCCGCCTGCCAGCGCTCCCGCACCGCCGCGGCGGCCTCGGCCCAGCCTTGCCTGCTGTAGGCGTTGTTGTAGAAGTTCGTCTTCGCCGAGCCCATGCCGCCGAGACTGAACGCGAGTTCGGCCTTGCGGCTCGCGACCATCCCGCCCAGTTCGTCCTCGTCCTTCGCGAACGCGACTTCGGCGCCTTGGCAGACTTCGAGGTCCGCCCGCGTCCGGCCCGCCTTCGCGAGACCGGCGTCGAGATGCGAGAAGTAGGCCTGTGCCCCTTCCGGCACGAAACTGGTCCCCAGCCAGCCGTCCGCGATCTCCCCGGTCAGCTCCAGCAGCTTCGGCGAAAGCGTGGCCAGATGGATCGGGATGTCCGGATTCGGCGCCGTCGACAGCCGCATCGGCCTGCTCTCGCCCGGCAGCGGGATCTCGAACTCCTTGCCGGAGAACGCGATCTTCTCCCCGGCGAACGCCTGGCGGATGATCGCGACCGTTTCCCGCATCCGCGTCAGCGGCCGGGCGAACGGAACGCCGTGGAGCCCCTCGATCACCTGCGGCCCCGAAGCGCCGAGCCCGAGCACGAACCGCCCCTCGGAAAGCTCCGAAAGCGTCAGCGCGGCCTGCGCGATCGCCACCGGGGTCCGGGTGCCGAGCTGGATGATGCCCGAGCCGAGCCGGATCCGCTCCGTCCGCGCCGCGAGGTAGCCGAGCACGGACGGCGCGTCCGATCCCCACGCCTCGGCGACCCAGCAGTCGTCGAGGCCGAGCTTTTCCGCCTCCAGCACGAACTCCAGCGTCTCCCGCGGACCACGGGAAGCCTCGACCGTGGTCGCCGTCCGCATCACGCGCCGCCCGCCTCGGCCCGCTCCTTGATCGCGGCGAGGGTCCCGGTCATCGCCTTCTCGAACTCGCGCAGCCGGACGAAGACGATCTTCTCCTCTTTGTCCGGCATCTGGTCGATGGCCAGTGAGAGCCCCGACCGCCCCGGCCCCAGCTGCATCCATTGCCGGAGCTTCGTCCCGCCGTTCTCGGGCTCCAGCGTGAAGCGCCACAGCGCCGTGGGCGTCTCGGCGTCGTGCACGGCCCAGGTGAACACGCGTGGCTCGTCGCATTCGACGACGTGCGACGTGGTCTCCCATTCCCCGAGCGCGTCGTGCCTGCTGCGGCCGACGAACCGCCTGCCGACCGCGGCCGCGCCTTCCACGCCGTCACACCATTCGGCGGCCTGGAGCTCCTGGCTCATCTCCGGCATCAGCCGCACGTCGGAGACGATCGACCAGACCCGTTCCGGGACGGCGTCGACCCACGCCTCGACCTCGACCGTCGGCTTGTCGGCGTACTTGGCGCCCGTCCACTCCATCGTGGCCCGCCTCCCATGCTCGTGACCTCGATAGTTGCGTAGATGGACTTACGTTGTCAAACCTCCTGCGCGGCGAAACGGCGCACCACATCGGGACGATCCGCGAGCTTCGGCGGGTAGCCCGGTCCGAGCCGCGCGCGGGTGTTCTCCCCGGTCAACCGCCCGGCGCAATGCGCGCAGACGACCTCCGCGTGCGTGTCCTGCCCGCAGGTCTCGTGATGGAGGGTGACGGGCGGCCCGGCCTCCCCGGCGAGCCAGCGGTCGCCCCAGCGCGACATCGCGGCGAGCACGCCGTAGAAATCCGTGCCCTTCTCGGTCAGGACGTAGTCGTAACGGACCGGGTCGGCCTGGTAGGCGCGCTTTTCCAGCAATCCCTCCCCGACCAGGCGGCGCAGCCGGTCGGCCAGGGTGTTCCGCGCGATGCCGAGCTCCTGCTGGAACTCGTCGAACCTGCGGATCCCGTAGAACGCCTCGCGCAGGACCAGCGGCGTCCACCAGTCACCGAGCAGGTCCATGGTGCGCGCGATCGAACACGGCCATTGCGCGAACGAAGTCCGTTTCATACCCGCGAGCCTACGCCCGGTGAAATTGATCCGGTCATTCCTCCACCTATTCCCCGGCGCTCAGGCACTGGCTCGAAATGTTGCGATCCGGTCAAGAATATCTCGCGCATTAATATCGCCGACTCGCTTCCGCACGCTTTCCGACAGTGGCTTCAAACGATCTCGTGTCCGCGCGGAACGGATCCCGTCCGCGATCTCCATCGCGGCGAGACCGACCTCCGCGGCCCGGTCCATGTCACCCTCCAGCGCGTGGTCGACGGCGAGCCAGATCATCGTCAGCGACCGGCTGCGCATCATGTCCGGGCCGTACCCGTCGATGGCCTCGGTGAGCGCGGGAATCGCCTCACGGCAATGACGGACGTCGACGAGCCTGGCGAGTTCGGTGCGCACCGTGCCGATCATCGCGGCCAGGTCGTTGGCCGTGAAGAAGGCCGACCACGAGGGCACGGCGTCGCCGACGGAGTCCGCGAATTGTTCCGGGGCAAGGGAAAGCTTGTCCAGCGCTTGACGGACGTCACCGAGCAGCGCGTAGGCCCACGCCTCGTTCGCCGACAGGATCGCCTGCGACAGCGGCCGTCCCCCGCGGCGCGCCGCGAGCTGTCCCTGCCGGAATTGCTCGAGCGCCTCCGCCGGCGTGCGGTGATGCAGATACATCCGGCCGAGCCGGTAACGGATGTTGGCGAGGAGATCGTCGGCGCCGGCCTCCGTCGCGAGTTCGAGCGCACGACGGAAGTGCCGCTCGGCCCGCACGGGGCAACCGGAATCGAACTCCGTCCAGCCCCTGAGGTTGTGCAGATCGGCGACCACTCCCGCCAGCCGCCTGGCCAGCGGCTCGGACATCATCCCCCGCCGCAGCGCGGCGCCGTATGGCTCCAGCACGCGCAGCAGTTCCCGGCAGGATCCGCCGCCTTCCCGGTAGTCGCGTGCCCGAAGTGCTCCGATGACACCCTCGAGCCGGTCGATGTCGGCCTGCCCGACCCGCATCGGGAGCCGCTCAATCACGGCGACGCTCCCGCACACGGGGCACCGCCGGCGCGGTCGCCACGCCCGGCGAAGGCGGCGCGGATCTCGGGATCACCCGACCGCGCGGCCCGTGAACCGTGTTCCGCTGCCCGGCGTCCTGCCTGGGAATGGCGACGGTGATGCGTACGCCCATTACCGCTCCTTTCCCTATCCTCAACGACCATGCTCGCCGGGGTCCAGGACGGAGCCACGCCGATCTCCTGGAATACGTGAACGACGCACAATGATGTTAACCACGGGGAATAGCGATTCACTCCGCCGAACGGCTGGCTATTCTCATTCACCGGAATATGCACGTGCGGAGTCTCTTTCTTTTGCACGGCTGATCGCTTTTTCCGGCCGCTCACCGCACGTGCCCGCCGGGAACCGTCCGTGAGCACGTGAGACGCAGCTCTCAGCCGAACGTGTGAACCTTGTCAACTCGGGTCACGAAAAGGCTTCACATTGCGTTATCAATAGCTGAAGATCAACAGCAACCGAACGTAAGGGGCTGAAGCGTTGGACAAGGAAAGCGACCTCATCCGGGGGACGATCGTCTTCGGCCTGCGCACTTTCGGTGCGGACCCGCTCCCCGTCCAGGCCGATCTCGAATACGACCCCGAAGACCCCTACGCCGTCGTGGTGGCCTACCACTCGGGCGGCGGGACGGTCCGCTGGATGTTCGGCCGTGATCTCCTCGCGGACGGACTGCTCACTCCATCGGGTGAGGGCGACGTGATCATCAGCCCGGCCGACGACACCTCGATCGTGATCTTCGCGCTCAGCGCGCCCGACGGCTGCGCGGTGCTCGAAGCCCCGGCGCAGGAGCTGGCCGAATTCCTCGACCGCACCTACGACGTCGTCCCCGCCGGGTCCGAGCCGGAATGGTTCGACTTCGACCAGGAGATCGGCAAGCTCGTCACCGAGTCCTGACGGCCCGGTGGCGGCACCGCTCGCGCGGTGCCGCCCGCCGACATCGGTTCAGGCGAGTTCGCGCAGCCCCGGGACGACCTGCTCGGAGAACGACCGCAGGAACCGCTCCTGGTCGTGGCCGGGACCGTGGAAGACGAGGTGGTTGAAGCCCGCCTCGACATACGGCTTGATCTGCTCGACGGCGTCGGCCGGGTCGGAGGTCACGATCCAGCGCCGGGCGACCTGCTCGATCGGCAGCGCGTCCGCGGCCTTCTCCATCTCGGCCGGGTCTTCGATACCCGCCTTCTGCTCCGGCGTCAGCGAGAGCGGCGCCCAGAACCGGGTGTTCTCCAGCGCCTGCGCCGGATCCGGGTCGTAGGACAGCTTGATCTCGATCATCTTGTCGATGTCGCCGGTGCTGCGGCCCACCTGCTCCGCGCCTTCCGCGACCGCGGGCAGCAGCTTCTCGGTGTAGAGCTCCATCCCCTTGCCGCTGGTGCAGATGAAACCGTCACCCTGCTTGCCGACGTACTTCGCCATCACCGGGCCGCCGGCCGCGATGTAGATCGGCACCCCGCCCTCGGGCCGGTCGTACACGGTGGCGTCGGTGGTCTGGAAGTACTCGCCCTCGAACGTGACGCGCTCCTCGGACCACAGTTTGCGCATCAGGTCGATCGCCTCGCGCAGCCGCGCGAACCGCTCCTTGAACGCGGGCCACTCGATACGGGCGACCGCGACCTCGTTGAGGGCCTCACCGCTGCCGACGCCGAGCAGCACGCGGCCCGGGTACAGGCTGCCGAGCGTGCCGAACGCCTGCGCGACGACGGCCGGGTTGTAGCGGAAGGTCGCGGTCAGCACGCTGGTGCCGAGGACCACCCGTTCGGTGCGCTCGCCGACCGCCGCCATCCACGCGAAGGAGAACGGCGCGTGCCCGCCCTGATGCCGCCAGGGCTGGAAATGGTCGCTGACCATCACGCTGTCCAGCCCGACCTGCTCGGCGAGCACGGAGTACTCGACGAGGTCGCGCGGGCCGAACTGCTCGGCCGACGCCTTGTAACCGATCTTCAGTGCCATCCGGGGTCACCACCTGGACTCATGGGTTGTTCCGCTCTTCACCTTGGCACAGAGTCGATCAGCCGCGCCCATGCCTCGGCGGGGTGAAGATGTCGGGAACACCACTGTGACACCGGGAATGCGTGGAAAGACCCCGTACCCGCCCTCACCCTCCGGGACCGGCACGTGGTGATGAACTGTGCCGTTTGCGCCGTCACCTGTGCGCCGTGCTGGGCGGAGTTGTGATCGGGGAGTCGAACCCCCACGCTGCCCGCCACGTGCCAGGAGGCGGACCGGAATACCGCCGGCCCTCGGCTTGTGCCCGCTTCCCGGTGGGCTACCTGCTTTCCACGTTCAGTCCAGGAGGTCGGTCTCCCAGTTGGTGCGCTGGATCTCGACGTCGACCAGCCGGATCTCCCCCGCGACCCGGTCCGCGCGGGACCGCAGTTCCGCGACCGGCAACGCGGAGAGATACCGGAGTTCCGAACGGAGCTGACGGCCGTAGCCGCCCTGGTTGCGCCCGGCCGCGGCGTCGGCGGCCGCGGTCAGGACTCCGTGCCTGAGCCGGAGGACGTCGCGGCGCGCGATCGCGTCGGTGATCGTGCCCTCCCCGAGCCGGGTCGCGGCGTTGGTCCGGTTGATCCGCTGGATCAGCGATTCCAGTTCGTCCAGCGCGGTTTCGGCTTCGACGAGCAGGGCGGAGGCGTCTTCCGACGGTTCCTCGCCCTCCTGGTGCCGCGCGTTGTCGACGATCCGGGAGCGCAACGCCTCCACCTTCTTGGTCGCGTCGGCGCGCAGAGCGAGCGCTTCGGCCAGCTTGATCCGGGACATGCCGGGAAGTATCGCCAAGATCGACGACCGCCGCACCCCGTTTTCAGCCTGCCAAGGAATGTCGCCGATAGGACGAGTCGGGCTCGGTGTATTCGAGGCCGTTCTCGTCGGGTGCGTTGAACTCGACGTCTTGGAGCACCTGACCCTCCAAAGCGGACAGTTTCGGGAAGACGTCCTGCCGCCACCGGAGCGAGCTGGGCTCGGCCGGATCACCCCAGTCCCATGAGGACTTCCCGACCGGGTCGATCCTGTTCCAGGTCAGGGAAAGTTCGTCGAACTTCCAGTGCGTGATCTCCAGCCGTTCGTCGCCGAAGTCGACCACGACGGGCGCGTCGGAGAGCCACTCGGTGTACTCGACGATCCCCGTGTGCCCTCCGGATCGACTGGAGTCGGGAGAGCCACACGGGTTCGTAACCCTCGATGTCGAAGAACGCCACCGAGCGAGTATGCCGTCAGTCGTAGGACAGGGCTTCCACCAGTTCACCGCTGTCCGGGTTGGGCAGGGCCTTGGCCACGTCCGCCTGCGCCACGATGCCGACGAGCTTGTGCCCGTCGATCACCGGCAGGCGCCGGACCTTGTGGTTCGCCATGGTGCGCATGATCTCCTCGGCGTCGTCGTCGGCGCCGATCGTCACCGCCTCGCCCTGCGCCAGTTCCGAAGCGTGCAGCGCCCTCGGGTCCTTGCCTTCGGCCAGGACTTTCACCACGATGTCGCGGTCGGTCAGCATGCCCTTGAGCTTGCCGTCCTCGCCGCAGATCGGTACCGCGCCCACCGATTCGGCGGCCATCTTCTTGGCCGCGTCGAGGACGGTTTCGGAGGCGGACACACAGGTCGCGTTCGCGGTCATGATGTCTCGTGCCGTGGTCATCCCATCGCTCCTTCCTTCAGGGTCGTCCACCGGATACCCGGCATCCCCGGGCCGACACCTCAAGCCGCCGACGGCTCCAGAAGGATCTTGACGGCGCCGTCCTGCTTCTTCTGGAAGATCTCGTAGGCGTGGGGCGCGTCCTTGAGCGGCATCTTGTGCGTCGCGAAGCCCTCGACGCCGAGCGGATCGGCGGAGTCGGCGATCAGCGGCATGATGTCGTCGATCCAGCGCCGGACGTTGGCCTGCCCCATCCGCAGGGTGATCTGCTTGTCGAACAGGTCCATCATCGGCAGCGGGTCGACCATGCCGCCGTAGACGCCGCTCAGCGAGATCGTGCCGCCGCGCCGGACGCAGTCGATGGCCGCGTACAGCACGCTGAGCCGGTCGATGGCGGCCTTCTCGGTGATCTTCGCGCCGATCGGGTCGGGCAGCAGGGCGACCAGGTTCTGCGCCATTCGCCCGATCGGGGCCCCGTGCGCCTCCATCCCGACGGCGTCGATCACCGAGTCCGCTCCCCTGCCGCCGGTCGTCTCGCGGATGAGGTCGCCGAGGTACTTGTGTTCACGCGTGTCGTAGGTGACGACGCCGGCCGCGGCGGCCTTCGCGAGCCGTTCCGGCACCAGGTCGATGCCGATCACCTTCCCCGCGCCCCGGTGTTTCGCGATCCGGCAGCAGAACTGCCCGATCGGGCCCAGCCCGAAGACCACGACCGTGCCGCCTTCGGGGATGTTCGCGTAGTCGACGGCCTGCCAAGCCGTGGGCACGACGTCGGAGAGGTACACGAAACGCTCGTCCGGCGGGCCGTCCGGCACCTTGATCGGGCCGTACTGGGCCTGCGGGACGCGCAGGTATTCGGCCTGGCCGCCCGGGACCTGCCCGTAGAGCTTGGTGTAGCCGAGCAGCGCCGCGCCCTTGCCCCGATCGGTGACCTGTGTGGTCTCGCATTGCGACTGCAGGCCGCGGTCGCACATGAAGCAGTGGCCGCAGGAGATGTTGAAGGGGACGACGACGCGATCACCGGGTTTCAGGTTCGTCACCCCGGAACCGACCTCTTCGACGACGCCCATGGGTTCGTGCCCGAGGATGTCGCCCTCGTCGATGAAAGCGCCGAGGACCTCGTAAAGGTGCAAATCGGACCCGCAGATACCGGTCGAGGTGATCCGCACGACGGCGTCGGTCGGTTCGGCCAGTTTCGGATCCGGGACGGTGTCGACCCGGACATCGCGTTTGCCGTGCCAAGTGACGGCCTTCATGGTGCTCCCTTCGGCGAGTGGCTCTGCTCCCCGCCGGGTGCCCGCCCGCGCATCCGGCAAACCTCGCCGTTCCGTGCCACCGTTGATCCATGCGAACCCGGATGCTCGCCGTCGCCGTCGACTGCCGTGAGGCCGAAGCACTGGCCGCGTTCTGGAAGGAAGCACTCGGCTACCCCGAGACCGAGCGGTGGACCGACGGTCATGGCGTGACCTATGTCGAGTTGAAGAGCCCCGACGTGCCGAGCCTGCTCTTCCAGCCGGTCCCCGAGGGGAAGTCGGGCAAGAACCGGCTGCACCTCGACCTCGCGCCCGCCGAACTCGAGCAGCGCGAAGAGGTCGCCCGGCTCGTGTCGCTCGGCGCCAGGATCATCGAAGACCCCGAGTCGGACGACTGGGTCGTCATGGCCGATCCGGAAGACAACGAATTCTGCGTGCTGCCGCGGCGCTGAACCTCTTCAGCCGCTTAGGGATTCCGGCTGCGGTTTGGTTCTCCGGCCCGGTCCGTGAAGGACCGGAATTTGTTGATCTACGTCTGACCTGCGCGTGGGCGGGGTCGAGCGTTGTCGATGAAGGATTTGGGACGTTCACTGTCCCAGATCCTTCATCAACGACTCCAAGCGCGGAGGAGCCAGGACGTTCAACGCCCCGAACCCCTCAGGCTCGACCCACACCAGGTGGGTAAGCAAAACGAGTCCCTCAAGGAGGCCTTCACGGACTTGCGAGGCGCTACGCGAGCCCCATGAACACCAGCAGTCACAGCGACCGCGCGTGAAGGCCCCCTTTCCTCGGCTCAGCCGAGGGAAGGAGTCCTTCACACCTTCCCAAGTACATGAAGGCCCCCTTCCTTGCGTCTAGCGCAAGGAAGGGGGCCTTCATGTACTTGCGGTGCCTCAGGCGGCTTCATCCTCGGTCCGGACCGAGGGTTCCGAATGCAGCCCCAGCATCTCCAGCAGCATCCGGCAGTCCGTCGCGTCGCGGGCGTTCGCGACCACGGCTTCGGTCGCCTTGCGCAGCACCGCCGCCCGCACGGCCGTCGCCCCACCGTCGACCAATTCCTCCACCGGACGCAATTCCTCGAACGGGTTCCCCATGACCCACCTCCGTCGTCCCTTTCGTTGATACCGGATTCCGGCCGGGAAAGCCCCCGCGTTCGTGCGGTCCGGCGGCGCCACGGCCGGTTTCTCCCTAGACTGGCGCCATTCGGACGAGCGGACGGAGCGGGAACTGACCACCGAGTTGCGCGGGGAGATCGTGACCCTGACCCCGGTCACCGAGGCCCACGTCCCGGACCTGCGACGCATCCGCGGCACGGCCGAGGTCGGGGCGCGCTGGGGTTCGGTCGACGACTCCCCCACCTGGCCGTTCGACGACCCCACGACAGCCTGTTTCACGGTCCTCGAAGGGAGCGTCGTCCGAGGCTTCGTCCAGTACGGCGAGGAGGAGGACCCGATGTACCGGCACGCGTCGGTCGACCTCTTCCTTGACCCGGCGGCGCACGGCCGGGGACTCGGCACGGACACCGTCCGCACGATGGCGCGGCATCTCCTGCACGATCGCGGGCACCATCGGCTGGTGATCGATCCCGCCGTGGACAACGACGCCGCCATCCGCTGCTACAAGGCCGTCGGCTTCCGCGAGGTCGGCGTGATGCGCGGCTACGAACGCGACACCGACGGCGACGGCTGGCACGACGGATTGCTGATGGACTTGCTCGCCGAAGACCTCACGTAGCGCGTCAGCGCGACTCCGAGGAGCACCACGGCCATCCCGGCGAGCACCCGCGGGCCGAGGTCCTCGCCGAGCACGATCGCGCCCAGCGCGACCGAGACGACCGGCAGCAGGTAGCCGACGGTCGCCGCGGAGGTCGCGCCTTCGTCGGCGATGAGCCGGTAGTTGAGGTAGAAGGTGACGCCGGTGCCGAAGATCCCGAGTACGACGACGGCGAGCACCGCGGTCACGTTCAGCGGTCCGGCCGGTGCGGCGTCGAAGGGCAGCGCGAGCGCGCTGAGCCCGGTCGCGGTCAGCAGCTGCGCGGCGGAGATCGCGATCGGACCGCCTTCGCCGACGAGTTTCCTTCCCATGTAAGCGAAAGCGATCGCGTAGCTGATGCCGGCGCCGAGCAGGGCCAGCGTCCCCCAGCCCAGCAGGCCGCTCTTCTGCCAGGGCGCGAAGATCAGCAGGATGCCGGCGAAACCGAGGATCAGCCCGCCCACGCGGACCACCGTCAGCCGTCGTTCGGTGCCGATCCCGATACCGATCAGCAACGACCACAGCGGGGTCGTCGCGTTCATCACCCCCGCGACGCCGGAATCGACGGTCAGTTCACCGATGCCGAACAACGCGAACGGCAAGGCGTTGCAGAAGAAGGCGGCGACGAGGAGCCTGCCCCAGATCCGGCGGCCGCGCGGGAGTCGTTGCCCGGCCCAGCGGCTCAGCACGAGAAGGACGGCCGCGCCGAGGGCACAGCGGATGACGGTCACCTGAACGGGCGGCAACCCGGTCAGCGCGAGCTTGATCCACAGGAACCCCGATCCCCACAACAGGGCGAGAACGCCCATCCGGACCAGGGTTCCCGGTGCGCCGATGCTCACTTCGTTCCTTTCGCCGGGCCGCTCGATACCTCTCCCAAGCTGCCTCGGGCGACTCGTCAGGACAAGTGAAAAGATCTACACCGACATTAAGCGGTCCTACATGTTCCGAAAGGGTCCCGGGCGTGGCCGCCGGAAGCGACGGCCACGACCGGTTTCCGAGGAGATCAGCACTCGCCCGGTGTTCGCAAGGCGGAACAGGGCCTGCTCACATTTCGCGGTCGCGCATGATCCACCTCCCTTTCGCCCGGCGCACCGGTGGGGAACGGGCGCGTTCTCGCACAGTTTGGGGGCAGACTTCGCACCCGCGCACACCCGGTGGCCGTGTTGTGACCCAGGCAATGGGAAGGTTGTGGCACGATCTGCCGCGAAGCGGGGAGAAAGGTGCTTCTGGTGACCGAGAATTCCGGTTCGGCCAGATCCGGGGGGACCGGGAAAGCACGCGCGGAACCGAGGCCGGTTTCGACGGCCGCGTCGACGTTCGGCCGCGCCTTGCGGCAACGCCGTCAGGCCCGCGGGCTGGCGTTGCGCGAGCTTCAGAAACTCGCCTATGTCGACAAAAGTCTGATCAGCCGGGTCGAACGCGGCCTCACCCCGCCGAGCGCGGAATTCGCCGAAGCCTGCGATCGCGCGCTCGGCGCGGACGGGACCCTGATCGTGCTCGCCGAGGCCGCCCGCGCGGAACCGTATGTGCATCTTCCCCCGCCGCCTGATCATTTCGTCGGCCGCGAAGACCAGTTGGCACTGCTGGACGAAAAAGTGTTCACCGAAACGGCGAAAGTGGTCTTCGTCGCCGGTCCGCCCGGGGTCGGGAAGACCGCGCTCGTGCTGAATTGGGCGAACCGGCGCCAAGAAGAGTTCGATTGCGTGCTCTGGTCGGATCTGCGCGGCTATGCGGCGGGGTCGCCCGCGCAACCCGCCGACATCCTCGACGACCTCTTGCGCTGCGTCGGCGTCCGTCCCGACCGCGTCCCCGCCGAGGAGCACATGCGGCTCGCGCTCCTACGCGGCCTGTTGCGCGGCCAGCGCACCCTTGTCGTACTGGACAACGCCCTCGACTCGCCCCAGGTGCGGCCCGTCCTGCCCGGCACCCCGGACACCACCGTGCTGATCACCAGCAGGCGACGGCTGTCCGGGCTGGTCGTCGGCAGCGGCGCGGTCCAGGTTTCCTTGGAGCCACTGCGAGAACTCGAAGCGACCCGGCTCATGGCCGACCTCATCGGCGACGAACGCGCGGCGGGTGATCCCGAAGGCGTCGGCAGGCTCGTCCGGCTGTGCGCGGCATTGCCGCTCGCGGTGAACATCGCCGCCGAACGGGTCGCCACCCATCCCCATCAGAGTGTCGGCGACCTCGCCCGCGAACTCGTCGCCGAGGGGCGGCGGCTGGAACTGCTCGCGGTCGACGACGACACCGTCGGCGTCAGGGCCGCCTTCAGCTGGTCGTACCGGGCGCTGGAGGCGGACACCGCCCGGATGTTCCGGCTGCTCGGTCTCCATCCCGGCCCGCGCTTCACCGCGGGTGCGGCGGCCGCGCTCGCCGGGCTGCCCGGGCGCGACGCGCGACAGCTGCTCGACCGGCTCGTGCAGGCGCATCTCGTCCAGCAGGTCGGCGCCGAGTACTACCGGTTCCACGATCTGCTCCGCGTGTACGCCGCCGAAGAGGCCAACGCCGAGCGATGGCGGGACGAGCGGCAGGCGGCGGTCTCCCGGCTGACCCACTGGTATCTGTACGCGGCCAACGCCGCGAGCTGGACGCTGACCCCGGCGCGCGACCACCACATCGATCTGGGTCCCGCGCCCGACGGTGTCGAACCGCTCCGGTTCGCCACGTTCGACGAGGCCTACATCTGGTGCGCGTCGGAGATGCCGAGCATCACCGGTGTCGCCCGGCTGGCACTGGACCACGGGCTGTACGAGGTCGGCTGGCGGCTGCCGGTGGAGTTGTTCGACTACCACCTGCTCGGCAGGCCGTGGCAGACCTGGATCTCCAGTCACGAGGTGGCGATCGAGTCCGCGAAGGCGGGCGGTGACCTCGGCGGGCTGGCGTGGTCGGCGATCAACCTCGCCGAGGCGCACCGGCGGCGCGGCGACCTCGGCCGCGCGCGCGATCTGTTCGGCCAGGCCGTCGAGATCTCCGAGGAGATCGGCGAGAACCCGAGTCTCGGCTGGGCGCTGGTCGGCCTCGGCAACATCGCGCACGAACGCGAGGACTACGCCGAAGCCGTCCGGCTCGCCGAGCAGAGCGTGGAGGTGAACGCGCGGATCGGATACCAGCTCGGCGAAGCGACCGCACGGGTTCATCTCGGCCGCGCCTACCGTGACCTCGGTGAACGGGACCTGGCCCTCGACCACGGTCTGCGCGCCTTCGACGCCTACGCGAAGGACGCCGACCAGCACGGAATGGGTTTCGCGCTGGTGCCGCTCGCCAGGACCTGCCGCCGGTTCGGCGATCTGGACCAGGCGCTCGGGTACTGCGAGCAGGCGCTGACCGCCTACCGCAACTGCGGCGACGTCTGGGGGCAGGCCGACGCGCTCGACGAACGCGGCTGCGCGCTGGCCGCCCAGGGGCACACCGACGAGGCCATGGCCGTCTGGCGCGACGCGCTCCAGCTCGTCATGGACCTCGACGACCGGAAGGCGAACGTGCTGCGGGGCCGCCTCGAAGGCGCCGTCTAGAGCTTCACCGGCAGGTTGTGCAGACCGCGCGTGATCGCGCTCGGCCACCACACGAGCCGGTCCTCCGGCACGGTCAGCGTCATCGACGGCGCGCGGTCGAACAACGTCTCCAGTGCCGCGGACGCCTGCATCCGCGCGAGCGCGGCGCCGATGCAGATATGCGGTCCGACACCGAAGGCGACGTGCCGCACCGGCCGCTCGCCGGGGCGGAAGGCGAGCGGTTCGGGGTGCACTTCCGGATCGCGATTGGCCGCCAGCAACGACAACAGGATCGGATCGCCCGCCTCCATCCGCTGCCCGGCGAGCTCCATCGGTTCGGTGACGAACCGCCAGCTCGTGTTCTGCAGCGGGGTGTCGCGGCGCAGCACCTCTTCGATGACGAGCGTGAGATGCGCACCGTCGGCGCGGGCGCGGGCCGCCTCCTCCGGATGCGTGATGAGGGTCAGCGCGGTGGACGCGATGAGACTGATCGTCGTCTCGTGCCCGGCGATCAGGGAGAGGAACGCCGTCGCGGCGACCTCGTCGTCGGTCAGCTTCCCGGCCGCCTCCTGGGTGAGCAGATCGCTGATCAGGTCCGCCCCCGGTTCCGCGCGTTTGCGGGCGACGACGTCGGCGAGCAGCGCGTCCAGGTCGTCGGTCGCCTTGAGCATCGACGCCATGTCCGTCACGTCGCCCGCGGCGACCACCAGCGCGGGCGGGCGGACCTCGTCGAGCAGGCTTTCCGGGATGCCGATCAGCTCGCAGATCGACCGGATTCCCAAGGGGTACGCGAAATCCTCGACGAGGTCGCCTTCGCCGCGGTCCAGGATCGGGTCGAGCAGTTCGTTCGCGAGCCGATGCGTGCGGTCGCGCATATGCTGCAGCCGCCGCGGGCCGAACGCACCGGCACAGGCCTTGCGCAACCGCGCGTGTTCCTCGCCTTCGACGTTGTTCATATGCCCGATGAGCGTCGGCCGGTGGTCGGCAGGCAGCCCGAGGTTGGCCTTGCGCCAGTGCTCCGCGGCGACGGACGGACATTTGGACAGCCGGGGGTCGGCCATCGCGGAAACGACGTCAGCGTGCCGGGTCAGCAACCAGGTCCAGGTGTCGCCGGGGAGCGGGAGCCGGAACGCCGGCGCGTTGCTCCGAAGCCATTCGTAGGCGGGCGAGGGGTTCCTGTCGAAGTCCGGGCCGAACATCACGGGGACCGCGGCGGCATCGTATGCGGCGTCAGGCATACGAGCCACCATGCCAGCCGCCGGCGGAATCGCGTCCGGCGAACGCGGGTATCGGGCTGTCTCACGCGATCGTCAACGCGGTCCCCCTGTCACCCTCTTGTGGTGACCCAGCAAGATCGAAGCGGGTGCGGTGCGTAACGGGTTGGAGGTGACCCTCGTCAGCGAGTTCGGCAAGCACGACCGTGACGCGGTCTCGGCGCGGCCGCGCGGTTCGCTCCGGGGTTTCGCCGACACCGTCGGCCTCGCCTCCGCCCGCGTCTGGCGGCTGCGTGGCCGCGCCTGGAACACCCTGCGCCATCCGGCGGGGTGGGAGCTGTGGCGCCTGCCGCCCGCGGCGGTCTTCTGGATGCTCGGTACCGAGATCGCGGTCGCGTTTTGGGCGCTCTACAGCGGTTTCAAGGCCTCCGCCACGACGACGGATCTCGTCCGCTTCGGCGTGATCGCGGGCTGCACGATCTGGTACCTCGTCCAGACGCAGCATCCGGAGGAGCAGCGCCGAGCCGACGACCGGCGCGGTGAGCACATCGACCAGACCGCCGTCTGGCTGGGCGGCGCGGCCGTCCTGCTGCCGCCCACCTTGTCGCTCGCGCTGCTGCTGATGGTGCGCGTGCAGCGCTACTCCATCGCGCACAAGGCGATGACGACCTTCCTCTTCACCACCGCCGCGCACGCCGCCTCCATTCTGGGCGTGCACACGATCACCCGGCTGACGTCACTGCACGGCTGGCTCGAATCGGGCACGCTCCCCCAGCGGCCCGGCGACATCGCGGTCGCCGCCGTCGCGCTGCTGGGCGCCGCGCTCTGGTATTTCGCATCGCAGACGCTGTTGATCAGCATCGCGCGCGGCCTGGCGTGGGGCGGCTGGCGGCGGCAGAAGCTGATCGGCAGCTGGGCCGACAACGCGGACTTCGTCTACGCGCTGCAACTCGCCGCGTGCACGACGATCCTCGGCGCGGTCAACATCGCGCTGGTGCCACTGGTGATGATCGGGATCGCGCTGCGCTCGACCCGGCTGTCGCAGGCGCTGGCGGACACGATCGCGCGCAGCCAGCGCGACCGGAAGACCGGACTGCTGACCGAAGACTCCTTCCACGCACCCGCCGCGCTCCGGCTGCTCGAAGACCAGACCGGGCGGCGCCCGACGGCGTTCCTGATGCTGGATCTCGACCACTTCAAGCAGTGGAACGACAAGTACGGGCATTCCGGCGGTGACATCGTGCTCGGCTGTGTCAGTGCCGTGCTGCGGCAGAACACCCGCTCCACGGACGTCGTCGGGCGGTGGGGCGGCGAGGAGTTCTCGGTGCTGCTGCCGGACACCACCCGCGAGGAGGCGATGCGGATCGCCGAGCGGATCCGGGTGGCCGTCGCGAAGACCGCGATCACCGGCCTGACCGAACTCGCCAGCGGGCACGCCACCAACGAACCCCGCGCGGTGGGGCCGATCCACGGCTGCACCGTGTCGATCGGCGTCGGGCTGTCGCCGGAGCACTCGACGGACTACGGCGAGCTCTTCCGCGCCGCGGACGCGGCCATGTACCAGGCGAAACGGAGCGGGCGGAACCGCGTGGTCGTGGCACCCTCCGCGGTTCCGCCTTCGCCCCGGACGCCGACGTCACCCCTGAGCCGGGCCGGCGACTCGCGCCGCGATTGACGCATTTAGTCCTCTGAATGCGTTCACCGAGCGAGGCCGGTCCTTTGCTCAAGGCGCGCGTGCATGTCGCGAAAGCCACTTTCGGGACACCAGACGTCGCGAAAGTGGCTTTCGCGACATGCACGCCACTCCCCCCGGGCCAGCCGACCAGTCCTGGCCGCGACCTGACGTTGCGAAAGCCACTTTCGCAACGTTGAAGGTTGCGAAAGTGGCTTTCGCAACACACCACGCGTAGCGAAGCACCGATGTCACGTACGGGACCCGAACGGTCCCATACGTGACATTCCGGAGCGCCTCCGAAAACCCGAGCGTCAGCGCCGGGTCACGAGGCGGGTCTCGAGCAGGTCGTCGACCACCCGGGTCTCCACGCCGGTCCGCCGTTCGAACGCGGACCCGCTCAGCGGCCACAGCGCGACCAGCACGACACCCCCCGCGGACAGCGCGGCCAGCACCAGCGCGGCGACGAACTGGGCGGCGCCGTCGGTCGCCGTGCTCAGCACCGCGAAGCCGATCAGGACGATGCCGGTCGGCAACACGGCGGCCAGCGCCACCAGGAAGGCGGGCGTGCGGCGCAGGTCGCGACGGCGGGTGGTCAGCCAGGCGGCGAGCAGGCAGGCGAACGCAGCCCCGAGCAGGCAGGCGCCCGCCGTGTCGCTGAGCCGGTGCCAGCCCAGCGCGATGGTCGACGACGCGACCCAGGCGACGGCGACGCCGCCGATCCCGATGATCGCCGGACGGAACCGTTGGGGCAGCACGAAAGCGAGCGCCATCAGGATGGCCATGGCGGCACTGACGTGCCCGCTGGGGAAGCTGTTGTGCCCCGGCCCGCGGCCGCCGTCGGGCAGTTCGGGCCGGACGAGGACGTAGAGCTTGAGCAGTTGCGCGGCGACGAGCGGGAGCACGAGGACGCTCAGCGCGGGGATCAGGAGACCGGGTTTGCGCCGGAGCAGCGCCAGGACGACGAGCCCGATCCCGGCGGCGCCGATCACCAGCACCATGTCCTGGTCGCGCAGCGGTCCCGCCCAGTCCATTGTGGACCACTGACCGGACTGCGCGCTCCGGACGACGCCGTTCTCCGCGAGCTGCCCGGCCGACGTGTGCACGAACAGCACGTAGGTCACGACGAACGCGGCGGCCAGTCCCAGTCCGGTGGCGAGCTGGAACACGGCCCTGGACAGGGTCCGCCTGGTCTCGGCGTGCCGTCCCGGCAGCGGACGGCGGGCGGGGGTCGGCTTCGCTTCGTGGATGAGTAGGGCCATGGGTCCCACTGTCCCCACGCCGTTTCGCCGTGAGGTCCGGACAATGTCATGGTTCTGCTACAAGATCGAGCCGAGTCGCACACGCGCGGAGACATCCGAATAATGGCGGCGTGGCAAGTGTCCTTGTGATCGAAGACGACGCGTCCGTGCGGGAGGGGCTGGAACTCGCGCTGCGACGGCAGGCGCACACCGTGTACACCGCCGAGAGCGGCGAGCTCGGGCTGGAGAAACTGCGGGTGTTCCAGCCCGACATCGTCGTACTGGACCTGATGCTCCCCGGCATCGACGGCTTCGAGACCTGCCGCCGCATCCGCTCGGCGGGCGAGGTGCCGATCATCATGCTCACCGCCCGCAGCGACGACTTCGACATCGTGGCCGGGCTGGAGGCGGGTGCCGACGACTACGTCACCAAGCCGATCGAGCCCCGCGTGCTCGACGCCCGGATCCGGGCGGTGCTGCGGCGGGCGGTGAGCGAGAAGCCCGCGAGCGACGCAGCCGCCGCCGGGGAACGGCACGGCGGCCTGGTCATCGACCGGGCCGGGCTGGTGGTCACGAAGAACGGAGAGCCGGTCTCGCTGACTCCGACCGAGCTGAAACTGCTGCTGGAGCTGTCGCGTACGCCCGGCCAGGTCTACAGCCGCCAGCAGATCCTCTCCGCCGTCTGGGATCACGACTACCTCGGCGACTCCCGGCTGGTCGACGCCTGTGTCCAGCGGCTGCGCGCGAAGATCGAAGACGTCCCCGCGAAACCCGAACACGTCCAGACCGTCCGCGGCTTCGGGTACCGGTTCGGCCGTTCATGAGGTGGCTTTCCGGGCTGCGGCCGCGGCTCATCCTGGCGTTCGCGGCGATGACGATCATCGGAGCGGCGGCCGCGGCGGGGGCCAGTTACGTCTCGGCCCGGAACGCGATCCTCGAGGCGGTGCAGGACGCGGCGATGAACCAGCTGAAGGACCGGGTCGCCGCCTACGGCCGCCCGCTGTCCACGCCGCCGACCCAGGAGCAGCTCAACGATTTCGCCGGCAGCCTGCGGTTGAACGCCGTCGCGGTCTACAGCGACCTGCGATCGGCCAACGGCCCGGATCTCGCCACGTTCTCCCCCGAGTTGCGCCAGACCGTCGCGAACGACTTCCGCATCCAGTTCCAGCGCGTCGACCGCGGAAGCATTCCGGAGCTGCTGGTCGGGCTGCCGGTGCTGGCCAGGCAGCCCGACGGGGCGATGAGGAACAGCGGCGTCGAGGTGTACTCGCTCACCTCGCTCGTGCAACAGCAACAGGCCATCGACGAACTCGCGAAATCCGCCTGGCAGACGGCCGCGCTGGTCCTCCCGCTGGCCGCGGCGCTCGCCCTGCTCGCGGCGAGGCAGGTGCTCCGGCCGGTCCGGGCGCTCAACACCGCCGCCGCCCAGCTCGGCGAAGGCAGGCTCGACGTCCGGCTGCCCGCCAAGGGTTCCGACGAACTGGCCGAACTGGTCACGACCTTCAACAATACCGCCGCCGAACTGGAGCGCACGGTCGGTGAGCTGAGAGCGATGGAGGCCGACGCCCGCCGGTTCGTGGCCGACGTCTCGCACGAACTCCGCACGCCGCTGGCGGCGATGAACGCGGTCACCGACGTGCTCGACGAGGACGCGGAGGCGCTGCCGCCGGACACCGCCGTCGCGGCGCGGCTGGTCTCGGGTGAGACCCGGAGGCTGACGCGGCTGGTGCAGGACCTGGTCGAGATCTCCCGGTTCGACGCCGGCCGCGCCGAACTCGTGCTCGACGAATGGGATCTCGCGACGGCGATCCGGGACAGTCTCGACGCCCGAGGCTGGCGCGACGGCGAAGACCTGGTCACCGACCTGCCGGAGGGCGTTCTCGCCCGCGTGGACCGGCGGCGGCTCGACCTGATCGTGGCCAACCTCGTCGGCAACGCCTTCCGGCACGGCGCGGCCCCGGTCGAGGTCCGGCTGCGCGCCGACGGCGACGGCGTCACCCTGGCGGTCGAGGACCGCGGGCCCGGGATCGATCCGCAGGTCCTGCCGCATGTGTTCGACCGGTTCACCAAGGCCGACACCGCCCGCGCCCGGTCCGAGGGCAGCGGGCTGGGCCTGGCGATCGCGCTGGAGAACGCCCGCCTGCACGGCGGCGACATCACCGCGGCCGACACCGGGCACGGTGCCCGGTTCGTGCTGCGCCTGCCGCACCTGCCCGAAGGAGGGACGCGATGAGGAAGCCTCGCGTACTGCTCGCCTTCGCGGCCGCGACGCTCGTGGCCGCCTGCGGTGTCCAGCCGACCGGTGTCGTCCCGGCCGGGCCGGGGCCGTCGATCCGCGCCACCACGGGGCCGAACGTCCTCGGCGGTCTGACGCTGTACTTCGTCTCCGACGGCCGGGTCATCCCGGTGACCCGGCCCACCGAAGGGTTCATCTCCCCCGAGGGCGCGGTCACGCTGCTGCTGCAGGGACCGACGGACCGGGAAGCCGCGCAGGGACTCACCACGTTCGTCCCGCCGGAGCTGGGCAAGCTCCGGGTCTACCCGGGCGACCCGTCGAGTCTCGCGCTGCCGTACTCGATGCGCAAATTGTCCGATCAGGCCATCAATCAGCTGGTCTGCACCGTGATCGCGGCCTCCGCGGCCACCGGCCGGGCGCCACAGTCCAAGGGCGTGAACGTGATCTCGCCGAACGAGGACGTGTACTTCCAATCCTGCCAGCCGAACTGAATTCGTCACTCACCGTGCTCACATAAAAGCACTTCTCGTATCTGTACGGGCGTGAGCCTCTTTTGGTTCAACGATCAAGGTAACTGTGGGCGAACACACTCGGGCGTGACATTGCCGTGTCCTTTTCGTAATGTTGCCCGGAGCTCGCGGCCCCCGACGCGAGTTCCCGTCCCCGAAGTGGTGAGTGATCAGAGAAATGGCCGGCAGACATCGCAAGATCAAGGCTCCGCAGTGGAAGCTCCCCGCGGGTATCGCGGCAGCGGTCGCCACGGCGCTCCCGGCGTCGATGTGGCTGACCTCCGCAGGTTCCCCTGACGTCGAAGCGGCCAGCGCCGCGCTCGCGTTGAAGGCTCCCCCGGTCTCCAGCGTGACTCCCCCGCCGTCTACCAGCAGCACCCCGCCCTCCAGCACAAGTACCCCGCCCCCGTCGACCTCCTCGGCTCCCCCGAAGCCGACGACGTCGACCAAGGCCCCCGCCCCGGTGAAGAAGACCGTTCCCGCCGCGACGGCGTGTTCGACCAGCCTCGCCGGCACCAAACCGCACGTGGCCCAGGTCGGCAACCACGTGAAGGCCAAGTTCGGCGTGAAGAACGTCGGCGGCGTCGCCGGCCGGGCGAACGCCAGCGACCACCCCTCCGGCCTGGCGCTGGACTTCATGGTGGACACCGCCACCGGCAACGCCATCGCCGAGTACCTTCTGGCCAACCAGAAGGACTTCGGTATCACGTACGTCATCTGGCGCCAGCGCTACAACGACGGCAGCGGCTGGGACACCATGGAGGACCGCGGCGGCGCGACCGCCAACCACATGGACCACGTCCACGTCTCCTTCGCCAAGAGCGCGAAGGTGAACGTCAGCTGCTGACGACTTCGTTCAACGACGCCGAGCGGACCGCTCGCCGGGCTGGATCACGGGTCGGCCCACGACCTCTTCCACGCCTTTGACGGCGAGCCGGTCCGCTCGCTCGTTCTCCGGATGCCCCGCGTGGCCCTTGACCCAATGCCACTCGACTTCGTGCCGTGAAGCGGCTTCGTCGAGACGGCGCCACAGATCGGCGTTCTTGACCGGCGTCTTCGCCGACGTCATCCAGCCGTTGTTCTTCCAGTTCCGGACCCAGCTGGTGATGCCGTTCCGGACGTAGGTGCTGTCGGTGTAGATGTCCACCGTGACCCGGCGCTTCAGGCTTTCCAGCGCCTCGATCGGCGCGGTCAGCTCCATCCGGTTGTTCGTGGTCGGACCGGGATCCCCGCCGTAGATCTCCTTCTCGACGGTGCCGTACCGCAGCACCGCGCCCCAGCCTCCCGGGCCGGGATTCCCGCTGCACGCGCCATCGGTGTAGATCTCGACTTCCGCCACCGGAACACCCTAGCGACGGGGCTCAGTCCGGCAGGAGCGGCACCCACGGCTCCTCGACCTGGCCCAGATGCACCGCGCGCGTGATGGACTTCGCACCGAACCGGTCCCGGACGGTGTCGAGCGTCGAGTCGAGCGCGTCCCTCGGTTTCGCCCCGAACGGCAGCGCCAGCTGGATCGAGTCGTCCTTCGACAGATTCGTGAGCGCGAGCCCGATCAGCGTGAGACCGCGTTCGTCGATCAGCGGTCTCGCCGTCGCGAGCAGGCCCCGCGCCGCCGCGACGATCGCGCCGGTCTGCTCGGTCGCCTCCAAGAGGGTGTGCGAACGCGTCGCCTTGGTGAAATCGGCGAACCGCATCCGCAGCACGACGGTGCGGCACACCCGCTGCGCCGCACGCAGGCGACGGGCGAGCCGATCGGCGAGCGTCAGCAGCGTCGCGTCGAGTTCGGCGGGCGAACGCGGCCTGCTACCGAGCGCGCGCTGCGCCCCGATCGACCGGCGGCGCCGGCCCGTCTGCACGCGGCGCGGGTCGTCGTTGTGGGACAACGCGTGCAGATGGGCGCCGACGCCGCGGCCGAGCATCCGGACGAGTTCCTTCTCCCCGAACCCCTCCATCTGCCCGACGGTCGTCACCCCGCGCTCGCGGAGCTTCCGCGCCGTCACCTTGCCCACTCCCCACAGCCGCTCGACCGGGAGCGGATGCAGGAACTCCAGCTCCTTGTCGTGCGGCACGACGAGCAGGCCGTCGGGTTTCGCGACCCCGCTGGCCACCTTCGCGAGGAACTTCGTCCTGGCGACGCCGACCGTGATCGGCAGCCCGACCTGCTCCAAGACGTCCTTCCGCAGTTTCGCGGCGATCCGGCTCGGCGTGCCCGCGATCTTCAGCAGCCCGCCGACGTCGAGGAAGGCTTCGTCGATCGAAATGCCTTCCACGAGCGGCGTCGTGTTGCCGAAGACCTCGAAGACCGCCTTGCTGGCCTCCGAATACGCGCGCATCCGGGACGGGACCACGATCGCGTCCGGGCACAGCCGCCGCGCCTGGCCGCCGCCCATCGCCGTGCGCACGCCGTACGCCTTCGCCTCGTAGCTGGCCGCCAGCACCACCCCGCCGCCGACGATGACCGGACGCCCGCGGAGCTTCGGGTCGTCACGCTGCTCGACCGACGCGTAGAACGAGTCCAGGTCGGCGTGCAGGATGGGACCCTCGGTCGTCATAGAACATATGTTCGCATCAAACGGCCCAGTGGCCAAGCCACCTCACCCAGGGGAGCCGAGCGCTCCCGCCAGGGCCGAAGCGAGGAGAGCGACGGTGCGATCGTCGTCTTCGGCCAGGTCACGCAGCACGTCCAGCGCGAGGGCGAGCGGCATCTCGACGAGGGCCTGGGTGAGGCGGATCCGCGCGGCGGGCTCCGCGGTGGCCAGTTCGCCGGTCAACGCGCTCATGATCCGGGCCGCGACGTCGTCGTCACGAGCCAAGGCGCCGAGGACCTCGGCCGCCTCGACGTCGGTCGTGCCCTCGACCACCATGCGGACGAGCTCCGGCACGGCCGCGCTCTCCCCGCGCGACCCCAGCGCCAGCGCGGCGCGGGCGCGGACCGCCGGATCCGGGTCGCCGAGTACGTCCGTCAGCGCCGCGGTCGCCTCGTCACCGGGCATCCCGGCGATCGCGAGGACCGCGCGCCGCCGGACGTCGACGTCCGCCGAACGCGCGCCGGACGCCAGGCTCGCCACGCCGTCACCGCCCGCCCTCGCGAGAGCCCACCGCAGAGCCCCGGCGACGTTCGGATCGGCTTCGGTGAGGACCGCCCCGGCCAGCAGTTCGGCGGGTACCTCGGCCGGGGCCAGGGCGGTCTGCTGCCGCCGAGCCGCGTGAGGCGAATTGAGCCCGTGCAACAGCTCGACGATGCGCAGGACCCCCTCCCAGCCCGTGGGTGCCGAACCGTCGACCGCGCGGAGCCGGTCGAGCAGCTCCTGTTCCCGGTTCAGGCGCTCCTCGGTCCGCCGGATGAGATCGCCGACGAGATCGGACGGCTCGAAGGCCGGATCCTCCAAGGCACGTCCGATCTCGCGCAGCGAGAGACCGAGGGACCGCAGGCTCTCCACGTGGAAGATCCGGCGGATGTCCTCGTCGGAGTACTCGCGGTAGCCGCCGAAGGTGCGGCCGGTCGGCCGCACCAGCCCGAGGGAGTCGTAATGCCGGAGCATCCGGCTGCTCACCCCCGAGCGGCGCGCCACCTCACCGATCAGCATCAGGCTCCCTCCGGTCCCAGCGCGACGATCCGTTTCGACTCGTCGAAACCGGCGTCCGGGTCGCGCAGGAGCCGCTCCGTGGCGTGGGCGTGCGCCCGCACCGCCAGGTCGGTACTCGCCGAGCCCGCCCGCAGGACGGGCTCGATCACGGGTCCGAGCGCGACGAGCGCCCTGCTGAGACTCAGCCGCACCGTCCGGTCGCCCCGGCCGAACTGGTCGGCCAGGTCACGGGCCAGCCGGGCCCGCTCCCCGTCGGGGACGAGGACGACCGCGGCCCGCCACGCGCTCCGGGCGACCTCGTCGTCGGCGTCGTGCAGCAGCGACCGCGTGATCGCGGGCCACGCGGCGCGGTCCCCGATCTTGGACAGCGTGTGCAGGGCCTGACTCCGGGCCTGGGCGACCTCCGAACCGAGCTCGGCCAGGAGCACCGGCACCGTGTTCTCCGCGGGCAGCCGCGTCAGCGCCCAGGTCAGCATGTCCCGGACGTAGAAATCCGGCTCGATCGCGCACCGCGCCACGAGCGGGCCGACGAACCCGACGTCCGGATGCGTCCCGGCCGCCAGCGCCGCCTGGAGCCGCGTCGACGAGCTCTCGGCACCGAGCGCGTCGAGCACGCGCAGGTCCGGTGAAGTCCTCTGTGTCGTGTTGATGGGGATCACCTCCTGCGCTCCAGTGAAGACCTTGTCACGATGTCAAGGTCAAGCCCGGCGCTCCACCGTGTTCAGTCGAACGGGGGTCCGGAGTACGAGACCCGGTGCTTGAACACCTCGCCGTCCCGGATCTCGGCGGAGTACGTCGGCCTGGGCGAGATCGCGCGCCAGGCGTTCAGCACCTCTTCCGACTCCCAGTACTCGAAGATGTTCACCCGGCCCGGTTCGAGCGTGTCCGCCGAGATCACCACGTCGAGGCAGCCGGGATGGGCCCGCGCCTTCTCGACGATCACCTGGTGCCCCTCGACATAGCGGTCCCGCTTCTCCGGGTCGACGTACACCTTTCCCGCCACGATCACCGTCATTTCGAACTCCCTTCGTCCGGTCGGTTCACCCCACCGACGAACGCGGACGACGCGAACCGACACGGGCGCGGAAGAAATCCGTCACCGATCGTCCGCCGGCGAAACACCAGATCGCGATCACCGGGTCGCAGATCGCGCAGCCGAACGACGAATCGTCCAGGAACGGGATGATAGGAGCGCCCTTCAGGTGGTGCACGACGTCCCAAGCCGTGTGCAGCAGCCAGCCGATCCCGATGAACGTCCACGATTCGAGCCCGCGGTACGCCACATAGGCCATCAGTGCGGTGAAGACGAGTTCCCAGATGCCGAGCCCGCCGCCGCTGGCGTAGGCCGCGCCCGCGCCCGCGATCATGACCGCGTTGAAACGGCGGCGGTGCGGCTCGTGGATCAACGACATCAGGACGACATAGCCGAGGCCGACGAGAATCGGCGCGATGATCATCATGGTTCGACGCTAGAACCGGACGACGCCCGCTCCCAGTGGCGCGAACGACGCCTTCCAACGGGATCTCGCCATCGGGCGGGTACGTTGCGGTTCATGCACACCGTCGCCGTCCTCGCGCTGGACAAGGTGATCCCGTTCGATCTCTCGACGCCGATCGAGGTCTTCACCAGGACCCGGCTCGCGGACGGAAGCACGGGCTATCGCGTGGTCGTCTGCGCCGAACACCCGGAAGTCGACGCCGGGCACTTCACCCTGCGCGCGCCGCGGGGGCTGGACACGCTGCGCGAGGCGGACACGATCATCGTCCCCGGCACCGCCGAGCCGGCCCGGCCGTTGCCGGAATCCGTCCACGCCGCGCTGAACTCGGCCGCCGCGAGGGGCGCACGAATCGCCTCGATCTGTTCCGGCACCTTCATCCTCGCCGCCGCGGGCCTGCTCGACGGCCTTCGCGCCACGACGCATTGGGTCGCCGCCGACGCACTGGCCGCGGCGTACCCGGGAGTCGACGTCGACCCGGACGTCCTCTATGTCGACAACGGGCAGATCCTGACGTCCGCGGGCGCCGCCGCGGGCCTGGATCTGTGCCTGCACCTGATCCGGCGGGACCACGGCTCCGCGATCGCGGCCGACGCCGCCCGTCTCTCGGTCATGGCGCTCGAACGCGAGGGCGGCCAGGCGCAGTTCATCGCGTTGCGGCATCCACCCGCTCCCCGTGGCGCGACACTGGAGCCGACTCTGTTGTGGATGCAGGAAAATCTCGCGCGCGAGCTCACACTGGCCGATATCGCCACGCGCGCCGGGATGAGCACGCGCACGCTGATCCGGCACTTTCGCGAGCAGACCGGGACGACGCCATTGCAGTGGCTGCACCGGACCCGCGTCCGGCAGGCGCAGCATCTGCTGGAGACCACCGAATACGCCGTCGAGCGGATCGGCGCCGAAGTCGGTTTCGGTTCGCCCACCTCGTTCCGCGACCGGTTCAAGCGCACGACCGGCGTCAGCCCGGGCACTTATCGACGCGCTTTCCGTTAAGCGGCGAGGGTCAGAACGGTGTCGGAAGCCCGCGCCCGGGCCTGGTCGGCGAACCGCCTCCGCGCGACGACGACTCTGAGCCATCGTTCGGAACGTTCGGCGTCCAGCTCGGAGGTGGCTCGGGCGAGCACCTCGGCGGCGTGCGCGGCGGACTCGATCTCCGCGGCGGCGCCGAGGTAGTCGCCCGCCTCGATGAGCTTGTAGGCGTGGCGCATCTCGGTCTGCGCGGTCGAGTAGATGGCGTAGGCGGCGAGGTTGTTCGCCAGCGGGCCCAGTGAATGCGACATCGGATTCTCCGTTCCTTCTCTACAGACACGTCGAACGGGCCCACCGCGGTTCGACATGGCGGACTGATTTTTTCCGAGGGTTGCGCAAAGTGGCCGCTTCACGACAGCCTGAAGCGCATGCCAGCCCGAGCGGCGTCGTTCCGCAGTGTCTTCGCGGTCGCCGGATTCCGCCGGATCTGGCTCGCGCATCTGCTCTCGGTCGCCGGCGACCAGCTGGCCAGGGTCGCGCTCACGGTGCTGGTGTTCGACCGGACCTCGTCGGCGGGCTGGGCTTCGGCGGCGTACGCGCTGACCTTCGTGCCCGACCTCCTCGGCGGCGCGCTGGGCGGGGTCGCGGACCGGTTCTCGCGACGCACCGTGATGGTGGTGACCGACGTCGGCCGCGCGGTCCTGATCGCATTGATGGCGGTGCCCGGCCTCCCGCTGCCCGCCGCGGCCGCGCTGTTGTTCCTCGTCCAGCTCATGGCCGGGCCGTTCCACGCGGCCCGCCAGGCGATGCTGCCGGATCTGCTCGATCCGGACCGGCTGGTCGTCGGGCAGGCGGTCATCTCGTCCACGTATCAGGCCGGGCTCGTGGTGGGCTTCGGCGCGGGCGCCGCCGTCGTCACCGGCCTCGGTGTTCCCGGGGCACTGCTGATCGACGCGGGAACGTTCGCGCTTTCGGCGCTCATGCTGCGCTTCGGGCTCGAACGCTTCCCGCCCTCGGCACCCGCGCATCACGAACGCCCGTCGCTGCTCGAGGGCTGCCGTCTGGTGGCGCGCGACCGCAAGCTGCGCTGGCTGCTGCTCATCGCCTGCTGCTGCGGTTTCTACGTCGTGCCCGAGGGCCTCGCCGTCCCGGTCGCCGCCGAACTGGGCGGTGCGGGCGCGTTGCCGTGGCTGCTGGCCGCGAACCCGGTCGGGTCGGTGCTCGGCGGGATCCTGCTGAGCCGGATCCCGCGTGAGCGGCAGATCCGGGTGCTGGGCGCACTGACGGTGGCGAGCAGCCTGGTGCTGATCCCGACCGGCTGGGCTCCGGGACTGGTCACGATCGTCGTGCTGTGGACGATCTCGGGGGTGTTCTCCGCGCACGACATGATCACGCAGACGCAGTACAGCCTCGCCGCGCCGCCCGCCCATCGTGGCCAGGTGATCGGGGTCGCGATCGCGGCGTTGCGGGCGGCTCAGGCGGCGGGGATCGCGGCGGCCGGGCTGCTGGCCCAGATCGTCGCGCCGACCACCGTGGTCACCGTCGCGGCGATCGCCGGTGTGGTGGTCGCCTTCGTCGCCGGGGTGGGCTGGTCACGGGCGGTGTCGTCCCGCCGCGGCCCTGAGGAATCCGAAGATCCCATGGGGCCGGTCGGCGGGACGACACCCGTTGGCGAACACGGTTCCTGACACATCACGTCCAGTTGTTGTCCCGACGGGTCGTCCAGTTGTTGTCACGCACTACATTCACCTCCCTTCGCGAAAGCCGCGCGTTCGTGGGCGAGATCACTCACGTCCAGTTGTTGTCACGCCGAGTGGTCCAGTTGTTGTCCCGCATGTCGTTCACCTCCCTCGAAATAGCGATCTATCCGGCAAAACACTCACCAGTTGTTGTCCTGCATCGGTGCACCTCCCTCGTTTCGGTTGGGCTGTCCGGGGGAATTCGGAGCCACGACTCTCATCGTCCGGACAACGACGGTCGTCGCAGTCCCGGTTCGATTACGGTGTAGATCACCGACGGAAGAGGGTGCGTGGACGGACGACTCGGCGGCGCGCGGCGGCGGCTCAAGGCCTGGCACCTGTGGAGCCTGCCGCGACCTGTGCGTTCCTACGTCCTGGTCGTGAATCTCATCGCAGTCCTCTCGACCGCCGCCACGGCCCGGCTGGTCCCGGTGACCGGTACCGATCTCGTCCGGTTCGGCGTCTTGACGCTGTGCGCGGCCATCGCGATCGAGGGCACCCGGCAGATCGAACGTCAACGGGAGTACGACAGAGCCCCGTCAGTCGCCTACGTCGACACCAAGGCGGTCTGGAGCGTCGCCGCCGTCATCGCGCTGCCTCCGGTGCTCGCCGCCGCGATGGTCGTGGTGACCTACACCATCGCATGGCTGCGGATCTGGCCACACCAACGGCCGGTCCTCCCCCATCGGTGGATCTTCTCCGCCGCGACGGTGCTCTGCGGCACGCAGGCCGCCGTCGTCGTCCTCAGCCTCGGCATGCGGCATTACCCAGGCGCGCCCGGCTCCGGTCTGCTCGCCGGGCTGGGCGACCTCGCCGTCATCATCGTGGCCGCGGCCCTGCGCTGGGCGATCAACACCGTGCTCGTGATGGTCGCGATCGCGCTCTCGTCGCCGCCGAAGTCGATCGGCGAACTGTTCTCCGGGTTCGGCGACCAGATCCTCGAGGCGGGCGCGCTCGGCCTCGGCCTCGTGACGGCCGTCGTCCTCGTCCAGGCCAACCCGCTGGTGCTGGTCGGCGTCGTCATCGCGCTGGTCGCGCTGCACCGCGGGCTGCTGCTGACGCAGTACCGGCGTGACGCGCACACCGACGCCACCACCGGTCTCGTCACGAAACGCCGCTGGCGCCAGCTGGCGGAGGAGCAGCTGGGCCGCACCCGCGCCGGCCGCAAACTCGGCGTGCTGTTCCTCGACCTCGACAACTTCAAGACGATCAACGACACCTACGGCCATCCCAACGGCGACCTCGTCCTGCGCGCGGTCGGCGACGCCCTGCTCGCCGAGGTCCGCGAACAGGACATCTGCGGGCGGTGGGGCGGCGAGGAGTTCGCGATCGTCATCCCGGACATCCACGGCGAGGAGACGCTGCGCCAGGTGGCCGAACGGATCCGGCACCAGGTGGCGGTGGTCTCGGTCGCCCTGCCCGATCGCGACACCGTGCTGACCGATCTGACGGTGTCGATCGGTGGCGCGTTGTACCCGGCGGCCAACATCACCAGCGTCGACGACCTCCTCGTCGCCACCGACACCGCGCTCTACCGGGCGAAGCAGGGTGGCCGCAACAGGGTCGAACTGGCACCGCCCGCGCAGTAGGATTCGCCGCGTCTGGGGAGGCGCGATGGAGCGATTCGCTCGGGGTCCGGTCGGTCTGGTGGTCGCGATCCAGGTCTTGGTGCTGACACTGGTTTCGGGGCGATACGGCTTCCACCGGGACGAGCTCTACTTCCTCGCCGCGGGGAAACGGCTCGCGTGGGGATATGTCGACCAGCCGTCCCTGACGCCCTTGCTCTCGAGGATCTCCACCGACCTCTTCGGCGCCACGCCCGCCGGCCTGCGCGTGGCCGCGACACTGTGCGCCGCCGTGACGGTGGTCCTGCTGGCCTTGGTCGCCCGCGAGTTCGGTGGCGGCCGTGGCGCGCAGGTCCTCACCGCCGCGACGACCGCGCTGGCGGCGTTCGTCGTGGTGGACGGGCACATGCTGTCGACGGCCACCGTCGATCTGCTGATCTGGAGCGCGCTGGGCCTGGTGGTCCTGCGCCTGTTCCGCACCGGCGACGGACGGTGGTGGCTCGCGATCGGCGCCGTCGTCGGCATCGGGCTGGAGGCCAAGTGGCTTGTCCTGCTGATGGTCGCGTCGATCGGCCTTTCGGTACTCGCCGTCGGCCCGCGGACGGTGTTCCGCAGCGGCTGGCTCGCCGCCGGGATCCTGCTCGCGCTCGCGCTGGCCGCCCCGGGCCTGATCTGGCAGGCCGCGCACGATTTCCCTTTGCTGACCGTGGCTTCCGGGATCAGCGAGGACGACGGCGCGGAGAACCGGATCCTGTTCGTGCCGATGCAGTTCCTCTATCTGTCGCCCGTGGTCGTGCCGATCTGGATCGCGGGCGGTCTTCGGCTCTGGCGTGATCCGGAGCTGCGCTGGGCCCGTTCCCTGGCGCCGGCTTATCCGGTGCTGTGCGTTCTTTTGCTGATATCGGGTGGAAAGCCGTACTACTCGGCGCCGTTTCTGTTGCTGCTCACGGCGGCCGGCGCCGAGCCTTGCCTGCGATCACTGGACCGGGTATCGCGTCGCGTATGGGCGACGGTGTCGGCCGTGCTCGGTGCCGCGGTCTCTCTCATCGTCGGACTGCCTCTGCTGCCGGTGTCCGCACTGGCGCCGGTTTTGGTGGTGAACAAGGAACAAGGTGAGCAGGCGGGCTGGCCCGAGCTGGCTTCTTCGGTCACCCGGGTCTGGGAGCAGATCCCGGCTGAGCGGCGGTCG
This sequence comes from Amycolatopsis sp. CB00013, assembly GCF_001905755.1. Taxonomy (NCBI): domain Bacteria; kingdom Bacillati; phylum Actinomycetota; class Actinomycetes; order Pseudonocardiales; family Pseudonocardiaceae; genus Amycolatopsis; species Amycolatopsis sp. CB00013. The sequence goes on along the minus strand of NZ_LIWC01000003.1, from coordinate 1,431,834 downwards.
ACCGCGGTGATCTTCACGCGGAACTACGGACAGGCGGGAGCTCTGGAGTACTACGGGCTTCCCGGGGTGTACTCGGGGCATATGTCCTATGCGGACTGGGGGCCGCCTCCTGGTACGGCTTCGGGACCCGTGGTCGTGGTGGGGCCGTATCTTCCGACGTGGTTCGTAGGGTGTCGCGAGGCCGCGGTGCACGACAACGGGCTCGGGGTGGAGAACGACGAGCAAGGAGTGCGGATTTCCTTGTGTGATGGGACTTCTCAGCCTTGGGATGTACTTTGGGGCGAGTTGCGGCACTACTACTGAGCCGGAACTGTCGGTGGTCGGTTGTACGTTCTGGGCGTGGACACTCTCAACGCCACTGTGGCGCGTTTGAAGGAAATCACGTCGTCGGAAGTTTTGCGGGAGGTTAATGCTTCGCTGGATTCGTTGGGGGACAACGATGCCGTGAATGTCGCCGTGGCGGCGTCGGAGGGAATCGCGCGGTTGGAAGCTGTTCGGTTCCGTGCTTTGGGTCGGTTGAGTCGACATCGTGATGGTGCTTCGAGTGTGGTGCAGGAGGTCGCATTCGCTCTGTCCGTTGTGGACGGTCATGCTGCTGGTCTGGTCTCTACGGCTGAGGCGTTGACGACTCGTCTGCCGCGTACGTTGGGTTTGTTGGATGCCGGGAAGGTCGGCGGGTACGGGGCGATGAAAGTCGCGACGGCCACTGCCTGGCTCTCGGACGACGATGCTCGCGCGGTGGACGCGGTGCTGGAGGATCGGATCCCGGACCGGAACTCGGATCAGATCCGGAAGGCGGCGAATCACGCGGCGATGATGGCCGACCGTGAGGGGGCGGCTCGTCGTGTGGAGCGGAATCGTGGCGGACGTCGCCTATCGATCCGGCAGGGCGACACCGGCGTGGCATCCATCGAAGTCGAAGACGGGCCCGCCGAGAAGGTGGCCGCCGCCTATACGCGGATCGACCGTGAAGCCCGCGCCCTGCGGGCCGGTGGGGAGACCCGCACCCTGGATCAGTTGCGTGCTGACGTCGCTCTTGATCTTTTGTTGGGTGGTCAGGGCGGGAAGAGCGAACGGTCCGAAGTGTTCCTCTACATGGACCTGAACACCTACCTCGGGTTGAACGATGATCCCGCCGAGATGGCCGGACATGGGCATATCCCGGCGTCGCTGGCCCGAGAGATCGCCGGCGGGTCGAATACGGTGTTGCGGCGGATCATCACAGACCCGCTCTCGGGGCAGGTTCTCGACCTCGGCCGCGACCGCTACCGGCCCACCGCCGGTCTCGACGAATTCGTTCGGGTCCGGGACCGAGAATGCCGAAGACCCGGGTGTCATCGTGTGGCCCAGGCCTGCGACCTCGATCATTCGCTGCCGTGGCAACACGGTGGTCATACCGCGGATACCGAGCTGATCGATCTGTGCCGTCGTGATCATCGGTTGAAGGATGAGCCGGGGTGGGTCTATCGGTTGGGTTCTGATGGGACTCTGACGATCACGACGCCTACGGGCCGGAGTTACGACAGCTCGCCTCCGCCGCTGCACGAACCCCGCGAGGAGGAAGCGCCACCGTTCTGAGGCGTCGCCGGAAAACGGCAACGGCACGGCGTCGCGAACCCGGCCGCCTCCCCACCGAGCCCCATCGGCCCCGTCGCCGAATAGCGACGACAGCACCGAGCGCGCGATCAGCACTGGCCGAGTTGCCGAAAAACGACCACGGCACGGGACCGCGCCTCGAACCCGCCTTACGCTCACCCGGCCGACAACCGTCAAGTCTCGTTGCCGAAAAACGACCAGGCCCGCAGAGCCCACCAGAGCCACCACACCCTGCCGGCCGTCGCCGAAAAACGGTCACTCCCCCGCCAGACCACCCCAACACCCGGCATCAACGCCACACCAACCCCAAGCACCCCCGCCCGCCCCGGTGAAACCGGCGTGAACACCCGGTGACACCTCCCGACCCCTACCGGCGACCCCAGCCGCCAGTTGTCCACTTCATGACGTCATCCGGCCCCACCCCTAGGTGTTCCACGACACTTTTTGGCGGGTTCCTACAATCCCCGGCCCCCGGCATGCGCCACCGGCGACATTCTCGTACCGGCCGGTAAGAGGCAGGCTGTTAGACAGGTATCAGGAGACTGTCCCGCGCGTGATCCAGCGGGACGGCGCCGCTCACTTGGGAGGCTCAGTCGGTGTTCAGTCGTGTCGCCATCGTCAACCGCGGAGAAGCCGCGATGCGGCTCATCCACGCCGTCCGCGAGCTTTCGGCGGAGACCGGACGGCGGATCGAGACCGTCGCGCTCTTCACGGACGCGGACCGGTCGGCGACGTTCGTGCGGGAAGCCGACATCAGCTACAACCTCGGGCCCGCGTCGGCGCGCCCGTATCTCGATTTCGCCGTGCTGGAGCGGGCCCTGACCGAGACCGGGGCCGACGCGGCCTGGGTCGGCTGGGGTTTCGTGGCCGAGGATCCGGCCTTCGCGGAGCTGTGTGAGCGGCTGGGCGTCACCTTCATCGGTCCGAGCGCGGACGCGATGCGCAAGCTCGGCGACAAGATCGGCGCGAAGCTGATCGCCGAAGAGGTCGGCGTGCCCGTCGCACCCTGGAGCCGCGGCGCCGTCGCGGATCTTGATGCCGCCATCAAGGCCGCCGCAGAGATCGGTTATCCGCTGATGCTCAAGGCGACCGCCGGCGGCGGCGGTCGCGGTATCCGCGTCATCACCTCCGCCGACGAGCTCAAGGACGCCTACGAGCGCACCAGCCTGGAGGCCGAGCGCGCCTTCGGCAGCGGCGTCGTCTTCCTGGAGCGCCTGGTCACCGGCGCCCGGCACGTCGAGGTCCAGGTCATCGCCGACGGCCAGGGCACCGCATGGGCCCTCGGCGTCCGTGACTGTTCGGTGCAGCGCCGCAACCAGAAGATCATCGAGGAGTCCGCCTCCCCGGTCCTGAGCCCCGAGCAGGCCGACGAGCTGAAGCGGTCCGCCGAGCGGCTCGCGCTCGCGGTCGAGTACCGCGGCGCCGGAACGGTCGAGTTCCTCTACCACCCCGGCGACAAGCTGTTCGCGTTCCTCGAGGTGAACACCCGCCTGCAGGTCGAGCACCCGATCACCGAGCTGACCACCGGCATGGACCTGGTCAAGGCCCAGCTGCACGTCGCTTCCGGCGGCAAACTCGACGGCGTCCAGCCCGCCGAGTTCGGCCACGCCGTCGAGGCGCGGCTCAACGCCGAGGACCCGGACCGCGACTTCGCGCCGTCCCCGGGCCGCATCGCCCGTCTGGACCTGCCCGCCGGCCCCGGTATCCGCGTCGACACCGGCGTCAGCGAAGGCGACACCATCCCGGCCGACTTCGACTCGATGATCGCGAAGATCATCGCCTACGGCCGCGACCGTGACGAGGCGCTCGGCCGTCTGCGCCGCGCGATGGCGCAGACCACGGTCATCATCGAGGGCGGCGCGACCAACAAGAGCTTCGTCCTCGACCTGCTCGACCAGCCCGAGGTGATCGACGGCAGCGCCGACACCGGCTGGATCGACCGCGTCCGCGGCGAAGGCAAGCTGGTCACCCACCGCCACTCGGCGATCGCGCTCGCGGCCGCCGCGATCGAGGCCTACGAGGACGAGGAAGCCGTCGAGCGTCAGCGGCTCCTCTCCACCGCGCACGGCGGCCGTCCGCAGGTCCAGCACGAAAGCGGCCGACCGCTCGACCTGAAGCTGCGCGGCGCCGCGTACCGCGTGAGCGTCGCCAGGATCGGCCACCGCCGGTTCCGCGTCGGCGTCTCGGCTGGCGGCGGCGACATCCACCCCGCCGACGTCGAGGTCGACCGGTTCGACGAGCACACCGGCCAGATCACCGTCAACGGCACCCGGTTCCGCCTGGTCACCGGCACCCACGGCCCGATCCACCTGGTCGAGGTCGACGGCATCACCCACCGCATCAGCCGGGACGAGGGCGGCGTCGTCCGCTCCCCCGCGCCCGCGCTCGTCGTCGCGACCCCGCTGGAGGTCGGCGCCGAGGTCGAGGCAGGCGCACCCGTGCTGGTGCTGGAAAGCATGAAGATGGAGACGGTGCTCCGCGCGCCGTTCCGCGCGAAGCTGCGTGAGTGCGTCGTCTCGGTCGGCAGCCAGGTCGAGACCGGCGCTCCCCTGCTGCGGCTCGAACCCGTGGCGGAGGAAGGCGAAGAGGTCGCCGAGGACACCGGCAGCGTCGAGATCGAGCTCCCCGCGGAGCCGGACGGCACGTCTGCGGTCCAGCGGATCACGCGGGGACAACAGGATCTGCGCAGTCTCCTGCTCGGTTTCGACGTCGACCCGCACGACGAGCGCCGCACGCTCAGCGCGTACCTGGCCGCCCGCGCCGAACTGGAGGGCAACGGCGACCGCCCGCTGGAGGGCGAGGTCGAACTGCTGACCGTGTTCGCCGACCTGTCCGAGCTGATGCGCAACAAGCCGATGCGCGAGGACGCCAAGGCGGACACCCGGGTGCACAGCGCCCGCGAGTTCTTCCACACCTACCTGCAGAGCCTCGACGTCGAACGCGCCGGGCTGTCGGAGTCGTTCCAGAACAAGCTCAAGAAGGTGCTGGCGCATTACGGCATCAAGGATCTGGAGCGCACGCCGGAGCTGGAGGAAGCGGTCTTCCGCATCTTCCTCGCCCAGCAGCGCACCTCGTCCGACGTCGCGATCGTCACCGCGCTGCTGCGGCAGTGGCTCACCGAGCCGCAGCCGTTCGAGTCGATGCGCGAGCCGGCGGGCAAGGCGCTGGAGCAGCTCATCGCCGCCACCCAGCTCCGCTTCCCGGTCGTCGGCGACCTGGCCCGCAGCGTCGTGTTCCGCTGGTTCGCCCAGCCGCTGCTGCGCCGCACCCGCGCCGAGGCGTACAGCGAGGTCCGCAAACACCTGCGGCACCTCGACCTGAACCCGGATTCGCCGGACCGCGCCGAGCGGATCGCGAGCATGCTGGCCAGCGCCCAGCCGCTGGTCCGCCTGCTCGGGCAGCGGATCGGCCGCCCCGGCACCGATCACAGCCCGCTGCTGGAGGTGCTGAGCCGCCGCTACTACGGCAATCGCGCGCTCTCCGGCGTCCAGCAGGTGACCGTCGGCGGATGCACCTTCGTCACCGGTGACTACGCCGACGCCAACGAGCGGTTCCACATGGTCACCACCGCCGTCGACCGCGCCGGGCTGCCCGGGGCGATCAAGGCGGTCGCCGATCTCGCCGCCCAGCTGCCCGCCGACACCGACGTCGAGGCGGACCTCTACCTGACGTGGGACGACGAGTCGGCCGACGACGACGCGATGGCCGCGGGGCTGCGCGAGGTCCTCACCTCCGGGGCCCTGCCGAGCCGGATCCGGCGCATCACCACCACGGTCGCCGGGCACGGCGGCGCGGTGATGCACCACCACTTCACCTTCCGCCCGTCCTCGACCGGGTTCAGCGAGGAGCGGCTGATCCGCGGTCTGCACCCGCTGATCGCCCAGCGGATGCAGTTGCAGCGGCTGGCGAACTTCGACCTCACGCGACTGCCGTCGGGTGACGAGGACGTCTACCTGTTCAAATGCGTCTCGCCGATGAACCCGTCGGATCAGCGGCTGGTCGCGCTCGCCCAGGTCCGCGACCTGACCCCGTTGCGGGACAACGACGGCAAGCTGCTGGCCCTGCCCGCGGTCGAAGGCACGCTGGCGGGCTGCCTCGACGCGATCCGCGAGGTGCAGGCGAAGCTTCCGCCGAAGAAGCGCTTCGACACCAACCGGATCATGCTGTACGTCTGGCCGACCAGTGAGCTCACCGGCGAAGAGCTCGACACGGTCGCCCAGCGCGTGCAGCCGTCGACGGCGGGCGCGGGTCTCGAAGAGGTCCAGTTCCTCGGCAGGCAGCGCGATCGCGCGACCGGCGAGGTCAAAGAGGTCGCCGTGCGCATCGGCTACGACGTGAGCGGCGGCGTGCAGATGTCGCTTTCCGAGCCCACCACCGAGCCGATCCTCCCGCTCGACGACTACCGCCAGAACGTGCTGCGCGCCCGTCGCCGCGACACCGTGTACCCGTACGAGCTGACCGAGATGCTCGGTTCCTTCACCGAGTACGACATGGACGACACGAACACCCTCGTCCCGGTCGACCGGAAGAAGGGCCGCAACAAGGCGGCGATCGTCGCCGGCGTGGTCACCACGCCGACCGAACGCCACCCCGAGGGCGTCAAACGCGTGGTGCTGCTAGGCGACCCGACGAAGGCGCTCGGCGCGCTGTCGGAGCCGGAGTGCTCGCGGGTGATCGCGGCGCTGGACCTCGCCGAGCGGCTGCGGGTCCCGCTGGAGTGGTACGCGCTCTCGGCGGGCGCCCGGATCTCGATGGAGTCCGGTACCGAGAACATGGACTGGGTCGCGGCCGCGCTCAAGCGGATCGTGCACTTCACCCAGGACGGCGGCGAGATCAACATCGTGGTCGCCGGGATCAACGTCGGCGCCCAGCCGTACTGGAACGCCGAAGCGACGATGCTCATGCACACCAAGGGAATCCTGGTGATGACGCCGGATTCCGCGATGGTGCTGACCGGTAAGCAGTCCCTCGACTTCTCCGGCGGCGTCTCGGCCGAGGACAACTTCGGCATCGGCGGCTACGACCGTGTGATGGGCCCGAACGGCCAGGCGCAGTACTGGGCGCCGAACCTCGCCGCGGCGCGCGACGTGCTGATGTCGCATTACGACCACACCTACGTGGCACCGGACGAGTCCGGTCCGCGCAAGGCGGTCACGAACGACCCGATCGACCGGGACATCTCGTCGTTCCCGCACGCGGCCGTCGACAGCGACTTCACCACGGTCGGCCAGATCTTCTCGCGGGAGGCCAACCCGGACCGCAAGAAGCCGTTCGACATCCGCACCGTGATGCGCGCGCTGTCGGATCAGGACCACCCGGTGCTGGAACGCTGGCCGGGTATGGCCGACGCGGAGACCGCGGCCGTGCAGGACGTGCACCTCGGCGGACGACCGGTGTGCCTGCTCGGTATCGAGTCGCGTTCGGTGCCGCGCCGCGGCTTCCCGCCCACCGACGGCCCGGACACCTACACCGCGGGCACGCTGTTCCCGCGGTCGTCGAAGAAGGCGGCGCGAGCGATCAACGCGGCCAGCGGCAACCGGCCGCTGGTGGTGCTCGCGAACCTGTCCGGCTTCGACGGTTCGCCGGAGTCGATGCGGAAGCTTCAGCTGGAGTACGGCGCGGAGATCGGCCGGGCGATCGTCAACTTCGAGGGCCCGATCGTGTTCACCGTGATCTCGCGGTACCACGGCGGCGCGTTCGTCGTCTTCTCGAAGGCGCTGAACCCGAACATGACGGTGCTGGCGCTGGAAGGCTCGTTCGCCTCCGTGCTCGGCGGGGCGCCCGCCGCGGCGGTCGTGTTCGCCGGTGAGGTCAACGCGCGGACCGCGGCGGATCAGCGGGTGCGGTCGCTCACCGAGAAGCTCAGCGGCGCGGTGGGTGCCGAACGTGCCGCGCTGGCCGCGGAGCTGGCCGAGGTCCAGTCGTCGGTGCGGGCCGAGAAGCTGGGCGCGGTCGCGTCCGAGTTCGACGGCGTGCACAGTATCGAGCGCGCGGTGAAGGTCGGTTCGGTGGACGCGATCATCAGCGCCGCCGAGATGCGGCCGCGTATCATCGAAGCGATCGAAGCGGGCCTGGCGAAGCAGTAGCCGTCCCCTTCACGAGTGCCATGAAAGGTCCTTTCCTTGCAAAATTTGCAAGGAAAGGACCTTTCATGGCATCGGAGGGCTAGTCGGCGGGCGGCTGATCCCCGAAGTCCTCCGGCGCGATCTTGTCCAGCGCCGCCCGGAACTCCTCGACCTCCCGTTCCTGAGCGGCCGGGTCGGAGGGCACCGACGGCAGTTCCGCGTCCGGCCCGGCTCCCACGATCTCGACCCGCACCGAAGCGACCTCCAGCACCGCGTCCGCCACCTCGATCCCGACCCCGGCCCGCAAGCCGATCGCGACCGCGTCGCTCGGCCGGGCCGAAACGCGGATGCCGGAATCGAGTACCAGGTCGGCGAAGAAGATGCCGTCCCGCAGCGCGGTGACCTGGACTCCGGTGACCCGGTGCCCGAACGACTCGACCACCTGGCCGATCAGCTCGATCGTGCCGGGCCGGGGCAGCCGGATCCGTTCCTGCGCGAGCGCCACCGCGCTGGCCTCCGGGCCGCCGATCGTGATCGCCAGCCAGCGGCGTTCGCCCTCCCGTTCCCGCAGCAGCATCACCGGTGCCGCTTCCGGGGCCAGGACTGCCATCCCCTCGACGTCCATCGAAATCATGCGCGGTACCTCATTCCCTGGGTCGGCTCACCTTTCCCTCGGCGCGCAGCCGGGGAACCATGTGCGGGTAGTGGAGTTCGAACGCCGGCCGTTCCGACCGGATCCTCGGCAGATCGAAGAAGTTGTGCCGGGGCGGCGGACAGGTCGTCGCCCACTCCAGGGAGTTCCCGTGTCCCCACGGGTCGTCGACTTCGACGACCTCCCCGAACCGGTAACTGCGGACGACGTTCCAGAGGAACGGCAGCACCGACGCGCCCAGCAGGAACGCGCCGATCGTGGAAATGGTGTGCAACAGGGTGAAACCGTCCGTGCTCAGGTAGTCGGCGTAGCGGCGCGGCATTCCTTCGTTGCCGAGCCAGTGCTGGACGAGGAACGTCATGTGGAAGCCGATGAACGTGGTCCAGAAATGGAGCTTCGCGAGCCGCTCGTCGAGCATCCGCCCGGTCATCTTGGGGAACCAGAAGTAGATCCCGGCGAAGGTGGCGAACACGATGGTGCCGAACAGCACGTAATGGAAATGCGCCACCACGAAGTAGGTGTCGTGGATGTGGAAGTCCAGCGGCGGCGCGGCGAGGATGATCCCGGTCAGCCCGCCGAGCAGGAACGTCACCATGAACCCGATCGACCACAGCATCGGCGACTCGAAGGTGAGCTGCCCCTTCCACATGGTGCCGATCCAGTTGAAGAACTTGATCCCGGTCGGCACCGCGATCAGGAAGGTCATGATGGAGAAGAACGGCAGCAGCACCGCGCCGGTGGCGAACATGTGGTGCGCCCACACGGCGAACGACAGCGCGGTGATCGCGATCGTCGCGAACACCATGAGTTTGTAGCCGAACAACGGTTTCCGGCTGAACACCGGCACGATCTCGGTGATGATGCCGAAATACGGCAACGCGACGATGTACACCTCGGGATGCCCGAAGAACCAGAACAGGTGCTGGAACAGGATCGCCCCGCCGTTGGCCGGATCGAAGACGTGCGCGCCGAGCCGCCGGTCCGCCTCCAGCCCGAACAGCGCCGCGGTGAGGATCGGGAAGACGGCAAGGATCAGGATGGTGGTGAACAGGATGTTCCAAGTGAACAACGGCAGCCGCCACATGGTCATCCCCGGCGCGCGCAGGCAGAGGATCGTGGTGACCATGTTGACCGCGCCGAGGATCGTCCCGAGCCCGGACACGATCAGGCCCATGATCACCAGATCGGCGCCGACGCCCGGCGTGTGCGCGGCGTTGGACAGCGGCGTGTACATCGTCCACCCGAAGTCGGGCGCGCCGCTCGGCGTCAGGAACGAGCTGAGCACCATCAGCCCGCCGAAGAGGTAAAGCCAGTACGAGAACGCGTTCAGCCGCGGGAAGGCGACGTCCGGTGACCCGATCTGCAGCGGGAGAATGTAGTTGGCGAAGGCGAAGAGGTTCGGGGTCGCGTACAGCAGCAGCATGATCAGGCCGTGCATGGTGAACAGCTGGTTGTACTGCTCCTGCGACAGGAACTGCATGCCCGGCCTGCCCAGTTCGCCGCGCATCAGGAGCGCCATGAAGCCGCCGATGAGGAAGAACGCGAACGAGGTGCTCAGGTAGAGCACGCCGATCGTCTTGTGGTCGGTGGTGCGGACGACGCTGAGGAAGACACTCCCCTTGGGGGCACGGATCCGCCCGCCGAAGCGGACTGCCTCCGGACGCGGAGAGGGCTTCACGGCGGTCATGGCTACTCCCAGCACGAGGACACACCTTCTGAAGGCTGGTACCCCTCCAGGAGAGTCCCTACACGCGGGCTTTTCAAGGGCTAGCCGAGTAGAGGACCCTGGCCACCGTGAGTGAAGGGGGCTTCCGATGAATCTCGCCGCAGTCCGTGCCGCCGCGGCGGCACAGCAGACGCGGGTCACGCCGGGTATCGAGGACATGGACCGCTATCTGGAATCTCAGGTGGCCGATGTTTCCCACCGCGAGGTGATCGGGCCGGTGCTGCCCGGTTCCGGGGCGAGCGGGGTGGTCGTCCATCGTGGGAAACGCGTCGCGTCCTGGGGTGCTCCCGATGTGCCGGAAATGGCGTTCAGCGCCACCAAAAGTGTCGTGTCGACCGTCGCGGGCCTCGCTTTCGACGCCGGCCTGATCCCGGAAGTCCACCAGCCGGTGACCGACACCCTCGACATGCCCGAGCTGGACGGCCCGAGCGCGATCACCTGGCACCACCTGCTGCAGCAGACCAGTCAATGGGACGGTGAACTCTGGGGCAAACCGGCGTGGGCGGACGCCGGGAGCCTCGGTCCGGGCAGCGCGCCGCCGGACGCCCCGCCGGGCGCCGGGTGGGCGTACAACGACGTCCGGGTGAACCTGCTCTGCCTCGCCCTCACCCGCCTGTTCGGCCGGCCGCTGCCCTCGGTGTTGCGGGACCGCGTCCTCGGGCCGATGGGCGCGTCCGGCACCTGGTCGTGGCACGGCTACCGCGGCGCGACGACCCACATCGACGGCGAAGCCGTTCCCGTCGTCAGCGGCGGAGCGCACTGGGGAGGCGGCCTGTGGATCTCCGCCCACGACCTCGCCCTGCTCGGCCTGCTCTACCTTCGCGACGGCGAGCACCACGGCCGCCGTCTGCTCAGCCGCGAGTGGATCGATCGCACCTGGAGCCCGTGCGACCACAACCCGGATTACGGCTACCTCTGGTGGCTCAACGACCGTCGGCGGGTCTTCCCTGCCGCTCCGCCGAGTGGCCGGTGTGCCCGCGGGAACGGCGGCAGGCACCTGCTGTGGGTCGATCCCGAACGCGACCTCGTCATCGTCTCCCGCTGGGGTGAGGAGGCCGGACGGTTGCTGCACGAGGTCTCGGCCGCGATCTCCTAGCCGAGCAGAGCCTCCAGGTGGTCCGCCGCCGTCGCGGCCCCGCCCGCCTCCCGGAACGAGGCGCCCACCTTCTCGGCGGCCGACCGGTACCCCGGATCGCCCAGCACCTTCGTCACGGCGGCCGCGATCCGGTCGGGTTTCGCCTTGCCGAACCGCAGCCGGACACCGGCGCCCGCGTCGACGACCTGGCCGGCGATGATCGGCTGGTCGTCCCGGATCGGCGCGACCACGAGCGGCACCCCGTGCCACAGGCTTTCGCAGACGGTGTTGTGCCCGCCGTGGCAGACGACGGCGTCCACGCGGGCCAGAAGTGCCATCTGGGGCACCTGTGGCACCACGAGCACCGTGTCCCCCACCGGTCCCACGGCATCGCCTGGATCGGCGATGACGGTCTGGATCCCGTCGACGTCGGAGAGTCCCCGGGCGGCCGCGCGGAGGAAGTTCCCGGCGGCGTCGGCGTTCGCGGTGCCGAGCGTGACGAACACGGCGGGCACCGCCGGGTCGAGCCGGTCCCACGGGAAGCCGCCGGTGGACGCGCGCCCGCCGATGGACGGCCCGACCAGCCGGACCCGGCTCGGCAGCGCGGCCGGGCCGAGCAGTTCCCGGGTGGTGAACGCGAGCACGCCGTGCGGCGACATCCGGGGATCGGCGGGGCCGCCGTCGATCCGCGCGCGCAGGCCGTCGAGGAGGTCGTCGAGCCAGGCCGCCACCTTGGGGAGCCCGGCCAGGGGATCGACGAGTTCCGCGGACGTCGTCGCGGAGGTGACCCACGGCAGGCCGAGCCCGTCGGCGACGAGACCGCCCGCGATGGCCTGCTGGTCGGCCACCACCACCTGCGGGCGGAACCGGCCGATCGCGGCGCGGACCCCGGGCGCCATCGCCTCGGCCAGCGGGATCAGGAACTCCTCCCACAGGAACCGGAACGCCGCCGGTCCCTTGAGGCTCGCGTCGCGTTCGGGCAGGCGACGCGGGACGGCGCACGGGAACACCTTGGCGCCGTCGCCGGCGAGCCGCCGGATGACCTCCGGCCGCCCCGCCCAGGCGACCTCGTGCCCGCGCGCGGTGAGGGCCGCCGCGACCCCGACAGCGGGGTTCACATGCCCGGTCAGCGGCGGGGTGACGAAGAGGAATCTGCCCACTCAGGCCGCCGTTTCACACGAGTGTTCGCGGACCCAGCCCAGGATCAGTTCCGACGTCTCCGCGGTGCGCTCGACGAGCACCGAATGTCCCTGGTCCGGCAGGACGACGGTGCGGCAGCGGCCGAGGTTCGCCTCCAGGTCCGGGACCTGCGCCGAGAGCCCCGACCGGTCGCCGAACAGCGCGAACACCGGGCAGCGGACGGCCCCGAGGTCGTCGTCGATGGTCCGGCTCAGCGGGATGTCCTCCGCCAGCGTGGTGGCCGCGAGGATCTTGTACGCGGATTTCGACAGCCTCGCGGTGTGCGCCCCGTGGTTCTCGGCGATCCAGCCGATCACCTCGTCGTGCGCGAGCCGGTTCTTCGCGTCGGCGAGCCCTTCGGCCATGTGCCCGACCCACGCCCGTACCGGTGGCTCCGCTTCGATGGCGACGACGCTCGCGACGCGTTCGGGACGCGAAGCCGCGAGCCCGAAGGCGATCGAGCCGCCGAACGAGTTCCCGGCCACGTGCACCGGCCGGTCGATCCCGAGCGCGGTCAGCAGGCCATCGAGGTCGGCGACGAACTCCTCCAGCCGGTAGCCGGTGGCGGGCCGCGTCGTGCGGCCGTGCCCGCGAAGGTCGTACATGACGACGTCGATGCCTTGCGCGGCGAAGGCGGGTCCGAGCGTGAAGTAGTAGCTCGCCAGGCTGTCGGTGAGGAGGCCGTGGACGAACACCACGACCGGCGCCGTGCCGTCCGAGGGACCCAGCCGCTGCACGTGGACGTCGAGGTCGCCGACCTTGACCTTCGCCATGCTCAGGCCTTCCCTGCCAGGGACGCGACCACGTGGTCGACCAGTTCGCCGACGGTCAGCGCGATGATCTCGTCCAGTTCGCGTTCCGCGATGAACTCGGCGAAGTTGACCCTGTCGCCGTAGTGGTCGCGCAGCCGGCCGGACAGCGTCACGAGGTCGATGCTCTCCAGTTCGAGGTCGTCGTGGAACTTCGTGTCCCGGCCGATCTCGGCGTCGTCCAGTCCGTACTCCTCGAGCAGTTCGCGCAGCATCACGGTGAGGTCGGCCAGTACGGTCCCGGCCGCCGCGGTTTCGGTGGTCATTCTTCGTTCTCCGTCCAAGCCACGACGTAATCCGTCAGCGGTGTGGTGATCGTGGTGTGCCACACCGGATACCGGGCACCGCCCACCTCCACGGTGAGCCGCCCGTCGTCCGCGCCGACGACGGTGAAAGCGCGCGGATCACCGCGCAGGCCGGTGCGGAGCCGTTTCGCGACGGCCTCCTTGGCGGCCCAGAATCTGGTGAACCACACCGCTTCCGGCTCGCCGAGCAGGGCACGTTCCGCCGGGCCGAGAGCAGCGGCGACCGTGCTCTCCGGCCGGTCTTCGACGGCTTCGATGTCGATCCCGCAAGGCCCTCGGCGGGCGATGGCGACGCCGAGCGCGTCCCGGTGGGCGATCGAGACGGTGAGCTCCGGCAGGCTTCTCCCGTAGGCGCCCGACACGGTCGGCGCCCCCGACGAGTCGTTCCCGATCCGCAGTTCGGCGGGGAAGATGTCGCCCGCGCCGTCTGTCCACAAGAGACGCCGGACGGCGTCCTTCGCCGCGATCCGGCCGAGCAGCCAGGCCCGTCTCCGGCGCGGCGACTGGCCTGCGTACGCCTGTCTTTCCTCCCCGGCGAGCACGTTCCGCATGATCAGCTCGCGCGTGGCGAGATCCGGCCACTGCTCGCGGACCAGCGCCCAGCCGCCGGGGCGTGCCTCGGACAGCGTGGCCCGCTCGGGCCGCCGGTCCATCGCCCGGATCACCGGGTTGCTGTCGAACCGGCGATCACGCCAGCCCTCGACCTCGGCCCAGACCCGGCCACCGTGGATCAGCTGGACGTCTGCTTCGAGTTCCGCATCGGTCACCGACGCGATGCGGACGACGCAGTCGACCCGGTCCCCCGGCAACGGATGTTCGCCGTAGAACCGGATCCGCCGCATCCCCACCGGGAAAACCGTGGTCCTGGCGGGCAGCCGCGACATGATCCAGTACCCGAGCAGCTGACCTGCGTTGTCCAGCAGCGCCCCCGGCGCGTCCGGGGTCCGCAGCACGCCGCGCACATGGCGATCCCCGACCGCGACCAGCTCCTCGACGCCCTGGAACCTCGGCCCGTGGAACATCCAGCGCTCGGTGTAGAGCTGCTCGGCGCGCAAGTCCGGCTTCCGTTCCCGCGCGGCCGGGAACGTCCACGGCCCGGGCGGGCCGGCGGGGAACGCGGCGTCCAGATCGATGACGGCCCTGGAGTAGTCGCCGAGGGAGACCCCGACCCGGGAAGGGCCTTGCGGCACCACGGTCACCGGGACGTCCAGCGCGGGGATCGCGGCGATCCACTGGTTCAGCCGGACGTCCTCCAGCGCGACCGCGCGACGGCCCGGCGCGGCCTGCTCGGCGAAGTCCATCAGGTGCCCGATCACCGTCGTCGCGGGGACGACCGGCCACGAGTCGGCGGGATCCGCACCGGGTGGCTGCTTGAAGAAGCAGTGGTCGAGCAGATACGGCATCGTCTCGACGGAGACGCGGAGTTCGGTGCGCGACGGCCGGATCCGGGGCGCCGGCCTGGCGGCGAACAGTTCGGCCGCCAGACCGGCGGTGTCGGCCAGCAACCCGGAGAATTCGGCTGCCAGCGGGTTCCGTTGCCCGATCTTGTCCAAAGTGGACGTACCGGCCCCCGACGGGCGGAACCCGTGCCGGACACGTTCGTCGAGCGACACGAGCGCGCCGCCGAGGTCGAGCCGGATCGTCCGGCCGCGTTTCGCGCCGCGTTGTCCCGGCAGGAGTTCGAACGCCGGATCGGCGCCGTCGGCCCACAAGGCCGTCGCGGTCCTCAGCAGCTGCGGAAGACCGGGCCGGTGCGTGGAATGCGCGGCGACGACGAGATGTTCGCGGTCGTGCAAGGTGTTCCCGATCAGCGACCCGAGCTGTCCGGCGCCCGTCTGCACGAACGCGCGGAATCCGGCCGCGTACAGGTTCTCCACGAGACCGCGGAACCGCACCGGTTCCAGCAGGTGCCGGACGAACAGGTCCCGTACTTCCGCGGCGGCCGCCGGGTAGGGCTTCCCGGTCGTGGCGGACCAGACCGGGAGCTTCGCCGGATGCAGTGTGTAGCGTTCGGCGGCCTCACGGATCGGGCCGAGATACGGGGCGAGCATCGGCGTGTGGAAGCCGGACCGGAACGGCAGCACCTGAGAGATCACGCCGTCCGCGCGGAACCCGCGCACGAACCCGTCGACGAGCTCCGACGGCCCGCAGATCATCGCCTGATTGGGCGCGTTGTCGTGGGAAAGGACCACTTCGGACTGTCCTTTGAGGACTTCGGTGACCACGGGCGCGGCCGCGCCGATCACCGCGAAGGCCAGCCCCGGTACCTTGAGCGCGTCCGGATCGAAGCCGGCCAGGAAGGCGTCCACCTCGGTGTCGGCATGGATCCCGGCGACGGCCATGGCGGTCCACTCCCCCAGGCTGTGCCCGGCGAGCGCGTCCGGGGTGACGCGCAGTGAGCGCAACGACGTGTCGAGGAGCCTGCCCAGCTGGAACACGCCCTTGCCGTGCCTGCCGACGTCGCCGATGGTGACGTCCGGCGTTTCCCAGCGGATACCGAAATGCCGGGCGATGTCGTCGGCGTCGGCCTCGAATTCGTTCTCCAGCCCGGGGAAGACGAACGCGAGCTTGCCCCCGCCCCCGCCGAGCAGCGGTTCCGGGACGAACCAGAGGTCGTTGCGGCCGCGCCAGGGTCTGCCCTTCGCGACCACTTTCCTGGCCAGGTTCAGCCGCTTGGGCGTCGGGTCGACGAGCCCGAGCCGGACCCGGCCGCGACCGGTGTCACTCTCGCTCAGGACGTCGTCGTGATCGAGCAGGCAGCCCATCTCGGCGACGGTCGGCGCCGAGAGCCGCAGGACCCGTTCGGGCTCGGAGACCTCGATGACGGGCCGGGTCGCGGCCTGCTCCAGGACCACGTGGGCGTTGATCCCGCCGAAACCGAACGCGTTGACCCCGGCCCGCCGCACCGGCCGCCGGTCGTCGGTCTCCCACGTCTTCGCGGCACCGAGCGTCTCGAACCGGGTCGCCGCCAGCGCCGGATGCGGGTTCTCGCAGTGCAGGGTCGGCGGCAGGACTCCGTGGTACACGGCCAAAGCGGCCTTGACGAGTCCGGCGACGCCCGCCGCGGGCATGGTGTGCCCGATCATCGACTTGACCGAGCCGAGCACCGCCGTCGGCTCGTCCTCCTGCCCGAAGACCTCCGCGATCGTCGCCAGTTCGGCCGCGTCGCCCGCCGGCGTCGCGGTGCCGTGCGCTTCGAGCAGGCCGATCGTGGCGGGATCGATCCCCGCGGCGTTCCAGGCCTGCCGCACCGCGCGGACCTGACCGGCGGTGTCCGGAGTGGACAGTCCGGCGGTCCGGCCGTCGCTGGCCACGCCGGTCCCGGTGACGACGGCGTAGACCCGGTCGCCGTCCCGTTCGGCGTCCGCGAGCCGTTTGAGCACGACGATCCCGGTACCCTCGCCGATCAGCACCCCGTCCGCGTCCTCGTGGAACGGCCGGATCCGCTGGCTCCGCGACAGCGCGCCGAGCTGGGAGAACACACTCCAGAACGTGACGTCGTGGCAATGGTGCACGCCACCGGCCAGCACGACGTCACACCGCCCGCTCGCCAGTTCGCGGACGGCGTGGTCGACGGCGACGAGCGAGGAGGCGCAGGCGGCGTCCACCGTGTACGCGGGTCCGCGCAGGTCGAGCCGGTTCGCCAGCCGCGACGCGGCGAGGTTGGGCACGAGCCCGATCGCGGCGTCGGGAGCCTCGGGACCGAGCCGATCGGTGAAGGCCCGGCGGAGTTCCTCCAGCCGCTCGCCGCCGAGTTCGGGCATCAGTTCGCCGAGGGTGCGGACGACCTGAGTGGCCGTGCGCACCCGCTGATCGAGCCGCACCAGACCGGGCGTCAGATAACCGCCGCGGCCGAGGATGACGCCGGTCCGCTGCCGGTCGGCGGGCAGCCGGTGCTCCCCGCCCGCGTCGGCGATGGCCTGCGCGGCCACCCGCAGTGCGATCAGCTGGTCGGGTTCGGTGCCGGGGACCGACGACGGCATCACGCCGAAGCCGGTGACGTCCACTTCGGCCAGTTCACCGACGAAACCACCGCGGTGGCAGTAGATCCGGTCCGCCCGTGGTTCGGCGTCGGGCTGGTAGAACCCCGGATCCCAGCGGTCGGCCGGGACTTCGGTGATCGCGTCGACGCCGTCGACGATGTTGCGCCAGTAGGTGTCGAGATCGGGGGCGCCCGGGAACAGCACCGACATCCCGACGATCGCGATCGGGGGCGTTTCGGCCACCGGTCACCACCCCGACGCGGTGTAGGTGACGGACGTGAGACCCGCGTCGCCCCACGCCAGCTCGCGCAGCAGGCTCAAGGTGCCTTCCTCGGGGTCGATCAGCTCGATCCCGCGCCGGGCGTAGTCCCGCATCAGGTCCGGGGTGACCATCCCGTTGTTCACCCCGGTGGGCGCCCACGGTCCCCAATGGACGGTGAGCCCACGACGTCCGTACACAGTGGACCAGCGATGACCGAGCGTCTCCAGCGCGTCGTTCGCGGCCGCGTAGTCGGACTGGCCACGGTTTCCCAGTGTCGCGGCGATACTGCCGAAGAGGACGGCGAACTTCGGCGCCTCCGGCAATTCACCGGCCGCCGCGAGCAGGGTGCTCGCCCCTTCGACCTTGGTGGCGAAGACCCGGTCGAAGGACGCCGGGTCCTTCTCGGCGATCAGCTTGTCCTCGATGACGCCCGCCGCGTAGACGATGCCGTCGAGCCTGCCGTGTTCGGCGTGGATCTCCTTGACCGCGCGGTGCACGGCCTCCGCGTCGAGCATGTCCACCGAGTGGTACCGCACCGGGCTGCCGAGGTCGCCGATCCGCCGCAGCGTTCCGCGGACCTCGCGTTCGGACTCGATGAGCCGGATGGTCCGCTCGATCTCCGCCGGTTTGGTCAGTCCGCTCCCGATCAGGGCGGCACGCAGCCCTTCCGTCGTCGTCGCGGTCGCGATTTCCGGTTCCTCGCCGTCGATGGGCACGGCGGTGCGGCCGAACAGTTCGATACGGCACCGCGACGCCGAGGCCAGCGTGGTGGCCAGCCGGGCCGTGATGCCCTTCGCCCCGCCGACCAGGAGAACGACCGAATCCCGGTCCAGGCCGAGCGCTTCGGCCTCGGCCGTTCCGTCCCCGGCCGGACCTGCGCCCGTGCTGCCGAGCAGACCGAGGCCTTCCTCCGTCATCCGCAGACCACGCCGCGCGCCACCGCGGCGGACGACGACCGGCTCCCAGTCCCCGGCGGACAGCTCGGCGAGCAGGGTCTCCACCTGTTCGTCCACAGTGGATTCCGGATGCTGCTCCACCACGCGGGCGACCGTGTCCGGATACTCCCTGGCCACCGTACGGAAGAAACCGCGGGCACCGTCGGCGGGGCCGTTCGCGATGAGCCAGCGCGGACCTCGCGCCAAG
Source organism: Amycolatopsis sp. CB00013 (assembly GCF_001905755.1). Lineage (NCBI taxonomy): Bacteria > Bacillati > Actinomycetota > Actinomycetes > Pseudonocardiales > Pseudonocardiaceae > Amycolatopsis > Amycolatopsis sp. CB00013. Next base: position 1,413,039 of record NZ_LIWC01000003.1, on the reverse strand, counting down.
ACCGCTTGGTACAAAGGAAAGTCGTCGGGGAACGACGGTGACAGGTGGAACACACCGTCCGCGCCGTGCTCCGGTACGCCTTGGACCAGTTCGGTTTCGGCGCCGTACCCCGCGAGCCGGGCGGTGAGCATCTCGGCGACCTGCCCTTCGCCGACGACGGCGAAACGGAGCCCGGCGAGTTCCTCGTCGGCGGGAGCGGCGCCGGTGAGATCGAACTCCCGCATCAGGTAGCGCTTCGGCGCCACCACGACGGCACCGCTCTCTTCGGCGGGCTGGTCACCGGCGGGAACGCCGCCGAGCAGATCGGCGAGTTCGGCCGCCGTCCTGGCCTTGGCGAGGACCTCGGGATCGCCTTCGGTCAGGCCCAGCCGGGCCGCGAGTTCCCCGGCGATCTCGGCCCGTTTGATCGAATCGACGCTCAGATCGGCTTCGAGGTCCAGATCCGGCTCGATCATGTCCACCGGATAGCCGGTCCGCTCGCCGATCACCTCGACGACGGTGTCGAAGATCGAGCGTTCGGGCGCGCCCTCGACGCGCACGGGCTCGGGTAACGAAGGAACGACGACGGGCGCGGGCGGCGGCACACCGGTATCGGTGCCGAGGTAGCCGAGCAGGACGTCCCGTTGCGCGGCGATCATCTCGCGGCTGGTGCGGAGGAACTCCGAGATGAGCGCCTCACCGCCGTCGGTGCCGGGCCGGGAAGTCACGATCGCCTCCGTGGGGATTCGCTGGGCTGGGTGCAGGGCGGTGGCGGGGATCTCGCCGTCGGCGGTGCGGACGAGGTGTCCGTCGACGGTCCATCCCGCCTTCTTCGGCGGCCGTGCGGACAGCGCGTCCGTGCCCGCGCGGCCGGTGAACAACCGGCCGGTGCGGACGTCCGCGCCGGCGACCGCCAGCCTCGCCAAGGCGGCGAGGAAGCCGGGGATCCCGGTGCGGCGGCCGCCTTCGAGAGTGACCGTCCGATGTGGACGGCCGTCGAGCACGGCATCGACGAGCCGGGCGAGGACCGAGCCGGGGCCCGCTTCGACGAACGTCCGGGCGCCCGCCGCGTACATGGCCTCGATCTGGTCGGCGAACCGCACCGGCGCGCCGATCTGCGTGGCCAGCCCGGCGCGGATCCCGTCCGGAGTGGACGGGTAGGGCGCGGCGGTCGCGTTGGCCCACACCGGGATCTCCGGTGCCCTGACCGCGACGGTGCCGAGCACGCGGGCGAACTCCGCCTCCGCCGAGGCGACCAACGGGCTGTGGAACGCGCACGCGACCGGAAGGGATTTCGCGCCGATCCCGCGGTCGCGTAGCCGGTCCACCGCCACACCGACGGCGTCCGTCGGCCCGGAGATCACCGTCTGTTTCGGCGAATTCCGGTTGGCGGTGACGACGGTCCCGGTCAGGCCCCCGGCGGCGAGCACCTCTTCGACGTCGGCCGGATTCGCGGCGACGGCCGCCATCGTTCCCGGGTCGCCGGTGCCGGTCGCGCCGAGGATCGCCTCCGCCCGCGCGCGGCTGAGGTCCAGCAGCGAAGCCGAACTCAACGCACCGGCGACGGTCAGCGCGACGAGTTCGCCGTAGCTGTGACCTGCCACCATCGAGGGCCGGACCCCGGCCGTACCCAGCAGGTGGTGCGCGGCGAGCCCCACGATGCCGAGCGCGGGTTGCGCGGCCCGGGTATCGGTCAGCCGGGCACGTTGGGCCTCGCGTCCGGCCTCGTCGAACGCGGTGGGCGGGAACAGGACGTCGATCGTGGTCCCGGCACGCGCGAGGTAGCGCCGCAGTTCGGGGAACGCGACGAACAGCTCCGCGAACATCCCCGGCCGCTGGCTGCCCTGCCCAGGGAAGAGGAACGCGATCTCGCCCACCGGCGCGTCGTCGTCGGCGGCGAAGATACCCGCGTCCTCGTCCCGCTCCCCCGCGATGGCGCGGCGGAGCAACCCGGCCAGTTCGTCCACAGTGGACGCCAGAATGGCGAACCTCGGCCGTCCGTCCCGGGTTTCCGCCCGGCGGGACGCGGCGAACGCCAGATCACGCAGCCGCCGACCCTGTCCCGTGGCGGCCAGGAGATCCTGCGCGTCCTTGTCTCCCGCGAACAGGAAGAGCTCGGCAGGCCAATCATCGAGGGTTTTCGCGGGTGGGACGGCGCCTTCGTGCGCGGCGAGGACGACGTGGAAGTTCGTGCCGCCGAACCCGAACGCGCTCACTCCGGCGACGCGTTCGGTCTCGGCCCACGGCCGGGCCTCGGTGTGGAACGCGAACGGGCTGGTCGCCGGGTCCCACGCCGGATTCGGCTTCGCCAGGTGCAGCGTCGGCGGTTTGACGCCGGTGTGCAGCGCGAGGCTCGCCTTGATCAACCCGGCCAGCCCGGCGGCGCATTTCGTGTGCCCGATCTGGGATTTCACCGAGCCGAGCGCGCACCGGCCGGGTTCGGCGCCCGCTTCGGTGAACACCTCGGTCAGGGTGGTGAGTTCGGTGCGGTCGCCGACGACGGTGCCGGTGCCGTGGGCTTCGACGAGCCCGACCCGCGACGGTGAGATCCCGGCGTTGCGGTACGCCCTGGTCAGCGCGTTGTGCTGCCCTTCCGGCCGGGGCGCGGTGAGCCCGAGTGCCCGCCCGTCGCTGGCACTGCCGACGCCCTTGATGACGGCGTAGACGCGGTCGCCGTCGCGTTCGGCGTCCGCCAGCCGTTTCAGGACGACGCACGCGACACCCTCGCCCAGCGCGATCCCGTCCGCGTCGCTGTCGAAGGTGGCCGAGCGGCCGGACGGCGAAAGCGCGTGGACCGAGGAGAACAGCAGGTAGTCGTTGATGCCGTTGTGCAGGTCGGCGCCGCCGCACAGGACGAGGTCGCTGGTGCCGCTGACAAGTTCCTTGCAGGCGACGTCGACGGCGGTCAGCGACGAGGCGCACGCCGCGTCGACCGTGTAGTTCGCGCCGCCGAGGTCGAGCCGGTTCGCGACCCGGCCCGCGATGACGTTCGCGAGCACGCCGGGGAACGAGTCCTCGGTCAGGCGCGGCAACTGGCGGTCGAGGTCGGCCGGGAGTTCGCCGAGGTAGGACGGCAGCACGGTCCGCAGAGTCATCGCGTTGGACAGGTCGCTCCCGGCTTCCGCGCCGAAGACCACCGACGTGCGGGACCGGTCGAAATCGCGTTCGGCGTATCCGGCGTCGGCGAGCGCCCGCCGCGACACTTCCAGCGCCAGCAGCTGGACCGGTTCGATACTCGCGAGCGACGCGGGCGGGATGCCGTGGTCGAGCGGGTCGAACGGGATCTCCGGCAGGAAACCGCCCCAGCGTGACGGCGTCTTCTCGCCATCGCCGCCGGGCGCGTAGTAGAGCGCCGGATCCCAGCGCCGGGCCGGGACCTCGGTGACGGAGTCCGCTCCGGACAGGATGTTCGCCCAGAACGCGGCGAGATCCCCGGCCTGCGGGAAGACCCCGGCCATCCCCACGATGGCGACGTCGAGCGGTGCCGGCTCGGGCTCGTCGGCCGGGACGCTCAGCAGTTCGGCGGCGCGGGCGGCGAGGAACGCCTGGGCCCCGGGGCCGACGGCCTCGTGCAACCGGGCGATCGTCGTGACCTCGGACCGCAGCACGGCGACATCGCCCGCCATGAACATGCCTTCGGCGAGCTGCCGATCCTCACCGACCGGGTTGAGCGCGTCCCCGACCCGCTCGATTCCCTTGCTCGCCAGGCGAAGCCGTCCGACGTTGAGCTTCTCCAGCCGTTCCCAGGCCTCGCGATCGGGCACGTCCTTCAGCGCGCGTTTGAGTTCCGCGTATTCGGTGGTGAACGCCGAACGCACGCACCGTGTCGCGTGTCCCGGCGCGGTCTCCAGCAGGTCGGTGCGCGCGGCTTCGACGACCTGGCGCTGGTACAACGGCAGGACGGCGCCCGCCCGGACGGCCTCCTCGGTGAACAGATACGCGGTGCCCATCAGCAGGCCGACCGTCGCGCCGAGCCGGGTCAGCGGGGCCGCGGCGGCGGTGACCATCGCGGCCGAGCGTTCGTCGTGGATGCCACCGGCGAAGTACACCTCGACCTCTGCCGCGTACTCAAGGAGCACGTCGATCTGGGCTTCCCACAAGGGAAAACTCGCCCTCGGCCCGACATGCCCACCACATTCGGCACCTTCGAAGACGAATTTGCGCGCGCCCGCTTCGAGGAACTGGCGCAGCAAACCCGGCGACGGGACGTGCAGGAACGTCGATATGCCTGCCTCTTCCAGCGCCTTCGCCTGCGCCGGACGGCCGCCGGCGATGATGGCGTGGCTCGGCCGAATCTCGCGGATCACCTCGAGCTGCGCGGCACGGACGTCCTCGGCCGCGAAGCCGAGCACGCCGACGCCCCAGGGTGCGTCCCCCAACGCCGACTTGGTCGCTTCGAGCATCTCGCGGGTCCGCGCGGCCCCGGACAACGCCAGCGCCAGGAACGGCAGCGCTCCCCCGGCGGCGACGGCCCGCGCGAATTCGGGCTGGTCGCTGACCCGGGTCATCGGTCCCTGCGCGAGCGGCAACGGGTCGCCGGAAGCGGCGAGCCCCTCGGCGATCGACGCGCGAACACCGTGGATCGCGGCCGGGAGGGTTCCCCAGCGGTCGCGGAACCGCTCGGGCAGGAAGGCGTCCTGCCCCGCTTCCACCGGCCGTCGACGGAGGCGCCGCACTCCACCGTCCACAATGGCCTCGGAACCGTCGAGGCCTTCCAGTGCCCTCGTGACGTCCGACGGGAGTTCCGCTTCGGGGAGCAGCGCGAACGCCGTGTCGAGGACGACACCGGCGGCGCCTCCGGCCACGGCGGCGGCCGCGGTGTGCGCGCCGATCCCGCCGTACGCCCAGACAGGGACGCCGATCGCCGGATCGGCCAGCAATTGCTGCAGGAACACGAAGGTGCCGAGTTCGCCGACCTTGCCGCCCGCCTCGTGGCCACGCGCGACGAGCCCGTCCGCACCGGCGGCGACCGCTCGCACGGCTTCGTCCCGGCTCGTGACTTCGACGAGCGTCCGACGGCTCGCGAAGTCCACAGTGGACAGCGGCGTGCCCGCGGCGAGCAGAACCGTGTGCACCGCGGAAGGAAGGTCGACCGGTCCCGCGACACGGACGCCGAAGCCGGTCGCGAGCAAGTCCTCCGCCAGGTCGAGTTCTTCGCGGGCCGTCCGGTTTCCGCTGGTCAGGTCCAGGACGCCGAGCGCACCGGCCCTCGTCGCCGCCGCGGTGAACCGCGCGGACGGCACACGATGAGGGTGCATCGCGATGAGCAGATCCGCCGTACCGGTCAACGTTGAGGCATCGGCGCCACGAATCGACTTACCCACGGGAAGCCTCCGGCACACGGAAGAGTGACTTGGTTACCGGGCGTACTTAAACGCAGGCGAGGCTTCACGTCAATACTCGACAGTAGGGTTTCCGCTCACAGGAACCGGATGGCGGTACGCCGACCTTGTGAAACGCGAAGTCCGTCGCGGGAATTTAGCGTCCCGGATACACGCGGGACATCCAAGAGGCCGGGTTTTCCCTGCCCCTACAGGAAAGAACAGTCAACGACCAGGTGTCCCAACGTCCGATACGCCATCCGGCGTGTTACCCGGAGTTCACCATTCCGCTTTCGTCGGACCACCGGATTCAGTGGTCCGTACCCATTTCCGGAAATCGACTCCCTTTCGCCCTATCGTCGGTAGCCCGGCGCCGGGAGTTTCGGTATCACGCGCGAAAAACATGAAGGGAATCAGCGGGATTTCGCATTCCGGACGGCGATGCCCAGCAGTTCCGCGGCCGGACCGGCGAGCCGCCGCCCGGCGGGCCACACCGCGCGCAGCTCCCGGCCGAAGTCGACGCCGTCCACCGCGACCGCGACGAGCCGTCGATCGGCGACGTCCCGGGCGATGGCGAGCTCGCTGATCACCGCCGGTCCGGCGCCCGCGATCACCGCGTTGCGGACGGAGGAGGCGGAACCCAGTTCCAGCAACGGTTTCGCCGGACCGACCCCGGCCTTGCGCAGTGCGGCGTCCACCGTCTCCCTGGTCCCGGAACCGAGTTCACGCACCACGAGCGGCGTGATCGCCAGCTCGGCCGCGGTCACCGGGCGGCGTTTGCGCGCCCACGGATGACTCGCGGGCACGACGAGGACGAGACGGTCGGTCGCCACCCGACGGGACGAGAGGCCGGGCAGCGAACCGGGCGATTCGACGAAGCCGAGATCGACCTTGCCCTCGCGCGCCATTTCGGCGGCCTGGTCGGAGTTGGTGACCTCCAGCCCGAGATACAGCCCGGGGTCGCCGCGTTTGAGCTCGCCGATCCAGCCCGGCACCAGGTACTCGGCCAGCGTCATGCTCGCGGCGACCCGCAGATGCGCCTCGTGCTGGGTGCGCAGCGCCTCGGCGCCGTCGAGCAGACCGTCGAGTTCGGACAGCACGCGATGCGCCCAGCCCGCGATGACCCGGCCGTCGGGGGTGAGCGCGGAGCCGCGCCGCGTACGGTCGACCAGCACCAGCCCCAGCCGTCGCTCGACTGTGGACAGTCGTTTGCTCGCGGACGGCTGCGCGATCCCGAGGCTGGCCGCGGCCTGCCCGATACTGCCGAGCTCGTCCACGAGCACGAGCAGGCGCAGGGAGTCCAGATCGGGTGTGGTCATAGCCCAAGTGTATGACCTACCCCCGGTATTCCCGGCTACCGAGGCCAGGCCGGCCGGGCGAAGCTCGAACCATGAGCACCACGCACGCGAGACCGACGAAGCCCTACCTCACGGCCTTGGCCGTCACCGGCGCCGGAGTGGGCGCCGCGTACCTGGTCGGCACCGCTTTCCCGGTCGTCAGCGCGCTCACCATCGCCGTCGTGCTCGGCATCCTCACCGGTTCGCTGTCGTCGGTGTCGGAGGAGACCCGGAAGGCCATCGCCGGGATCACCAAGAAGCTGCTTCGCGCCGGCGTCGTACTGCTCGGTCTCCAGCTCTCGCTCCCGGCCGTCCTCGCGCTCGGCCCCGGCACCCTGCTCGCCGTCGTGCTCACGGTCGGCATCACGTTCCTCGGCACCATCGGCCTCGGCAGGCTCCTCGGCGTGCCACGCGGCCTGGCGATGCTGGTCGCGACCGGATTCTCGATCTGCGGCGCGTCCGCCATCGCCGCCATGGAAGGCGTGGTGAAACGCGAGGACTCGGACGTCGCGACCGCGGTCGCGCTGGTCACCTTCTACGGCGGGCTCGCCATCGCCGCGGTCCCGTTGATCGGCGGCTGGCTGCGGCTCGACGCGGCCCGCATCGGTGAATGGGCCGGGCTCAGCGTGCACGAGGTCGCGCAGGTCGTCGCCGCGGCCACCCCCGCGGGCAGTGCCGCCATCGCGGTCGCCATCGTGATCAAGCTCAGCCGGGTGGTCCTGCTCGCCCCCATGGTCGCCGCGGTCGGCGTGCACGAACGGAATCGTCCCGTCGACGGCAAGCGGCCGCCGCTCGTCCCTCTGTTCGTTATCGGCTTCCTGGCGATGGCCGCGCTGCGCAGCACCGGGATCGTGCCGGGTCTCGCGCTCGACGTCGCCAAGATCGCCTGCACGCTGCTGCTGGCCGGAGCGCTGTTCGGGCTGGGCTGCGCGGTCCGGATCGGCACGCTCGTCCGCACCGGCGGCCGTGCCCTGGTGCTCGGGCTGCTCTCCACCCTGCTGGTCGGGACCACCGCGCTGGTCACGCTGACCGTGCTCGGCTGAGGACCGCCACCGCGAGCAGCGCGACCACGCCGCCGGTGACCATCACGGCCGGGACGGACACCGCGTCGACGACCAGTCCGCCGAGCAACGCGCCCGCCGAGAGGGTCGCCTGGAACGACGAGGTGAACAGGACCGACGCCGCCTCGGGCGCCTGCGGAGCCGCCCTCGCGAACCACGTTCCCGAACAGACCGGGACGGCACCGTAGGCGAAACCCCAGACCACCAGCAGCGCGAGCGCGCCAGGTTCCGTGTCGCCGAGGAACGGCAACGCGCACGTCACCACGCCGATCAGGCCCGCCGCGGTGAGGAAGGTCAGCCGGAGGTCGCGCGCGATCGCCGCCCCGGCGGCGAAGTTGCCGACGATCCCGGCGGTGCCGTAGACGAACAGGAAGACGGTGATCAGCTCCGGGCTCACCTGCGTCACCTGGCGCAGGAGCGGCGTGACGTAGGTGTAGGTCCCGAAATGGGCGAGCACGACCAGCACCGTGACGAGCAGCCCGAGCCGGGTCGCCCGCTGACGGGTCATCTCGCGCAGGACGCCGAGCCGGGTCGCGCCCGCCGATGGCAAGGGCGGCAAGGCCAACGCCAGCGCCGCGAGGACACCGGCCGTGAACACCGCCATCACGGCGAAAGCCGCCCGCCAGCCGAAAAGTTCGCCGAGGAAGGTGCCCGCGGGCACGCCCAGCACGGAGCCGAGCGGGACGGCGGAGAAGATCACCGCGGTCGCCGTGCCCGCGCGTTCCGGGCCGACGAGCCGGGCGGCGAGCCCGGACCCGATCGCCCAGAAGGCGCCGATCACCAGCCCGACGAGAACTCGCGAGACCAGCACGGCCCAGTACGCGTGCGCCGTCGCCGCGAGGACGTCGGACAGCGCCAGCACCACCATCAGCGCGCACAGCAGGATCCGGCGGTCGAGCCGTCCGGCGGCGACGGTGACGGCCGGGGCCGCGAGCGCGGCGAGGAACCCCGGCAGGGTCATGGTCAGGCCCGCCGTCCCCGGCGTGATCCGGAAGTCCTCGCCGATCGGGGTCAGGAGGCCGATCGGCAGGATCTCCGTGGTGACGAGGGAGAAGATCCCGAGTGTCACCGCGAGGACGGCGAGCCATCCCTTCAGCGGGGTCCGCGCGGAGGTGTCGAGGGTCGAAGCGGTCATGTGCTCCAGCCCATCACCGCGCGGGCACCGCGGTCTGGCGGATTCGCGACGTTGATCTAGGTGCGGGACCGCTGGGTCACGACGATGCAGGCGACGACGATCAGCGCGGTGACCGGAGCGGCGGCCGGGAGATGCTCACCGAGCAGCAGGACCGCCCAGACCAGTGTCAGCAGCGGCTGCGCGAGCTGCAACTGGCTCGCCCGCGCGACGCCGATCTCGGCCATTCCCCGGTACCAGGCCAGGAATCCGCCGAACTGCGAGACGAGCGCGATGTAGAGCAGACCGGCGATCCCCTCGCCGGTGACGTGCAACGGCTCGGTCGCGAGCCCGAAGACGGCGAACGAAGCGGTGACCGGGAGCGCGAGGACCAGCCCCCACGCGATCACCTGCCAGCCGGGCATTTCCCTGGCCAGCCTGCCGCCCTCGGCGTACCCGAACGCGCACAGCACGAGCGCGCCGAACAGGAACAGGTCCGCTGTGGACAGTCCGCCGCCGCTCTGCGCGACGGTGAACACCACGACCGCGCTCGCGCCGACGGCGGCGGCGAGCCAGAACCGGCGGGACGGCCGGTTCCCGGTCAGCTTCGAGGAGATGACGGCGGTGGCCAGCGGCAGCAGGCCGATCACCACCGCGGAATGCGCCGTCGACGACGTCTTGAGCGCGAGCGTGGTCAGGATCGGGAAGGCGAGGACACAGCCGAGGGAGACCACGGCCAGGCCCCGCCACTGGTCGCGCCTCGGCAGCGGCACCCGGAAGACCCGGAGACAGGTACCGGCGACCAGCGCGGCCAGGACACTGCGTAGCCCGGTGGCGGTCCACGGGTCGAAGCCCTTGAGCGCCCACACGGTGGCGGGGAACGTGAACGAGAAGGCGAGGACACCCAGCGCCGCCAGCGCGGTCCCGGAGCGGACCGCTACTGCCCGGTCCGCGATAGCGCTATCATCCAGTCTCATGTCCGATGGTAGCAGCGTCACCAGCCTGGTCATACAGCTGCGGTCCACTTTGGATCGCTATCCGATCGATGGAAAGCTGCCGTCCAGCCGGGAGCTGGTCCGGGAGCTGAAGGTGAGCCCGGTGACGGTGTCGCGCGCCATCGCCGCGCTGGCCGCCGAAGGACTGGTGATCACCCGCCCCGGCGCCGGCGTGTTCCGCGCGCCGCCGCCTCGTGAAGCGGCGGTGTCCGGCGACGTGTCGTGGCAGGAGGTGGCGCTGAGCTCGCAGTCCGGCACCCGCGCGATCGACGCGAGCGGCGTGCTCACCGCGCTGAGCGACCCGCCTTCGGGCGTCATCGACCTCAACGGCGGGTACACGCATCCGAGTCTCCAGCCGGAACGCGAACTCGCGGCGGCGTCGGCCCGCGCCGGCCGCCGTCCCGGCGCGTGGACGCGGCCGCCGATCTGCGGCCTGCCCGAACTGCGGGCCTGGTTCGCCCGCGACATCGGCAGCCCGGTGAACGTCGAGAACGTGCTGGTCACCTCGGGCGGGCAGAGCGCGCTGACCACGGCGTTGCGCGCGCTCGGCGCTCCCGGCGCGCCGGTGCTGGTGGAATCCCCGACGTACCCGGGGATGCTGGCGATCGCGCGGGCGTCCGGGCTGCGGCCGGTCCCGGTGCCGATCGACCGCGACGGCGTCCGGCCCGGACTGCTCGCGGACGCCTTCCGCGAGACCGGCGCCCGGTTGTTCGTCTGCCAGCCCGCGTTCCAGAACCCGACCGGCGCGGTGCTGTGCGCCGAACGCCGCGCCGAGGTGCTGCGGATCGCCCGTGCCGCGGGTGCTTTCGTGATCGAGGACGATTTCGCCCGGCTGATGGCGCATCCCGGCAGCCCGGCTCCCCCGCCGCCGCTGGTGGCCGACGATCCCGACGGGGTCGTGGTGCACATCCGCTCGCTCACGAAACCTGCGTCGCCGAGCCTGCGGATCAGCGCGCTCGCCGCCCGCGGCCCCGCATTGGAACGGCTGCGCGGGCTCCACGCCGTCGAGAGCTTCTTCGTGCCGCGGCCGCTGCAGGAAACCGCGCTCGAACTGGTGAGCTCCCCGGCTTGGTCCCGGCACCTGCGGACTCTCGCGGCGTCGTTGCGGGAACGCCGCGACGTGGCCGTCTCGGCGTTGCGGGAGTTCCTGCCGTCCTGGCAGGCCGTCCCGGTCCCGACCGGGGGCTACCACCTGTGGCAGCCGCTCCCCGGCTTCGTCGACGAAGTAGCGCTGACGAGTGCCGCTTTCCGCGCGGGAGTAGCGGTCACCCCGGGCAGGATGTACTTCGCGGCCGAGGCGCCGGGGCCCTATCTGCGCCTGAGCTACGTCAGCGCCGCGACGGGCGCGCAGCTGCGCGACGGGATCCAACGCCTTTCCCAGGCGTACCAGGAGCTCCCCGGTTGACGTCTCGTACGATCGCCCACGGAGGCGACGAGAAGGCATGACTCAGCCGGCGGCGGAGCCGCACGATGCACCCGGCAGGCTCTGGGAGCTGCTCGACGACGGCCAGCGCAAGGCGCTGCGGGCCGAGGCCGAACTGCGCCGGTACCCGGCGGGAACGGTGATCATCCGCGAGGGCGACCGCTCGGACTGGGTGCTGATCCTGATGACCGGACGGGTCAAGATCACGTCGGTGTCCACCGGCGGTTACGACGCCGTGCTCGCCGTGCGGGATCCGGGCGACATCATCGGCGAGATGGCGTCGATGGACGGCAGCCTGCGCTCGGCCACGGCGATCGCCGTCGAGCCGGTCACCGGACTGTGGCTGTCCGCGCGGGCGTTCAACTCCGTGCTCCGCGAACATCCCGGCATCTCCGTGGTCCTGCTCCGGATCATCACCTCACGTCTGCGCTACGCCAACTCGCGCCGTACCGAATTCGGGGACAGCACCGCCGCCGAGCGCATCGCCGCCATCCTCGTCGACCTCGCCGAGCGCTACGGCGTGCCCGTCGCCGAAGGCACCCTGATCGCGCTGAAGATCAACCAACGCGACCTGGCGGGACTCGCGTCCGCGTCACGGGAAGCCGTCGCGCGGACCCTGCGGACCTTGCGCACCGACGGCCTGCTCAGCACCGGCCGCCAGCGGCTGGTCGTCCGGAGCCTGAACGACCTCAGGCAACTGGCCCCCGACGACCACTGAGCCGGGGACCGCCGGCGGGTCCCGAACACCGGACCCACCGGCGCCACGACGCGAACCGGCGATCGACCGTCCCTCACCCTCTCCGGATCGATCACCTTCATCGGCCTCCCCCGCCGATCTCGCGCCGTGTCCGACGAGAACGAGTTTGGCAGGAACGATGCCGCCGTTCTGCGTCACCTGACACAAACGGCGAAACCGGTTGTACGTCTCTTGTACGACGGCTGTACGAGCCGGAAGGACTCTGACGACCCGTCACCCGGAACCGAACCCAGGACGGAGTCACTCCCGTGAAGATCTCCCGCGTCGCACAGGGTCTGTTCGCGGCCCTCGTCGCCACCGCGGCGGTCGGCGCAACCCCGGCCACCTCCCTCGCCACACCGGCCACCGGCGACCGGATTTCGGCCGCCGCCGTCGGGAACACGTTGGTGTACAAACAGAAAACAGAAGGTTACGACTGCTTCAGAATCCCCGCGATCGTCAAGGCGAACAACGGCGAGCTGCTCGCGTTCGCCGAAGGACGCAACGGCGGCGCCAGCTTCTGCAACGACCGCGGCGACATCGATCTCGTCGTGAAACGCTCCGCCGACAACGGCAAGACCTGGAGCGCCCCGAAGATCGTCATCGAAGGTTTCGGTGACACCAAAGGAAACCCGACCCCGATCGTGATCCCGTCCACCGGGCGGATCGTGCTGCTGTCGGTGATGGAATGCGTCAAGAACCCGGACTGCAACCGGATTCCGCGCGTCTCGATCAGCGACGACCACGGCAAGACGTGGACCGCGCCGAAGGTGCTCACCACGCAACTCGGGTTCGACACCGCGCCGGGCTGGCTCGCGACCGGCCCGTCGCACGGCATCGTGCTGACGCGCGGCGCGCACGCCGGCCGGATCGTCGCCGGGATGAGTTACACCATCGACGGCAAGAACAGCGGCGCGCTCGTCTACAGCGACGACCAGGGTGTCACGTGGAAGCGCGGCGCCACGGACACCCCGGCGACGACGGCCGGGCTCAACCCGCAGGAGATCAGCGTCACCGAACTGCTCGACGGGCGCGTATACGCCGCGGCGCGCAACCAGGCCAACAACGACAACAAATGCCTGAGTGGCGGCGCGAAGAACCGTGCCTACGCCATCAGTTCCGACGGCGGGGCGAGCTTCTCCACCAAGTTCACCTTCGAGGAGGACTTGATCACGCCGGTCGTGCAGGCCTCGACCGCGCGGATGACCGCGACCGACAAGGCGGGCAAGTACAACCGGATCCTGTTCGCCGCGCCGTCGGTCTGCGACCGCCGCAAGGAACTCGTCGTGCGGTCGTCGTTCGACGAGGGCGCGAACTGGCAGGGCAACTCCGCCGGAACCCTGGTGTGGAGCGGTGACGCCGCGTACTCCGACATGGTCCAGCTTTCGTCGGGCTCGGTCGGCGTGCTGTACGAGGCGGGCCCGGCGGGCAACGCCAACGAGACCATCCGCTTCTCGACCGTCACCGAGACGACCCTCGGCGCCCCGGTCTGCGGCGGCGGATACGGCGTGATCGACTCGGCGCCACTCGGGACGGCCGGCACGGTTTACCTGTCCTACAACGCTTCCAACGGACAGAACTGCGTCAGCACGATGAAGGGCGAAGCGGCGGGCACCGCGACCGCGACGTCGGCCTACCTCGAGGTGTCGGGGTCGGCCCGGATCACCGACTCGGGCTCGTTCTCGTGGTTCGCCGGTCCGGTACGGGCGGCCGCGGCGGGCAAATGCGTGAAATGGGGCGGTTCCGCGGGCGGGAGCAAGTACGACAGCCCGTCCGAACACTGCGGCTGAGCAGGGCGTCCGTGAAGGCCTCCTTGAGGGACTCTGGGTCCCTCAAGGAGGCCTTCACGGACCGAGGTCACGCGCGGCGCGTCACCCACCAGAGCCTCGCGCCCAGCAACGCGGCGACCGCGGCCGCGGCGGTGAGCCACCAGAACGTCGCGCGGAAGGCCGCGTCCGCGCCCGCGGGCAACAGATTCGCCAGTACGACGGCGAACAAGGCCGTCCCGGCGGCACCGCCGACCCGGCTGACGATGTTGATCTGTGCGGCGGCGTCGGGCAGCTGGTCCTTGGTGACGGCCGCGTATCCGGCCGTCGTCGCGGGCATCAGCAGGAAGGCCACGGCGATTCCCCTGGCCAGCAACAGGATCTGCACGACGACACCGTCCGGCGGGAAACCGCCGATGGCGAAGGGGACGGTGGTGGCGAGCGTCGCGACACTCCCCCAGGCGGCGACCAGGCCCGCGCCGTAGCGGTCGGTGAGCTTGCCGGAGATCGGCAACGCGATCGCCGAACCGAGCCCGAGCCCCATCAGCAGCAGCCCCGTCTCGACGACCCCGTTCCCGCCCAGCACCTGGAAGTACAGCGGCAGCAGGAAAAGCGCGCCGAACAACGCGGGCGCGGCGAAGAAGGACAACGCGACCGCCGCGGTGTAGACGCGGCCCCGGAACAACGTCAGGTCCATCACCGGGTTCTCCCGGCCCCACGACCGCCGGACGAACAACGCCAGCAGCACGACCCCGGCGACGAGCGGCACCAGCACTCCCGCGCCGAACTCCTCACCACCTTCACCCCAGGTGGTGAGCCCGTACAGCAGCGCCGGGATTCCCGCGCTCACCAGGGAGAAGCCGAGCCAGTCGGGCCGGGTCGCCGCGCCCTTCGTACCGCGAGGCACCAAACGCAGCCCGAGTACCAGCGCGATCACGCCGACCGGGATGTTGATCAGGAACAGCCATTGCCAGGAGAGACCGCGCAGCAGGACCCCGCCGAGAACCGGGCCGAACGTCGGGCCGACGCTCATCACGATGCCCAGCGTCCCCATGACACGCCCGAGCCGGGCGGGACCGACCGCCTGGCCGAGCACCGTCTGCCCGGCGGGCAGGAGCAGACCGGCGGCGAGGCCCTGCAGGACCCGCAGCCCGATCAACCAGCCGACGTTCCCGGCGAGCGCGCACAGCACCGAAGCCACGGTGAACGCCGCCAGCGACACCAGCCAGACCCGGCCCGCGCCGAAGCGGCGGCTGAGCCAGCCGCACAACGGCAACGCGACCGCCAGCGCGACCAGGTACGCGGTGAAAACCCATTGCACGGAAGCGATTCCGGCGCCCAGCTCACGGGTGAGTGTCTCGGCCCCGACCGCGAGGACCGTGGTGTCCAGCATGGTCATGAACGCGCCGAGCACGATCACCCAGGCCATCCGCCAGGCCTCGGCCGGAACCTTGTCCGGCGGCGGGGCGGTGTCCGCCCGCCGTTCCAGCGAAACAGCCATCGGGATGTTCTCCTCACGTGCCCGGGGATCTTGACCCGGCTCACGCTAAGACCTCGACTTAAGTCAAGGTCAAGCGAAGAACGCCTCGATCACTTCGGCGGACGCAGCCGCGGGGAAAGCTTGGTGAGCGCCAATTCCTCCAGCCGGCTCGAGATCTCCGCGAGCCCGGCGTCGAACCGGTCCAGATCCACCCCCTTCTCGGACAGGTCTTCGCGAACGTGTTTCTCCACCTTCGCCCAGTCGTTGCGGTACCGGGTGGCGAGTTCCTTCCACGGCACACCGGCCAGCCCGGCGGTGAGGCCGCCGTCGTAGGCGAGCACGCCGCGCTCCATCAGGTACGCGATGCCCGGGTAGCCGAGATATCCCTGCCAGTAGGACCCGTTGTCGTTGGCCGTGATCGATCCCGCGGCCGGATCGTGGCGGACGTCGTATGTCTTGGCCTTGTCCGACGACGCGACGCGTGCCGTGTCACCGTCGATCTCGACCCGCCCGTCGGCCACCGCGCCGAGCGCCTCGTAGATCTTGATGACCGGGGACGGCTTCCATGCGGTGGCCAACTCAGTCCTCGAGCCTTTCGAGCAGGACGACGTCGACGGTGTCGCCCTCCTCCTTGCCGATCGCCTTGCGCAGGTCGGCCTTCACCGGCAGCTTGTGGGTGCCGTCCCCCAGCGCCATGAACGAACTCCGGAACGGATGCCCGTCGATCGTCCCGCGTACCTTGACCAGTCCCCTGGTGCCGAAGAACTCGGCGGAGCCGGGCATGGTCACGTACGTCCAGCCGCCCTTCTCCGGGCTCTTGAGCAGCTTCGCGGTGAACTGTGTTTCCTCCATGGATCAACCCTACGACAGGGCACCGACGAAAACAGACATTCAGAGGGTGACTGCGGAGCAGAGGTGTACTCGGGAAAGTGACATACGCGTGAACCCGCCCCGGCCGAAGGCCCCGCTATCGCGGTGGCAGGGCGCCCGATCCGCCGTCGTGACGTGCTTTCCCAGCGAGCGCCCTGCCGACGTCGATCGCGGTCGCGGGTTCACCTACAGACATTCAGAGGGCGACCCGGATGCGCACGCGGCGGCCGACGTCGCGGGCCCAGGCCCGGATCGACGGCCAGTCGCGGAAATCGCCCGCCCACGGGCCCGCCGCCATGATCTTCCAGAACAGCCCGCTCGCGGTGTCCGGGGTGAGCCTTCCGCCGAAGGTGGCCGTGCGTTCGGCGTCGATCCTCGCGGCCAGCAGGGCGACCCCGGCGGGCAGGCTCACCCGTTTGCCCGCGGCGAGCGGCCCGCACGGCCCGCTGTGGAACAACCAGACGGGGCGGTTCCGCAGCGCCTCCTCGTGCTCGGTGAGCAGACGGACCGCCTCCGGGCGCCAGCGCCGGTGATACAGCGCGCTTCCCACGATCACCGCGCCGTACGGCTCGACGTCCTCGACTTCGGCCGCGTCCAGCAGATCGGCCGTCAGCCCGCCTTCCCGCAGCTCGGCGGCGATCACCTCGGCGATCTCCCTGGTCCCGCCGGATCGGCCGGCGTGGACGACGAGCACTGCGGTCATGTCCCCATTGTCCGCGCGGCCGCAACCCGTGCCACCGTTCAGCCCATCGACACGCCGCATTCGGCTCACCTCTTCACCCGTCGGAGCCCTACCCGGGAGGCAGGAACGCCGGCCTCGCGGCCGGATCGGGTTCGTCGTAGTAGCGGTGGAACACGGCGGTCTGGCCGCCGGACAGCGGAGGGACGATCCAGCTCCACTCGGCCTGGCAACGGCGTCCCGCGCGTTCCTCCTTGGCGATATGCGTGAGGAACCGCCGCGATTCGGTGTGGTGGTCGGCGACGGTCACGCCCGCCGCGTCGAAGGAGTGCTGCACGGCCAGCGTCAGTTCCACCAGCGCGCGGTCGCGCCACAGGGTGCGTTCCGACTTCGTCGACAGGCCCATCAGATCGGCGATCACCGGCAGCAGGTCGTAGCGGTCGGCGTCGGCGAGGTTGCGCGCGCCGACCTCGGTGGCGAGGTACCAGCCGTTGAACGGCGCCGCGGGGTAGGTGAGCCCGCCGATGACCAGCCGCATGTTGCTGATCGCCGGTACCGCGTGCCAGCGCAGGCCGAGCCCGGCGAACCACCGGTGGTCGGGATGCGACAACGGGACCTCCAGTACCGCGTCCGGCGGCAGCCGGAACAGGCTCCGCTCCCCCTGCTCGGTCTCGATCAGGAGCGGGAGGACGTCGAAGGAACCCTTCCGTTCGGGCGGCCGCCAGCCGTGCTCCCGGACGGTCTCGGTGAAGTCGGCGTGGCGCGGGTCGCCCAGCACCGAGCCGTCGCCGAGGCGGTAGCCCGCGTACCGGACGAGCTGATCGTTGTGGATCTTCGGACCGGGCCCCGCCGGGCCGTCCGGCGCGAACACGGTGATGGTCGAGCGGATCCGGCCGCCCCGGGTCGCCTCTCGCAAATGGGTGACACACTCGTCGGCGATGGCGGCGGCGCCCTCGACGTCGCGGCGGTCTCGCACCTTCAGCCCCTGCCAGTACAGCCTGCCGATGCACCGGGCGGAGTTCCGCCAGGCCACCCGGGCGCCGAATTCGAGCTCGGCCGTCGTGTGCCGGTAGGTGCCGGTCGCGTCGATCTCGGCACGGACCCGGTCGAGCCGGGCGTGAAGCCGCGCCTGCCCGCCGTCCGTTTCGGCATGGAAGAGCCGGAGGAACTCTTCGGCCTCCGCCACGTCCACGCTCCGTTCCCGCGGCCGTACCTCCGGAGGCAAGCGAGGGATATCCGTCACCCGCATGGACGCCGTCGCCACCTCGGCCTCCCACTCTCCGAATTCGACGCCGGCACCGGCGGCGGGAACGATCACCATTCCTCCTGCACTCGGAAATGCCCGGAGGCTCATGCCTGATCGGCGAGCTGGCCGGGTCCGGACCAGACGAAAGACGATACCCCACAGAAAGACGGCCACGATCCACCAAATGGCAGAAGCTTCGACCACGATGACATTTCGGCAGGCAGAAAGCTTGCCGACGACAATATTTGGAATTGAGTAAGACTTCGCGGGATATTCACCGAATTTCCTCGAACAAAACGATCACATGCATCCAAGATCACTTTATGATCGTCATTTATCACTCTTTCGAGCGTATTCGCTCCCTGACTCTTCTACTCTTTCCCCCTGCCGGTGTATTGACCCGCCTCCACCGTCGCTAGAGTGCGGGGAGCTCCGAGGAGAAAGGAAAATCGTGGTCGACAGGCGGATTCCGGTCATCCTGGTCGCGGGCTTCCTCGGCTCCGGCAAGACCACCCTGCTCAACCACCTGCTGGCCAACCGGCAGGGTGCGCGGATCGGGGTCGTGGTCAACGACTTCGGCAGCATCGCGGTCGACGCGATGGCCGTCTCCGGCCAGGTCGACACCATGATGTCGTTCGGCAACGGCTGCCTGTGCTGCGCCGTCGACGCGAGCGGCCTCGACGCCATGCTCGCGAAGCTTTCCGAGGCCGAGGCGGGGATCGACGTCATCGTGATCGAGGCCAGCGGGCTCGCCGAACCGCGTGACCTCATCCGCCTGATGATCGCCAGCGAGAACCCCGTCATCGCCTACGGCGGACTGGTCGAGCTCGTCGACGCCGCCGAGTTCGAGTCGACCAGGAAGCGGCACCCGGAACTGGACGAGCACCTCGGGTTCGCCGACCTGGTCGTCCTCAACAAGACCGACCGGGCCGACGAGGAGACCCTGGCCAAACTGCGCGGCACGATCGACGAGATCGCGCCCGGCACGCCGGTGATCGCGACCTCCCACGGCCGGATCGACCCCACCCTGTTCTTCGACGCCCGGCCGCGCGAACGGGCGGGCCAGATGTCGTTCGACGACCTCCGCGAGGAGGAGCACGACCACGAGCACCACTTCCACACCGCGTACGACAGCGTCGCCTTCACCACCGAACGCCCGCTGGACCCGCGACGGCTGATGGATTTCCTCGAACAGCGCCCTGGCGGGCTCTACCGGATCAAGGGTTTCCTCGACTTCGGCCCGAACGGCGCGCGGTCCCGCTTCGGCCTGCACACGGTCGGCTCGTTCATCCAGCTGGACCGGTCGGCGTGGCCATCCGGCCTCCCGCGTCGGAGCGAACTGGTGCTGATCGGTTCGGGGATCGACACCGAGGCCGTCACCGCGCGCCTCGAAGCCTGTGTCGCGGACGATCCCGAGGTCGTCGACGAACGCGGCATGCTGCGCGTGCTGCGGTTCATTCAGGACTGAATCGGGTCGAGACACGCCGAAGGCCGAAATACCGGGAATCGCGGCGCGTCTCCTTGACACTGTTTTGCGGAAGGAATCTCGAGCTGGACCACCTGTATCGGGAGGACAGTTCCATGACGAACACCGCCGGACGCTGGTACCTGGTCGGCGCGCTGCCGGAGGACTCCCCCGCCGCGCATCTGATGACCCGCTCCGAAGACCTCCGGTACCGGCGTTCCGCCTGCGGGGACAAGGAATCCCGCCTGTGGACGCCGGTGGATCTCACCACCACCGACGTCGCCCCGTGCCCGCGCTGCGCCGCGACCCTGCCCGGTCACCGGTCCGGCCGGAAGGCCGAACCCGCCGTGAACACGCAACTCGCTTTCGACCTGCCGCTCTGACCCGCGTTTAGTCCTCTGAATGCGATCCTTGCGCGCGCAAGGATCGCATTCAGAGGACTAAACGCCTTCTTTCTTCGCCCTGCTCGGCGCGACCCGGGGCGGCTCGTTCGGCATCTTCGGGTAGACGGGCGGCCAAGGCGCGTCCATGAGCCCGTTCGCCATGTCCTTCCTGGACATTTCCAGCAGCGGCTCGATCGACTGCGGTTCCGTTGCCGCCCAAGGGTCTCCGCGTTCGGCGAGACGGGCGGGCACAGTGGACAGAGTGAGCTTGTCCGGCTCGATGGTCTCCAGTTCGTCCCAGCCGATCGGCGTCGAGACCTGCCCGCCGACCCGCGGCCGCACACACCAGGCGCCGAACACCGTCTTGTGCGGCGCGTTCTGGTTGAAGTCGACGAACACGCGGGAACCGCGTTCTTCCTTCCACCACTGCGCCGTCATCTCGTCCGGGTGGCGGCGTTCGAGTTCGCGGGCGAGCGCGACGGCGGCCGCGCGGACCTCGTAGCCGTCCCATTTCGGTTCCAGCGGCACGTAGAGATGGAGTCCGCGCGAACCCGAGGTCTTCAGCTGCGCCGTGATGCCCAGCTCTTCGAGCAACGCCTTCGTGAGGACGGCACCGTGCCGTAACTCGGGGAACCCGATCCCCGGCGACGGGTCGAGGTCGATACGCAACTGGTCGCTGATGTCCGGTGTGTCGGCCCGGTTCGGCCAGACGTGGAAACCGAGGCAACCTTGGTTGACCGCCCAGATGAGGTGTGCGAGGTCCTTCGCCACGAGCGCGTCCGCGGTGGTCCCGTTCGGAGTGGACACCACCGTTGTGGTCAGCCAGCCGGGAGCGTTCTTCGGGACGCGCTTCTGGTACCACGATTTCCCGCCGGCCCCGTCGGGATAGCGCTCCAGCAACAGGGGCCTGCCGCCGAGCTGCGCCAGCAGCGGGACCGAGACCGCGCGGTAGTACTCGACGAGGTCCAATTTGGTCTCGCCGCGCTCCGGGAAGTAGACCTTGCCCGGATTGGACACCGCGAACTCGACGCCGTCGAGATCCAGCGTGACCGGCTCCGCTTTCATGTTTCCCCCAACTCCGTGAACAAGGTGGCCAGCTCGGCGGGCGGGACCTCTTCGAGCTGCGCGTACGTGCACGAGGCGGGCTCGCGGTCGGGACGGAAGCGCACGAGCCTCCCGCCATGACGGAACCGGGTGCCCTCGACGTGTTCGTAGCGGACCTCGGCGACCCATTCTATGCGGACCGGCTCCCAGCTCAGGTCCTTGTTCGGCGCCCACCGGCTGCCCGCCCCCGGCATCCGGCCGCCCGCTTCCTCATGAGCCGCGGCCCACTCGCGCCACGGATGGTCCTCCAGCGCGTTTTCCCGCAGCGGCGCGAGCTCGTCCACCAGCTCGCGGCGCCTCGCGGCGGTGAAACTGCTGGCCACGCCCACGTGGTTCAGGATGCCGTCGTCGTCGTAGAGCCCGAGCAGCAGCGACCCGATCCCCACCCCGTCCTTGTGCCATCGGAATCCGGCGACGACGCAGTCCGCGGTGCGCTGGTGCTTGACCTTCCACATCACCCGCTTGTCCTGCTCGTACGGCGCGTCGGCGGGCTTGGCCATCACGCCGTCGAAGCCCGCGCCCTCGAAGCGGGTGAACCAGTCCTGCGCGACGTCGGGATCCTCGGACAGCGGGGTGAGGTGCACCCGGGCGAACTGCGTGTCGACCACGCTTTCGAGCAGCTTCCGCCGCTGCCCGAACGGTTCCGGCGTGAGATCCCGCTCGTCCAGGGCGAGCAGGTCGAACACGACGAAACTGGACGGCGTCTCCTCGGCCAGCATCTTCACCCGGGACGCCGCCGGATGCAGGCGCAGCTGGAGCGCCTCGAAATCGAGCCCGCCCTCGGTGACCAGCACGATCTCGCCGTCGACGACGCAGCGCTCGGGCAGCGCTTCCTTGAGCAGCTCGACCAGCTCGGGGAAGTACCTCGTCAGCGGCCTGTCGTTACGGGAGCCCAGCACGACCTCGTCACCGTCGCGGAAGACCACGCAGCGGAAGCCGTCCCACTTCGGCTCGTACAGCAGCCCAGGCGTGCGCGGCAGTTGGTGCACGGCCTTGGCCAGCATCGGCTTGACGGGCGGCATCACGGGCAGTTCCACGAGGCGATCCTAAGCCGCGCCACCGACAAAAGCGCGACGTCAGAGCTCGGCCAGGAGGAGCCCGCTGCGTGGTTTCGGCGTGAAATAGGTGGCCTTCCTCGGCATCCGCGCCCCGGCCGCGTGCACGGCGAGCACCTCCGCGTACGGGACCGGGGCCAGCAGCAGCACCGCGTCCGCGCCCTCGGGCACCGGCGCGCCGGGCAGCAACGGGCGCACGTTCGGACCTTCCGGATCGACGCCGAGCGCCCCGCGGAGCAGCTCCTGTTCGACCACCGCGTGGTCGCCGCCCGCCTTGCCGAGCGACACCCGGAAGGCCGTCGTCCCCGCCACGACGGTCACCTCGCCCGCCTCGGACGGCGGATCCGCCGGGCCGGGACGGACGTCGTACCCCGCCTCCGTCCAGCGCCGGACCAGGGTGTCCACGTCGAGACCGGTGCCGGCGAGCACCCGGTGGATGGGCCCGATCCGCAGCCCCGGCCCGCCGGTGACCAGCGCCAGCAACGCGCCGCGCCCGGAGGCCGCCGCTGCCGCGACGCGGTGGTTTCCGTCCGCGACCAGGAGATCCAGACCGTCCAGGGTCGCCAGCAGTTCGTCCTGGTCTTCGCCGGGGCCGGTGAGCCACAGTTCGTGCTTGCGGCCCGCGCCGTCCACTGTGGACAGGCTGGGGACCCGGCCGCGGCAGATCCGTTCGATCAGCGCGGTCAGCTCGCGGCCACCGGTCGCGGGGACCAGCATCGCGGCGCTCGTCGCGACACCGAGCCCGGCGAGCATCGCGGCCCGTTCCGCGACGACGTCCGGATAGACGTCCTCGGTGTGCCGGACCCGGGTCACGCCGTCGTCGCGGACCGCGGCGGGATCGACGAGGCAGAGCACGCCGAGCGCGACGCCGTCCGGCCCGTCGATGCGATACGGCGCCACCACGGCGGAGACCGGGCGATAGTGCCGCTCCCGGATCCGCTCGAACGTCGCCCTGGCCTGCGGCAACGCCGCCTCGATCGCGAGCCCGCCCGCCAGCGCGGCCGGTGTTCTCGCCGGATGCTGGACCGCCAGCAGGCTGTCGCCGCGGGCCCCGGCGAGCGCGGCGGCCACCCGGTCCGGGTCGGCGAACTCGTCGACGTCGGGCCCCGGGACGGTGTCGCGGACTACCCAGCCACGGTCGATCGGGCGGATCCAGGTGCTCATCTGATCCATTTTGCGGGATAGCTCACGGAAAAAATCGGTCCCATGACCGGGTGTCTCCGTGGAATGCTTACCCATGCGAAGTAGTTGACGTCGTTCATGAGCCTGAGGAGACCGTCACAGATGACCACCCCGGCCCCGGTCACCGCGAAGGAAGGGGTCGGTTTCCGGTCCGAACGCGGTCCCGTCCTGATCGCCGTGATGCTGTGTTCCGGCCTGATCGCGCTGGACTCGACCATCATCGCCACGGCGGTCCCCTCGGTGGTCGCCGATCTGGGCGGGTTCTCGCAGTTCCCGTGGCTGTTCTCGATCTATCTGCTGACCCAGGCGGTCACCGTTCCGCTGTACGGCAAGTTCGCCGACGTGCTCGGCAGGCGTCCGGTGATGTTCTTCGGGATCGCGGCGTTCCTGCTGGGCTCGGTGCTCTGCGGCGCGGCCTGGAGCATGCCCGTGCTGATCGCCGCCCGCGCGGTGCAGGGCATCGGCGCGGGCGCCATCCAGCCGATCGCGCTGACCATGGTCGGCGACATGTACACCGTCGAGGAACGCGCCAGGGTGCAGGGCTATCTCGCCAGCGTGTGGGCCATCTCGTCGGTGGTCGGGCCGACGCTGGGCGGCGTGTTCGCCGAATACCTCGACTGGCGCTGGATCTTCTTCATCAACCTGCCGCTCGGCGCGCTGGCGGCGTGGATGCTGTTCCGGAACTTCCGCGAGCGCGTCGAACGCCGCTCGCACCGCATCGACTACCTCGGCGCCACGCTGCTCACCCTCGGCTGCTCGCTTCTGATCCTCGGCCTGTTGGAGGGCGGGGTCGCCTGGGGCTGGGCGTCCGCGCCGAGCCTGGGGATCTTCGCCGCCGCGGCGGTCCTGCTGGTGGCGTTCGTGTTCGTGGAGCGCAAGGCCGAAGAGCCCGTGCTGCCACTGTGGATCTTCACCAAACGGACCCTGATCGGCGGCAACCTGGTCGCCGTCGTCGTCGGCATGCTGCTGATGGGGCTGACGTCGTATCTGCCGACCTTCTCGCAGGGCGTCCTCGGCACCGGCGCGCTCGTCGCCGGATTCGCGCTGGCCGCGCTGACCGTCGGGTGGCCGATCTCGGCGTCGCTGGCGGGCCGGATCTACATGCGGATCGGGTTCCGGGACACCGCGCTGATCGGCAGCGGGGCAGTCATCGCGGGTGCGGCGCTCACGGTGTTCCTCGCGGCGGGTTCGTCGATCTGGCTGGCGGCCGCGGCCGCGTTCGTCCTCGGGCTGGGACTGGGGCTGGCGTCGAGCCCGACGCTGATCGCCGTGCAGTCCACCATCGGCTGGGAACGCCGCGGCGTCGTCACCGCGACCAACATGTTCAGCCGTTCGCTGGGCAGCGCGGTCGGGGTGGCGATCTTCGGCGCGATCGCGAACGCGACCCTGGCGAACCGCTTCGCCAACCCGCCGGCCGGGGTCACCGGCCTGCCGTCCGGCGTCGACGCGACCAGTGTCGTCCTGGAAGGCAACGGTCCGGAAACCGCGACGACGACGTTCGTGCGGGGCGCCCTCGCGGACGCCACGCACCACGTCTTCCTGGCGATGCTGGTGGTCGCCGTGCTCAGCGTCGGCGCGCTGCTGCTGATGCCGCGGCGGACCGAAGAACTGAAGTTCGACTAGGGCGTCGGTCCGGCGGGTCGTGAGTGGCGTTTCGGGTTCTAACCCGAAACGCCACTCACGACCACGGTGACCCACTCAGTTCTGCAGCGGGACCGCGTGCTCGACGAAGTTCTCCACGAACCGCTCGATCGGCTCCGGCCCGGCCGGGTACAGCACGAACTTGCTCAGCCCGGCATCGATGTGCTCGGCGATCAGGTCGCGGGCGGCGCTCCAGCCGTCCGCGATCAGCCGGGCCGGATCCGCGCCGGACCGTGCCGCGACCGAAGCGGCGAGCGCGTCCGGGATCCCGTCCTCGGCGACGAGGAGACTGATCCCGAAGTGGTCGGCCTCGACTTCCCGGTCCGCCTCGGCGGCGGCCTCCTGGATCGCCTCGCGGCCTGCCCGGGCCTCTTCCGGAGTGAGGAAACTGGCCAGCCAGCCGTCCGCGAGCCTGCCGACCCGCCGCAGCGCGCCGGGTGCCTTCCCGCCGAGCCAGAGGTCGAGCCGTTTGAGCGGGGTGAGGCCGAGCCCCTTCCCCTCGACGCGGAAGAACTCGCCATCGAAGGTCACTTCCTCCTGTTCCAGCAAGGCCCTGATCAGCCGCAACGACTCGTCGAACACCGCGGCGCGGCGGCCTTGCGGCACCGGGAACAAGGGCAGTTCCGCGTCGCGCGCGGGCTTGAGGCCGAAGACCGGAAGCACCCTTTTCGGCGCGAGCGCGGCGAGGGAGGCGAGTTGTTTGGCGACCAGCACCGGATCGCGGCCGGGCAGCACCATCACCCCGGTGCCGACCTTCAGTTTCGTGGTGCGGGCGAGCGCGTGCGTCAGCCCGACGACCGGATCGATCCTGGGCGAGTACACCGCCTCGGGCAGCCAGAGCGAGTCGACACCCGCCCGCTCCAGCAGATCGACCGCGGCGCCGAACTCCTCGGGCGCCGTCCCGGTCCCCAGCCCCGCACCGACCCTGATCTTCAGGTCCTCCGCCACATCCGCTCCCATCCGCCGAGCCCCGGTGTCCAGTGTTCCCAGCGTGAACAACCCCGCACAAGCATGGACTCATTCCGCGATTCCCCCGTACATTCCAGTGTCGTGCGGGTCGTTCCCGCGCGGATTGGGGGATTTTCGAATGGCAGGACAGGTTCTGAGCAGTTGGACGCGCTGCTTCCATCCGGCGCCGACGGCCGGGATGCGGCTCATCGCCTTCCCGCACGCCGGTGGGTCCGCCAGCGCGTACCGCTCGTTTTCGGCCGCTCTGTCACCCACCGTCGAGGTGCACACCGCCCAGTACCCGGGGCGGCAGGACCGGATGGGCGAGCCGGTCGTCGACGACCTGCATGTCCTCGCCGAGCAACTGGTGGACGTCGTCGCCGCGTTCCCGAAACCCTTCGCCCTCTTCGGCCACAGCATGGGCGCCATCGCCGCGTTCGAGGTCGCGCGGCGGCTCGAAGCGCGCGGCATCGTGCCGGCGGCGTTGTTCGTCTCGGCCCGCCGCGGCCCGGACATCCAGAAGGAGAACGCGCACCACCTCGCCGACGACGACACCTTCCTCAACGAGGTCAGCCGTCTCGGTGGCACGGACCCCACGATCTTCGACGACCCGGACATCCGCGCGCTCGCGTTGCCCGCGCTGCGCGGCGATTACAAGGCCGTCGAGACCTACCGGTACCGGCCCGGCCCTGACGTGAGCTGCCCGATCGTGGCGCTCGCGGGCGACGCCGACCCGGTCCTGGAAGTGCCGGACACCGAGAACTGGGCCGTACACACCAGCGGCTCGTTCGAGCTGGAAGTGTTCCCGGGCGGGCATTTCTTCCTCGACGACAACCTGGACGCCGTCGCCGCGCGCATTCTCGGCAAGCTGACCGTCAGTCCCTGAGGCCTTCCCTGCTCGCCCACGCGACGACCTCGGTCCGGTTCGCCAGGCCCAGTTTCGCCAGGATGCTCCGGACGTGGCTTTCCACCGTACGTTCGGAAAGCACCAGTTTCTCGGCGATCCGGCGGTTACTGAGCGCGTCGGCGAGCAGGGTGACGATCTCGCGTTCCCGCCCGGTGAGCGGGTCCGTGGCGCGGCGTTCGGCGCGGACCCGGTCGAGCAATGCCGCGGCCCGCGCGAGTGGTCCCGGCATGGCCAGCCGCCGGAACTCGTCGAGGGCCTCGCGCGCGATCCCTTGCGCACGAACGAAATCGCCCCTGGCGACGAGGACTTCGGCGAGCAGCAACCGTGCCTGAGCAACACCGGGCCGCGCGCCGATGCCTTCGTTGATCGCGATGACCTGCTCAAACAGCCTCGCCGCCTCGTCGTGGCGGCCCAGCAAGGCGTTGAGCCGGGCGGGGTGCTCCAGGCTCGATCCGGTACAGAACACACCCGCGCCACCGGACACGATCGGCCGCACCTCTTCGAGGCGCCCCAACAGGTATTCCGCCATCTCGACGTCTCGAAAGGCCTCGACCAGCGGCACGAGATTGGGTAGCGCGCCGGTGGCGTGCAGCGCGAACTCCGGACTCCGCGCCAGCGGGACCAGCTGTTCGTACCGGACCCTCGCCTCGTCGAGGTCGCCCGCGAGCAGGCTCAGCAACGGGCGCGAGACCAAGGTGACCGGCAGATGCGGCGCCCGGTCCAGCAAACCCGCGTAGTCCTT
The DNA here is from genome assembly GCF_001905755.1 of Amycolatopsis sp. CB00013. Lineage (NCBI taxonomy): Bacteria > Bacillati > Actinomycetota > Actinomycetes > Pseudonocardiales > Pseudonocardiaceae > Amycolatopsis > Amycolatopsis sp. CB00013. The sequence goes on along the minus strand of NZ_LIWC01000003.1, from coordinate 1,385,608 downwards.
TCGCAGGTCCCCGGGGTCACCTGTGAGCAGCACGAGCTGGGTGCGGAACGCGTAGGACATCCCTTTCGCGGAGAAGTCGTCCGCGAGTTCGGTGTCCGCCAGTTCCTCCGCCGCGAGATCGAGCTCGCGCGCCTCGGCCAGGTCTCCGCGCAACGCCAGCACCGAACTGCGCAGCCGCAAGTCGTGCCAGCGCACCAGCGGCAGCCTCGTCAGCCGCGCCAGCGTGGTCACCGCGACGAGTTCGTCGTCGACGAGCGCCATCCGCCCGTCCGCCAAGGCCGCGTCGATCCGCCATTTGTGGCCCCACAAGGAAACCAGCGGCTGCCGGGTGCGCGAGCCCAGTTCGGCCGCCAGCGCGCCGAGCCGCAGCCGTTCGGACAGCGGCAGCTTGTCCGGAGCGACCTTCATCCGGGCGCGGACGGCGTCGACCAGCGCCTCCGGATCGCCCGCTTCCTCGGCGAGCGCGAAGGCTTCGTCGGCGAGCTTTTCCGCATCGGCGAACCGGCCGTAATCGGCTTCCACCGAGGCGCTGTGCGCCAGCAGGCGGGCCCGCGTCGTCCGGTCGACCCCTTCGGCCGCGAGCGCGCGGACGGCGAGGTCGCGAATACCGGGCAGAAGATCCGGCGCCGCGACGTCGCGGACCACCAGCGCCGCGCGGGCGATCAGCCCGGCGTCGGCGGCGAGCCGGGCATGGTCGAGACTTCGCGCGAACCTGCCCGTCCGGTATTCGGCGACGGCGAGGTCGAGCAGCAGCCCGGCACGGTCCACTTCGGACAGTCCGGCTTTCGCGCGGGCGTCGAGCGCCATCGCGAGGAAACGCGCCGCTTCGTCGAAGGCCAATGCCCGGTTCGCTTCCGCGGCCGCGAGTGCCGCCCACTCCGCCGTCTTCTCCGGCGCGGTCGCCGAACGCAGCCAATGCCCGGCGACCGTCCCGGCGAGCGAGGGTTCACGCCGGGCGTGTCCTTCGAGCGCGGCCGCGGCACGGCCGTGTGACGTTTCCCGTTCGCCTTGCCCGAGATCCGCGTAGATCCCGTCGCGGACGACGGCGTGCGCGAACCGGCCGGAACCCAGCACCCCGGCCTTTTCGGCCTGATCGAGCCCGTCGGCGACCTCGCCGGCAGACCGGCCGGACACCTCCGCGAGCAAGGCGGCGTCGACGTCCTCGCCGAGCACCGCCGCGATGGCGAGCAGCCGCCGCACTTCCGGCTCGAGGGAGGCCACCGCGGTCCGCACGAGGTGGCCGAGTTCCGCTCCACCGGCCGAACGCGCGATCGCGCCGAGATAGAGGGGATTCCCGCCGGAGCGGCGATAGGCCTCGCGTACGTCTTCTTCGGTCAGTCCGGTGAGCAGCGCCCGCGCGTCGGACTCGGCCAAGGGCGGCAGCGAGATGCTCCGCGCGCCAGGACGGCGGAGGAGATCCGGCAGGGCCGCGTCCAGCGCGGGAGTGTGCCCGGTGTCCCGGTGCGTCGCGACCACGGCCAGCTTCGAGCGCCGTAACTCCCCCGCCAGATGGCGCAACAGCCGCAACGACGCCTCATCGGCCCAGTGCAGATCTTCGAGGACGACGACCAGGCCCGCCGGTTCCGCCGCGGCCACCAGCGCGTCCGCCGCGGCGGACACCAGCCGGAACCGCGCCGCCTGGACGTCGCCGGCGCCCTCGGTGTCGGCGAAAGCGGTCTTCACGGCCGAATCGACCGACGGCAGCGCCTCGACGACGCGGCGCCACGGCCACAGCGGCGGCGCACCCGGATCGTCGGCGCACCGGCCCCACACGACGCCGGACGCGGCGGCCGTCGCCTCCTCGACCAGCCGGGTCTTGCCGATCCCGGGTGGACCGGAGACGAGCACGAGCCCGCCCGAGCCCGCGGCGGCGTCGGCGAGTCTGCCGCGCAGGCTCGCCAGTTCTCCCTCCCGGCCCACGAACGGTTCCCGGTTCACGCAAGGAGTATCGCTCTCCGGGCCCGATTCCGTATCGCCCTGCGTACTGGCACTGATGTCCGGCGGCCGCCGGGAGCGCAGAGTCGGCACGTCCGACGGGAAAGGAAAAGCCCATGTACGCCACCGTCCACCAGTTCCGGCGTTCGCACGCCGACGAGTCCGCGGGCTGGGGCCACGCCCTCGCCGCCGAACTCCATCCCGGCACCGGGTCGCCGGGCACCTGCACCCTCGCCCAGGTCGGCGGCCTGACCGGACTCGTCGTCGCGTTGTGGCGCGACCGCGGGTCAGCGCTCGCCGCCGCCGACCGCCATGCCGCCCATGTCTTCGACGCCCGTGTGTACGCGGTCGCCGACGTCGAAGGCGGCGCGGCCGAGCCCAGGATCGCGCAGGCGACCTGGTTCGACCGGCCGCTCACCCAGGAACAGGCCGACGCCGCCGAGTTCGGCGGACGCGAGCGGATCCGGCCCGCCGTGCGGGGGCTCGACGGGGTCGGCGGCTTCTACGTCCTGACCGCCGAAGACCGGTCCAGCCTCATTCTCGGCTTCACCGAGTCGATCGAGGCGATGGAAGCGGTCCAGAAGACGATCATGGCGACGGAGTTGCTGCCCGGCGAGGATCCCGCGCTGCTGCCGGGCCCGGACCGGGTCGACGTCCACCGCGTGCTCCACACGTCCCTGCCCTCGCTCGGCCTGGTGGGTGAGCCGCGATGACCGCCGGGACGTCCGCGCGGGTCGGCACCTGGACCGTGCTCGCCGACCGGACCTCGGCCACGTTCACCGTCCGAAACTTCGGGTGCCGCGTGGTCCACGGCTCGATCCCGGTCAGGCTGGGCTCGGTGCGGGTCTCCGCCGACGGCGTCGTCGGCGTCGAAGCGGCACTGGACCTCGACAAGATCGACACCGGCAACGCCAAACGCGATGCCGACCTGCGTAAACCCGGTCTGCTCGCGATCGACGCGCAGCCTGTGCTGACCTTCGCGGCGGACCGGGTCGACGAGGGCCCGGACGGATGGTCGGTCGAGGGCACTCTCGGCGCGCGCGGCGAGTCCTGCCCCCTCACGGTGACCGCGACCGGGCCGGAGGACAACGGCGACGGCACCTGGCGGGTGCTCGCCGGTGCCGTCTTCGACCGGCGGGCGATCGGTCTCCGCGCGCCGAGATTCCTGATCGGCAGGGAGATCACGATCGCGCTCGACGTGGTCCTCGCCCCGCCTAGGTGATCAGGCCCAGGCGGCGAGCTCCTTGGCGAGCGACGAAGGTCCGGCGGCGGTGCGCAACGCCGGCGGACCGGGCCAGCAATCCTGGTGGTCGCCGGTCCGCAGGGTCTCGGCGAACCTGGCGACCAGACGCGGATGCGACGCCACCGTGCGGCCGCCGAGGTAGGCGACGACGACGTGGTGATCGTCGTCCGAATGCGTCGCCACGGCTGCCGACCAGCCGTGCTCCTCGTGCCACATCAGGTCGACGTCGCGCTCGGGGAAGCCGGGGAGGCGCCAGTTGAGCCTCAGCTGGGCGGTGACCGGACCGGTGAGGTCGACCGTGCCCGAATCCCGCCGTATCCCCAGTGCCGCGGCCACGTCCTCCAGGTAGGCGTTCAGCCTGGTCATGAGCTCCAGACCTGCTTCCGTGGGCGCGGGGGTCGAGGTGGTCACGGTCCCTCATCTTCCTGTCACTTTGAGTTGGCGTGACGGGAATTACCCACCCCGGAGCGGCTTCACACCCTCATTTCGTCACACCCCGGTTTCGGTTCGCTCAAGCCGTGGCTTCGATGACGCGGGTGAGGGCCTTGTGCAGCGCCTCCAGCTCGGAGACCTCCATGCCGAGCTTCTCCACGACGCGATACGGGATCTTCTCCGCCTCCGCGCGCAACGCGCGACCGGATTCCGTCAGCTCGACGGTGAGCAGCCGCTCGTCCTCGGAACTGCGCCGGCGAGTGACGTAACCGATCGTCTCCAGCCGTTTGAGCAGCGGTGACAACGTCGCGGGTTCGGCGCGCAGGGCGACGCTCAGGTCCTTGACCGCCTGCGGGCCCCGCTCCCAGAGCGCCAGCATGACGAGGTACTGCGGATGGGTGAGGCCGTGGGGTTCCAGCAGCGGACGGTAGATGGCGATGACGCTGCGCGACGCGACCGACAGCGCGAAACACACCTGACGCTCCAAGGCGAGCGGATCCTCGCCCAGATCGATCGACTTCATCTGGCGCCCTCCGGGTTCATGCCGCCGATCCTAGCGGTGACGCTAATATTTAGCGTACTAATGATTAGTGTACTGTGATGGTATCGAAGGAAGGAGTCGCCCGATGCCCCGCAAGCGCCCGGACGTGTTCCGCTGGCTTTGGTACTCACTCGGCGGCAGGCTGCCCGAGCGCTACCACGAGTGGATCCTCCACGACGCGACCACCGGAAGCTGGCGCTGGCGGCACGTCGCCCGCAGCACGGTGATGATCGCCCCGCTCTGCGCGGTGTGGCTGCTCCTGCCCGGCCCGCTCACCCTGCGGCTGGCGATCGTGCTGATGGCCGCGCTCGTGGCGTACTTCTACTCGATGGCCTACATGGAGGAGAGCATCGAGCACCGGCTCGCCAAGAACGGCTTCCCGCCGGGGATCGGGCGCCAGACCCGCGCGGAGGCCGCCGCGGTCGCGGAGGCCGAGGTGACCGAGCGGTACCTCGCGCGGTACCGGGACCAGCCGAACTCCTGACGCTCTTCGGCTCCGCCACCAAAGATGTCGCGAAAGCCACTTTCGGGACATCAGACGTCGCGAAAGTGGCTTTCGCGACACTGAAGAGACGTGGCTCCTGTCCGATCAGGCGGCGCGACGCATACGGGCCTCGGCGGCACGATACGCGGCCACGAGTTCCGCGGCGACACGCTTGGGCTCCGTTCGCAAGCGACTGGGCAAGGTCTGAAGAACCACGATGCCGGCGGCCGCGTATCTGGCGTTTCTCGCCACCGTCGCGGCGTACTGCTGCTTGCCGAAATGGAAGTCGTACGAATCGATCTCCCAGGCCAGACCCGCCGCCACGAAGTAGCCATCGGCGGTCGCGATGTATTCGCCGTTCTCGTCGCGCAATTCGTGATTCCACAAGGGTTCCGGCAAGCCGGTCAGCCGCCATACCTTCATCGCGTCGACCTCCGCCGCCGACCGTGCTCCGTCGGCGATCCGATGCAGCGCCTCGCGCGGGATCGCCGTGCCGCGGCTGCTCCCGGCGTCGAGTTCGACGAACAGCTCCACAAGGCTCACACCCCGCTGCACCGCCTCGGCCAGCAGAGCGGAAACCTCTCGCCTCGAGCCGAGCCGACGGCATTCGTCGAGCACCGATCTGACCAGAGGTGCCAGCGGAACACCGCTGGACACGACAGCCTGCGGCAGCCGAGTCGTTCGTTCGATGATCACATGCCCCGAACTGCCAACCTTGTGTTCGAGTGGCACCAGGAGATGAACGCGGAAAGCGCCGTCCGGCAGCATTTTCAGCCCGTGCCGACGACACGAGGCAGCTCCGGTCACCACGGCATCCGGTCCGGCATACAGCAGGGCCGCCTCGACCAGCTGGCGTCGGGTCGGCTCGCCGGAATTCAGCATCAAGACTCCCGGCAGCAGCCGACGCCACTGCTTTCCCGGACGGCACCGGCGATAACACGTCCTCGACGGAACGCCGAGTTCCGTCAACCGGGCGACGGTGATCACGCCCCCACGGCTGTGCTGGTAGAGCCCCTCGGGATCACGAGCCCAATCTCCGGATTTCACCTCATGATCGTCGGCTCCCCACTCGTCGGTCGCCAGTACCTTTCGCCTGCCCTGTGGACAACTCGCCACACCAGCCCCACTGTGGACAAGTCCTGCGGCGTCGACGACCCCGCGGTGTCGCGAAAGCCACTTTCGCGACGTCTGATGTCCCGAAAGTGGCTTTCGCGACACCGGCGAGCACCGCGGGAGACCACGGGCAGCCGCCCGCGACCAGGAGCGCGGCTAGAGTGCGCGGTGATGAGACGCAAGCTCCGCCCGCCGCTCCCGCCCCGCCACGGGCTCGATCCCGCGAGGCTCAAGATGCCCGCCGAGGGGCCGTGGACGACGTTGCGGGAGCACCTCGTCGAGCGGCTTCCCCGCGTCGCGCCCGAACGGATCGAGGAGATGCTCCGCGAGGAACGCATCGTCGGGCTCGACGGGCCGCTGGGCGTCGATTCGCCGTTCGTGCCGGACTCGTTCATCTGGTTCCATCGCGACCTGCCCGAAGAGGTCGAGGTGCCGTTCGAGGTTTCCGTGCTGCACCGCGACGAGCATTTCCTCATCGCCGACAAACCGCATTTCCTCGCGACGATCCCGCGTGGACGGCACATCCTGCAGACCGCGCTGGTCCGGCTGCGCCGCGACCTCGACCTCCCGCGGCTCACCCCCGCGCACCGGCTCGACCGGGTCACCGCGGGGCTCATCCTGTTCGTGATCACCCCCGAGGTCCGCGGCAAATACCAGACGATGTTCCGAGACCGCTTGGTGCACAAGGAATACGAGGCGATCGCGCGCCACGATCCTGCCGTCGCGATGCCACGCGAGATCAGCAGCCGCATCGTCAAGGAACGCGGGGTCATCGCCGCGCAGGAGATCGACGGGCCGCCCAATGCCGAGACCCGCGTCGAGCTGATCGAGCACCGCGACGGTCTCGGCCGCTACCGGCTGATCCCCGCGACCGGCCGCACCCACCAGCTCAGACTGCACATGAGCGGTCTCGGGTTGCCGATTCTCGGCGACGACTTCTACCCGGAGCTGACCGAAACCCCGCTCGACGACTTCACGGAACCCTTGCAGCTCCTGGCGAAGGTCCTCGAGTTCACCGATCCGGTCACCGGGGAACGCCGCCGGTTCGAGAGCAGGCGGACGCTCCAGGCATGGACGGATCTCGACGCATGGCGCCGCGGCCCGAGCCTCGTGAGTGGCGAGGACGGTTAGAACCGTTCTCGCCACCACGAGGCGACCACGGCTCACTTCCGCCAGAACTTGATCCCGCTCCAGGTCACCTTGACCGGCCCGGCGCCGCTGGCCGTCCGGTAGGCGCCGAACTTGTCGTAATAGCTCCCGCCGCTGCTGCTGACGGTCTGCTTCAGCGAACCGTTGATGTACACCTTGTGCGTGCTCCCGACCTGGTGCACGGTGTTGACCCGCACCGACGTCCCGACGGTCGCGCCGCTTCCCAGGGTGTCCCCGCCGTGCACGGCGTAGAGCCGCCCGCCGCGTTCGACCGCGAGCATGAAGTACGGTCCGGCGGTCGGCGCGTCGCGGAAGGTCTGCTTCAGGCTGATCCGGCTGCCCGCCATGCTGGTGATCCGGAACGACCCCTCGAACTGCCGGGTCCCGCCGGTGTAGGTCACGTAGCGGCGTTCCGCCCGTTGGTCCCCGCTTCCGGTGGAGCAGGTCAGCTCGAAGTTCAGCCCGTCGACCTGGCCGCATCCGCGTTCCTGCACGGTGAACGAGGGGTTCTCCGCCGTCCACGGCCCCGTTCCGACCTGGGCGTTCGCCGGCGTCGCCGACGCGATCAGGCCGAGGACGGCCGTCGCGGCCACCCCGGCGGTCCGAAGTCGTCTCCGCATCCTGCCTCCTGCACACTCAGGGCGGCGGTGGTGGTCCAGACCAGGACCAGGCTGCGACTGTACGAGCGCGAACCGTCATCGGACAAGACGTTGACGCTCCGGCGTCCCGCTGATTGGGTAACGACGGTGATCCTCTCCTTGACGGTCCTCGAAGGACTGGCGGCCGGGACGATCGACCTGACCTTCCGGCGCTGGTCGAAACAGAACGTCCGCGCCGGCGACGTCATGCGGCTGGAAGCCGGGGTGATCGAGGTCGTCTCGGTCGAGATCGTCGACCCCGGCCACATCACCGAGGCCGAAGCCCGCCGTTCCGGCGCGGAGTCCGCGAACGCGGTCCGCGGGACACTGCGCGGCCCCGCGCACGCCCCGGTGTACCGGATCCGGCTGCGCTACGTCGGCCCCGATCCCCGGCACGCGCTCAGCGCGGACGCCGAACTGTCCGAAAAGGACGTCGAGGCGATCGGCAAGCGCTTGTCCAAGATGGACAAACGCCGCCCGTGGACGCACGAGACCTTGCGGCTCATCGCCGAAAATCCCGGCCGCCGCGCACAGGACCTCGCCGACCTCCTCGGCCGCGAGAAGGAACCGTTGAAGATCGACATCCGCAAGCTGAAGAACCTGGGCCTGACACTCAGCCTCGAAGTCGGCTACCGGATCTCCCCTCGCGGCGCGGCCTACCTGCGCCTCATCGAGGATCCCGGTAGAACGCGCTGAGCTCAGGCGCGAGCCGCTCCGGCGCGACACTGTGGAACTCCCCGTCCAGCTCGACCTGCCGCGCCCCCGGGACCGTCTTCGCCGCGGCGAGAGCGGCGGCCTTCAACCAGTCGGTGCTGCCGTTGCTGTTCACCACGAGCACGGGCGTCGCGATCGACGCCAGTTCGCCCGGGACCTTGGAATCCCTCATCACGAAGGCGTCGTAGACGAGCGTTGGCGCGAACGAGCGCAGCTCCGCCCACATCGGCGTCGCCTTGGCCGCGGTGACGGCCTCCGCCGGAGTGCCGACCGCGGACATCGTGAACAGCGCGACTGCGTCGTCCCACCGGTCCGCCGCGACCAGCTCGCGCATCTCGTCGGCATACCCCTCGGGGACTTCTTCCGTCTCGCCGCGATAAGGCGGCTCGAAGACCGACAGGCGCGCCATCGGCACTCCCGCCGCGGCCGCGAGCAGCGCCAGCGCGCCGCCCGAGGAGATGCCGTGCACGATCACCGGCTCACCGAGCGCCGCGACCACCGCGGCCAGGTCCTCGATCTCCCGCTCGACCGCGTACGGCGCGGTGTCGCCGCTGTCACCCCGGCCCCGGCGGTCGTAGGTCACCACGGAGAACTCGGCCGTCAGCTCAGCGACCAGCGGTTCGTCACCGTGCCGGTCGTTGCCCGCGCCCGCGACGACGACCAGCGCCTGCCCCTCGCCGCGTCGTTCGAACGCGATCGGCGTTCCGTCCGCGGACGTCGCTGTGTGGATCATGTGGACCATCGTGCCCGACCCCACCGACAGAATCAGGTCATTTACACTCACTCGAACACCCGTTCGACAAATGATCGGAACCGGGGTAGGTTCGGTTGCCATGACCCCCGCCCTTCAAGCCTCGCTGTTCGACGAGTGCGCCGCGCTCGGGCTCGGCTCGCTCGACGGGCTTCGGCGCACCGAGCTGACCCGCGGCGCCTGGATCGACGTGCTGCCCGGCTGGCTCTCCGGCGCCGACGAGCTGTTCACCCGGCTCGCCGAAGACGTGCCGTGGCAGGCCGAACGACGGCAGATGTACGACCGCGTCGTCGCCGTTCCCCGGCTACTGAGCTACTACCGCGAAGGCATGCCGCTCCCCCACTCGATCCTCACGGAGGCGCGGGAGACGCTTTCGGCGCACTACGCGGACGAGCTCGGCGAGCCGTTCGTGACCTCCGGTCTGTGTTTCTACCGGGACGGACGAGACAGCGTCGCCTGGCATGGCGACGACACCGGCCGCTCCCGCACCGAAGACACCATGGTCGCGATCGTCTCGGTCGGCGCCGCCCGCCAGCTGGCGCTGCGCCCGCGTGGCGGCGGCGAGACGGTCCGGCACGCCCTCGGCCACGGCGACCTGATCGTCATGGGCGGCAGCTGCCAGCGCACCTGGGAACACGCCGTCCCCAAGACCGCCAAACCGGTCGGCCCGAGGATCAGCATCCAGTTCCGCCCGAGAGGAGTCGCCTGAAAGATCAGTCCAGCAGCACGGGCAACGCGTCGACGCCGTAGACGATGGAGACCTTCCGGAAGCCGACCTCTTCCGGTTCGACCGCCAGCCGCATCTCCGGGAACCGGCGGATCAGCGCGGGATACGCGGTGCGCAGTTCCATCCTGGCCAGTTCGGCGCCGATGCAGCGGTGGATGCCCCAGCCGAAGGCGAGATGCGACGTCGGCTCGCGGGTCGCGTCGAACTTCTCCATGTCCTCGCCGAGGACGCCGTCGCGGTTCGCGACGCTGAGCGACACCAGCACGATGTCGCCCTTCGCGATCCGGACCCCGGCGATCTCCATGTCCTCCTTGGCGAACCGCGGGAAGGCCATCTGCACCACGGTCAGATACCGCAGCAGTTCCTCGACGAACTTGTGGACGGCATCGTCGTCGCCGCGGACGGTTTCGAACAGCTCGCGATCCTTGAGCAGCACGAGCGCGCCGAGCGCGAGCATGCTCGCCGTGGTCTCCAGCCCGCCGGTGAGCACGCCGTCGGCGAGGCCCGCCAGCTCGCGATCGTCGATCTCGTCGCCGTGCTCCTTGATGAGCATGCCGAGCAGACCGTCGCCCGGCTTCGCGCGCTGCTTCTTGACGATCTCGTCCAGATAGGACAGTGACTCGGTCATCGCACCGAGTGACGCCCCCGCGCCACCGAAGAGATCGAACCGCGCGGTGCTCAGCCGCTGGAAGTCGTCGCGATCCTCGTACGGGACGCCCAGCAGCTCACAGATCGTCAGCGACGGGATCGGCAGCGCGAAGGCCTCCCACAGATCGACGGGGCCGTCCGCCTTCTCCATCGCGTCGAGCTGCTCGGCGACGATCTCGTCGATCCGCGGCGTCAGGCGCGACAGCCGCCGCATGGTGAACTCCGGTGTGAGCAGCCGCCGCAGCCGGGTGTGCACCGGCGGATCGGCGAATCCGAGCCCGCCGGGGTTCTGGTCCTCGGTCACGCCGGCGTTCCCGACCAGGTTCGTGAAGTCGCTGCTGAACTCGCCGACCTTGCCCAGCACGGCCTTGGCCTCGTCGTAGCCGGTGACCAGCCAGCCGTTCATCCCGAACGGCAGGTCGAGCTTGCTGATCGGCTCCGCCGCGCGGATCCGGCCCAGCTCGGCCACCGGATCGAGACCGTCGCGCTTGAGCGGCAGCAGCGCGTTGTCCGGGATGACCGACATCTTGGACAGGTCGAAACCGTTCTTCTGCTGACGCGCGAGGTAACGGCGGCCGATCCAAGCCAGCACGCGCGAGCGAATGCTCCCCATACTTTGCACCCTACTCCAGCCCGCGACCACCTGACCTGGCACAACAGGCCGCCTTCGCCCGCCGGGACAGGAATTTCGACGGCTGTTCACCCGCCGTCCCACTCGATTGCTCACGTCCAGAAAGTCGGATTTCCCCCGTCGGGGGTTCCCGGCCACCGGGAGACGTCGGTCACCGTCGGTCACGATGGACCGGAGGTAACGCCTGACAGCGGACGCGCGTCGTGAGATTGTCGGACCCTACTGGGAGGATTCGGACATGTCAGCCGCCCTCATCGGACGTGACCATCCCGCGGGGGTGCTCCGCGCGGAGATCGCCCGCGCCACCGAAAGCCACGGCGGGCTGGTGCTGGTCACCGGGGAAGCCGGAATCGGCAAGACCACGCTCGTCACCGGCGCCGCCGAAGAGGCGAAGCGTCTCGGCGCCCTCGTGCTCAACGGGTCCTGCTGGGACTCCGCGAGCGCTCCGGGCTACTGGCCGTGGACACAGGTGGTCCGCGGGCTGCGGCGCGCGGTCGGCGAGCGCTGCTGGGCCGCGATGGCCGACAGCGCGTTGGACGTCCTGCTCGGCGAGGCGCGCGGCGACGGCGCGGCCGACGGGTTCCGCTTGTACGACGCGGTGACGAGTGTGCTGGTGGCCGCTTCCCAGGACCAGCCGGTCGTCGTGGTGCTCGACGATCTGCACTGGGCCGACGCCGCGTCGCTGCGGCTGCTGGAGTTCGCCGCCCAGCACACCTGGTTCGAACGGCTGCTGCTGATCGGCACGTACCGGGATGTCGAGGTCGAAGCGACCGACCATCCGCTTCGCTCACTCATGCTGCCGTTGCTCGCGAAGGCCACTTCGGTCACTCTCACCGGCCTCGAACCAGACGAAGTCGGCACGCTCATGGCCAGGACGGCGGGCGCGGAGCCCGACGACGCGCTGGTCGCCGAGGTCCACCGCCGCACCGGCGGGAATCCGTTCTTCGTCGAGCAGACGGCGCGGCTGTGGCACAGCGGCGGTTCCGCGGAGACCATCGCTCCAGGCGTGGCCGACGCCCTGCAGAGACGACTTTCCCTGCTCCCCCAGCCGGTCCTCGCCCTCCTGACCACCGCGTCCGTGCTCGGCAGGGAATTCCACCGGCGGCTGCTCGCGGGGGTGGCGTCGGCGCCCGTGCCCCAGGTGGATCGGCTGCTCGACCAGGCCGTCGCGGCGCGACTGGTCGTGGTGCACGGGCAGGGCCGGTTCGCCTTCGCCCACGACCTCGTCCGCGAGACGCTGTACGCGAGCCTGTCCGAAGCGGACCGTCGCAGGCATCACGCCGCGGTCGTCGCGGCGGCCCGCGAGGCGCCGTCGTCGTCGGACCGGCTCTTCCCCGCGGACATGGCCCGCCACGCGCTGCTCGCGGGCCGGGAACTCGATCCGGACAAGGCCGTCGATCTGCTGCTCGCCGCCGCGATCGACGCCACCGGCCGGATGGCGATCGAGGAGACGACCACGCATTACCGGCGGGCGATGGAGATCGTCGACGACCGGAGGCGGCAAGCGGTCATCGCGCTCGAGTTGGGTGCGCATCTGACCCGCCACCAGGAAACCGAGGAGGGCAGGCAAGTCCTCGACGACGTCTCCGTGCTCATCCGCGAACTCGACGACGACGATCTCCTCGCCCGCCTGGCCTTGACCCTGATCCGCGCCGACCACAAAGGCCTGCGGGTCGACGAGACGGTCAAGGTGCTCACCGAAGCGCACGGACGGTTGTGCGGCCGTGAGCCCGGCCGGGACGTCACCGTCGAGGAGATGACGCAGGAACTGACCGCGCACATCATGATCACCGCCCGCGACGACCAGGACGATTCCGCCCTGTTGTTCGGTCTGTGGGCCCGGCACGACGCGATCTGGGGCCCCGGCAGCGCCGCGGAACGCGAGCGGCTCACCGACGAACTGGTCCTCGTCGGCCGCCGCACGTCGAACCCGGAATTGGAGCATTACGCGGCGTCGTTCAAGTGGGTGGCGCTGCTCGAACAGGGCGATCCCCGGTATTTCGAGCAATATCAGGAGTTCCTCGCCCTGGCGGCCACCGGCAGGGCGCCGAGTTCGCAGCTGGCGTCCCGGATCGACCAGAGCATCATCGCCACGCTCCAGGGCCGGTTCTCCGAGGCCGAGGCGTTCATCCAGCAGGTGATCTCGCGCCACGAGGGGGACGAGCATCCGCATTTCGGCGACCTGAACCAGTTGCAGCGGTGGGCCCGGTGGTGCCTGGAGGGGCGGTTCGGCGAGCTCGCCGGGTTGCACCGCGAGATCTCCCGCGGCGGGTACGCCTACAGCCGGTTGCTGGAGGCGATCACCGCGGCTCAGCGCGAGGATGTCGGGGAGGCCGTCCGGCTCACCGATCTCGCGGCCGACGTGAAGCCGTATCCGCGTGACCTGGAAGCGTTGTGGTTGCGCTGTCAGGCGCATACGGCGGCGATCTCACGCGATCCCGAACGGTGTGAAGCGGCCCGCGCGCTCCTTCTGCCGTACAGCGGGGAGTGGCTGGTCTCCCTCTACGGCTGCGAGATCTCCGGCCCGGTCGACCTCTGGCTCGGCAGGCTCGATCTCGCGCAGGAACGGTGGCACGAAGCGGTGGACCGGCTGCGCGGTGCCGTGCTCTCCGCGGATCGCCTCAGGGCGACGGTCTGGGCGACCGAAGCCAAGTCCTGGCTGGCGATCGCCCTCCTCGGCCGTAACCTCGACGGCGACACGACGGCCGCGACGACCCTGCTGTCCGAAGTGGACGAAGAAGCCACCGCGCTCGGTATGCGGCAGGTCGTGGCCAGGGTGACGCGGGCGCGCGAGGACGCGCGGACCCCGGCGGCGCCGACGGCCGAGTTCCGCCGCGACGAAAGCGTGTGGACCTTGCGCTTCGACGGCGTCACCACCCACCTTCCGGACTCGAAAGGCTTGCGGGATCTGCATTTCCTGCTCGGCAGGCCGGGCTCGGAGGTGACGGCGGTGCGGTTGCTCGATCCCGAAGGAGGCGAGGTGGTCGTCGCCACGAAGAGTCTCGGCGGGGACGCCGTCCTCGACGACGAGGCGAAGGCCCGGTACCGCGCGCGGCTGGACGAACTCGACGAACTGATCGACACCGCGACCGGGCTCGGCCAGGACGCGCGCGCCGCCGCGCTGGACCGGGAACGGGACGCGCTGCTCGCCGAGCTGCGGTCCGCGGCCGGGCTCGGCGGCCGCACCCGGCGGCTCGGCGACGAGGCCGAACGCGCCCGCAAGACGGTGACCGCCCGGATCCGGGACACCCTGCGCAAACTCGACGAGCAGCATCCGGCGCTGGCCGCGCACCTGCGCGCGTCGGTCACCACCGGTTCTTCGTGCCGTTACGCGCCCGAGGACAAGGTCCCCTGGCGGTTGTGAGCCGCCAGGGGACCTATCCCCGGTTCACTTGCGGTTGTAGAGCCGCATCGTCAAGGTGCCGAAGACCGCGAGGATGATCGCGCCGGCGACCAGCACCCAGGTGATCTCGCCGCCGTCCCAGTTCCCGTCCATCATCGAGCGCACCGCCGCGACCACGTGGGTCACCGGGTTCACTTCGACGAAGGCCTGCAGCCAGCCCGGCATCGTCTCCGGATTGACGTAGATGTTGCTGAGGAAGGTCAGCGGGAACAGCACCATCATGCTGACGCCCATCACCGACTTCTCGCTGCGCAGCAACAGACCGAACATCGTCCAGATCCACGAGAACGCGAACGAGAACGCCAGCAGCAGGAGGATCGCGGCGGCCACGCCCCCGACTCCCCCGGCGGGACGGAAGCCCATGATCAGCCCGACACCGAGGATCACCAACGAGGCGATGAGATAGCGCAGCATGTCGCCGAGCAGATAGCCGACCATCGCCGACGGCCGCCAGATCGGCAGCGTGCGGAACCGGTCGAAGACACCCTTTTCGATGTCGGTGTTGACCGAAATCCCGGTGTACATGGTGATCATCAGGATGCTGCTCGCCATGATGCCCGGCAGCACGAACTGCAGGTACTGCGTCGGCGAGCCGGACAGCGCGCCGCCGAACAGGTAGGTGAACATCAGCGTCATCATGATCGGGAACGCCGTGACGTCGAACAACTGCTCGGGCACGTGCTTGATCTTCAGCATCGCGCGCCACCCGAAGGTGATCGATGCCGACAGCGCGCTGGGGCGCTGGGGACGGTTCTTCGCGATCAGGACGGCGGCGAGATCCTCCGCCTTCGGTGCCGCGAGAACGGGTTCGTTGTCTTTGACTGCCGTGGTGCTCAAGCTGCACTCTCCTCAGGCGTTGCGGTGCGGTCGGTGAGGGCCAGGAAGACCTCGTCGAGGCTCGGCTGGCCGAGGGAGAAGGTGTCGACGACGATGCCGGCGCGGGCGAGTTCGGCCAGTGCGCGCGCGGCGTGCTCGGCGGCACCCTGTTCGGTGCTCTCGCCCGAAAGCCGGGCGGTCAGCGCGACGGGGTCCGCCTCCAGGAGCACCTGTGCCTCCAGGGTGCTGACGAGCAACGACTCGGCCGCGGGCCGCTGGTCGGCCTCGCGCAGGCGGACGTGGACGGCGCCCGCGCCGACCGACGCCTTCAGCTGCCCCTTGGTGCCTTCGGCGATCACCTTGCCGTGATCGATGACCGCGATCCGCGAGGCCAGCTGGTCGGCTTCGTCGAGGTACTGCGTGGTCAGCAGGACGGTGGTGCCGTGCTTCACGATCGCGCGCACGATGTCCCAGACCTGGTTGCGGCTGCGGGGATCCAGCCCGGTCGTCGGCTCGTCGAGGAAGAGCACGTCCGGGGTGTTGAGGATGCTCGCGGCGATGTCGATCCGCCGCCGCATCCCGCCGGAGTAGTTCTTCACCTGCCGTCCCGCGGCCTCGGTGAGGCCGAACGCCTCCAGCAGCTCCGCCGCCCGTGCGCGGGCGGCCGGTTTGCGGTGCCCGGTCAGCCTGCCGATCAGGACCAGGTTCTCGGTGCCGGTCAGGTCTTCGTCGACCGAGGCGTACTGCCCGGTCAGGCTCACCATGGACCGGACCGCGTCGGCGTCGCGGACGACGTCTTTGCCGAAGATGCGCGCTTCACCGCCGTCGGGGCGGAGCAGGGTCGCGAGCATCTTCACCGCGGTGGTCTTGCCGGCGCCGTTCGGCCCGAGGACGCCGTACACGGTGCCGGCCGGGACCTTCAGGTCGATCCCGTCGACCGCCCGGTTCTCGCCGAACACCTTGACCAGCCCCGAGGCTTCGATGGCCAGTTCACTCATTTTCCGTTTCCTTTCAGAAGCTTTCAGCAGACGTAGGGGCGGGCGGCACGCGCGTCGCGCAGAGCGAGGCCCCACCAGGCGAGTGCGTCGAGCAGGGTGGTCACGGCCTGCACTTGCCCGTCGGAGTCGAAGAGGGTGCCGTCGAGGAGGTTGAAGGCCACCGTGTCGCGCATGGTCACCGTGTGCAGCTCGGTGAAGATCGTGCGCAGCTGCTCCACGGCGTAGAGCCCCTGCGAGCGGTAGCCGTAGGAGACGAAGCCGACCGGCTTCGCGCGCCACTCGTCGTAGGCGCAGTCGATCGCCTGCTTGAGCGACGCGGGGAAACTGCGGTTGTACTCGGGGGTGACGACGACGAACGCCTCCGCCTCGTCGACCAGCCGCGCGAACCGCTTCATGTCGTGCGTCGGATGCTCCGGCAGCCCGGAGGGCAGGTCGAAGTCGACCAGGTCGAGCACGTCGGTGACGAGGTCTTCCCGGTGTTCCGCCTGGCCGGTGAACCACTTGCCGACGGTGTCCCCCACCCGTCCTTCACGGGTGCTGCCGACGATCACCGCGACCCGCAGCGGACTGACGTCCATGACCGACCTCCTCTCGCCTCACCCCTCAGGCGCGAGAAAGCCGCCGGGCTTCCGCTAGATCGGATCTAGCGGAAGCCCGGCGGCTTCGGTCGGTGATCTCGCTACGCGTCCAGCGCGATCGCGATCGCGCCCAGCAGGGACGCGTCCTGGTCGAATTTCGCCGACACCAGTTCCGGCGGGAACGGCACGGCCCGCGCCAGCCGCTCGCGCAACGCGGGCAGCAGGATGTCGGCCGAGCGCACCAGTCCCCCGCCGACGGCGATGCGCTGCGGGTCGAGCGCGATGGCGAGATTCGCGACGTGCATCGACAGTTCGTCGAGCGCCGCGCCGACGAGTTCCTTCGCCTGCGCGTTCTCCCTGGCGAGGCCGAACAGTTCGCCCGCGGTTACCGGGCGGCCGAGCAGCACACTCGCCCGGCCGCCCAGCCCACGCCCACCGACGGCCTCCTCCAGCGGCGCCGCTCCGCTGGCGAAACCGTCGGTGTCCTGCGGCGAGAGGAGGTTGTACCCGATCTCTCCCGCAGCGCCGTTGGCGCCGGCCAGCAGCCGGCCGCCGACCAGGACCGCCGCGGCGATCCCGGTCCCCAGCGAGAGGAACACCGCCGGATCGGTGTCCGCCAGTGCCCCCCAACGCCATTCCGCGAGCGCCGCCGCCTTGGCGTCGGTGCCCACCTCGATCGGGACGCCTTCGAACTCGGCCGCGACGAGTTCGCGCAGCCGCAGTTCCTCCCAGCCCGGCACGTTCGGCGCGAGCAGGATGCGGTCCTCCAGCACGATGCCCGGGCTGACGACGCCGATCGCGGCGAGCCGGTCCGCGGCGCCTTCGTCGGCGAGCAGTTTCCGCGCCGCGGCGAGCGCGCGGCTCACCACCTGTTCGGCGCCCGCCTGCGCGTCGGTGTCGAGCCTCCGGGTGACCAGCAGGCTCCCGGCTCTGTCCGCCAGCCCGATCGCGACCTTCGTCCCGCCGAAGTCGATCCCCAGGATCAGTTCTTCCCCCGTCACTGCCCGTTCCCCTCTGTCGCCCCCGCGAACGATTCCTGAATCCCCTTGGGCCCGAACGGCCACACGCGCTCCGCCTTCGCGTAGGCGAGGAACGCCGCCACGCCCAGCACGATCCAGCCCACCGAAAGCCCGATCGAGAGCCAGGTGGCGGAGAAGTAGATGTAGACCCAGCCGAGCAGCGCGATGATCGTCGGGATCGGGTAGAGCCATTGGCGGTACGGCCGCTCCAGCTCCGGCCGTCGCCGCCGCAGCACCACGATCGCCGCGACCTGCGCGAGCGACTGGATGAGCACCAGAACCGTCACCGCCGCGTTGATCACCGCGGTCAGCGTGAACAGCGAGCCGATCGCGGCGATGGCGCCCATCGTCAGCACACCGGCGGTCGGCAGGTTCAGTTTCGGGTGCAGTTTGGCGAACACCGGCAGGAACACCTTGTCGCGCGCGGCTTCGAACGGGACCCGCGAACCGCCGAGCAGGCCGGCGAACACCGAACCGATCGCGGCGATCACGATGAACACGGTGATGACCTTGGCCGCGCCCGTGCCCCACGCCTGTTCGAGCACGGTGGAGGCGACCGACGTGGCGTTCTTCAGCTCTTCCAGCGGGACCGAGCCGAGAACGCCGAGCTGCAGCAGGAAGTACAGGCTCATGATGCCGAGGATCGACAGGATGATCGAGCGCGGCAGCGTCCGGCCCGGGTCGCGCACCTCGCCGCCGAGGTAGGCGCTGGTGTTGTAGCCGAGGTAGTCGTAGATGGCGATGATCAGGCCCGCGCCGAGCCCGGCCCAGAACGCGCCGCCGTCGAACGAGAACGCGCCCGGCGTGAAGGCGAACGCTTGCGCGCCGTCGAAATGCGTGAAGGCCGCGACGATCACCGAAAGCGCGGCGAACAGCATGATCCCGAACAGGACGGTGGTCAGCTTCCCGATCTCGCCGATCTTGCGGAACAGCGCCAGCCCGATCAGGGCGATGATCCCGAGACCGATCACCTTGCCGAGCGTCGTCGTCCCGCCGTCGTCGGCGACACCGGGGATCAGGTACCCGAGGTACTGGACGAGGCCGATGATGCCGGTGGACATGATCAGCGGGATGAACAGCACCGCGCTCCAGGCGAAGAGGAACGGCATGAGCCTGCCGGTGCGGACGCCGAACGCCTCGCGCAGGTAGACGTAGGTGCCGCCGGCACCGGGGAGGGCGGCACCGAGTTCCGCCCAGATGAGGCCGTCGGCCAGCGCGATGACCGCGCCGATGAGCCAGCCGAACATGGCCTGCGGGCCGCCGAGGGTCACCACCATCGCGGGGATGGTGACGAACGGGCCGATGCCGCACATCTGGGTCATGTTGATGGCGGTCGCCTGGAGCGGCCCGATCTTCCGCTCGAGCCCCGGCCGCGGGGATGAACTCAAAACGCGCCTCCCTGTTAGTTAGTAAAGTTTCTTAACATAATTTCGGGCGTGTCGGAAGGCCACGCGGCGAAGTTGTCGCGCCCCGGTCCACCCGGGATTGCCCGAAAGGGCGGAATCGCGGGTAATACGCCCGAATGGACCAGCGCGGGACGTATCAGGGGCTCCTCGTTCCGCGTCCTTACCCAGAAGGACGTCTTTTCCGAGGACGGTGAGGTCCATGAAACGGCTGTTCAGCGTGGCGATGGCGATCGCCGCACTCGGGTTCGCGACCGCCTGCGGCGGGACGTCCGCGCCCCGCGACACGGCGCCGGGCGATCTGACGACCGACAGCGGGATCACCACGGAGACGGCTCCGACGGCGTCTTCCGACGCCCCGCCGACGGGACCGGGCCCGACGAAGGACTCCCCTCCGCCCGGCGTCGTGCCCGGAAGCCCGATCAGGTACAACAGCGACCTGCTCGGCACCGACCCCGCCACCGCCAAGGACGCCATCGAGCAGAACCTCGAACGTCTTTGCAAGAGCTCCCGGCGATGCGGGGTCTCGGTCGTGGTCGTGGGCGAGGGGAACTGCATCCGCAGCATCGGCCCGAATCCGGTCTACCCCGGCAAGACGATCACGATCCGGGCGAGGGCCTGCGAAACCGAGACCACGGAGGAAAGCTCGGCGCCGCCGAAGTCGGAAAGCTCGCAGCCGAGCGAAACCACCGGCGGATGAGCACCCGGCGGCCACTACGCCGGGGGCTGCGCGCCCCCACGCCGCCGGAGTCCGAATCCGCGGCGGGCCCGTCGCACGCGCTCAGGCTGGTCGGCACCGTGCTGGCCAACACGACCCTGCTCACCGCGTTGCTCTACTACTTCGGGCTCGTCTACACGCAGACGTACTTCATCTACTTCCGTGTGCACTACACCCTGCTCGGCCAGACACCGGACGAGATCTTCGGGCGCGGCGTCGACGGAGTGCTCCTGCCCCTGACCGCCGCCGCGGGCGCCGCGTTGGTGTTCCTCGTCCTGACCCGGTTCCTGAAGATCCGCCTCGGCGAGGGTTCGTGGGCCCGGCTACTGCGGATCTGCTCCCCCGTCGCGGGCGTCCTCGGCCTCGCGCTGCTCGCCGTCACGACCGCGATCGCCCTCGACCCGGAGCCGTTCCGCGACCGGCCCGGCGCGCCGGGGATCGGCTTCGCGATCGGGGTCCTGATGGTGCTGTTCTCCTGGCGTCACTGGACCGCGCACAGAACGGGAAGCACCCGGTCGAGCGTCGCGGAACTGGTGACCGGCTACGTCCTGGTGAGCATCGGCCTCTTCTGGGCGGTCGGCGACTACTCGGGAGCCGTCGGCACGAGCCGCGCCTTC
Organism: Amycolatopsis sp. CB00013; assembly: GCF_001905755.1. Classification (NCBI taxonomy): domain Bacteria; kingdom Bacillati; phylum Actinomycetota; class Actinomycetes; order Pseudonocardiales; family Pseudonocardiaceae; genus Amycolatopsis; species Amycolatopsis sp. CB00013. Next base: position 1,365,050 of record NZ_LIWC01000003.1, on the reverse strand, counting down.
GAGGCCTCCGGGGTGATCGCGACCAGACCGGCCGCGACCCTGTACAGCGCGGAAAGCCTCAACCTGACCGCGAACGGTGTCCTGCAGGTGAAATGCGCCGACCCCGAATCGGCCTACAAGTACCGGTACACCGGGCTGAAGCTGCTGCTCCAGTCCAGTGGCCAGTACGTCTTCCTCCCGGCGAACTGGCGGGCCTCGACCGGTGTCGCGTTCGTGATCCCGAAAACCGACAAGCTGCGCCTGGAATTCGGCCCGCCCCGCTCGGCGCCGCCACCCGGCTGCTGACGTGCGTCAGCCCAGGTGGCGCGTCAGCCACTCGGCGACCGAGTCGTCCACCAGTTTCGCGATCGGCAGCTGCGGCGCGGGCTCGATGCCCGGTTCTTCGGCCAGCGGATGGGCGAGACCGGCCACCCTGGCCAACTGGACGTCGTCCGGCCGGGCGTACCGCTCGCGCAGCGCGGCGACCAGATCGTCGGCGTCGGTGCGTAACGACGGATGGTCGTCCTCGCCGGAGACGAGCAGCAGCGGAACTTGGGTTTCCCGCGCCGATATTTCACCCGATCGTGCGACGAAGTCGAGCTGATCCGCGGCCTGTTCCGCCTCGTCGTTCCACGGATACGGCCGGCCCAGCAGGCCTTCCACCAAGCCGACCACCGAGCGCGCCCGCACGGCCGGGTTGATCAGGGCCGCCGCGCGGACCGGGATCTCCCGCGTGGCCAGGATCGTCAGCGCCACCGCACCACCGAGCGACCCGCCGACGACCGCCGTGCGGGAGGTGTCGAAGCCGAAGCGTTCGCGCAGTTCGGCCAGCGCGGCTGGGAATTCCAGCGCCGCTTGGCGGACGAACGGGTCGACGTACGCGAGCATCGCGTCGCGCCGGGCCCGTTCGACCACGGCGTCCATGCCGCCGTCGACCATTCTCGCGCCGCACAACGGCATTCCGAGATACACCCGCCATGCCGGCACCCCGGCCAGCGGCAACGCGGCCGCGAACGCCGCGTCGGAGCGGGGCGCGTCGATCATGTGCCAGGCGACCACCACCGGCGCGGGTCCGCTGACCTCGGCAGATGGCGGCAAGACGGTGAACGGCACCCCAGCGGCCGTGCCCGTGACCGGTTCTCCCACCGCGATCCTTCCTCGTGTGCTGTCGATCTCCACGATATCCAGGACGCGGCGGAGGCGGACCTCGTTCCGCCACAAGCGAAACAGTATGCCCGCGACGTCACCCCGACGCGCCGCGGAGGTGGTTGCGACCCGGCGGCGGCGGCCGAATAGTGTTGCGGCCCGGCCCTTTGGAGGTGAACCGCCCGTGCCCGACGTCGACTATTACGAGGTGCTCGGCGTGGGCAAGGCCGCCTCGGTCAACGAGATCAAGACCGCGTACCGGCGGCTGGCGAAGTCGCATCACCCGGACACCGGCGGATCCGCCCTCACGTTCCAGCTGGTCCGCGAGGCCTACGACACGCTGAGCGATCCGATGCGGCGCGCGGGCTACGACGCGGGCGGGCGCTCGGTGCGCGCCCCGATCCGGCCGCGGCCGCGGCGCCGCTTCGGCGAAGAACCGGGCTACGAGCCCGAGCCGGTCGTGATCGATCCGGACGACCTCGAATGGTGGGAATTCGCGGCACAGGACGAGCGCGTGCGCCACGGCCGCCGTCGCGGCCCCGGGCACACCCCCGTGGTGGCGGCGGTCGGCGGGATGGTGCTGGTCCTGCTGCCGGTACTGACCGGCGTCGGCTTCTCGGCCCCCACGCTGATCGTCTGGCTGATCCTGACCGCCGGCACCGCCCTGCTGGTGCAACGGCTCGCGCGCGGTTATCTGGCCGCCTCTCGCGCCAAGAACCGGTTCGCCGCCGAGTTCGGCGGGAAACGCGTGTTCGGCACTCCAGGCGTCGAGACCGACGAACTCGCCGAGCGCCTCACCGCCGACATGCTCGAGCGCTACCTGACCCGGCTGCCCGGCGCGCGGATCTTCCACGGCCTCTCGTGGCCGGACTCGGTGTTCGCCGACGTCGACCACGCGGTGCTGTGCGGGAAGCGGCTCGTGCTCGTGGAATCGAAGCTGTGGCTGCCGGGGCACTACGAAACCGGGGACGACGACCGCCTGCTGCGCAACGGGCGCGCCTTCCGCGGCGGCGGGAGCAGACTGACCGAAAGCCTCGCCGAATTCCGGCGGGTCCTGCCCGGCGTCACGCTGCGCGGGGCGATGGTCGTGTACCCGAGCCGGACCGGTGAGATCACCACGGATCCCGACGATCCCTCCCCCGCGCCGCCGATGACGCCGGAGCAGTTCCTGCACGAGATCGGCGGCTGGCTGGCGGCGGAGCCGTCCACTGTGGACACGGCGACTATGCGGGTCGTGCGGGACCGAGTGGTCGGCACCGTCTAGCCCCCTCCGCATTTCGTCCTCTGAATGCGTACGCGCGTGAAGGCCCCCTTCCCTCGGCTGAGCCGAGGGAAGGGGGCCCTCACGCGCAATACGAGGAACTACCGGCCCGAGCGCTCCTTCTTGGCGCGCGCCGACCGGGTGCAGACCTCACCGACGTCGACCGTCTGGCCGCGGTCGATGTAGACGTCCGCCAGCCCGACGAGCTTGCCCTTCGGCGACGTACAGGTCAGCTGGTACGCCTCCTTGGGACCGTAGGTCGGCGGGATCGGCGACTGGAACGACACACCGCCGGTCCAATCGTCCACAGTGGACGGGTTCGCCTGCGAGTAGTTGACCAGCACGGCCCGGTAGTCCCCGGCGGGCGGGTCGTACAGGATCGCGTGCTCTTCGGTGGTCCCGCCGTTCGCCGACGACGACACCATGTTGCCCGCGGCGTCGAAGACGTACAGGTCCCAGTCGGTGTCCTGACTGGCCCACTTGACGTCGACGCTGAACTTCCCGTTGTCGACCTTGGGGAGCCCGTCCACGTGGAAGGTGAAGCTCTCCGAAGCCGGGTCGGTCGGGTAGTTCGTGTTGATCGCCGGGACCCCGGGCGGGTTGGCGACCTGGATCGCCGCCTGCGCCGGTCCCTGCGGTTCGCGGCCGTAGCGGCCCGCGACGTAGGGACGGGTCGACGGGTTGATCGACCACGCGAACCGGCCACCGGTCGACGACAGCGACGAGTTCAGGTCGTCGGTCACGTAGATCGGCGGCTTCGTCGAGCCGTCCGGCTGCACCACCGGGGAGGTCGGCGTCTGGAAGGTCTTGTGCAGCTTCAGCTGGTAGCCCTTCGGCGCCGTACCGATCAGCGTCGAGTGCGCCGCCGGGTCGGCGGCGTTGGCCATCATGTCGATGAAGGCCGCACGGTTACCGCCCTTGCCGGCACCGGCCGCGGGAGCGACGCCGGTGTATTCGGCGACGACACCGGTCTCGAACGGCGGGTGGAACTCCGTGTTGCCGATCTCGAAGGTGAAGCCCCAGCCACCGGTTGCCCAGTACGACCAGTCCTCGGTCGAGCCGGTCGTGTCGTAGAGCGCCCACGACGGCTGGCTGGTGTATCCGTTGCGCGAGGCCAGCTTGTCGCCGAGCGCCTTGTACGCCGGCTCGTCGAGCGGCGGGCGGACGGCGGCGACACCCGGGACACGCAGCACCAGGTTCGAGAAGGTGTGCAACGTGATCAGGTTGGTCACCTGGCGGTTCGACACGATCGAGCGGATGTTCTGCGTCTCGGGCTCGGAGAACGGGCCGGAGCCGCGGAACGTGTCGCTGCGCCAGAGGGTCGACGCGCCGGCGCCGCCCCAGAAGCCCGCGTAGTTGCGGTTCGGGTCGGTGCCGCGTTCACGGCCGCCGGGGTTGGCCTTGCAGACGCCGGTCGCGAACTCCTTGGGCGAGTCGTTGACGTTGCAGTTCTTGCGCTTCATCTCGTAGTCGAAACGCGAGAAGTCGCCCTTGGGCTCGGCCTCACGGGAGATTTCGAAGCCGTCGGGGTTGACGATCGGCACGATGATGTTGCGCGTCCGGCCGACCAGACCGCGGATCTCGGGGTTGTTGCCGGTGTAGCCCTTGACCAGTTCGTGGGCCCATTCCATGGCGTGCTCGCCCGCCGGCCACTCACGGGCGTGGTGCACGCCCATGGTGAAGTTGACGGGTTTGCCGTCGGCGATGTTCTTGACGTCGGTCGCGACCTCGAGGCCGACGACGTCACGGCCTTCCCAGGTCGGCTGCGGCAATGTGAACGCCGTGGCGATCTTGGGATTCTTGCGGGCCAGTTCCTTGACCTCGAACTGGTAGTCGTAGAGGTGCCGGTAGCTCGTGCGCCCGGACGGCAAGGTGGAGCCCGGCGTCTTCGCGGCGTACTCGCGGTCGGTCTTGGCGTTCTGGATCGACCGCGCCGAAAGGTCGCCGTCGACCACCTTCGCTTTGAAGCCGTTGTCCGCCAGCGTCTTGCGGTCGGCGTCGTTGGCGAGGACGACCTCGACGCCGGTGGCGTCGGCCTTCTCCGTGACGTCCAGCCCGAGCCGGAGGAGTTTGTCCTTGTCCTGCTTGGCGGGCGTCTCGACCCGGACCAGTTCGGCGCGCTGCGGCGCGGGCGCGGCGCCGGTCGGGGTCCCCTGCGGCGTGAGCGCGAGGAAGTCGACCCCCAGTACCGCGTCGCGTGTCCGGCCGTCGTACCGGCAGGTCTGCACGACCAGTTTCTGGTCCTTCTTCACGAAGCCTTCGGCGAGCTCGTGGCTGCGCAACGCGGCGGACGCGGCGACCACGGCGCCGGTGGCCTTGTCGAAGACCGCGAGGTCCCAGTCTCCCTCGGTGCCGCCGCGCGGCGCCAGGCGCGCCTGCAGCAGACCGTCTACTGTGGACGTGAACTCGCGCCGATCGGTGCCGGACGTACCCGGCTTCTGCAGCGCGGCGAAACAGGAACGCGGCACGGCCTGGTCGGCCCGCACCACGTTGTCCGCGGCCCCCGCCGTCGTGGCCGACGGAAGTGCCACGAAGGCCCCGGCGAGTACCAGGGTCGCCGCGGTCCATCCCGCTCTTCGCCGGTTTGGTGAATACCCCACAGACTGACCTCCTTGGACAGTCCGGTGACCGGGTGAGGTCACCGGTAGCGAGACCCTAGACCCGCGACCCCGCCGGAGGGACCCGCCACAAGTCGCCTACACCTCTTTCGGCCCAACGATCTCACCGTCCGTGCCGGAACGATCACCGGCACGCGCGCCGTGGAATGGGACTTTCCTGTCGATTCCGACAGGTCGGCCTAAGAAAACCTTCAGGTTGGGTGGTTACCTTTCAACCATGACGACGCCCCAGGTCACCGCCAGGTCACCCTTGGCCCTGCTGGCCGCCGTGGTCTCCGTCGCCGGCGGAGCGCTGCTGATCCTGTTGCTGCAGGTCCTTCCCGCCACCAGCGACATCAGCCCGGTCCGCCGCACCATCAGCGAGTACGCGCTCAGCGAGAACAAGTGGATCTTCGACGTCGCGGTCCTGCTGGTCGCGTTCGGCTCGGCGATCGGCTTCGGCGCGCTGATCCGCCGCAAGCACCTTCCCGCGCTGTCCGCGGCATCGGTCTTCTGCGCGCTCTGGACGGTGAGCCTGGTGGTGATCGTGGCGTTCCCCAAGAACAACTGGGCGATCGGGCCGAGCACCGGCGGGACGGTGCACCGGATCGCGAGCGTCGTCGCCTTCGTCTGCCTGCCGCTGGCCGTGTGGTTCGCGGCGAAGGCCGTCTTCCCCTCCTCCCCCGCGCGGCGCGCCGTGACCCGGGTGCTCGCGGTGGCGGCCCTGGCCTGGTTCGGCGTGATCCTCGGGGCGATCGTGGTCTCGATGAACGGCGGCGAGCCCTGGTGGCGGGCGATCCCGCTCGGCCTGGTCGAACGCGCGATGGCGCTGACCGGGCTGGTCGCGCTGGCGTCACTGCTCATCCCCGCGCGCTCGGTCACCGCGCCGGTGACCGAGCAGGCCGAAGCCCTGGAGATCGCGTCCTGAGCGCTTCTTCACCGCCGTGCCGCGCGAGGAATTCCCACGAAGGGCGCCGGAAGGGGAATGGCGGCGCCGTCCGTCTGCCCGGCATAGCGCGGCGCGGGCGTGACCTCGACGGCGTCGTCGTCGGCGTCCTTGCGCAACCGCGCCGTGCACACCGAAAGGTGCACCACGTTGGCACGCTTGTGGTGGCGGTACACGTGGACGTCGGTGGCGAAGCACGCCGCGGCCAGCAGTGCCCGCCGCTGCTCGATGCGCTCGTAGCCGACCCCCGCCGGGCAGAACACGGTGACCTCGACCTCGTCGCCGCTCGGTTTGGTCCACAGGATCACCGGCAGCTTGCCGTCGAGGGTGCACACCCTGGCACGGGCGAACCCGGTCCGCAGCCGGTGCTGCACGACGACCGAGCGAAGCCGGTCGCGGACGAACCTCCGCGCCGATTTCCAGTAGAACAGCCAATTCGCGACGCCGAACAGCACGACCGCGCCCCAGATCGGGCCGGCCGCCTGGAACAGCGAGAACAGCGCGTACGGGACGACGAGGAGCGCGCCGATCTCGTACCGCCAGTGGTAAAGGGCGGTGATCGGGTTGGGCCTCCTGACCACCGTGATCTCCCTGGCCAGCTCGGCGATCGCCTGGGGTTCCTGCCAACGGCTCATGACCTTCCTCCTGTCCGTCCGGCGGTTTGCTCGGCGGCCACGGCCGCCGCGGGAATGGAGCGGACGACACCGACACCGGCGCAGTCCGGGCAAACGGCGTCCTCGTAGGGCCACCACCCCGTGCCTCCGCACGGTTCGCACGCGTGCACGGTGTCCCAGCGGGGATCGCGGTAGACGCGGCGCCTGCTGTTCGGCACCCGGGTCACCTGCCAGCCACGAGCGGCCGCTCTCGAGTCCTCGCCGGACGCGAAAAGCCATTCGTGGAAGCGTTCGAGAAGTCGATCGAACCAAGATCGGGGCGCTGCCGTGTGGTTCTCGTGGTGGGACATGAGGTTCACCCCCGATGCGGCGAAGCACTGACTCGGGTCGGCACACACGACGCCTACTCCGGCATTCGTGTGACCCGCAGGCGACGCGAACCGAATCGGATGCACAGCGTTACGATCAGATGGCTGACAGCATCCGCTCTTCGGTCGTGCCCTGTTCGGCCCATGTCTCGCGGCCGGGTGGATCGCGAACCCCAGGACCAGGTAGAACAGGCCCGGATTCGGCTACTCGCACGTTGTGACACGACATTGACCGACGCGCCAGCGCGGTCCGATTCGCTTGCTGTACTCTCCCCGTTGTGTGCACGTTCAGTCACCGCCCTACTTTGCCTACTAAAGGTAGGTAAGCCTGTGTCTAGTGCCTACATGAAGCCTACATCGGCCGGACGGCGGCCGGTAAGCCCCGATGCGGAAACCGTTACCGCGTCGGGAGTCGGACGTGAGCTGCGGCGGCTGCGCAAGGCCGCCGGGGAAACCCAGGCGGAAACCGCCCGGATCATCGGGGTGACCAGGGCGAACCTGACCCAGTGGGAGACCGGGAAATACCTGCCGTCGACGCATAACGCCCGCCAGCTCGACGACCACTTCCGCGCCGCGAACGCGCTGTTCACCCTGGTCGAAACGGCCCGTTCGCCGCAGGAACACACCGCCCCGCCCCTCGTCGGCGACGCCGGCGTCGTCGACACTTCGCGGTCGCTGCTGCAGGTGTTCCACACCGTCGGCGCCAAACTCGCCGAGCGCCTGATCCGCGACGAGCACGGGAAACCGCTGGGCTGGCGGCACAATCTGCAGAAGAGCACCGGGCCGAAGGCGCTCAGCACCGCCTACGGGATCAACACCATGCTGGTGGTAGGCGATCCCTACATCGACCTACATACGCTCGCCGAAGATCTCTACCGGCTCCAGTCGGCGCACGGCTGGAGGGGCCGCGCGGGCGGCAGGCGGCCGGAGACCACCGCGTCGGTGGTGGACGCGCTTTTCCGCACCAGCACCATGTCCGCGGACGACGGATTGGAACAACTCGAAGGGTCGCTCCTGATCGGAGACGAGCTCGACCCGTACAGCCGGACCCGTCCGTACCTGTTGTCCGCCGTGTTGCACACGGCGGTCCGGCTGCGGCCGGACGCCCCGCTGACCGACCGGCTGATCGACGCCCTCCTGGCGGCCCGGCTCGACTTCGACGGCTCACTCCTGTGGCCGGAGAAGAACGAGGCCGGGCTCGTCGCCCCGGAGGCTTCGGTCGTGCACACCGCGCGGTCGGTCGTCGCCCTGCGGGACGTCCTGCGCAGCCGTGAAGATCGCACCGACGTCCGTGAGGCGGCCGACGAAGCCACACAATGGCTCATCGACCGATCCCATTCGGACGATGGCGTGGCAGAGGATCTAGAGAGGCCTCGCCCCGACGGTGAAGGAACGACCCGGATCATCATCCGGCACTTCACCTCCGCCTGGGTCGTCCAAGCGCTCGCCACCGCCCCCTTCCTGCCACTCCCCCGGCTCAACCGGGCGCTCGGAACCCTTTGGGAGCGCTACGACGCCGATCAAGGGCTCTGGGCGTGGGAGAGCGGAGATCTACCGATTTGGCAGACCTTGGACGCAGTCACCGCGCTCCGCGCGGCCGCCTTCGCCGCCGCGGCGCCCCCGCTCAGCCCTCCAGGAACTCCAGGTACAACTCCATGATCGACACCCCGCCATCGACCCTCGCCGCCGTTCCGGCGGACGGTGACGCCGACCTTCCCTGGCTGCGCACGGTCGCACACCGGGTCCAGGAATCCCCCGACGTTTTCCTTTCGTGGCTTGAAGAAATCCTCGGTGACGAAGAAGCCGTCCGCGCCGCGGCGAAGCGTTCCTACTGGCATCCCAACGGATTCGCCAAGATGGTGCTCCACGCCTCGCCCGATTTCCGGATCCGGCTCCACGTCTGGCCGGAATCCGCGGAACCGTCACGCGGCGAATCCAATCCGCACAGTCATCGGTGGGAATTCGCCTCGACCATCGTCGCGGGCGAGGGCCTGCACATGGTCGAGTTCCACGAAACGGCCGAGGGCGGGAAGCCGTATGCCCGGTACCGCTACGGCGCCGACCCGGCGAACCCGGCCGCGTTGCTCGCGGACGGCGAAGCCCGCCTCGAAGTGGACAAGACCCCGCACGTCCGGCTCGGCGAGGTCTACTCGTGCGACACCGGAATCGTGCACACCGTACGGCCGATCGCGGCCGGATTGACCGCGACGGTGGTGATCCAGGGGCCGCATCGCACCAGCACCACCGTCGTCTACTGCGAGCCGGGCGAGTCCGACGACCAGCCCAACGGCGAACTGACCGAGGCCGATTTCCGCGGCCTGGTCGGCGCCGTCGCGGAAGCGGTGGCGTCATGCCGCTGAGCTGGCCCGCGCCACGCCGCGGCATCCTGACCGACAGGGCCATCAGACGTGCGCACCGCAGCGGGGAACTCACGATCACCCCGTTCGAACCCACCCTCGTCCGCCCCGCCGCGATCAGCCTGCGGCTCGGGCACGAGGCGTTCGCGCTGGAATCGACGGGGACCGTCGACATCGCCGACCGGAGCACGTATCCGGAACTCCGGCCGAAGGAACCCGACGCCGAAGGACGGCTGTGCGTCGACCCCGGCGAGGTCGTCCTCGCACCGACGCTGGAGAAGATCGGGCTTTCGGAGCGGCTCGCCGGGCTCGTCGACGGCACGAGCGACTACGCGCGGCTCGGCATCAGTGTCGTCCTTTGTGGACAGGTCAGCCCCGGTTTCGGCAACGAGAAGGGCGCCGTGCTGACCTTGGAGATCGTGAACCATCTGCGGCATCCGGTACTGCTGCACCCCGGAGCGCGGATCTGCAACCTGATGCTGTTCGCCTCCACCGGAAGCGAACAGCCCTACGGCACGCTGCCGCACAACTATTCCAGCGACCACAACGTGGCCCCGTCCCGATTGGCGGATCATGTCGGCCGTAACTGAACTCTCGCCGGTCGGCGACGACGTCCGCCTCGGCGACCTCGGCGAGCACGCGATCCTGGAGCACATCCTGCGACCGCGTTACGGCGGTGTCCGAGGGTTCGGTGACGACTGCGCCGTCCTCGACGCCGAAGAGGGGCTTCGCGGCGACCTGGTCGCCACCACCGACAGCTGCCCCACGCCGCTGGTCACCATCCTGGGCGAAACGGATCCGTACCACGCCGGATGGCTGCTGGCGACGATCAACCTGTCCGATCTGGCGGCGGCCGGGGCCACGCCACTCGGCCTGGTCGTCAACTACACCCTGCCGAAGACGACCACCGCGGGTGAATTCCGGCGGCTCCTCGACGGCGTGGACGACTGCACGAAGAGGCACGGGACCAAGGTCGTCGGTGGCGATCTCCGGGACGGTCCGGTCCGGCAGCTCACCGCCACCGCGATCGGCCGCTGTGTCCCCGGCGGCAGGCTCGGGCGGTTCGGTGCCGAGGTCGACGACCGTCTGCTGCTGGTCGGTTCGCCCGGTTACCTGTGGTCGTACGCGTTGCTCGTGGAACAACAGGCGCGGCTCTCCGATCCGGTCGTCGCCGGGATCCGCGAGCGTGCCTGTAAGCCGATGGCGCAAGTGGCCGCCGGGAACGCGCTCGCCACGGCGGGGCTGGCACGTGCCGCGATGGACGTCTCGGACGGGCTTTTCCCGACCGTGCGGACGCTGTGCGGGGCCAACGGCCTCGGCGCACGGATCACGACGGCCATCCGGCTGGACGAGCCGCTCGCCGACGTCTGCGCGCAGTCGGGACTCGGCCGGTTCGAGCTCGCGCAGGCTTGGGGCGACTGGACGCTCGTGGTCGCCGTGCGGCCGGAGGACGTCGAGCTCACCAAGAAGACCCTCGCCGGTGAAGGTGTCGCGGCGCAGGAGATCGGCGTGCTCGTTCCCCGCCAGGAAGGCATTTCGCTGGACGACGGCGAGCCTTGGGAAGGGATCGCGCAGGAGCGGTTCTCGCCCAGTTCGTGGCACGGTGGCGAACTGCCGCGGCTGATCACCGAGGTGCTGGGCAAGCGGGCGAGCTGATCCGCGCCACCGCCCGCCGCCGCTCGCTGAAGTACATGAAGGCCCCCTTCCTTGCGTCTAGCGCAAGGAAGGGGGCCTTCATGTACTTGGGAAGGCGTGAAGGTCGAGTTTCCTCGGCTCAGCCGAGGGAAGGGCCTTCACGCGCAGTCGCTGTGACTGCTGGTGCATATGGGACGCATGTGGCGATCATCGAGTCCGCGAAGGCCTTCTTAAGGGACTCTGAGCCCCTTAAGGCGAACCAGCATTTGTGTACTTACGTCCGACCTGCGTGGGAGCGACGACCGAGTGGGGAAGATCCTGGACGTTGGACGGCCGGAATCTTCCCCACTCGCCCAAGACGACAGCCAGCCTGAGCTTTACTGCCCCGTCTCCCTACCAACGGGGTCGACCGTGGAGGATTCAGGACGCACAACGTCCCGAATCCTCCACTCGGCCCCGGCCACACCAGCGGGTCAGCAAATACGGAGTCCCTCAAGGAGGCCTTCACGGACCGACTCACGGCACCTACCGCAGCCGATAAGCGTTCATCACCGTCTGAGTCACCGAGTTCCCACCGGAGTCCGTCGCGGACAGCCGCAGGGAGACGAACCGCGCGGAACCGAACGGCGGCGCCGCCACAAAGGCTTGCCGATGTGAACCACTCCCGAAAACGAACTGCCGGTGCCAGGTCTTGCCACCGTCGAAAGACGCTTCGGCGGTGACCTGCCGGACGCTTCCCGTCGGCCGCTCGACCTCGATCGGGACGGCGAGCGGGAGCAGGCGCCAGGCATCGTTGGCCAGGCCGAGCGACGGTGTGGCCCGCAGCGTCATCAGCGGTAGTGGTGTCTCGACGGCCGTCCGCTGCGAACGGAAGTTCCACGACACCACCACATTGCCCGACAACTCGGCGTTGCCGCCGTCCGGCCGTTTCGCGTCGACGGTCAGCGTGTAGTCGCCCGCTTCCGGCGGCACGGTGAACGTCACCGGGCCCGAGACCGGCCAGAGATGGCCCGGAACCTTAGGCACGGAGCCGATTTCCTTCCCGTTCCGCATCAGCCGGGTGGTGCCCTCCACCGCCGACACGCTGACGTGATCGCCGCGCGTCGCGAGCAGCGGCAGCAGGACACTGAGGGTGTCGCCGTCGCGCACCATCTTGGTCAGTTTCGCCGACGTCGGCCCGACGACGGCACGATTCCACTCCTCCTGGACCCGTTGCCCCGCACGGTATTCGACGCCCGCCGCGGTTTCCTGCGTGCCGCTCCAGACTCCGTTGGTGGGAAGCCGCTCCACGAGGAGCCGCTTCAGCCAGCGGATCTTCCCGGTGCTGTGGAACTCCTCCCGTGTCGCGGGCAATGTGGCCTGAGCGGTCAGGAACCAGGCGTTGCCGAGGTCGTTTTCGTTGTCGTACGGCGAAGGCAGCACGTGCAGGTTGCCCCATTGCTCACCGGTCGCGGCGTAGGTGGCGGACACCTTGGCCAGTTCGTGGTCGCGCACCCGGTACGCCGAAACGTCGGGAACGCGGCCGTTGCTCGGGAACTGCAGGTTGTAGACGTAGGGACTGTTCTCCGACCTGCCTTCGCTCGTCTGCTTGCTCAGCATGGTCGTGACGAGGAAGTCGAAGTCGGGCACGGCGGTGCGGGTCGGCGCGACGTAGGCGTACTGCTCGTCGTGGAAGAGCCTCGGCTGGTACCACTGATAACTCGTGCTCCCCCGGTCGGCGACGCGTTCGGAGAAGGCGACGATCTGACCGTTCGAACTGGCGTCCCGGCGATCGGTCCGCACCGTCACCGGTTTCGCCAGCCGCCCGTCCAGCACGACTTCCCGGTCGCGATCGAGCACGAAACCCGGTTCGCTGACCAGGCTCGCCCCTGACGTCTCGGAGATCTCCGAGACGAACAGGTACCGGCCTTGCGGCAACAGGATCGGGCCGCCGCCGTCCGTCGCGGACAGGACCTTCCCCTCGCCACTGTCCAAATTGGTCACGAACACGAAGCCGTTCGCCTTGCCGCCCTTGCGGTCGATGAGCTTGATGTCGGCCGAGAACATCTCGCGCTGGAGGTCGGCCCCGACAAGGCCGCGTACTTCCACTCCGGCGGCCGTGGCCAGCAGGGTGCCGCCATAGGTACCGCGCGGCTTTTGCCCGGGGTTCAGCGTGACCACCGCGGTCGCGGTTCCGCCGGCGGGCACCGTGATCCTCGGCCGGTCCACCGAGAACAGCCCGTCGGCCGCCGGTTTCCCGCCCTCGTCGCGAACGTCGAGCCGCAGATCCAGATCGACCGGGGCGGCGCCGCTGTTGCGGTAAGTGATCTCCCGGGTCAGCGGTTTCGGATCGGCCACCGGAATGGTGCCGAAGGCCAGCGTGGTGATGTCGGCGTTCACGCGCTGCCCGACCGCCTTGGCGACGTCGACCCGGCCCGTTCCCTGCTGGAAGACGGTCAGCCCGTCGGTCGGCTTCGCGGTGCCCGTGAGCCCGGCCTTGATCCGCTCGGGCCCCCAATCCGGATGCTGCTGGACGAGCAGCGCGGCCGCGCCGGCCACGTGCGGTGTCGCCATCGAGGTGCCTGACATCGGCTGGTGGTCGCCACCCGCTTTGGCCGCGACGATCGCCACTCCCGGCGCGGTGATCTCCGGTTTGACCGCGTTGTCGCCGCGCCGCGGCCCCCTGCTGGAGAACGACGCCAGCGCGTCGGCCCGGTCCACCGCGCCGACGGTGAGCGCCGCGTCGGCGCTGCCCGGCGACCCCACCGTGCCCGCCCCGCGTTCCCCTTCGTTGCCCGCGGCGATCACGAACAGCACGCCGTGCTCCTTGGTGAGCCGGTTCACCGCGGCTTCCAGCGGGTCGATGTCCGCGCCGTCCTCGCCGCCGAGGCTCAGGTTGATCACCTTGGCGCCCTCGGCGACCGCCCACTCCATCCCGCTGATGATCTCCGACCAGCCGCCGCTGCCGTCGTCGCCGAGCACCTTGCCCGCGAGCAGCCCGGCGTCGGGCGCGACCCCCTGGAACCGTCCACCGGACCCGAGGATCGTCGAGGCGACGTGGGTGCCGTGGCCGTGCCGGTCCGTGGGGTCCCCACCGCCGGAGAAGTCCTTGGCCGCGACCACTTTGCCCGCGAGATCCGGGTGGCGGGCGTCGACTCCGGTGTCCAGCACGGCGACCTTGACGCCCTTGCCGGTGAACCCGCTCCGCCAGGCCTCCGGCGCGCCGATCTGCGGCACGCTGCGGTCGAGGTTCGCCTTGACCCTGCGGTCCAGCCACACCTTCCGCACCGAAGCGGCACCGGGACCGGTCAACGATGACCAGAACTCACCCGCGCGTTCCTTGGGCTGGGCGAATGCGGTGGCGCCGATACTGTCGAGCCGCCGCCCCGCGGTGGCCACCGGGCCTTCCTGCCGCACGATCAGCGGAAGCGTCGATCGCGCGCCGTCGTCGTATCCGTCGGCGAGCAGCCGGTCGATCCGGAACAGCCGCTCGTCGAGCACCCCGCTCGCCACGAGCGGCAAGGCGTCGGCCGGGTAGACCGACCAGCCGTTCTTGTCCTGGCTGCGCCGGAACCCCATCCGTTCGCGCCCCGGCCCCGGGTGGACGGCGAGGGCGGGCACGCCGCCCGGCCGCTCCTGCACGGTGAGCCGGTCTCCGGTGATCAGCGTGAGGGTGCGCGGCGCGGGCAGGACGGCTTGATCCGGCGGCTGTCCGGGAGCGGCCGACGCGACTTGCACGCCGGTCACTCCGAGCACGGTCACCAGGAGCAGACCGGTCAGGACAGGGGCTCTTCGGCGCATGTGGCACCTCCGTGTGCGCTCTTCTCGGTGAGCCGAGGCTTGCGGAAGTGCAGGTCGGGGCGCCAGACGACGGGACGATCAGCTCGCCGGGACTGGCCGTTCGGGCACCCGTGATTACGATCACAGCGAGACTTCTGGCCTGACATCTCTGCAAACCGACCGCTCAGTACGGCAGACTCGACGGCACTTCCACTCGACGACGAGGAGAACACCCGTGACCGAACACCCCTCCCGTGTAGCGATCGTCACCGGCGCCGGCCGCGGCATCGGGGCGGCCGTGGCCAAGCGGCTCGCTTCCGACGGATTCGCCGTCGGCCTGCTGGACCTCGACGAGGCCGGTGTCAAGCAGGGGGCGGAAGCGATCGTCGCCGAGGGCGGCAAGGCCGTCGGTGTCGCGCTGGACGTCAACGACGCCGCGCAGGTCGAAGCCGCGGTGACCCGGGTGGCCGAGGAACTCGGCGCGCCGACCGTGCTGATCAACAACGCCGGCATCACCCGCGACAACCTGCTGTTCAAGATGACCGAACAGGACTGGGACTCGGTGCTGGGCGTGCACCTGAAGGGCTCGTTCCTGATGACCCGCGAGGTGCAGAAGTACCAGACGCAGGAGAAGTGGGGCCGCATCGTCAACCTGTCCAGCACCTCGGCGCTGGGCAACCGCGGCCAGGTCAACTACTCCGCCGCCAAGGCCGGCATGCAGGGCTTCACCAAGACCCTCGCGATCGAACTGGGCAAGTTCAACGTCACCGCGAACGCCATCGCCCCCGGGTTCATCGCCACCGACATGACCGCGGCGACCGCCGAGCGGATCGGCATGTCGTTCGAGGACTTCAAGGCGGCGGCCGCGTCGCAGATCCCGGTGCAACGCGTCGGCACCCCCGACGACATCGCCAACCTCGCGTCGTTCCTGGTGAGCGACGGCGCCGGATTCATCTCCGGCCAGGTCATCTACGTCGCCGGCGGACCGAAGGACTGAGCCATGCGCGAATTCGCCTCCCTGCAGGAGTTCGAGAACGCCGTCGGCGAGCACTTCGGCTACAGCGACTGGCTGACGCTCACCCAGGAACGGGTGAACCTGTTCGCCGACGCCACCGACGACCACCAGTGGATCCACGTCGACGTCGAGAAGGCCGCCGAAGGCCCGTTCGGGGCGCCGATCGCCCACGGTTTCCTGACGCTGTCGCTCATTTCGGGCTTCGTCGGCAAGCTCTACCGGGTCGACGGGCTCAAGATGGGCATCAACTACGGCCTGAACAAGGTCCGGTTCCCCCAGCCGGTCAAGGTCGGCGCGAAGATCCGGGCGGGTGCCGAACTGGTCGAGGTCACCGACGTCGCCGGCGGCAAGCAGGCCGTCGTCCGGTGGACGATCGAGATCGACGGCGAGCCCAAACCGGCGTGCGTCGCGGAAATGGTCGTCCGCCTGATCGCCTGAGAGAGTGACCTCCGGCACCTCGCCGGACCAGCCCTACCTGACATACCGACTGGTCGGTACTGTAACCGGAAAGCGAGACGCTGGAGGCACCATGAACCAGTCCGACCTGCCGGGCCTCGACCTGGCCAGGCTCAAGGCCCATCTGGACGAGCACCGGCCGGGTCTCGTCCAGGGCGACCTGAGCGGCCAGGTCGTGGAAGGGGGCCGGTCGAACCTCACCTACATCGTGGGTGACGGCCGGTCCCGCTGGGTGGTCCGCCGCCCGCCGCTGGGCCACGTCCTGCCGACGGCGCACGACATGGGCCGCGAGTACCGGGTGATCTCCGGCCTGCACGGCACGGCCGTCCCGGTGCCGGAAACCGTGCTGCTGTGTGAGGACACCGACGTCATCGGCTCGCGGTTCTACGTGATGGAGTTCGTGGAGGGCACGCCGTTCCGCTCGGACACCGAACTGGCCGCGCTGGGTCCCGCCCGCACCAAGGCGATCGCGGACGAGCTGGTCGACACCCTGGTCGCCCTGCACGCCGTCGAGCCGGAATCGGTGGGACTGGGCGATTTCGGCCGTCCCGAGGGCTTCCTGGAACGCCAGCTGCGGCGCTGGAAGAAGCAGCTCGACGGCAACCGCAGCCGCGACCTGCCGGGCGTCGACGAACTGCACGACCGGCTCGCCTCGTCGGTGCCGGAATCGGGCGAACCGTCGATCGTCCACGGCGACTACCGGCTGGACAACGTGCTGGTGAACGCCGACGACCGGATCACCGCGGTGCTGGACTGGGAGATGTCCACCCTCGGCGACCCGCTGACCGACCTCGCGCTGCTGGTGGCCTACGCCGAACGCGACAAGGTGTCCCTGCAGTTCGTGTCCAACGCCAGTTCGGCGCCGGGCTATCCGCGCAACGACGAGGTCATCGCGCGGTACGCCGAGCGCTCCGGCCGCGACGTCTCCCGCCTCAACTGGTACGTGAGCTTCGCGTTCTTCAAGCTCGCGGTGATCCTGGAAGGCATCCACCTCCGCTACAGCAAGGGGCAGACCGTCGGCGCCGGATTCGACGGCATCGGCTCGGGCGTCGTCCCCCTGATCGCGCACGGCATCGAAACGCTCAAGGAAGAGGGATAGAGATGGACTTCGCCTTCGACGCGAAAACCGAGGAACTGCGGGGAAAACTCCTCGAGTTCATGGATTCGCACATCTATCCGGCCGAGGCCGTCTTCGAGCGGCAGCTGGCCGAGCGCGACAGCGAGTGGTCGCAGCCGCCGATCGTCGAGGAGCTCAAGGCCGAAGCCCGCAAACGCGGGCTGTGGAACTTCTTCCTCCCCGGTGACCACGGCGCGGGCCTGACGAACCTGCAGTACGCGCCGCTGGCCGAGATCACCGGCCGCAGTCTCCGGCTCGCGCCGACCGCGGTGAACTGCGCGGCACCGGACACCGGGAACATGGAAGTGCTCACCATGTTCGGCACCGACCAGCAGAAGAAGCAGTGGCTGCAACCGTTGCTGGACGGCGAGATCCGGTCCGCGTTCGCGATGACCGAGCCCGACGTCGCCTCTTCCGACGCGCGCAACATCGCCACCAGCATCCGGCGTGACGGCGACGAATACGTCATCAACGGCCGCAAGTGGTACATCTCCGGCGCGATGAACCCGAACTGCAAGATCTTCATCGTGATGGGCAAAACCGATCCGGACGCGCCCGCGCACAAGCAGCAGAGCATGATCCTGGTCCCCCGCGACACCCCCGGCATGACCGTGAAACGCGGTATGCACGTGTTCGGCTACACCGACGGGGACCACGGCGGCCACGCCGAAGTGCTCTTCGAGGACGTCCGTGTGCCGGCGGAGAACCTCATCGCCGGCGAGGGCGACGGGTTCGCCATCGCGCAGGCGCGCCTCGGGCCGGGCAGGATCCACCACTGCATGCGCGCCATCGGGATGGCCGAACGCGCGCTGGAACTGATGTGCCGCCGGGCGCTCTCGCGCGAGACCTTCGGCAAGCCGATCGCCGAACAGGGCGTGGTGCAGGACTGGATCGCCGAGGCGCGGGTCAAGATCGAGCAGCAGCGGCTGCTGGTGCTGAAGACCGCGTGGCTGATGGACACCGTCGGCAACCAGGGCGCGCACACCGAGATCCAGGCGATCAAGATCTCCACGCCGATCACCGTCGAATGGATCCTCGACAAGGCCGTGCAGCTGTTCGGCGCGGGCGGGGTCAGCCAGGACTTCCCGGTCGCCGAGATGTGGGCGCAGGTGCGGACGCTGCGCCTGGCCGACGGTCCGGACGAGGTGCACAAGCGTTCGCTGGCGCACCGTGAGCTGAAGAAGTACCGCGGGGAGGCCTCGAAGTGACCACTGTGGACGATCTCAACCGGCGCGTGGCCGAGCTGCTGGCCGCGTATCCGCCGGAAAGCACGCCGCGCCAGGACTTCCTCGACGCGCGGTTCGACGCCGGGCTGGCGTGGATCCATTTCCCCGAAGGCCTTGGCGGGCTGAACGCGCCCCGCTCCCTTCAGTCCGTTGTCGACAAAGAGCTCGCCGCCGCGGGCGCGCCGGACAACGACAAACGGCGGATCGGGATCGGTCTCGGCATGGCCGCGCCGACGATCCTCGCCTTCGGAACGCCGGAACAGCACCAGCGCTTCCTACGTCCACTGTGGACCGAACGCGAGGTGTGGTGCCAGCTGTTCAGCGAGCCCGGCGCCGGTTCCGACCTGGCCGCGCTGGGCACCCGCGCGGTACGCGACGGCGACGACTGGGTGGTCACCGGCCAGAAGGTCTGGACGTCGGGCGCGCACAAGTCGCAGTGGGCCATCCTGGTCACCCGCACCGATCCCGATGTGCCGAAACACCGTGGCATGACGTACTTCCTGTGCGACATGACCGCGCCGGGCGTCGAGGTCCGGCCGCTGCGGCAGATCACCGGGGAGGCCGAATTCAACGAGGTCTTCCTCAGCGAGGTCCGCATTCCCGACGCGCACCGCCTCGGCGCGGTCGGTGAGGGCTGGAAGGTCGCGCAGACCACGCTGATGAACGAACGGGTCGCGATCGGCGGGACCGAGTTCCCGCGTGACGGCGGCATGGTCGGCGTCGTCACGGAAGTCTGGCGGGAGCGCCCGGAGCTGCGGACGTCCGAACTGCACGACAGGCTGTTGAAGCTGTGGGTGGAAGGCGAAAGCCTGCGCCTGGTGAGCTCGCGGTTGCGGCAGCAGCTCGCCGCGGGCGCGCCGGGGCCGGAGGGTTCGGCGGTCAAGGTCGCTTTCTCCGAGCTGAACCAGGCCGCGTCCGGGCTGGAGATCGAACTGCTCGGCGACGAGGGTCTGCGCTACGACGACTGGACGATGCGCCGTCCCGACGGCGTGAACTTCCTCGGCCGCGAAGCCGGCTATCGCTATCTGCGCGCGAAGGGGAACTCCATCGAGGGCGGCACCTCGGAGGTCCTGCGCAACATCATCGCCGAGCGCGTGCTGGGGCTGCCGTCCGAGCCGCGGATCGACAAGGACGTCGCCTGGAAGGACCTGCCCCGATGAGCGACCTGCTGTACTCCGAGGTCGAAGAGGACCTTCGCGCGAGCGTCCGCGACCTGTTCAAGGACCGCGCGGAACCGGCGGCCCTGATCACCAGGACCGAGACGGCGGAACCGTACGACCTGAACCTGTGGCGCACGCTCGCCGCCGACCTCGGCGCGGCGGGTCTCGCCGTCCCGGAAGCGCTGGGCGGACACGGCGCGTCGGCGCGGGAAGTCGCCGTCGTGATGGAGGAACTCGGGCGCAGCGTCGCCCCGGTCCCCTATCTCGGCAGCGCCGTCCTGGCGACGTCGGCCCTGCTGGCGACCGACACGGCGCAGGCGGAAGTGGCCGAACGGCTCGGGAAACTGGCCGCGGGCACGCTCATCGGCGCGCTGGCCGTGCCGCTGTCGACCGCGCCCGGCGCCGAGTTCCCCTCGGCGGTCACCGCGGCGGCCGACGGCACGCTCAGCGGCCGGGCCCGCAGCGTCGTCGACGCTTCGGTGGCCGAACTGCTCGTCGTCCCGGCGGTGGGACCCGACGGCCCCGGCCTGTACACGGTCGACGCGGCGTCGGCGGGGGTCACGGTCACCGAGGCGATCTCCCTCGACCTCACCCGGCGCATCGCCGACGTGACCTTGGAGAACGCGGCCGCGAAACGCGTGGCCGACGCCTCGACGGCGGCGTCCGCGCTCGACACGGCACTCGTCACCGCGGCGGGACTGCTCGCCTCGGAACAGCTCGGGATCGCCGAGTGGGCGCTGACCGAAACGGTGCGCTATCTCAAGGAGCGCTACCAGTTCGGCCGTCAGGTCGGGTCCTTCCAGTCGCTGAAGCACCGGCTGGCGAACCTGTACACGGATCTCGTCAACGCCAGGGCGACCGCGCGGTACGCCGCCGACTGCCTGGCTTCCGGTGACGACATCGCGATCGCCGTCGCGGTGGCGCAGGCCCGCAACTCCCCCATCGCCGTCCACGCGGCCGAAGAGGCGATCCAGCTGCACGGCGGGATCGGCATGACCTGGGAGCACCCCGCGCACCTGTACCTGAAGCGCGCGAAGAGCGACGAGATCGCCTTGGGCACTCCTGGGCGGCATCGCGCGGCTCTCGCGCCGCTGATCGATCTGCCCGCCTGATCCGCTCGGCGGGGTCCGCCCGGAAACTGTCGGACCCCGCCGGTACAACCCTGTTCGAACATCCGATCGAACAGGGAGACGACATGAAACTGCTCGTGGCCACCGCGAAGACCCAGGGCGCGCGGGAGAACGACTTCGCTCACTGCGTGGAAGGCGAACTGCTCTGGGTCGCCCCGCCCTGCGGCGACGGCGAGCGCTCGCCCGATTCCCGCTGCGGCTGTGGGAGGGCGTTCGGCGGACTGAGCTCGCACCGAGGGACGACGACGGCGCTCGTCGCGGATCTGCCCGATTTCACCTTCTCCGACTACGCCGACGCGTTGCGAGCGAGTCTGGCCGCCCAAGGCTGGCCGCCCGAAGCCGCCGAAGACGTGGCCACGGATCTGCTCGCCCTCGCCGCCGAATGGGAGGTGGGGACGGTGCTCGAACGCCGCGACGACTGGTTCGCCGAACGGCTGATGTCCGGGGGCTGAGCGCTACTCCGGCCGCAGCGCGGCCAGCAGCAAGTCGGCGAAGTGGTCGCCGATCTGGCGGGCCGAAAGCGCACCGCCACGCCGGTACCACGAACCGAGGTGGTGCACCGAGCCGAAGAAGAAATCGACGATCACGTCGGCCGGTTTGTCCCCGCGGAATTCGCCGGACTCCTGGCCTTCTTCGATCAGCGTGCGGAACCGCTCGTGGTACTTGCGGCGTTCCGCGCGGACGGCCTTCTGCTTCTCGACGCTGAGCTGGTGCATGGACTGCATGAAGATCGTGTTGTCGTCGAGGTTGTCGATCGTGCTGACGATGACGTCCGAGGCGGCGGAACGCAGCCGCTCCCGCAGCGGCGCCTCGCTCGAGGCCACCTTTTCCAGTTGCTCGGTCTGCGAGCGCAGCACCCGGGCGTAGATCTCGTAAAGGAGGTCGTCCTTGGAGCCGAAGTAGTGGTACATCGCGCCCTTGGTGACCCCGGCCGCCTCGACGATCTCCTGCACGGAGGTGCGGTCGAAACCCTTCTTGGCGAAGAGCTTCGTGGCGTGCGACAGCAGACGGCGCGGGACGGCGGCCTGGTCTTCGCCGCCTGCCTCGGCCTTCCGGGTGGTCGCTCGTGTCATGACCGGCTCCTTCTCGTGCGGACACTCAGCATACCGGCCGGTTTGTCGATGCACGGGAAAAGGGGACTCAAGATCGCGTGATCAGGCACGTGACTCGCGTGACTGGATGCCGTACTCGGTGTTCCGCCGCCGATCACGCGAGTCCCGGCCTCGATCACGCGAGTCCCGGCCTCGATCACGCAAGTCCCGGCTCCGCCAAGGCCCCCTTCACTGCGCTAGACGCAGTGAAGGGGGCCTTCACGTACTTCAGCTGCGAGCGGAGGGCGGCGGTGGCGTGGTGGGGCGCGTCTCGTGAGTGGCGATTCGGGTTAGAGCCGCCCGTGTCCTCGGCACCTCCCGATCCGAAGTCCGTGAAGGCCTCCTTGAGGGACCCAGAGTCCCTCAAGGAGGCCTTCACGGACTTGGAAACACCGACAGGGCGTGCGCGAAGGCGTGATTCGCGTGACTGGGAGGCGCACTCAGGGTGTTCCGCCGCTGATCACGCGAGTCCCGGCTTCGATCACGTCAGGGCGATCTCGCGTTGGTCGTGAGTGGCGATTCGGGTTAGAACCCGAATCGCCACTCACGACCACCCCAAACCCAGGCCCCCAGAACGACAGGGGGTCAATACGCGCCCCCGTGCTCGAAGAACCGCCGCGGATTGTCGACCAGCATCGTCGTTATGTCCTTTTCGGAAACCCCCGACTCCCGCAATGCGGGCAGCACGTCACGGGTGATGTGGAGGAAATGCCAGTTGGGCGCCACGGCGGCCATCTTGTCCTGCTCGAACCAGTCGATGAAACAGGAGGCGTCATGGGAGAGGACCATGCTTTCGGCGTAACCGCGCTCGCACAGCGCCGCGACCGTGGCGACCCGTTCGTCGAACGACAGCAACGGGTCGAGCCCGAACCGGTCCATCCCCAGCAGCGATCCCTTGTCGGCGATCTCGGTGAGGTAGTCGAGGTCGGTGGTGTCGCCGCTGTGGCCGATGAGGACCCTGCTCAAGTCGACGCCTTCGGAGGCGAAGACGGCCTGCTGTTCGAGGCCGCGCCGGGTGGGCGCGTGCGTGTGGGTCATGATCGGCGCGCCGGTCTGCCGGTGCGCCTTCGCGACCGCGCGCAGGACGCGTTCGACGCCGGGGGTGACGCCGGGTTCGTCGGTCGCGCATTTCAGCAGGGCCGCCTTCACCCCGGTGCCGGCGATCCCGTCCACGATGTCGCCGGTGAAGAGACCGACCAGCGGATCCTCGCCGTCGTCGAAGATGAGCCCCGGTCCGCGATGGTGCAGGTAGTGCGGGACGTCGTTGTAGGTGTAAAGCCCGGTCGCGACGATGATCCGGAGATCGGTTTCGGCCGCGACCCGCTGAACGCGCGGGATGTAGCGGCCGAGCCCGATCACGGTGGGGTCGACGATGGTGTCGATCCCGGCGGCCTTGAGTTCGTCGAGCCGCCGGATCGCGTCGGCGACGTGTTCGTCTTCGCGGAATCCGTCGTGTTCGGGGTGGTTCGCCATGAACTCGGGACTGAGCACGAACAGGTGCTCGTGCATGAGCACCCGGCCCAGCCCGCCGGTGTCGACGGGCCCGCGGACGGTTTCGACCTGCGCCATCCCGCTCAGCCCCTCTCCCGCAGTTCGCGGCGGAGGATCTTGCCGCTCACCGTCTTCGGCAGTTCGTCGAGCACCTCGATCACCCGCGGGTACTTGTACGCGGCGAGGCGTTCCTTGCAGTACGCGACGAGGTCCTGGGGGTCGGGCGTGGTGCCCGGCGCCGGGCTGATGTAGGCCTTCACGGTCTCGCCGCGGTATGCGTCCGGAACGCCGACGACGGCCGCTTCACGCACCGCCGGATGCGTGTACAGGACGTCCTCGACCTCACGCGGCCAGACCTTGAACCCGGAGGCGTTGATCATGTCCTTCTTGCGGTCGACGACGTAGACCCAGCCGCTCGGCTCCATGAAGCCGATGTCGCCGGTCAGAAGCCTGCCGCCCGGCAGCGCGGCTTCGGTCGCCTCCGGCCGGTTCCAGTAGCCGGGGATCACCATCGGGCCTTCGACGACGATCTCACCCGCCGTCCCGAACGGCTGTTCTTCACCGTTCTCACCGAGGATGCGCACGATGGTCCCCGGCACGGGCAGGCCGATCGAGATCGTGCCGGACGCTTCGTCGATGGGCGCTTCGAGGCTGCTCGGCACGACGATGCAGCCCGCGGTCGTCTCGGTGAGCCCGTAGCCGTTGTGGATGTAGTGGCCGAACCGTTCCCGGAACATGCCGACCACGGCGGGCGGCAGCGCGGCGCCACCGGAGTACAGCAACTCGAAGGAGTCGAAGTGTTCGCGGCGCACGTCAGGGTGCGCCATCAACGCCATGTACGCCGTGGACGGGCCGACCGTGTACACGGGCTTGTGCTCCAGGAAGGCGTCGAGCACCACGCCGGGCTCGAACCGGTACGCGAGCGCGAGAGTGCCGCCGATGTCGATCGCGGAGGCGATCTCGCAGACCATGCCGGTGATGTGGAACAGCGGGGCGAGACCGAACAGTGTGGCGCCCTCGCCGAGACCGCTGAACGTGCTGAGCACGGCCGCGTTCGCGCCGAGGTTGCCGTGGGTGTTCATCGCCCCCTTCGGTGTCCCGCTGGTGCCCGAGGTGTAGCTGATCAGCGCGACGTCGTCGAGGCCGAGTCCGGGGTCGGCTGGCGGATCCCCCGCCGCGGCCCGCGCCACCGTCAGCAGATCGGCGGCGCCGGGAGTCGGTTCCCGCACGGTCTTGCCGAACACGCGCGGATCGTCGCGGCCCTGCAGGTCGAGTTCACTGGTGGTCAGCGCGATGGTCACGCCGCTGCCGGGCACGAGCGGGCGGATGCGGCGGTTCCATCCGCTCTGCGAGCAGACGACCGCGCGCACCCCCGCGTCGTCGAAGACGTGCTGGAGTTCCCGCTCGCGGTACATCGGGTTGACCGGGACGACGATCCCGCCCGCCTTCCACGCGCCGAGCAACGCCAGCACGAACTGCGGGATGTTCTGCAGGACGAGGGCGAGCCGGTCGCCCGGCGCGAAACCGGAGGCCAGCAGGTGACGCGCGACGCCGTCGGAGAGCTCGTCGACCTCGCGGTAGCTCATCGTGGCGTCGAAGTAGGCGATCGCCGTGGCCTGCGGAGAGCGGTGGACCGCCCGCCGGAAAGACGCCGGGACCGTGGTCGCTTTCGGTGTCTCCGCCGCCTTCATCCGATCTTCGTAGGCGGCCAGCCATGGCTTCGCTTCGTACCGGCTCATGCAGGTTTCCTCCCTGACAAGTCTCGACGATCCCGTAAGCATCCGCTTAGTATGTCGATGACGCAAGGAGGTCGACGTGACCGATCAGCTCTCACCGTCCGAAGTGGACACTGCGGACACGGTCCGGTACGCCGTGGACGGCGCCGTCGCCACGATCACCTTCGACAAACCCGGCCGCGGCAACGCGATGGACCAGCCGATGCAGATCCGCTACGGCCGGCTGCTGGGCGAGGCGTCGGCCGATCCCGGGGTCCGTGCCGTCGTCGTCACCGGCAGCGGCCGCTCCTTCTGCCCCGGCGCGGACCTGGGGCTGCTGGAGAACATCTCCATCAGCGGCACGGGCACGCCGGAACGAGAAGGGTTCCGCGACGTCCTCGCCGCCGCGTATGCCGACGTGCCGGTGGTCGCGGCGATCAACGGCGGCTGCGCCGGGCTCGGCTTCGTGATCGCCTGCGCCGCCGACGTCCGGTTCGCCGCGGCGGGCGCGAAGTTCACCACCGCGTTCGCGCGGCGGGGCCTCATCGCCGAATACGGGGTGGCGAAACTGCTGCCCGAACTCGTCGGCCGCGGCCGGGCACTCGATCTGCTGCTCTCCGGGCGGACCTTCACCGCCGAAGAGGCGTACGAGTACGGCCTGGTGCAGGAAATCGTGCCGCCGGAAGAGCTTTCGGCGTGGGCGACGGCCTATGCCACCGAACTCGCGACCTACAGCGCGCCACGCTCCATGGCGCTCATCAAACGGCAGGTCTTTCGCGAAGCCGGGCTCTCCCTGGAGGATTCCGCCCGCGAAGCCACCGCCCTGATGCTCGAATCCTTCGGTCACCCGGAACTTCCCGAAGGCCTGGCGAGCTGGAACGAACGCCGTCCGCCGGATTTCCCGCCGTACCAAGGAGATTAGGTCGCCCCGGACACGCGTCCGGGGCGACAGAGGCGAATCAGACGGTTTCGCGCGTGGTCACCGCGTCCTTCTCCGCCGCCAAAGCGGTGCAGGTGCGCACCCACAGCTCCCAGCCGCGCAGCGCCTGGTTGCAGTTCCAGCCGGTCCAGCGTCCCGCCTGCGCGCCCTCGTTGCCGGCGCGGTTGCAGGCGGTTTTGCTGCTCCAGCCCTCACTCACCTTGCGATACGGCGTACAGGAAGCCGCCGCGACGTCTCCCGACGCCCCGGCCGCGCACGGTTCCGCGGTGCTCGCCATCGCCGATCCCGCGGTCAGCATCGACCCGGCCACGGCTGCGGCAAGCACGAACCCACGGACCACGAAACGCTTGTTCATCGTGTTTCCTCACCGCGAGCAGGACCCCCACCCCACAGTGGCCGATTCCGCGGCGAAGATCAACCGCCGCGTGGATACACGCCGTGGTGGATCAGCCGGTCCGATCCCAGTTCATGGGCGCGGTTGCGCATGCGTGCATCCGAGCGGTCCACTCGGTCGTACTCCAGCCGGAAGGGGACAACCATGTCGGTCACCGATGAACTCCTGGCCAACAACGCCGGTTACGCCGCGCGCTTTTCCGGACCACTGCCCTTGCCGCCCGCCAAACACGTGGCCGTGCTCGCCTGTATGGACGCCCGCATCAACGTCTACGGCGTTCTCGGCCTTCAGGAAGGTGAAGCGCACGTCATCCGCAACGCGGGCGGCGTCGTCACCGAGGACGAGATCCGTTCCCTCGCGATCAGCCAGCGCCTGCTCGGCACCGAGGAGATCATCCTCATTCACCATACCGACTGCGGAATGCTCACCTTCACCGACGACGATTTCAAGAAATCCATTCAGGAGGAGGTCGGCGTCAAACCGGCCTGGGCCGCCGAGTCGTTCGGCGACGTCGACGCGGACGTCCGTCAGTCGATCGCGCGAATCAAGAACAGCCCGTTCATTCCCAAGAAGGATTCCCTCCGCGGTTTCGTGTTCGACGTCGCGACGGGGAAACTGAACGAAGTCGTCTGAAACAGAAGGGACCGCGCAGGGCGAAACCGTGCGCGGCCCCGGGAGATCATTCGCCGGTGACCTGCTCCACCTTGCGCTGCAGCTTGTTCATCCCGCCGAGCCAGCGGTCGGTCTGCGTGGCCCGCGCGGCGTAGTAGTCCGCGACCTCGGGATGCGGCAGCACCAGGAAACGGTCGGCGGCGATGGCCTCGAACAACGCGTCCGCGACCTGTTCCGGCTGGATCGCCGAGGCGCCCATCAACAGTTCGCCCGCGGGGCCGGTGTTCTCCAGCATCGCCGTCCGCACGCCCTGCGGACAGATGGCCTGCACGGTGAGCCCGCGGTGCCGGTACGTCGCCGACAGCCATTCGGCGAAGGCGAGCGCGCCGTGTTTGGTCACCGAGTACGACGCCGAACCGAGGCTGGTCAGCAGTCCCGCGGCCGACACCGTCGAGATGAAGTGCCCGCGGCCGCGTTCGAGCCACGGCGGCAGGAGCAGCCGCGCGGCGCGCACGTGCGCCATGACGTTGACGTCCCAGATCCGCGCCCAGTCCTCCTCGGGCGCGTCGACGCCACCCATCGGCGCGATCCCGGCGTTGGCACAGAAGACGTCGATCTCGCCGAGGGTTTCGCGGGCCGCCTCGATCAGCGACGTGACACCCGCTTCGCTCGCGGCGTCACCGGCGACGGCGGTCCCGCCGATCTCCTTCGCGACCTCGGCCGCGGCGTCCCCGTTCAGGTCGCCGACGACCACGCGCGCGCCCTCGGCGGCGAACCGGCGGGCGAGTACGGCACCGATCCCGCCGCCCCCGCCGGTAACGACGACACCGCATCCGGTGAAGGACGTGCTCACAGGCCACCGGCCAGCGTCACGCCGCCGTCGAGGACCATCGTCTGCCCGGTGATCCAGCCGGCCTCTTCCGAAAGCAGGAACGACACGGCGCTCGCGATGTCCGCCGGGACGCCGAGGCGCTTCATCGGGTACGGCTCCGAGACCTCTTCCTCGCGGCCTTCGTACAGCGCGGTCGCGAACTTGGTCTTGACCACGGCCGGTGCGACGGCGTTGACGCGGATCTTCGGGCCCAGTTCGAAACCGAGTTCCTTGGTGAGCCGGATCAGCGCGGCCTTGCTGACGCCGTACATCCCGATCCCGGGCGACGCGCCGAGCCCGGCGATGGACGCGACGTTCACCACCGCGCCGCCGTGCTCCCCCATCCACGCGTCGCGCGCCCGGCGGGTCCACGAAAGCGGGGCGAGCACGTTGACGGCGAAGATCTTCGCGGCGGCGCCGGGGTCGACGTCCAGCGTCGGCCCGAACACCGGGTTGATACCGGTGTTGTTGACCAGCATGTCGAGCCGTCCGAACGTCTCGATGGTCTTGGCGACGGCCTCGGCCTGGTGTTCGTCGTCGTCGGCCTTGCCGGGGACGGCGATGGCGACCGCCTCGCCGCCCAGTTCGGCGACCGCCTCGGCCAGCGGCTCCGGCTTGCGCGCGGTGATGCACACCTTCGCGCCGCGCTCGACGAGGTCCTTGGCGATCCCGAGGCCGATACCCCGGCTGGCCCCGGTGACGATCGCGACGCGATCCTTGAAGGAGTGGTTCACTCTGTCGATCTCCTCTGTGTTCACTAGCGAGCGCATTCGCTAAGCGAGCGCTCACTTACAATGGGAAGGTCCGGAGGCGCTGTCAAGCCCACACTCCGGTTCGAGCGTCTGGGAGGATCTGCGGATGACCATGTCGCTGTCGGCCGAACTGTGGCCCGACGTCCAGCCGGAGACGGCACGGCGCCTGATGCTGGCCGGGGTCGAATCCTTCGCGCGGCGCGGCTATCACGCGACCACCACCAGGGACATCGCCTCGGCGGCGGGTATGAGCCCCGCGGCGCTGTACGTGCACTTCCCGTCCAAGGCCGCGCTGCTGTTCGCGATCTCGAAGTACGGCCACGAGCAGACACTCTCCCTCGTCGAGAGCGTCGTGGCACGGGAGACCGACCCGGTCGAGCGGATCCGGCTGCTGGTGGAGGACTTCGTGGCCTGGCACGCGCGGAGGCACACCGTGGCCCGCGTGGTGCAGTACGAACTGCAGGCGCTGCCCGACGAGGAGTTCGAGATCGTCGCGAAACTGCGCCGCCGCATCGAGCAGGTCGTGCGCGAGGTCATCACCGAAGGCGCCCAGGCGGGCGTGTTCACCGTCGGCGACCCGCACACCGCGGCCCGCGCCGTGCTCTCGCTCGGCGTCGACGTCTCCCGCTGGTACAGCGAACGGGCCCGCCAGACCCCCAAGAAGCTGGGCCAGGAGTACAGCGAGCTGGTGCTGCGCTTGCTCGGCACGAAACTCTCCTGACCAGTACTGATCGACCTTTCCCGGCGATACCGCCACCAGAGTGACATACCAACTGGTCGGTATCTAGAATTACCCATTGAGACGTTGACCACATACTAAGCGGTTGTTAACTTGCCCGGACTGCATCGCCGCAGCAGCGCCGAGCGAAGGGCATCCAGATGGCCGACACCGCACCGAACGCCCCCGGAACCGCCGCCGAACCGACGATCACCGTCTCCCAGCGCAGGAGGGCCGCGACCGCGGCGGCACTCGCCTCATCCGTCGAGTGGTACGACTACTTCGTCTTCGGGATCGCCGCCGCCCTGGTGTTCGGGAAGACCTTCTTCCCCACCACCAACGCGGCGGCCGGCGTCCTCGCCTCGTTCGCCACCTTCGCGGTCGGCTTCCTCGCCAGGCCGCTCGGCGGGATCATCGCGGGCAGCCTCGGCGACAAACGCGGCCGGAAACCCGTGCTGGTACTGGCGATCGCGCTGATGGGCGCGGCGACCACGCTGATCGGCCTGCTGCCGACCTACGACTCGATCGGGATCGCCGCGCCGATCCTCCTGGTGCTGCTCCGGCTCGTGCAGGGGGTCGCCGTCGGCGCCCAGTGGGGTGGCGCGATGCTGCTCGCCACCGAGTACGCGCCGCCCGGCAAACGCGGCCTCTACGGCAGTCTCGTCCAGCTCGGTGTCCCGATCGGGGTCGTGCTGGCGAACACGGTGTTCCTGGTCGCCGCACAGGTGGCGCCGCCGTCGGATTTCCTCGTGTGGGCCTGGCGGATCCCGTTCCTGGTCGGCGTCCTCGTGCTCGGGCTCGCCTGGTACATGCACGTCAAGATCGACGAGACGCCCGAATACCGCCGCGCGGAAGCGAAACTCGCCGCCGAGGAACGCGGCCGGGCCAAGTCGCCGCTGCGTGACGTCCTGCGTCACCACAAGGGAACGGTGCTGCTGGCCGGCGGTTCGTTCATGGTCAACACCGCCACCTTCTACATCCTGCTGAACGGCGTCCTCGACTACGCCACCCGCCATCTGGGCATGTCGCGGACCACCGTGCTCGTGGCGACCCTGCTGATCAGCACGCTGCAGCTGGCGATCATCCCGCTGTCGGCGAAACTGTCCGACCGGATCGGCAGGCTCAAGATCTACACCTTCGGCGCGGCGGGGGTCGCGCTCTGGGCGATCCCGATGTTCCTGCTGATCGACACGGCGTCGCTACCGCTGTTCGTGATCGCCTCGTTCGTCGGGTCGCTGTTCCTCGGCATCATGTACGGCCCGCAGGCCGCGCTGTTCGCCGAACTGTTCACCGCCGAGATGCGCTACACCGGCGCCTCGCTCGGCTACCAGATCAGCGCGGTCGTCGGCGGCGGGCTCGCGCCGTTCATCATGGTGCTGCTGCTGGAATCCACCGGCACCTCGATGTCGGTTTCGCTCTACATCATCGTGCTGGCCCTGATCTCGCTCGGCTCGATCGGCCTGCTCGCCAAACGCGCACGGTCCACTTCGGACTCAAACGACCGCGCGCGCGAAGCGGTCGGCGACCAGGCGTAGCCGCTCCTTGACCTCGTCCGGCGCCTCCTCCACGACGAAATCCACGTCCCAGTGGGCGAGGTAGTAGGGCATCACGGAGAGGTCGTTGGAACCGACCCTGACCCGGCAGGTGTGCTCGTCGATGGCCTCGATCGTCCCGGCGGTCGGGGACACGTACTCGGCGAGCGCCTCCGCCGAGGCGCTGACCCGCAGCACCATCTGGTGCGGATACGGCGACGACGTGATCCCGCGGGAGACGTAGGCAGCGAGGTCCTCGGCGGGCGGTTCCCTCGGCGTGAACCGGAAGCTGGTCGCCGGGACGCCGTCGATCCGGTCGACGCGGAAGGTCCGCCAATCGTCCCGATCGAGATCGAACGCGACCAGGTACCACCGGCGTCCGGTGTGCACCAGGCGCAACGGCTCGATGTAGCGCTCGGTGACGTCGCCACTGTGGCTGCGGTAACCGAACCGGAGCCGTTGATGGTCGCGGCACGCGGACGCGATGACCGTCAGCGCCGCCGCGTCGATGACCGGGACGACGCCGCCGAGCGGGATCATCGCGGTGTTCAGCGCGGTCACCCGGTGCCGGAGCCGGGCGGGCAGCACCTGCTCCAGTTTCGTGAGCGCGCGCACCGAGGTCTCCTCGATCCCCGACACCGTCCCGTTCGCGGCCGTGCGGAGCCCGACCGCGACCGCGACCGCCTCGTCGTCGTCCAGCAGCAAGGGCGGCAGCGCGGCCCCCGCGCCGAGCCGGTAGCCGCCCGCGACCCCGGGCGTGGCGTGCACCGGGTAGCCCAGCTCCCGCAGCCGCTCGACGTCGCGCCGGACCGTGCGGACGTCCACCTGCAGCCGGTCGGCCAGATCGGCGCCCGGCCAGTCGCGCCGCGCCTGCAGCAGGGAGAGGAGCCTCAGCAGCCGTGCCGACGTGCCCGTGGTCATCGGTTCGCTCGCTTCATGGGAGGGAGTCTGGCAGACATTCAGGACAGGTCCGGTCCGCATTGGCTTCCGAGTCGAGTCGGCACCTTCACGTGACCCAGTGGACGACACGTGTGCTCAGACGGACGACACGCGTGATCAGGTGGACGACACGCGTGATCAGGTGGACGACACGCGAGCGGCCGGGACGCCATCGCGTGTCGTCCGTCCGATCACGCGTGTCGTCCGTCCAGTCACGCGAAACCGCCCGGCCTGACGCCACTTACAAGCCGTAAGGTGGGCCAGGTGATCGATCCCGCGCAGCTGCTGTCCGTCGCCCGCGAAGAGGCCGAACTCGGCAAGGCCGAGGGCGGGGTCCCGATCGGCGCCGCCCTCTTCGACACCACCGGCGCCCTGCTCGGCCGCGGCCACAACCGCCGGGTCCAGGACGGCGACCCGTCGATGCACGCCGAGACCTCCGCGTTCCGGAACGCGGGCAGGCGGCCGCACTACCGGGACACGATCATGGTCACCACCCTCTCCCCCTGCTGGTACTGCAGCGGGCTGGTGCGCCAGTTCGGCATCGGCCGGGTGATCATCGGCGAGGCCACCACGTTCGAGGGCGGGCACGGCTGGCTCGAGGAGAACGGCGTCGAGATCACTCTGCTCGACGATCCGGCCTGCACCGCGTTGATGACCGAGTTCATCCGGGATCACCCGGAGTTGTGGTTCGAGGACATCGGCATCCCCACCGCGGACTAGTTTTCGGCCTCGAAGACGACGGTCCGGTTGCGCCCGGCCCCCTTCGCCGCGCGCATCGCCTGATCCGCCGCGCCGACGAGCCGGTCGAGCGTCTCGCCGCCGGCGGGATGCGACGACACTCCGATCGAGACCGTCGCCCCGGCGAACGTCCCACCCAATGAGACGAACGTCGAGGAGATCCGCAGCCGGATGCGTTCGGCGATCGCGTGCGCGTCGAACCGGCTCGTGCCGGGCAGCAGGACGACGAATTCCTCGCCGCCGAACCGGCCGACCAGGTCCGCCGCGCGGACCTCGGCACGCAAAGTGTCCGCCACGGCACGGAGGACGTCGTCCCCGACTTGCCTGCCGTGCCGGTCGTTGAGCCGGGCGAAGTGGTCGAGATCGAGCATCAGCAGCGAAAGATCCGCGCCACGGCCCCGAAGCAGATCGAACTGGGTGCGCGCACCGTCCAACCAGGACGACGCGGTGAGCAGCCCGGTGCCGGAATCCGTACCCGCGTGGCCGCGCAGGGCGCGCATCGTCCCGGCCCGGTGAAGTACCACGAGCGCCCCCGCGAGTACCACGGTGGCATACGGCCATTCCGCCGCCGACCACGCGAGCAGCAAGCCGAACGCGACCATCGCCGCGTCGAAGGCGAACCCCGACGGTTCCGCCCCGAATTCGGCCGCAGGCGCGGCCAAAGCGGCGTCGACGGACAGGAAAATCAGCCCCGTGGCGAAAACCAGGGCGAAACTCTCGAAATCCCTTGCCGCGTCGGCGAACGGCGGCGCGCCGAGCAGGACCGGGATGATCGAGGCACCGAGCGCCGAAAGCATGGTGGCGGAGGCCGCGAACGCCTGGCGGTGCGGAATCCCGCGCCGGATCCGGAACCAGCGGTAGCCCGCCGAAGCGGCGACGAGTACCGCGGCCAACGCGGGCGGCAGCAGCAAAGCGCCCGCGAAGATCCAGGCCGCGTCCAGTCCGGCGCCGAGCCGGGTGTCGGCACGGGATCGCTCGACGGGCCGCGAAAGCTCCGCACTGAGGATCATTCCCGCCAGCAGAGCCGAAAACGGGAGCAAGGACGACGGCGCGGGCGGCCGCAACACGAAGAGGTAGGTGGTGGCGGCGAAAGCAGCGAAGTCGACGAGGAGCAGGTACCCGATCAGGCCCCGCCTGGGTAGTTCCCACAGGCTCCAGGACCCCAGTATCCGCCGCGGCGCGGCGAGCCGGTCTCTCCGGCCGCGGCTTCCGGTCGCCATCAGGGAGTCCCCCACCATTTCGGCAAACTAGCCGGTAATCGCGATGGTGTCGATCCGCTTTCCGGGTCATCACCCCCCTACTAAGGTCGGTCGTTTCCGCCAGGATTCCCGGTGAATTCTTGACAGTCCTCAATGGTCTAGTCCACTGTGAGTGAGCACACGGTGACCTCCCGGT
This sequence comes from Amycolatopsis sp. CB00013, assembly GCF_001905755.1. NCBI lineage: Bacteria > Bacillati > Actinomycetota > Actinomycetes > Pseudonocardiales > Pseudonocardiaceae > Amycolatopsis > Amycolatopsis sp. CB00013. Next base: position 1,331,096 of record NZ_LIWC01000003.1, on the reverse strand, counting down.
TGATACGCCGCGTCAAGACGGAGGTGCTCCACACCTGCGCGCCTCGCCGCGCGCGTACCAGTTGGAGGACCTATGAAATCGCTACGACGCTGGGCGACACTGGCCACCGCCGCGGGCGCCGCTCTCGCCACGACCGTCGGCCTCGCCCCCGTCGCCTCGGCTGCCCCGGATCCGGTGCTCGCCTCGCCCTATCTGTACCAGTGGTCGGGACAGACGGACCCGATCGCCGCGATGAACGCCACCGGGGTCAAGGCCTTCACCCTCGCGTTCGTCCTCTCCGACGGCGGTTGCAACCCGAAATGGGACGGCAGCCGTTCCCTCACCGGCTCCGACGCCACGCTGATCAACAACATCCGGGCCAAGGGCGGCGACGTCATCCCGTCGTTCGGTGGCTGGTCCGGGACGAAGCTCGGCCCGAAATGCGGCACCGCCGCGGCACTCGCCGGCGCGTATCAGAAGGTCATCGACGCCTACAAGCTCAAGGCGATCGACCTCGACATCGAGAACACCGACGAGTTCGAGAACTACACCGTCCAGGACCGGATCCTGAACGCCGTCAAGATCACGAAGCAGAAGAACCCAGGCCTGCGCGTGGTCATCACCATCCCGACCGAGGTGGGCGGCCCCAACTCGCACGGCAAGCGGCTGATCAACCAGTCGAAGGCGCTCGGCGCGGGGGTCGACGCGTGGTCGGTCATGCCGTTCGACTTCTCCAGCGGCGGCGACATGGCCGGCAAGACCCGCAGTGCCGTGGACGGGCTGAAGAACGTCGTGAAGTCCACCTTCGGCCTGAGCGACGACGCGGCCTACCGGCGCAGCGGGCTTTCGTCGATGAACGGGAAGACCGACGTGGCGGGCGAAACCGTCAGCGTCGCCGACTTCCGCGCGATCCGCGACTACGCGGCGAGCAAACATCTCGCCCGGCTGTCGTTCTGGGCGGTCAACCGCGACTGCAACAACTGCGCGGGGATCTCGCAGGGCAAGTACGACTACACCAAGATCGTCGCGGGTTACACCGGCTGACTTCCGTTCCCCACCGGTGTCAGTCCGTGAAGGCCTCCTTCCCTACTCTCAGGGTAGGGAAGGAGGCCTTCACGCTTTCGGGCCGAGAACCTCAGCGACCGCAGTCCGCGTTCGTGTTCAGCGGCCGTCCCCGTGACCACACCAGATCGACCGGATGCACCGAACCGTCCGGGTCGATCGACAGGATCGGCAGCGCCTTGTCGAGCTGGTTCCCCGTCGCCTGATCGAACGCGACGAACCCGGTCGCGCCGGGTACCGGGGAGTTGCAGTCGATACTGCGCAACACGTCCGGCACCGAAACGGGATCCGACGACACGTTCTGTACCGCGGCTTCGACGGCCGCCGCGACCGCGTCGTGCTCGATCATCGCGGCACCGTCCCACAGTTCCGCCTGGGGAAAACCGTGGGTACCGGTGAATTCGGCGACGAAGTTGTCGTAATTCTTCTTGTACGTCGGATGCGCCGGATCGGCGGTGAACATATCCCACTGGTCGGGATACGCGAGCGCCGTGTAGCGGAGCCGGACACTGATGTCCTTGTTCAGCTGCAAGGGTTTCCCGGCGAGCGTGCTCGCGTCGTCGCCCGTCATCACGGTCACCGTGTCGAGCCCTTCACAGGCGCCATCGCCCGCCAGCGCCGCCACGAGGGCACCGAGGTCCAGTCCACGGCCGGCGAAGTAGATCAGGTCGGGTCTCGCACCGCAGATGTCGTTGTGCCACCTGCTGAACAGCCCTCGCAGGTACGCCTCGCGCGAAGTGTCGGTGAGCGGTTTGACGTCATAAGTCTTCGTGAAGATCACCGGGACCTTCGAGGAGCTCTGGAAGGCTTCGGCGAGCGTGGTCGCGTAGGTGTCCTCCTTGCTGACGCCCTGGATCATCATCACGCGCTTGAAACCGTGCGCGGCGATGTATCCGGCCGCGGCGCGGGCCTCGTCGGTGTTGGTCGGGCCGACGCGGAAGAAGTTGTCGATCCGTACGCCCTTCGGGTCGGTGTTCATGTTGTCCGCGGTGACGGTCGCGCCGATCGTGGCGATCCCGTGCCGGGACAGTTCGGCCACCAGCGCCCGGCTGCTCTCCGTGCTGATGCCGATGTCGGTGACCGCCACGATGCGCTGGGCGGCGGCCGCGGCGACGATCTCGTCTGCGACGACCTGCCAGTGCTCGGCGTTGCTCCCGTAGTTGGCCAGCAGGAGCTTGATCCCCGGCGGACCGTTCTTCGGCCACGCGGCGGTGATCGCGCCCTGGATCTCCCGCCGGACGAACGGGAACGGCTGGCTGTCGACCTTCGGATCGGGCGCGAGGTTCTCCAGCACCACGATGGTCTTGAAGTTCTCACCCGCCATCTCGTTGCGGCCCTTGATGAGTTTCTCCAACGGGTCGAGCGGATCGTCCTCCCGCATCGGACCCGAGTCGAGGTTCAGCCCGACGCAGACGTACGACGTGCCGATCGACTCCTCGTCCGCGTCCACCGCGCGCAGGCCGGGACCGCAGGACTCCCACGGGCTGATCGACACCAGCGCGGCACCCAGCAGCACGACGACGATCGCGATCAGCAGCACCCGATGGCGGTGCGCCCAGCCGCGCGGCCGCACCGGTGGTCCCGTCGCCGCGCGTTCACGGGCCGCGGACATACGTGTTCTCAACGAATCGAGCCAGGACATGACGGAGTTCCGTTCCGGGTCAGGGGAATTCGCCGCGACGGGCGGCTTCCTTGGCCGACACGAGCGCGCCGACGTCGGGCTGGTGCGAAGTGGTGGCCAGCGCGGCGAAGGCATTCGCGATCACCTGGTGCTGAGCCTGCCCGCGGACCGCGAAGGGGTTGGCGGTCAGCCAGCCCGCCGCGATGAGCCGGGCGACGTTGTTCCGGATCTCGGACCGGCCGGCCGGGCATTGCGCGTTGTCGAGGTTGACGAGTTCTTCGTACAGTTCCGCGTGATCCCGCTCGGGCGGCAGATCGTCCGGCGCGTTCAGCACGAGTTCGAGCTTCGCGATCCACTCCGCGTGCGGGATCCGGTTGAACTCGCGCTCGAAGAACGTGACCACTTCGCCGATGTCGCCCAGCGCGAGATTGCAGTAGGCCAGGCGCACCGGATCCTGCGCGGTGTCCGGATCGTCGCGCAGCGCCTTGAACTGGTCGGTGTAGGTCGGCCCGTCCCCGTCACCGCGGCGGGCCAGCGCGGACACCAGGTTCGCCGCGATCCACGGATGCAGGGCGGCCTGGTCGTCGGTCGAACCGGGCGAGTTCCTGGCCGTCACCCACAACGAGGTGCGCAGTTCGGTCAGGATCCGGCCGACGTGTGGCTGGTCGATCCGGCTCTGCGCGGCGTCCGGGATCAGCCAGGGCGCGGTCGCGAACGGGGCCGCGGTCACGAAGTCGTCGACGTGGACGTCGTCGAGATGTTCGGTCAAGGCGAGCTCGGTCAGCCTGCGGTAGCAGGGATCCTGCTCGCCACGCGGGTCGGTGGTGAGCAGGTCTCGATCGCCCTCGCGCGCGTCGCTCCCCCGCAACCGCCCGGTGAGCTGCTCGACCGCCGACGGCAGCCCGCCGGTCGCCCGGTGCGCGAGCGTGACCTTCGGCGTCCGCGCGCCGGAATCGAGGATCCGCGCGATCCGCCCGATCGACTGCGGCGAGATCCGGACCGGGTAATAGGCCGAGTCGAGCGCGCCGTTGGCCGGGTTCGCCCAGTCCTCGTAGGAAGCCTCCTCGCAGTCCACCATCGGCCGGACGGCGGGCGGGGCGCCGGACGCGGGCTTCCACGGCGCCAGCCAGGCGGTGCCCCAGTCGTCGTGCCACCGCCCGCTGGTGGCGATCACCAGCAGCGCGTCGTGTGCCTCGCGGTCGTTCGGATGCTGGACGGCATGCCGTTCCCTGGCCGCGATCAGATCGGCGAGGAACTCGGTCCCGCCGGGGTGGTCGACGTCGTCGAGTACCACGACCCAGTTGTGCCAGTGCCTGCGCTGCAGCGAGATGTCGCAGGTACAGGGGCTCTTCTCCTCCGGCTTGGCCATCCGGGGATGATTCTCCCGGACGTCGCCGAGGAACGCCGCCATCAGCCATTCGGTGACCGCCTTGGCGTCACGGGCGCTGCCGTGCGCGAGCCGGTTGAGTTCGAGCAGCGCGTCGAACGGGGATCTCCCCTCGGCGTGGGGGAAGTCCGCCAGCGACCGCAGCGCCTTCCCGAGCCGGGGCCGGATGTTCCGGACCAGATGCGGGAACGTCTGGCGGAACAGATCCGCGTACGGGGGCTCGACGAGACCGGTCGCCTTCGCCGTCTCGGTCAGCGTGTCGAGCGTGCTGTCCATCGCCGGTGTCCAGATGATCCGGTCGAGACTGCCGAGCAGCGACTTCAGTTGCGCCAGGTCGTCGTCGCGATTTCGACCGGAAAGCTCCGCCTGCACTGCGATCAGCGCAATCGTGAAACGAATGAACTGCGGTTTCGGTCGATTTCGCCATTTCCTCGAAAACGAATAGGCCAGTTTCGTGAGCACGTCGATCGTGCCCGCCCTGCCGCCTTGCCCGAAATCGAATCCGGCGTGGACGACACCCCAGCCCAGGTCGCGGCGGATCGCCTCCAGTGCCGTGGTCTTCCCCGAACCGACCGGTCCGAGCAGCAGCGTCACCGGCTGCGGGCGCGACGGATTCCCCGTCTCGCGGTTGATCAGCATTCTCCGGGCGAACTGCACCGCGGGAGAATGTCGGTCCACACTCATTTTCCTGTTCAGCCCCTAGCCGTGCTCCGGGAGGAATGGAGAGTGCGAACCATCGTAGGTATCCGGCCGAAGGCGGGGCACAGGAAAAATGACACCAGACACGAATGGACGAAATCGGGGATGAATCGTGATTCTCGGTCGACGGTGAGCGACGACGCCGATCACCCGATCGGCGCTACCGGCCCCATTGCGGCCAGCGGCCGCCTTGATGACCGCCGCCGTAATACCAGTCGTAGTACTGGTCGAAGTCGTGGTGACCGGCGCGCGGATCCGGCCGCTCTTCGGGTTCCGGCGTGGGGGTCGGGGACGGCGTCTCCGAGCCGTGCATCGACGCGGTCATCGGCGGCGGGGGCGCGACGCTGCCGCCCGAGGGTCCAGACGGGACGGGCGAGGAGGCCGGGACGTCGATCGCCTGCGGCGCGATGGTCAGCGACGGCGGCAGGAGCGGAGTACCGGGGACGACGCCGCCCGGGTCGGAAGGAATGAGCACGACGGCCAACAGCCCGCCGACGAGCACGCCGCCCGCCGAAAGCGCCGAGATCCACCGGATCCTGCCGGTGCCCGGAGCGGCTTCCGGAGCCCGGTGCCTCGGCCCGCGCGGTCCCCGGCGACGGGGTGCCGCGCCGGCTTCCCGCATCAACTCGCTCAGCGTCCGTTGATGAACCCGCTGGCGAGTTCGACACAGCGGGTTCAGAGCGTCCTCACCGGTATCGCGGCGAGCCGTGCGTGCCATCGGCACCTCCCAACCCGGTCCGTCGCCCGGCGACGGCCTCATCCCGGGGTGGATCCTAGGAACGCGGGAGGTGCTTGTAAACGGTCGTCGTCCACTGCGGACAGACGATGCGGTGAAAGGTCAGGCGGCGGCGGTGACCGCGATCGCGGCTTCGCCCGCCTCGGTCAGCTCGGCGGGCACCCGGCCGGTGACGGCGGAGGGTCCGGAGGACTCGGCGGGGCGGATGTACCCGCCGTGGGCCAGCGCGTGCGCGGTCATCTGATCGCAGCAGGCGAACCCGTCGATGAAGAGATCCGGCTCGCAGCTGCACGACATCTGGGCACGGCGCGCCGCGACCGCTCGCAGCATCGCCATCGCGCGATGGGACAGTTCGACCTCTGAACCGGACACCGGACTGGACCTCTCTCGATCAGCCACCTGAATCAGCAGCACTTACACCGTGTTATCGGCCGCTGCTCCATCAGTGTTAACAAGATCTCAGACGTCGGTGGTGACTTTTCGGTTCCGTCAGATCTTCGCCGACGCCAAGGTCGGTTCCAGGACCCGCGCCCACTGCGCGACGATCTGCTTGCGCCGCTTCGTGTCGTCGGTCAGCAGGTTCGCCAGGCCCAGGCCGCGGGCAAGATCGAGAGTGGCCTGGACCAGCTCGCGAACGCCCTGGTGGGACTCGTCGACGCCGAGCAGCTCGACGGTCACCCGGTGTGCTTCCCGGCCGACCCTGGCCTCCAGCGGCACCAGGGTCGCCCGGAGCGAGTCGTCGGTCGATGCCGCGACCCACAGGTGGAGCGCGGCACGGAACAGCGGCCCGCTGTAGAGGTTGAGCACCATGTCGACGGCCCGCTCGATCCGCGACCGGCCCGACGGCAGTTCCGCCGCGCGGGCCCGCAGTTCCACGATCTGGATCTCGCCGACGTGCTCGACCGCGGCGGCGACCAGGTCCTCCCTGGTCGGGAAGTGATGCTGGGCGGCGCCGCGCGAGACCCCGGCGCGTTCGGCGATGACCGCGACGGTGGTCCCGTGCCAGCCCAGCTCCCCGATCGTCTCGACGGCGGCCTCGACCAGCCGCCGCCGGGTCGTGCGGCTGCGCTCCTGCTGTGGTTCGCGGATCACGGGGTGCGGCTTTCGACCCAGAAGTCGAGCTGCAGGTCTTCCTCCCGCCCGCCGACGCGGTACTTCGCGAAGTCGGTGACGCCCTCGGCGGCCAGCACCTCGTCGTCGAGATAGAAATTCCCCGTCGCCTCGGTGCTCGGTTTGGTGAGGATCGCGTGCGCGGCGTCCGCCATGATCTCCGGCGTCCGCGATTTGGCCGCCAGCTCCGCGCCGACGACGTTGCGGATCGCCGCGGTGTCGATCGTCGTGCGCGGCCACAGCGAGTTCGCCGCGATGCCGTACGGCCGCAGTTCCGCGGCGAGTCCGACGGTCACCAGGCTCATCGAGTACTTCGCGATGCTGTACGCGAGGTGCCCGGCCTGGAACCACTTCTCGTCGAGGCTGATCGGCGGCGACAGCGTCAGGATGTGCGCGTTCTCCGCGAGCTTCAGATACGGGATGGCAAGCTTCGACAGCAGGAACGACCCGCGCGCGTTGATGTCCTGCATCAGGTCGTAGCGTTTCATGCTGACGGATTCGGTCGGGGTCAGGTCGATCGCGCTCGCGTTGTTGAGCACGATGTCGATCCCGCCGAACTGCTCCGCGGTCCGCGCGATCGCGGCCTCGACCGACGTGTCGTCGCGGACGTCGCCGACGATCGGCAGCGCCTGCCCGCCGGCGTCCTCGATCGCCTTGGCCGCGGTGTAGAGCGTGCCCGGCAGCTTCGGATGCGGCTCGGCGGTCTTGGCCAGCAGGGCGATGTTCGCCCCGTCGCGGGCGGCGCGGACCGCGATGGCCTCGCCGATCCCGCGGCTGCCGCCGGAGATGATGATCGTCTTGCCGTGGAGCGTGCTCATACGTCCACCTCTCAGTAGGAGCGGGGCAGGCCGAGGCTGTGCTGGCCGACGAAGTTGAGCACCATCTCGCGGCTCACCGGCGCGATCCGGCCGAGGCGGACGGCCGTGACCAGCGTGCCCAGCCCGTATTCGCTGGCCAGCCCGTTGCCGCCGTGGGTCTGCACGGCCTGGTCGACCGCGCGGATGGCGACCTCGGCGGCCGCGTACTTCGCCATGTTCGCCGACTCGCCCGCGCCGAAGTCGTCGCCGGAGTCGTAGAGCGACGCCGCCTTCTGCGTCATGAGCTTGGCCAGTTCCAGCTCGATCTTGATCTCGGCCAGCGGATGCGCGAGCCCCTGGTGGGTGCCGATCGGCGCGCCCCACACCTTGCGCTCGTTGGCGTAGCCGACGGCCTTCCCCAGCGCGTAGCGCGCGATGCCGAGCGAGAACGACGCGCCCATGATGCGTTCGGGGTTGAGCCCGGCGAACAGCTGCGCGATCGCCGCGTCCTCCTCGCCGACCAGCGCGTCGGCCGGCAGGTGGACGTCGTCGAGGAACAGGCCGAACTGCTTCTCCGGCGAGACGATGTCCATGTCGATCTGCTTGTACTCGAAGCCGGGCGTGTCGGTCGGGACGGTGAACAGCGCGGGCTTGAGCTTGCCGGTCTTCGCGTCCTCGGTGCGGCCGACGACCAGGACGGCGTCCGCCTCGTCGACGCCGGAGATGTAGACCTTCCGTCCACTGAGGACCCAACCGTCGGCGTCCCGCTTCGCGGTGGTGGTGATCTTGTGCGAGTTCGACCCGGCGTCCGGTTCGGTGATCGCGAAGACCATCCGCCTGCTGCCGTCGGCGATGCCCGGAAGCCAGCGCTTCTTCTGCTCGTCGGTGCCGAAACGCGAGATGACCGTGCCGCAGATCGCCGGCGAGACGACCATGAGCAGCAGCGGGGAGCCCGCCGCGGCGAGTTCTTCGAGCACCGCGGCGAGATCCGCGATCCCCGCTCCCCCGCCGCCGTACTCCTCGGGCAGGTTCACGCCGAGGTAGCCCAGCCGTCCGGCCTCGGCCCACAGTTCCTCGGTCTTGAGCCCGGCACGCGCCTGCTTGGCGTAGTACTCGTACCCGTACTTCTTGCCGAGTTCGGCGACCGCGGCCCGCAGCGCGACGCGCTCCTCGGGCTCGGTGAAGTTCATCGCGTTCATTCTTCGTCTCCTACCACCGCGAGGATCGTGCCCACTTCGACCTGTTGTCCGACCACCACCGGGAGTTCGGTCACGACGCCGTCGGCGGGCGCCGCGATCCGGTGTTCCATCTTCATCGCTTCGAGCCACAGCAACGGATCGCCGGTCTTCACGGTGTCGCCCGCCTCGACCGCGAGCCGGACGACCGTGCCCGGCATCGGCGCCACGAGCGAACCGGCGGCGAGCGCCGCGTCGGGATCGGTGTACCTCGGCACCACGCCCAGTTCGACGGAGCCGTCCGGCGAATCGACGTACACCGTGTCGCCGTACCGCGCGACGGCGAACTTCCGCCGTACCCCGGAAATCTCCAGGACCACGGCGCCGCGCTCGGCGGAAACCAGTTCGACACCTTCGAATCCGTCGGCACGCAGACCGTCCCGGCCGAGGCCGTAGCCGACCTCGATCTCATCGTCGCCGTGACGAAAACGTTTGCGCTGCCCTTGGGACCGGACGTTGCGCCAGCCGCTCGGCAGCCGGCGCTGAACCCGGGCCTCCGAGCGATTCGCGGCCGCACCGGCCAAAGCCGCGGCCAGCGCGGAAATCCGTACGGTGTCCACAGTGGCCAGTGGGGCCGCCAGGGTTTCGAGACCGTGCCGGTCGAAGAACGCCGTGTCGGTCTCTCCGGCGAGGAAAGCCTCGTGGCGCAACACGTTCACCAGCAGGTCGCGGTTGGTCACCACGCCGTGGATCTCCGCGCCCGCCAAGGCTCCGGCCAGCGCCCGCGCCGCGCTCCGGCGATCCGGGGCGTACGCGATGACCTTGGCGAGCATCGGGTCGTAGTGCACACCCACGGTCTGGCCGCTGACGAAACCCGAGTCGAGCCGGACACCCGGACCGACCTCGAATTCCCGCTGTGCCGCGGGAAGCTCGAAACGGTGCAAGGTGCCGCTCTGCGGCTGCCAGCCCGCGGCGGGGTCTTCGGCGTAGAGCCGGACCTCGATGGCGTGACCCCGCGTTTCGGGCTCGTCGATCGGGAGGTGCTCGCCCTCCGCGATCCGCAGCTGCAACGAGACGAGGTCGAGCCCCGTCGTGGCCTCGGTGACCGGATGCTCGACCTGGAGCCGGGTGTTCATCTCCAGGAAGTAGAAGCGCCCGTCCGGTCCGGCGAGGAACTCCACCGTTCCGGCACCGACGTAGTCGATCGCCTGCGCGGCCTTGCGGGCGGCGTCGAACAGCGCCTCCCGCATGGCCTCGTCGACGAACGGCGACGGCGCCTCTTCGACGACCTTCTGGTGACGGCGCTGGATCGAGCACTCGCGCTCCCCCACCGCCCACACCGTGCCGTGGGTGTCGGCGAGCACCTGGACCTCGATATGCCTGCCGGTCTCCAGGTACCGCTCGCAGAACACGGTCGGGTCGCCGAACGCCGACGCGGCCTCCGCGCTCGCGCCTTCGACGGCCTCGGCGAGTTCGCCGAGCGTCCGCACGACACGCATACCGCGTCCGCCACCTCCGGCGGAAGCCTTGACCAGCAACGGAAGGTCGGCTTCGGTGACCTCGGCCGGGTCCAATTCGGACAGGATCGGGACACCGGCCTCGGCCATCATCCGCTTGGACTCGACCTTGGAGCCCATGCTCTCGATGGCCTCCGGCGGCGGGCCGACCCAAGTGAGTCCCGCGTCGAGCACGGCGCGCGCGAACCCGGCGTTCTCGGACAGGAACCCGTAGCCGGGGTGGATCGCGTCGGCGCCGGTCTCCACGGCCGCCTTGATCAGCAGCTCGGCCCGCAAGTATGTGTCGGCGGGCGCGTTGCCCGGCAGGCGGACGGCGACGTCCGCCTCGGCGGTGTGCGGCGCGTCGGCGTCCGCGTCGGAGAACACCGCGACCGTGCCGATCCCGGCGTCGCGGCAGGTGCGGAACACGCGGCGGGCGATCTCCCCGCGGTTGGCGACCAGAAGTTTCTCGATCATGCCGCTCACTGTCCTTTACGCGAGATTGCGCGCGTCCGCGATCGGGTCGCCAGGGCGCGACTTCGCGTAGAATCCGCGCGGTTCGTCGACAAGCGCCCTGCCACCCCGATAGCGGGGCCTTCGGCAGAGCGCGCGCCTTTACGTGAATTTGGTTGCCGCGACATCAGTCTGCTCCGCCTCCCGTCACATACGGAAGACGCCGAAGCCTTCGGCGCCCTTCACTGGTCCATTGTGGATCACGGACAGGCTGAGCCCGAGCACCGTGCGGGTGTCGCGGGGATCGATGATCCCGTCGTCGTAGAGCATCCCGGAGAGGAACATCGGCATCGACTCGGCCTCGATCTGCCCTTCCACCATGGCGCGCATGGCGGCGTCGTGCTCCTCGTTGTACTCCTGCCCGCGCGACGCGGCCGCGGCCCTGGCCACGATGGACAGCACGCCCGCCAGCTGCTGCGGGCCCATGACCGCGGATTTCGCGCTGGGCCAGGCGAACAGGAAGCGGGGATCGTAGGCCCGGCCGCACATCCCGTAGTGCCCGGCACCGTAGGAGGCGCCCATGAGCACCGAAAGATGCGGCACCTTCGAGTTCGACACGGCGTTGATCATCATCGCGCCGTGTTTGATGATGCCGCTCTGCTCGTACTCCTTGCCGACCATGTAGCCGGTGGTGTTGTGCAGGAAGACCAGCGGTGTGTCGATCTGGTTGGCCAGCTGGATGAACTGCGCGGCCTTCTGCGACTCCTCGCCGAACAGCACACCTTGGGCGTTGGCGAGGATGCCGACCGGGTAACCGTGGATACTCGCCCAGCCGGTGGCGAGACTGCTGCCGTACAAGGGTTTGAACTCGTCGAAGTCCGAACCGTCGGCGACCCTGGCGATCACCTCGCGCGGATCGAACGGCACCTTGAGATCGGTGGGCACGATGCCGAGCAGGTCTTCGGCGGAGTACAGCGGCTCCGCGTAATCCGGCTTGGGCGTCGGGCCCTGTTTGGTCCAGTTGAGCCGTTTGACGATACTGCGGCCGAGCCGGATCGCGTCCTCTTCGTCCGCCGCGAGGTAGTCGGCGAGGCCCGAGGTGCGGGCGTGCATTTCGGCGCCGCCGAGCGATTCGTCGTCGGATTCCTCGCCGGTCGCCATCTTGACCAGCGGCGGGCCGCCGAGGAACACCTTCGCGCGTTCCTTGACCATCACGACGTAGTCCGACATGCCGGGCAGGTACGCGCCACCCGCGGTCGAGTTTCCGAACACCAGCGCGATCGTGGGCACCTTCGCCGCCGAGGACCGCGTGAGGTCACGGAAGATCCGGCCGCCGGGGATGAAGATCTCCTTCTGCGTCGGCAGATCCGCCCCGCCGGACTCGACGAGGTTGATCACCGGCAGCCGGTTCTGCGCGGCGATGTCCGCGGCGCGGTAGCTCTTCTTGGCCGTCCACGGGTTGCTCGCCCCGCCTTTGACCGTCGGGTCGCTGGCGGAGATCATGCACTCGACGCCTTCGACGACGCCGATGCCGGTGATCACGCTGGCGCCGACCTGGTAGTCCGAACCCCAGGCCGCCAGCGGCGAAAGCTCCAGGAACGGCGAGTCCTCATCGAGGAGGAGCTCGATCCGCTCGCGGGCCAGCAGCTTGCCGCGTTTGCGATGCCGGGAGACGTACTTCTCACCGCCACCCGCGATCGCCTTGGCGTGCTCGCCGTCGATCTCGGCGAGTTTGCCGAGCATGGATTCGCGATTCTCCGCGAACTCCTCGCTCCGCGTGTCCACAGTGGACCGTATCGTGCTCATGCGGTGTATCCCAATCGCTTCGCGGCCAAGCCGGTGAGGATCTCGTTGGTCCCGCCGCCGATACCGAGGATGCGCACGTCACGGTAGTGACGCTCCACTTCGGACTCCCGCATGTAGCCGAGTCCGCCGTGCAGCTGCACGGCCTCGTTGACCACCCATTCGGCGGTCTCGACGGCGGTGTTCTTCGCGAAACAGGCTTCGGCGATGACCTCTTCGCCCGCGACGTGCCGCTGCGCGACCTGGCGGGTATAGGTGCGGGCGACGTCGATCTTGCGGGCCATCTCGGTGAGCTTGTGCTGCACCAGCTGACGGGAGATCAGCGGGCGGCCGAAGGTCTCGCGCAGGCGGCACCAGTCCAAGGTCAGGTCGAGTGCCCGCTGCGCGTGCGCGTAACCCTGCACGGCCAGCGAGACCCGTTCGGTGACGAACTGCGTGGCGACCTGCGCGAAGCCGCTGTTCTCGGCGCCGATCAGGTTCTCCGCGGGAACCCGGACGTCCACATAGGACAGCTCGGCGGTGTCCGAGCAGAGCCAGCCCATCTTCTCCAGCTTGCGGGAGACGGTGAAACCCGGCGTGCCGCGTTCGACCACGATGAGCGAGATCCCGTGGGCGCCGGCTTCCCCGGTGCGGACCACGGTGGTCACGAAATCGGCGCGGCAGCCCGAGGTGATGAAGGTCTTGGCACCGTTGATGACGTACTCGTCGCCCTCGCGTACCGCCGTCGTGCGGATCCCGGCGACGTCGGAACCGCCGTCGGGTTCGGTGACCGCGAGCGAGCCGATCTTGACGCCTTCCAGTGTCGGCCGGACCCAGCGCTCGATCTGCACCGGATCCCCGGCCGCCGCGATATGCGGGACGGCGATGCCGCAGGTGAACAGCGAGGCGAAGAGGCCACCGGATCCGCCCGCGTAGTGCAGTTCCTCGGCGATGACGACGGCGTCGAGGTAGTCGCCGCCCCCACCGCCGACCTCCTCGGGGAAGCCGACGCCGAGCAAGCCGAGCTCCCCGGCCTTGCGGTGCAGATCGAGGGGCAGTTCGCCCTCGCGCTCCCACTCGTCGAGGTACGGCAGGATCTCGGTTTCGGCGAACCGCCGGACGGTCTTGCGCAGTTCGGCGCGTTCCGGCGTGGCGAAGGGGTCGGTCACAGGAGGGCCTCCGGGATGTCGATCTCGCGGGAGCGCAGCCATTCCCCGAGCGCCTTCGCCTGCGGGTCGAACCGCGCCTGCGACGCGACGCCCTCGCCGAGGATGCCTTCGACGACGAAGTTGACCGCCCGCAGGTTCGGCAGCAGGTGCCGCCGGACCTCGAGGTCCGCGGTCTCCGGGAGCAGCAGTTTGAACTCGGTGACGGTCAGCCGGTGCGCGAGCCAGCGCCACGCCTCGTCGGAACGCGCCCAGACGCCGACGTTCGCGTTGCCGCCCTTGTCGCCGCTGCGGGCGCCGACCACTTTGCCGAGCGGCACTCTGCGGACTTCGGCCTGGGTGAACGGCGCGGGCAGAGCGGATTCGTCCACTTCGGACAGAGGCAAGGTCTCGGCGGCGGGCGCGATGTCGCGGCGCGTTCCGTCCGGCAGGACGGCGACGTGCGGCACCTCTTTCGCGTCGACGAAAGCAGCACGATAGACGCCGTAGGGCGAGGCGGCCGCGGGCGGCGCGGTGACGTGGAACCCGGGATAGCTCGCCAGCGCGAGCTCGATCGCCGCGCCGCTGAACGCGCGCCCCGCGACCTCCGGATCGGCGTCCTTCACCGCGACGTGCAGCAACGCGCTCGCCTGCTGCTCGGTTTCGGCGTCGGGCCGGTCGGTGCGGGCCAGGGTCCACCGGACGTCGGCGGGCGGCCGGGCCTTGAGCGCGCCTTCGAGTTGTTCCTTGACCAGAGCGGCTTTCGCCTCGACGTCGAGTCCGGTGAGGACGAACGTCGTCTCGTTGCGGAAACCGCCGAGCCCGTTCAGACAGACCTTGAGTGTCGGAGGCGGCGGCTCGCCCGTGACGCCGCTGATCCGGACCCGGTCCTGGCCGTCCTCGGTGAGGGTCAGCGTGTCGAACCGCGTCGTGACGTCCGGCCCGGCATAACGGGCGCCGGTGATCTCGTAGAGCAGTTGCGCCGTAACGGTTCCGGCGTTCACGACACCGCCGGTACCGGGGTGTTTGGTGATCACGCTGGAGCCGTCGGCGGAGATCTCGGCGATCGGGAACCCCGGGACGCCGATCTCGTGCTCGGTGAAGAAGGCGTAGTTTCCGCCGGTGGCCTGCGTCCCGCATTCGATCACGTGCCCGGCCGCGACCGCGCCCGCCAGCGCGTCGTAGTCGTCGCGCGCCCAGCCGAAGTGCGCGGCGGCGGGCCCGACGATCACCGATGCGTCGGTGACGCGCCCGGTCACCACGATGTCGGCGCCCGCGTTCAGGCATTCCGCGATCCCCCACGCGCCGAGATAGGCGTTGGCGGTCAAGGTCTTGCCGAAGCCGAGCTCCTCAGCGCGCTGGATGAGGTCGTCGCCCTCGACGTGCGCGATCGCGACGTCGACGCCGAGCTTCGCGGCCAGTTCGCGGAGCGCGTCCGCCAGCCCGGCGGGGTTGAGCCCGCCCGCGTTCGCGACGATCTTGACGCCTTTTTCCTTGGCCAGCGCGAGATTCTGCTCCATCTGGCGCAGGAACGTCTTGGCGTAACCGCGGTTCGGGTCCTTCATCCGGTCGCGGCCGAGGATGAGCATGGTCAGTTCGGCCAGGTAGTCGCCGGTCAGCACGTCGAGCGGGCCGCCGGTGAGCATCTCGTGGACCGCGGAGAACCGGTCGCCGTAGAACCCGGACGCGTTGCCGATGCGGATCGGGGCCGGGGTCACGCGAACTGCCCCGGCTTCCGGCCGGCTCCGGGAGGTCCGGCGAAGGCCTGTGCGATCCCGAGCCATTCCTCGACGTCCTTGCCGGTGGCGACCAGGTCGGTGTCGGCGGGGTGACGGCGCTGGGTGATCACGAGGCAGAAGTCGACCGCGCTCCCGGTGAGCCGCTGTCCGGCGTCCTCGGGGCCGAAAGCCCAGGTGGTGCCGTCGGGCGCGGTCAGCTCGACGCGGAATTCCTCGTGGGGCGGGGCGAGCGCGTTGAGCTTGTAGGCGAAGTCGCGCGTGCGGGTGCCGAACCGGGCGATGTGCCAGATCCGGGCGGTGTTCTCGCGCGCGACGCCGAGCGCGTCGAAGATGTCCTGACCGTGCGCCCAGGTCTCCATGAGGCGCGCCGTCACCATGGAGGCGGCACTCATCGGCGGGCCGTACCAGGGAATCTTCTGCCCGTCGGGCACCGCGGCGAGCGCTTCGGCGAGCTCCGCGCGACCGGCGCGCCACTCCTCCAGCAGTTCGCGGGGCGGCGTCTTCGCGCCCTCGGCGGCGCCGTCGTCGACGTAGGACTCGCCCGTCGCGAGCAGCCCTTCGATCTCGGCCTGCCACTCGGCCTCGGACCCGCGCGCCGCGATCAGCGCCTTCTTGTCCGTCCAGGCCAGATGGGCTATCTGATGGGCGATCGTCCAGCCTTCGGCCGGGGTCTGCCGCGCCCAGTCCGACGCGGGCAGATCCGCCACCACGTCGTCGATGGCCTGCGATTCCGCCGCGAGATCCCCAAGGATCACGCCCAGGTCAGCCATGCCCGCCTCCTCGCGTCTCCCCCAGGCTGACACTCGGTGGCGGAAAAATCAAGCGCGCCTGATTGTTTTCCTCGGTCGACGTTCCGTGAAGGCCTCCTTGAGGGACTCTGGGTCTCTCAAGGAGGCCTTCACGGACAGCGGGGACCAGGCCGGCGACCGTTCCGAGGCCGGTCGGGCATCGAGGGAACCCGATCCTCATCGCAGCCCAGTGTCCCCAATGCCACATTGGGGACACCGAATCCCATCTCCCACAACCTCCGCGCGACATCGCCTCGGCAACCCACACACCGATGGTTAGCAGAGGTCCCTCAAGGAGGCCTTCACGGACAGCGGGGCAGCTCAGCTCCCCGGCCGCTCGAATTCCCGGATCAGCACCGGATACTGCTCACCCCCGTGCCCGGAGGCGATCGCGCGGTCGGCCATCGCCTTGATCAGCTTCGGCAGCTCGGCGTTCACACCCAGCGCCTCGCTCTCCTCGACCATGTGCGCCATCGCGCGCGCGTCGGTCTCCAACGCCGACACCTCGGCGGGGAACGAACCCTTGTCGATCTGCTCCGCGTAGCCGGGCAGCCAGTCCGCCACCCCGGCGGCGATCTGCCGCGCGAACGGCGCGTACGTCGCGGCGTCGACACCGGCCGTCTTGAGCATCGCGGTGCCCTGGAGCCACGCGTTCAGGACGCTCCACATCATCGTCAGGCCGGCGACGTCGTAGAGGGAGGCGAGGCCGGGATCCTCGCCGAGGTGGCTGACCGTGCCGAGCGCGCCGAGGTCGAAGTCCGGCCGCGGTCCGCTCAGCAGGATCACCGACTCGTCGGTCCCGATCGACGACGGGATGGCCATGATCGCGCCGTCCAGGTAGCGGGCGCCGTGTTTTTCGGCCCAGGCGGCGGTTTCCCGCGCCTGCGCGGAGTCGCCCGAGGTGAGATTGACCAGGGTCGCGCCGTCGAGACCGGCGTCGCCGAGCAGTTCGCGCACGGCGGAATAGTCGGTGAGGCACACGATCGTCACGCCGCCGAGCGCGTCACCGATCGTGGGCGCGAGCCGCGCGCCTTCGGCCACGAGCGCGTCCGCCTTGGCGGCCGTCCGGTTCCAGACGGTGGTGGGATGCCCGGCCTTCAGGAACGCGCGGGCGAGCGCGGTGCCCATCAGGCCGAGGCCGACGACCGAAATCGGAGTGTTCGTTTTGTCTGTCATGGCACGATCGTCAACGTTGATACCGGTATGAAGGTCAAGTGGGGAAAGCGATGAAGATCGGTGAACTGAGTCACCGGACGGGCGTCAACGCCCATCAGCTGCGCTACTACGAGGCGCAGGGCCTCTTGGAGGCGAGCCGCGGCACGAACGGCTACCGCGAGTACGACGAGACGGCGTTGCTGCGGGTGAGGCAGATCCGCCACCTGCTCGCCGCCGGCCTCTCGTCCGAGGACATCGCGTACCTGCTCCCCTGCGCGATCGGCGAGGAACCGGAGCTGATCGGCTGTCCCGAGCTGCTGGCCGCGATGCGCGAGCGGCTCGGTCGCCTGGACGAGCAGCTGGCCAAGCTGAACCGGTCGCGTGACGCGCTGGCCGAGTACATCGTCGTGGCCGAGCGGGTCGGCGCCGAGACCTATCCGCCGTTCGACGGAACCGCCGCGTGAACGAGGCGATCCGGCTACGGGAGCAGGGCACCGACGAGGCGCGCCTGCGGCTGATCGAGCTGGCCGAGAGGAATCCACGGGACGCCGTGATCGCCTACCAGACCGCGTGGGCCCACGATTCGGCCGGCTTGGAAGCCGAAGCGGCCCCGTTCTACGAGCAGGCGCTCGCGGGCGAGGGTCTGTCCACAGAGGACAGGCACGGGGTGTTCGTCGGGCTCGGCAGCACGTACCGCGTCCTCGGCAGGTACGAGGAGTCGCTCGCGACCCTGCGGCGCGGTCTCGGCGAGTTCCCGGACGACGCGGCACTGAGGACGTTCCTCGCGATGGCGCTCTACAACGCCGGCGAGGCGCGCGAGGCGGCGGGAACCCTGTTGAAGGTGCTCGCCGCGACCAGCGCGGACGACGGCGTCCGGCGATACCGGCGAGCGGTCGAGTACTACGCGGACCATCTGGACGACGTCGAATGAGTCTTGTTGACACCTTGTCAACACTGGCTTACTTTCACGTCATGAGCGCGTACGCCGAAATCACCTACGAGGTCGAAGACCGCATCGCGACGGTCACGCTCAACCGGCCCGAGGCCCGCAACGGCTACACCATCCGCATGGCCGACGAACTCGGCGACGCGATGGATCGCGCCGACCGCGACGAGGACGTCCGGGTGGTGATCCTGACCGGCAACGGCAAGGATTTCTCGGTGGGCGCCGACCTCACGCAGGGCGGTTTCGACTTCGATCCGGAGACCGGGCCGGACGCGGCGTGGCAGGAGCCGGCGGGACGCTGCTCGAAGCGGATCTTCACGATGAACAAGCCGGTGATCGCCGCCCTGCGGGGCGCGGCTGTCGGCGGCGGCGTCACGATCACCCTGTCGTGCGACTACCGCCTCGCCTCCACGGACTCCCGGTTCGGCTTCGTGTTCGTCCGCCGCGGGATCTACCCCGAAGGCGCGTCCGCGTGGTTCCTTCCCCGGCTCGTCGGGATGGGCACGGCACTCGACTGGATGATCAGCGGCCGCGTCTTCGGCGCCGAGGAGGCGAAGACCGCCGGACTGGTCCACAGTGTCCACGAGCCAGAAGAAGTGCTCGGCAAGGCACGCGAACTCGCTCGCGAGATCGCCGCGACCACGTCGCCGGTCTCGGTCGCCGTGACCCGCCAGCTGCTGTACCGGATGGCGAGCGCGGAATCGCCGTTCCCCGTGCACGAGCTCGACTCCCGGCTGATCGGCGGCCTGGGCTCCAGCCCGGACGCGGTCGAAGGCGTCGTGTCCTTCCTGCAGAAACGACCACCGGAGTTCTCCATGCGCGTCGACACCGACCAGCCCGCCTACCTGCCATGGCTGAACAAGTGACCGCGTATCCCCCGGAGCCCTGGAACCTGGCCGGTCAGGCATATCTGTCGATCTGGCGTGTCCCGGTGAGCGAACTGCCCGCACTGCCCGGCGGCGTCGAGCCGATCGTGGTCGGCGGCCGCGCCCAGGTGTTCACCGCCTGGATCGACTACCAGGAACCCGGGCAGCTCCAGTACCACGAGCTGCTGGCGACGGTCGCGGTCCGCGGCGAGCGCCTCTCCAGCTCCATCACCGACATCTGGGTCGACAGCGAGGTCTCGCTCGCCGGCGGGCGGGCACTGTGGGGCATCCCCAAGGATCTCGCCGCGCTCGACTTCGCCCACGGACGGACCTTCACCGCCTCGGCGGCCACACAGGAAGACTGGATCGCGACGGCGGCCTTCACGCCCCGCCCGAGCCTCCCGGTACGGATGCCCGCGGCCTTCGACGTCGTCCAAATGCTGGACGGCCGTCTCAAAAGGAGCCCCGTCCGGGCGAAGGTGAGGCCTTGTCCGGCGGCCGCGGACTGGCGGATCAACGAGTCCGGGCCGTTCGGCTTCCTGGCCGGTCAGCGGCCCGTCCTGAACGCCTGCCTGCGCGATTTCAAGATCGTCTTCGGCGGTTGACCAGCCGCTCAGCGTGATCGTCTAACCCGCCAGGGTGAGCCGACGACACGCCACCCATTGGGGCACGTGCAGCCTCCGACCCCTACATGTAGTCTCTGGGAACCGGCACCGCCCAGCGACGGGGAGACCGCTCGGGAGCGGTGGTCGGACAGCTTTGTGAACGTGCAGCGCACGGCCTTGTGAGGCCTTGTGGTGCTTCAACGCGCCCTTTTGGAGACATGCATGTCAGTGGAAACCGGTCAGCGGCCGCCCTCGTCCTCGGACACCACGCCCGCGACCGTGCGAGTCATCCGGCGGGACGGCAGCGTGTCCCCCTTCGACGCGAACAAGATCTCGGTCGCCGTGACCAAGGCCTTCCTCGCCGTCGAGGGCGGTGACGCGGCCGCTTCGTCGCGGATCCACCACCTGGTCAAGGAACTGACCGAGCAGATCGAGACCACCCTGCTCCGCCACGCCGGTCCCGAGACCGCGCTGCACATCGAGCAGATCCAGGACATCGTCGAGCTCGCGCTCATGCGCGGCGAGCACCACAAGGTCGCCCGCGCGTACGTCCTGTACCGCGAGGAGCGCGCGAAGGCCCGCGAGGCCGAGAAGCCCGCGTCGTCCGACGTCGCCATCAGCGTCAAGGCGGCCGACGGTTCGCTCCGCCCGCTCGACTGGGCCCGCGTCTCGCACGTCGTCGGCGAGGCCGTCTCCGGCCTCGAGGACGTCTCGGCGGAGCCGGTGCTGGCCGAGGCCAAGCGCAACCTCTACGACGGCATCAGCGCCGACGAGCTCGCCCTCGCGCAGATCATGGCCGCGCGCGTGCTCGTCGAGCAGGAGCCGAACTACTCCTACGTCAGCGCCCGGCTGCTCGCGGACAAGCTCCGCGGCGAGGCCCTCAGCTACCTCGCGGGCGTGCCGCAGCAGGCCAGCCAGGACGAGATGACCACCCGGTACCCGCAGTACTTCCGGGACTACCTCAAGCGCGCCATCGAGCTTGAGCTGGTCAACGCCGAGCTGCAGACCTTCGATCTGGACAAAATCACCGCGGCCATCCACGCCGAACGCGACCTCGACTTCGGCTTCCTCGGCCTGCAGACCCTGTACGACCGGTACTTCCAGCACCACGACGGGGTCCGCTTCGAGCTGCCGCAGGCGTTCTTCATGCGCGTCGCGATGGGCCTGGCGATCCGCGAGGACGACCGTGAGGCTCGTGCCATCGAGTTCTACGAGCTGCTCTCGACGTTCCACTTCATGGCGTCCACCCCGACGCTGTTCAACTCGGGCACCACGCGTCCGCAGCTGTCGTCCTGCTTCCTGACCACGGTCGACGACGACCTGGACTCGATCTTCCAGGCGTACAAGAACAACGCGCTGCTGGCGAAGTACTCGGGCGGTCTCGGCAACGACTGGACCCCGGTCCGCGGCCTCGGCGCGCACATCAAGGGCACCAACGGCCAGTCGCAGGGTGTCGTGCCGTTCCTCAAGATCGCCAACGACACCGCGGTCGCGGTGAACCAGGGCGGCAAGCGCAAGGGCGCGGCCTGCGCGTACCTCGAGACCTGGCACGTGGACATCGAGGAATTCCTCGACCTGCGCAAGAACACCGGTGACGACCGTCGTCGTACGCACGACATGAACACCGCGAACTGGGTGCCGGACGAGTTCCTGCGCCGGGTCGAGGCCGACGCGCAGTGGACGCTGTTCTCGCCGAACGAGACCCCGGACCTGCACGACCTCTACGGCAACGCGTTCGCCGAGCGCTACCGCGAGTACGAGGCCGCCGCCGAACGCGGTGAGCTCAAGGTGTTCCGCAAGGTCCGCGCGGTCGACCTGTGGCGCCGCATGCTGACCATGCTGTTCGAGACCGGCCACCCGTGGATCACCTTCAAGGACCCGTGCAACCTGCGTTCGCCGCAGCAGCACGTGGGTGTCGTGCACTCGTCCAACCTGTGCACCGAGATCACCCTGAACACCACCACCGACGAGGTCGCGGTCTGCAACCTCGGCTCGGTGAACCTGCTCAAGCACGTCACCCCCGACGGCTTGGACACCAAGCGGCTCGAGAAGACCGTGCGCACCGCGGTCCGCATGCTCGACAACGTGATCGACATCAACTTCTACACGATCCCGGAGGCGCGCCGCTCCAACCTGCGCCACCGCCCGATCGGCCTCGGCCTGATGGGCTTCCAGGACGCGCTGTTCGAGATCGGTGTCCCGCTGTCCTCGAACGAGGCCGTGCAGTTCGCGGACACGAGCATGGAGCACATCAGCTACTACGCGATCTCGGCGTCGACCGACCTCGCGGAGGAGCGCGGCCAGTACCAGACGTTCGAGGGTTCCTTGTGGAGCAAGGGAATCCTGCCGATCGACTCGATGCAGCTGCTCATCGACGCGCGACAGGGCGACGCGCTCGACGTCGACACCTCGTCCACTTTGGACTGGGCGCCGCTGCGTGAGCGGGTCAAGACCGTCGGCATGCGCAACTCCAACGTGATGGCGATCGCGCCGACCGCGACGATCTCCAACATCTGCGGCGTCGGGCAGTCGATCGAGCCGCTGTTCCAGAACCTGTTCGTCAAGTCGAACATGTCCGGCGACTTCACCGTGGTGAACCCGCACCTGGTCCGCTCGCTCAAGGAGCGCGGGCTGTGGGACGAGGTCATGGTCTCGGACCTGAAGTACTTCGACGGCAGCCTCGGCCAGATCGACCGCGTGCCGGACGACCTGAAGGCGCTGTACGCGACCGCGTTCGAGATCGAGTCCAAGTGGCTGGTGGACGCCGGTTCGCGGCGCCAGAAGTGGATCGACCAGGCCCAGTCGCTGAACCTGTACATCGCGGCGCCCAGCGGCCGCAAGCTCGACGAGCTGTACCGCTACGCCTGGCACAAGGGCCTCAAGACCACGTACTACCTGCGGGCCCGGTCCGCGACGCACGTGGAGAAGAGCACCCTGCGCGGCACCGACGGCAAGCTGAACGCGGTCTCGGCCACCCCGGCCCCCGCCGCACCCGCTTCGCCGAAGCCCGCCGCCGCCCCGGCTCCCGCCGCTTCGCCCGCGCCGTCGGCTTCCGCCGCGGTTCCGGCCGTGCCGGTGACCGCTCCTGCCCCGGCCGCCAAGCCGGAGCCGAAGGAGATGCCGAAGGTCTCGGACGTCGACTTCGTCGCCACCGAAGGCGCCGCCTGCCGGATCGACGACCCCGACTGCGAAGCCTGCCAGTAAGACATCGTCGTGAGTGGCGATTCGGGTTAGAACCCGAATCGCCACTCACGACCCCCGACTCGTGAAGTGAGCTTTCATGACCACCTTTGACGCCTCCGCCGACGCCACGGGCCTCGGTGAGATCGAAGTCGGCGCCGCCCGCATCAACGTCGACGACAAGCGGATGATCAACGCCCGCGCCGACGTCAACCAGCTGCTGCCGATGAAGTACACCTGGGCGTGGGAGAAGTACCTCGCCGGCTGCAACAACCACTGGATGCCGACCGAGGTCGCCATGCAGGCCGACATCGCGCTGTGGAAGTCGCCCGACGGCCTCACCGAGGACGAGCGCACCATGCTGAAGCGCAACCTCGGCTTCTTCGCCACCGCGGAATCGCTGGTGGCCAACAACATCGTGCTCGCGGTGTACCGGCAGATCACCAACCCCGAATGCCGCCAGTACCTGCTGCGCCAGGCGTTCGAGGAGGCCGTGCACACGCACACCTTCCAGTACATCTGCGAAAGCCTCGGCCTGGTCGAGGGCGAGCTGTTCAACATGTACCGCGAGGTCCCGTCCATTTCGGACAAGGACGCGTGGGCGCTGAAGTACACGCAGAACCTGGAGAACCCGGACTTCGAGACCGGCACCCCGGAAGCCGACCAGAACTTCCTGCGTGACCTCGTCGCGTTCTACGTGATCTTCGAGGGCATGTGGTTCTACACCGGTTTCGCGCAGATCCTCTCGCTCGGCCGCCGGAACAAGATGATCGGTATCGCCGAGCAGTACCAGTACATCCTGCGCGACGAGTCGATCCACCTGAACTTCGGCATCGACTGCATCAACCAGATCAAGATCGAGAACCCGCACCTGTGGTCCGAGGAGTTCCAGGCGGAGATCCGGACGATGCTGACCGAGGCGTGCGAACTCGAGGTCGCCTACGCCCGCGACACCATGCCGCGCGGCATGCTCGGGCTCTCGGCCGAGCTGATCGAGCAGTACATGCACTTCATCACCGACCGGCGGGCGCAGCAGATCGGCCTCGCGCCGATCTTCGGCGAGACCGAGAACCCGTTCCCGTGGATGTCGGAGGCGATGGACCTCAAGAAGGAGAAGAACTTCTTCGAGACCCGCGTCATCGAGTACCAGTCCGGTGGCGCCCTCGACTGGGACTGATCACCGACACGTAGTACATGAAGGCCCCCTTCCTTGCGCCTAGGTACAGGAAGGGGGCCTTCATGTACTTCTCCTTCGCGGTACGCTCCGGAGTGCTACTGGTTCGCCCGGCCTCCCAGGCCGGTCGAGGTAACAGGGAACCCGGTGCGAATCCGGGACTGCCCCGCAGCGGTATGTGGGAACGAAAGCCGTCACCGTGCGAGACACGGTAAAGCACTGGGACATGGCGCCCCGGGAAGCGACGGCCGGTAGGAGCGAGCGAGTCGCCCACGAGTCCGAAGACCTGCCCGTGGTACGCGCGCCGACGGCGTGCGTGAGTCCGGGCCTCGTGGGATGGGCACGACCGAACGGCGGTCACTCCTGCGCGCTCCGGGCTCCGACGACAAGCTCGCGAGGAGAGAGCTGTGACCGAAATCGGCACGACAGTGCTGGGCTACCCCCGGATCGGACCGGACCGGGAACTCAAGCGTTCACTCGAACGCTACTGGGCGGGCAGGATCGACGAGGCCGAACTGCTCGGCACCGGCCGCGCGCTGCGCACCCGCGCCTGGCGGGAACTCAAGGACGCGGGACTGGATTCCGTCCCCTCCAACACGTTCTCCCACTACGACCAGGTACTCGACACCACCGAGCTGTTCGGAGCGCTGCCGGAGCGCTTCACCACGCTCGGCCTCTCGCCGCTCGACACCTACTTCGCCGCCGCGCGCGGGGTGCAGGACGCGCCGGCGATGGAGATGACGAAATGGTTCGACACGAACTACCACTACATCGTCCCCGAACTCGGCCCGGAAACGACGTTCTCGCTCACCGGCACCAAACCGCTGGACGAGTACCGCGAAGCCCGCGCGATCGGCGTCGAGACCCGGCCGGTGCTGGTGGGCCCGGTGACGTTCCTGCTGCTCGCGAAGCCGGCCGGGACGGCTCCGGAGGGCTTCCGTCCGCTGGAGCTGCTCGACAACCTTCTCGACGGCTACGTCGACCTACTGCGCCGTCTGCACGACGAAGGCGTCGAGTGGGTCCAGTTCGACGAGCCCGCCTTCGCCGCCGATCGCAGCGAACGGGAACTCAACGCGCTCATCCGCGCCTACCACCGGCTCGCGAAGGAGACCGCGCGGCCGAAGATCCTGGTCGCCGGGTACTTCGGCGGGCTCGGACGCGGACTCGGCGTGCTCGCCCGCTCCCCGATCGACGCGATCGCCGTCGATCTCGTGTCCGATGAGTCCTTTGTGGACGCCGTCGCCTCCGAACCCGCCTTGCGGGACAAAGAGGTTCTGGCCGGTGTCGTGGACGGGCGCAACGTCTGGCGCACGGATCCGACCCGCGCGCTCAGCCGGGCGGCGACGTTGCTGGGCACCGCGAAGTCGGTCAGCGTGTCGACGTCCTGCTCGCTGCTGCACGTGCCCTACGACGTCGAACGGGAGGACGGGCTTCACCCGCGACTGAAGGGCTGGCTCGCTTTCGCCAGGCAGAAGGTCGACGAGGTCGTTCTGCTCGGGCGCGCGTTGAAAGAAGAGGGAGTCGACCTCTCCGCCGCCCGCGCCGCGGCCACGGATCGCGCGACGGCGGCCGATCTGGCCGACAGCGGGGTCCGCGCCCGGCTGGAGGCGCTGCGGCCGGAGGACACCGTCCGCTCCCCCTATGCTCGGCGGGCGGCGGCTCAGCAGGCCGCGTTGAACCTGCCGCCGTTGCCGAGCACGACGATCGGCTCGTTCCCGCAGACCACCGACGTCCGCAAGGCGCGGGCCGCGCACAAGGCGGGTTCGCTGGACGACGCGGGCTACGAAGCCGCGATGAAGGCGGAGATCGAGCGCGTCGTCCGGCTGCAGGAGGACCTCGGCCTCGACGTGCTGGTGCACGGTGAGCCCGAGCGCAACGACATGGTGCAGTACTTCGCCGAGCGGCTGGCCGGGTTCGCGGCCACCGACTTCGGCTGGGTGCAGTCCTACGGTTCGCGGTGCGTCCGTCCGCCGATCCTGTACGGCGACGTCTCGCGTCCGGAGCCGATGACCGTCGAGTGGGCGCGCTACGCCCAAGGCCTGACCGGCAAACCCGTCAAGGGCATGCTGACCGGACCGGTGACGATCCTGGCGTGGTCGTTCGTCCGCGACGATCAGCCGCTGGGCGAGACCGCCCGTCAGGTGGCGCTGGCCATCCGCGACGAGGTGCACGACCTGCAGGAGGCGGGCATCCGCGTCATCCAGGTGGACGAGCCGGCGTTGCGGGAGCTGCTCCCGCTGCGCGCGGCGGCGCACGAGGCGTACTTCGCGTGGGCGGTTTCGTCGTTCCGGCTGGCGACTTCCGGGATCGACGACGCCACCCAGATCCACACGCATATGTGCTATTCGGAATTCGGTGAGGTGGTCAAGGCGATCGACGCGCTCGACGCCGACGTCACCAGCATCGAGGCCGCGCGGTCGAAGATGGAGGTCGTCACCGATCTCGGCGCGGCGGGCTTCGGCCGCGGCGTCGGGCCGGGTGTCTACGACATCCACTCGCCGCGCGTCCCGGGCGTCGAGGAGGTCAGCGGCCTGCTGCGGACCGCCGTCGGCGCCGTGCCCGCCGAGCGGATCTGGGTCAACCCGGACTGCGGCCTGAAGACCCGCGGCTACGCCGAGGTCGAACCGGCCCTGCGGAACCTCGTCGCGGCCGCCCACACGGTCCGCTCCGAACTGGCCTGACCGGTCCGTGAAGGCCTCCTTGAGGGACCCTGGGTCCCTCAAGGAGGCCTTCACGGAACTTCCATCGAGGTATTGTCAAGGCGTCAATAAGGGTGCGATGGTGGAGCGGTAACCGGTCTCAGCGGGGAGATGGTCACCATGGCGAACGCCGTCGAAAAGGTCACCGGGGCGCTGCGCGAGCGGGTTCCGCCGCTCACCTCGATCCCCCTGCCGCGTTCGGTCGACCAGCGCTGGCTCGGCGCGACCTGGCCGGTCCGCGAACTCGCTCCCGCCCCTCCTGGCCTCAAACCCGTCCTCGGCGACGAAGGCCCACCGGTCATCGGGCACGCGCTGGACTTCATGCGTTTCGGCATCGAGTTCGGCCTCAAACGCTACGAGACCTACGGACCGGTGTCGTGGATGGGCGCGTTCGGGCGCCGCATCGTCGCGCTCACCGGACCGGAGGCCACCCAGATCGCGTTGGTGAACAAGGACAAGGCCTTCTCCCAGGAAGGCTGGAAGTTCTTCATCGAGCAGTTCTTCGACCGCGGCCTGATGCTGCTCGACTTCGGCGAGCACCATCTGCACCGCCGGATCATGCAGGCGGCCTTCACCCGGCAGCGGCTCACCGGTTACGTCGACCAGATGGGCCCGGCCCTGCGCGACGGCATCGCCGCGTGGGCCGACCGGCCGAACCCGCGGATCTACTGGTCCCTCAAGCAACTCACGCTCGACGTCGCGACCCGTGTGTTCATGGGCATGAGTTCCGGCGACGACGCGGCCGCGATCAACCGCGCGTTCGTGAATTCCGTGCGCGCGGGCACGGCCATCGTGCGGTTCCCCGTCCCCGGTGGCCGCTGGGCGGCGGGACTGCACGGCCGCAAGGTCCTCGAACGCTACTTTTCGGCGAACCTGCCCGCGAAACGGGCGAGCGACGGCGACGACCTCTTCACCGCGTTGTGCCACGCCACCACCGAGGACGGCGACCGCTTCACCGACGCCGACGTCGTCAACCACATGATCTTCCTGATGATGGCCGCGCACGACACGTCGACGATCACCAGCGCCGCCGCCGTCTACCACCTCGCCAAGCACCCGGAGTGGCAGGAACGCGCGCGCCGGGAGTCGCTCGCGCTCGGCGACGACGTACCCGACATCGAAGCGCTGGAGACCCTGACGACGCTGGACCTGGTGATCAAGGAAGCCCTGCGTCTGGTGGCCCCGGTTCCTTCCCTGACCAGGAAAACCGTTAAGGACACCGAGGTTCTCGGGCATTTCATTCCCGAAGGGACACTCGTCGGGGTTTCCCCCACCGTCAACCATTTCTCGCCGGAGCACTGGACGGATCCGATGCGGTTCGACCCGGACCGCTTCGGTGAGGATCGCCGCGAGGACAAGTCGCATCGCTACGCGTGGATGCCGTTCGGCGGCGGGGCGCACAAGTGCATCGGCCTGCATTTCGGGACGTTCGAAGTGAAGGCGCTGCTGCACGAGATGCTGCGGGCGTATCGCTGGTCGGTCCCGGAGGGCTACACCGCGCGCTGGGATTACGTGTCGCTGCCCGTGCCGGCGGACGGCCTGCCGATCCACCTGACGCCTCGGTGAATCCATGCCCACGATCGAGCACTCTTGGTAACTTCCGGTCACCACTCGTGTAGCAGCGATCACCCTTTCAGCCGGTAGACACCCCGGATCGCGCATGGTGCCGTGGCACTACACCCGGTCGGCTCATACCTAGTGTGGGTCCGTGGGCTCGGACACCCGGTCTGAGCTGGCCATCAACCGCGCATGAAGAGGTGAAGTGTGCCCGAACCTGGTTCCGCGCCAGGGTTGGTGGACGTGGCCCGGAGATGGGCCGAGACGCTCGCTGACACTAAAGGAGTATCGCTTCCCAAGGAGCAACTCGAACGGTTCCTGCTCGGCGTCGCCGAGGACGCCGTCCGTGCCGAGCCCGAGCATCAGCCGGCTCTGCAGCGCTTCTCCAAGCTCTACTCCGCCTCTCCCATCGGGATCGCCCTCGCCGACGCCAACGGCACCATCGTG
Organism: Amycolatopsis sp. CB00013; assembly: GCF_001905755.1. NCBI lineage: Bacteria > Bacillati > Actinomycetota > Actinomycetes > Pseudonocardiales > Pseudonocardiaceae > Amycolatopsis > Amycolatopsis sp. CB00013. Next base: position 1,302,498 of record NZ_LIWC01000003.1, on the reverse strand, counting down.
GAGGCGAACGCCGCGCTCGGCCGTCTGCTCGGTTGTCGTCCCTCCTCACTGCGCGGCCGGGAGATCCCCGACCTCGGCTCCGCCGAACACGACGTCGCCCGCCTGCGGAACGCGCTCGCGCAGCTCATGACGCACGGCCGGCCGACCCAACAGGAACGCCTGCTGCTGACCCACAGCGAGGAAGGCCCGCTCTGGGGCGACGTGACCCTGACCGATCTCCCCGGTGACCGGCCCGGTACGACCTATCCGGTGCTGATGGTCGCCGACGCCAACGAGATCCACCTGCTGCAGGAACAACTGCGGCACCAGAACGTGCACGACGTGCTGACCGGCCTGCCCAACGCCACCGCGTTCGGCAACGCCCTCGAAACCGCGCTCGCCGGTTCCGGCGGCGAGCAGGTCGCCCTCGTCTATCTCGACATCGACGGCTTCAAGGTGATCAACGACGGGCTCGGCGCCGGCATCGGTGACCAGGTGCTGCGCGGCGTCGCGACGAAGCTCAGGTCCGTGTTCGCCGGCAGGCACGAGGGTTCCGTCGCCCGGCTGTCCGGCGACGGGTTCGCCGTCCTGCTGCGCGGCGATTTCACGCCGCCCCAGGTGATCGCCCTGGTCGAGCAGGCGCTGGAAGAACTCGCCGAACCGATCTACCTCGGCGGGCACGGGATCGGGGTCAGCGCGAGCGCGGGTATCGTCGTCCGCCCGGTCGCCGACGGCGGCTCCGAAGACCTGTTGCGGGCCGCGGAAATCGCCCTGCACCGCGCCAAGGAGGCGGGCAAGGCGCAGTGGATGCTGTTCGACCCGGAGCTCGACGCGCGTGACCGTGGCCGCTACCAGCTCGGCGCGGTCATCGCGGGCGCGCTGGAGAACGGCGAATTCTCGCTGATCTATCAGCCGACGGTGAAGCTCGCGAATCCCGACCAGCTGGCGGCCGTCAACGCCGGGCTGCGCTGGAGCCATCCGGAGAAGGGCGAACTGGACTCCGACGAGTTCTATCCGCTGGCACAGATCACCGGGATGACCATCCCGCTCGGCCGGTGGCTGCTGGCCGAATCGCTCGCCGCCACCGCGCGATGGCGGAGCAGGTTCGGCGACGCCGCCCCCGACGTCTGTGTACGGCTGCCGACCCGGCTGGCCATCGAGCCCGATCTGGTCCTGCTGGTCAAGGAACAGCTCGACCGGCACAACCTGCCCGCACAGGCGCTGCGGCTGTGCACGGACCGCGATTCCGTGCTCGACGCGAGCGGCGAGGTGCTCGATTCCTTCGCCGTACTGGCCGATCTGGGCGCACAGCTCGTGCTGACCATCTCCGGTTCGGACGATCTGGAGCTCATCCCGCGGCACGGGCTGCCCGTCCGCCATGTGATCCTGTCCGGCCCGGTCGTCGACGCGCTGGCCGACGGCGAGAACGACGCCGACGTCCGCCATCTGTGCCAGCTGGTCGCCAGGGCCAAGGAGCTGAAACTGCGCATCGGCGCGGAAGGCGTCCACAGCCACGAACAGGCCGAACGGCTGCGGCGGTACGGCGTCCTCGCGGCGCGGGGTTCGTTCATCGCGGATTCCGCGACCGGGGACGAGGTCGACGAGCTGATCGAACGGCACGCCCACTGACGTGACAGGATCGCTCCATGGACCAAGGTGACCTCGCCCCGGACTTCACGCTGCCCGACGACAAGGGCGAAGAGCGCACCCTGTCGGACTTCCTCTCGTCCGGCCCGGTGGTGCTGTTCTTCTACCCCGCCGCGATGACCAGCGGCTGCACCGCGGAAAGCTGCCATTTCCGCGACCTGGCCGCGGAGTTCGCCGAAGTGGGCGCACACCGCGTCGGAATCAGCCCGGACGACGTCGCCAAACAGCAGGAGTTCTCCGCCAAACACGGCTTCGACTATCCCCTGCTGTCCGATGTGGACGGTGTGGTGGCGAAACAGTTCGGCGTCTGGCGCAAATTCAGCCCGCTGCACGCCAAACGGCACACCTTCGTCATCGACACCGACCGCAAGGTGCTCGAAGTGATCAAGAGCGAGCTGAAGTTCACCGTGCACGCCGACAAGGCCCTCGCGGCCTTGCGCGAGCGCAAGACTAAGGACGCTTGAGCCGCCAGAACCGGTCGACGCCCGCGCAGGCGGGGGCGTGCGGCGGTTCGGCGGGCTCCTCGCCGATCATCGTGAACCCCAGCCGCGCGGGTACGGCACCGCTCGCGAGGTTCTTCTCGTCGTGCCGGATCTCGACCTCCGGCGCGCCGAGCCGGAAGGCCTCGTCGGCCAACAGCTTCGCGGCCCTGGTCACGAAGCCGCGGCCGGTGTGGTGCCTGCCGAGCCAGTAGCCGATCTCGATCCGGTCCGGATGCGTGATCATGCCCGCGCCGCCGACGAGATCCTCCCCCGCGAGGATCGCGAAGTCGTAGGTCTTGCCGTCGGCCCAGTTCTTCGCGGACCGCTCCAGGAAGTCGGCGGCTTCACGGCGGCCGTAACCGTAGGTGGCCCAGATCATCCAGGCGCCGAGGTGTTCGGCGGAGTCGCCCGCGACGGCGGCGAGGGTTTCGAGCTGCTCGGGCTTCCAGCGGCGCAGGGTGACGACTTCGTCGGCGAGGGTTTCGGCGGGCGCTTCCATCCGCCCATGGTGACGTGCCTCGGCTGCGGGCGCCTCCGGTTTTCGGCGCCGAACGGGTTTCGCGGGTGTCATGAAAGGGTCGTTCAGGACATCTTTCGTCCTGAACGACCCTTTCATGACACCCGGCGGAAGATCAGGTCAGGATCGCGCTGTCCGGGATCTCCGTGTCGTTCTTCAACGCGTCGAACAGCAGCTTCGACTTCGTCTTGTCCCAGTTCTCCGCCGAGCCATTGGTCACCGGCACCGTCGTGGTGACGACGCCGCCCGACGAGATCCCGCGCATCGCCAGCGCCAGCCCGACCAGGTTGTGCACGTGGTCGCCCGAATCCATGGTCAGCGCGTCCGGCGCGGTCGACAGCAGCGGGAACAGCGTGAACGGGTTCAGCAACGTGCCGGGGCTGCCGATCTCGCTGACCAGCGCGCCGATGAACTTCCGCTGGTTGGCGACGCGGTCGAGGTCCGAACGCGGGGTCGCGTCGCTGTGCCGCATGCGGACGAACCCGAGCGCCTGCGGGCCCTGGAGGTCCTGGCAGCCCGCGGGGATCTTGATCTTGGTGAGGGTGTCTTCCATCGGCTTCTCGACGCACATGTGCACCCCGCCGATCGCGTCGACGATCTTCGCGAAGCCGCCGAAGCCGATCTCGGCGTAGTGGTCGATGCGCAGGCCGGTGGCGCCTTCGACGGTCTGCGCGAGCAGCGTCGGGCCCCCGATCGAGAACGCCGCGTTGATCTTGTTCTTGCCGTGCCCCGGAATGCTCACCTGCGAGTCGCGCGGGAGGCTCAGCAGCGTCGGTTTGACGCTGTTGGACGGGACGTGCGCGATCATGATGGTGTCGGTCCGCTTGCCGCCGCCCGCGGCCTTGGAGTCACCGGTGACCAGCTTCTCCTGCTCTTCGGGCGTGAGCCCGTCCCGGCTGTCGGAGCCCACGATCAGCCAGTTGGTGCCCTCGGCCGCGACGGGGCGGCCGGAGTAGTCGGCCAGCGCGTCGACGCGGTTGATCGAGAACTCCAGGTACACCCACACGCCGGCGAGGAACACCACGAACACGGTCAGCAACGTGAGCAGCACCTTGCCGAAGCCCCAGCGCTTACGCCGCCGCGGCGCCCGCGCGTCGTCCATCGGGCGCCCAGGAGGGGGCTGCGGCGGGCCTGGACGGCGCGGAGGCGGGCCGGCGGGGCGCTCCTGGCCCCCGTGCCCCATCGGCGTCGTCCGCTCGTCGTACGGGCTGCTCCCCCGGCCCGGCAGCGGCATCATCTGCGCGGGCTGATGCCGCCGGGGGCGGCCGGACGGCGGCCGTTGTGGCGGCAGCCGTCGCCCTCGGTCGTCGCCTCCATACGTCATGCCGAATCACCCGTCCCGATCTCGCGTGTGGGGCCAGTCAACCGCAGACCCTAGGTGAAGGACGTCCGGCACCCCGCATCGGTTGGGTGGTGCTCACCGTCCGGTTTCGGCGAATCCGAACTGGTGGACCTTGAGATACCCCGACCGGAACCCCGCTTCGGAGTACGCCAGATAGAACTCCCACATCCGTTTGAAGACGTCGTCGAAGCCCAGTTCGGTGATCTCGTCCCACCGCTGGGTGAACCTCTCCCGCCACAGCCGCAACGTGCGGGCGTAGTCGTGACCGAACTCGCGCACCCCCTCCAGCCTCAACCGCGCGTGCTCCAGCAGGCCCTGTTCGACGGAGGTGGTCGACGGGATGAGCCCGCCGGGGAAGATGTACTTGTGCACCCAGGTGTACGAACGGGCCGCGGCGAGCATGCGCTCGTGGTCCATGGTGATGGCCTGGAGCCCCAGTCTGCCGCCCGGCTTCAGCCGCTTCCCGATGGTCTCGAAGAACGTCGGCCAGTACGCCTCCCCGACCGCTTCGATCATCTCGACACTCACCACCGCGTCGTACTCACCGGAGGAGTCGCGGTAGTCGCACAGCCGGACGTCGACGCGGTCGGCGAAACCCGCCGCCGCGATGCGTTCGGTCGCCAGCTTCGCCTGCTCCTCGGAGATGGTCAGTGACGTGACCGTGGCCCCGCGCGCGGCGGCCCGGATCGAGAGTTCGCCCCAGCCGGTGCCGATTTCGAGCACCGTGCTGCCTTCGCGGACGCCGGCGTAGTCGAGGACGCTGTCGATCTTGCGGTGCTGGGCGGCGGTGAGGTCGTCGTCCGGGCCGAACAACGCCGACGAGTACATCATCGACGGGTCCAGGAACGCGCCGAACAGATCGTTCGACAGATCGTAGTGACGATGGATGTTCGCCCGCGCGCCCTCGACGGTGTTCTCCTCGCCGTCCGGGTGACCGCGGTCGACGAAGCGGCGGAACCGCTGCAGCAACGGCGGGATGAGCGTCGCCATCCGCTCCGCGAACGGGGTCAGCACCTCGGCGAGCGCGTCGCTCGTCCAGTCGCCGACCATGTACGCCTCGCCGAAGCCGATCTTCGCGTCCACGCCGAGGCGGTGGAAGAAGGCGGCGGGACGGTTGAGCCGCATCTCGGGCGCGTCCGGGCCGCCCGCGCCCAGCTGCGAGCCGTCGGGCATGCGCACGCGGACGTTCAGCGGGCGCACCGCGTGCCGGAACAACTGTTCGGCGATCCGCGCCCGGAACGGGGAATGCGGTGGGGTGGCCAATCCCGGCCACCGGGTTTCGTCGGGACCGGGAAGGCCGGCCGAACCTGCCGTCCGATCGACGCTCGACGTGGACATGGGTACTCCCTCCCGCCCGGTCTAGACCGGGATCCGCAGCCGCTCCGAGCTCGGCCGATCCCAGGCTCCGCTCAGCGTTTCGTCAGTGCCCCCGGCTTCGATCAGCTCGAGCGCGAATGCCCGTACCAGACGGTTCCAGACCCGAGACCTTCGCAGCATCGCGTGCCCCTCGCCACCGATTTCAAACCGCGCCGACCGCGATGTCACCTTTTCGGCGCGTTCGGCGAAAGCGTGTGATGCCACCGGATCCGTCATCCGGTCCTTGGTCCCGTGCGCGATCAGCACCGCGCGGCCGCCGACGGCGTCGATGGGTTCACCCGGCGGTGTCCACGGTGCCAGCGCGCAGACCCCGATGACGGCCGGATCGTCGGCCACGCGCAGGCCGACCCGTCCCCCCATCGAGTGGCCGACGAGGATCACCGGCACGCCGGGGTGATCGTCGTGGATCCGCGCCAAGGCCCAGCGCGCGTCGGCGAGCGCGTCGGTGCCGTGGTCGTTCCAGCCGTAGATCCGGTTGCGCAGCAGCCGCACCTCGACCCCGTGCCCCCGGCCCGCCCGGTGCACGCCCTTCGCCAGCGGCACCATCCGCTGGTACGCCAGCCGCCACGGCGCCACGCGGGCATGACTGTGCTCCGCGCCGCCGTGCAGTACCAGCACCACGGCTTTCACCTGGCCGCGTGCTCGCCAAGTCCGCACCGCGGGATCAGCCTCGCTCACCCTGGACCCTCCAGTCTCCGAAACCCCGGCCGCAGTGATCGGGTCAACCTCGATCATGACCCCATGTATTCCACTTCGGCGATTGGTCCACGCGATACATTCGTCGCTGATCTCCAGACGGAAGGGCGGATGTGGTGAGCACCACCGAACGTTGTGCAGACGTCGCCGAACGGCTCGCGGAGGCCGAACGGGGTAACGCGGAGCAGATCCGGAAGTCGGCCGAGCTGATCCTGGGGGTCATCCGGGCCGACGCCCTGGTGTTCACCGCCGGGGCGGGGCATTCGCTGGCCGCGGTCGCCGAGACCTTCTACCGGGCCGGCGGGCTCGCCTGCGTCTACCCGGTCTACCACCCCGAACTGCTGCCGCTGCACGGCGCTCAGCACAGCACCAAGACCGAGCGCCGCTCCGGGCTCGCCGAAGAGGTGCTCGCCGAGCGCGCCCCCGGTCCGGACGATCTGCTGGTGGTGTTCTCGACGTCGGGTGTCAACCCGTACCCGGTCGAACTGGCCGCCGGGGCGCGCAAGCGTGGGGCGTCGGTCATCGCGGTGAGTTCGGCCGCCTCCGTGGCCGCGGCGCCCAAGCGCGCGGCCACGACGCTGATCGAAGAGGCGAACATCGTGCTCGACTCGCACGTCCGTCCCGGCGACTCGAGCTACCCGCCGGAGGCGCCGCGGACCGCGCCACTGTCCACAGTGATCAACGCGTTCCTCTGGAACCTCGTACTCGCCGAGGTCGTGGACCTCGGTGCGGCGCAGGGCGTCGACATCCCGCTGTGGCGCAGCTCCAACGTGGACGGTGGCGACGAGGCCAACGCCGCGCTGCTGGCCAAGTACGGCGCGCGGGTCCCGGCCCTGCGGTAGCGATTCGCGGGGACGGGCCTCTTGACTCGTCCCCGCGACACTTCTACGGTCACATACCGACCGGTCGGTGTCCCCACGGGAGGTCCGCGCCATGACCGAGATCCACGGCGACTGCGCGGCGGGCTTCGAACCCGTCCGGGCCGCCTTCGAGGAGAACTTCGCCGGACGCGGTGAGATCGGCGCCGCGTTCTCGGTGACCCGGCACGGCGAGACCGTGGTCGATCTCTGGGCGGGCTGGGCCGATCCGGACCGGACGACGCCGTGGCGCGCGGACACGCTCACCAACGTCTGGTCGACCACCAAGGGCATGACCGCGCTCTGCGCGCACCACCTCGCCGACACCGGCGCGCTCGACGTCGACGCGCCCGTCGCGAAGTACTGGCCGGAGTTCGCGGCCGCGGGCAAGCAGGACATTCCCGTGCGATGGCTGCTCTCGCACCGCTCCGGGGTGACCGGGATCGGCGTCGAGCGGCCGGTCAAGGTCGAGGAACTCTACGACTGGGACCACATCACCGGACTGCTCGCCGCGCAGCCACCGCTCTTCGAACCGGGCACGGCCAGCGGCTACCACGCGTTGTCGTTCGGTTTCCTCGTCGGCGAGGTGATCCGCCGGGTGAGCGGCCAGGACGTCCGCGCGTACTTCGCCGAGCACATCGCCGGTCCGCTGGACGCGGACTTCCGGATCGGCCTGGATTCCGACGACGATCTGGCACGCTGCTCCACCCTCGTCGAGCCCGTGCTGAGCGACGAGATGAAAACCGCGCTGACCCAGGCGTTCGCCAACGCCGGCCCGGTCGCCCTCGCGGCGCTGGCGAACCCGCGCGTCCAAGGCCGTGACGCCAACGATCCCGCCTGGCGGCGCGCGATCCTGCCCGCCTTGAACGGACACGGCACCGCCCGGGCCATCGCGACCATCTACGGCGCGGTCGCCTCCGGGCGGCTGCTCTCGGCCGAGGCGCTCGCGACGGCCCGCGAAGGGCAGGGCCGGGAGGCCGACGTCGTCGGTGGGCTGGGCAACGAATGGGCGCTGGGGTTCTACCTCGGCAGCGAGGAACGCGGCTTCGGCCCGAACCCGCGCGCGTTCGGGCACGACGGGCTCGGCGGCTCGTCCGGCGGCGCCGACCCCGAGAGCGGGATCGCCTTCGGCTACACGATGAACCGGATGGGGCCGCTCATGCGGGACGATCCGCGGAAGATGGCGCTGGTGAACGCGACCTTCGCCTCCCCCGCCCTCGCGTGACCGGGCCTCTCATCCACCCGGGCGTGCTAGGAACGGTCCTTTCCTTGCGAAATTTGCAAGGAAAGGACCGTTCCTGGCATCCGGTCACGCGGCCGCAGGCTCCTCCGAGAACTGCGTCAAGTACAGCGACGCGTAGCGACCTTCGCGCGCGAGAAGCTCTTCGTGCGTCCCCCGCTCGACGATCTCCCCGTGCTCGATCACCAGGATCTGGTCCGCCGCCCGCACCGTCGACAACCGGTGCGCGATGACCAGCGCGGTCCGCCCGTCCAGTGCGTCGGTCAGCGCCTCGCCGACGGCCGCTTCGGACTGCGAGTCCAGGTGCGCGGTCGCCTCGTCGAGGACGACGACCTTCGGCTGAGCCAGCAGGAGCCGGGCGATGGTCAGCCGCTGCCGTTCGCCACCGGAAAGCCGGTACCCCCGCTCCCCCACCACGGTCTCCAGCCCGTCCGGCAGCTCGCGGATCAACTCGGCAAGGCGCGCCTTCTCCAGCGCCGACCAGATCTCGTCGTCGGTGACCCCGGGCCGCGCGTACTCGAGGTTCGCGCGGATGGTGTCGTGGAAGAGGTGCCCGTCCTGGGTCACCACGCCGACGGTTTCCCGCAGCGAGGCGAAACTCAGCTCTCGAACGTCCACATCGGACAACCGGACCGAACCGGCGTCGACGTCGTACAGCCTCGGCAGCAGTGAGGCGATCGTCGACTTGCCGGCGCCCGACGATCCCACCAGTGCCACCATCTGCCCGGGTTCGGCGCGGAAGCTGATGCCGTGCAACACCTCCTCGCCACCCCGGTGATCCAAAGTGGACACGTCCTCCAGTGAAGCCAGCGAGTACCGGTCCGCCGCCGGGTAGCCGAACCGGACATCGGAGAACTCCACCGAAACCGGACCTTCGGGAACGCGTCGTGCGTCCGGCTTCTCCTCGATCATCGGCTTGAGGTCGAGCACCTCGAAGACCCGCTCGAACGACACCAGCGCGGTCATCACGTCCACCCGGACGTTCGCCAGCGCGGTCAGCGGCGAGTACAGCCTGGTCAGCAGCAACGCCAAGGCCACGACGGTGCCCGGCGCGAGCGCCCCGGTCAGCGCCAGGTAGCCGCCCAGGCCGTAGACCAGCGCCTGCGCCAGCGCGGAGACCGTGGTCAGGCTGGTCAGGAACCAGCGCGTCAGCATCGCCGTGCGGACGCCGATGTCGCGCACCCGCCCGGCCCGCGCGCCGAACTCGCCCGCCTCGCGCTCCGGGTCTCCGAACAGCTTCACCAGCGTCGCGCCCGGTGCGGAGAACCGTTCGGTCATCTGCGTGGTCATCGACGCGTTGAGCCCGCCTGCCTCCCGCTGCAGCGCGGCCATCCGCCGCCCGAGCCGCCGCGTCGGCAGGATGAACACCGGCAGCAGCACCAGCGCCAGCAGGGTGACCTGCCACGACAGCGTCACCATGACCACCAGCGACAGCGCCAGCTGGATCACGTTGGTGACGAGCCCCGACAGCGTGGCGGTGAACGTGCGCTGCGCGCCGATGACGTCGTTGTTGAGCCTGCTCACCAGCGCGCCGGTGCGGGTGCGCGTGAAGAACGCGACCGGCATCCGCTGCACGTGGCGGTACACCGCGAGCCGCAGGTCGAGGATGATCCCCTCGCCGATCCTCGACGACTGCGCCCGTTCGGCCAGGCCGAGCCCGGCGTCGATCAGCGCCAACGCCGCGATCACCACGGCCAGCCACACCACCAGCGCGACGTCGTGCCCGCCGACGATCGCGTCGACCACCTTCCCGGCCAGCACCGGCGTGCTCACCGCCAGCACCGCCGAGACGACGGTGAGCACCAGGAATATCAGCAACCTCCGCCAGTGCGGCCTGGCGAACCGTGCGACGCGGCGGAGCGTGCCCTTGTGCAGCCCCTTCGGAACGTCGGCCGACTTCATCGCCGAGTTCATCAGCGTCCACGTGTTGTCCATGAGAACCCTCTCTTCGCCCCCAAAACCTCGATATTAGTCGAGAGTTTTCCCGGATATAAGCATGACCAACACCGGAGCACACCGGATGCTTCCCGGTTTCCGCGTCCTCTTTCCGGCGCAGGTGGCCACGTCGGTAGCCTGGGCCGGTGACCAAGGACCCAGACCGGCGACGACTGACCATCGACCTGGTCTTCTACACGGGCTGCCTGATCTTCGCCGTCGCGAACACGGCGGTCGCGGAATTCTACGGCTATCGCGTGTGGGCGAACTTCGCCGTCGCGGGTTACGGCCTCGCCGTGGTCCACACCGGCTGGCTGACGATCGCCGCGCGGCGCGGCAAGGCGCTGCCCGGCGCGCTCGGCTCGCGGTGGGTGGGTATCGGCGCCATCGGGTTGTTCGCCATGATCCTTCCGCTGGGAATGCTCGTCATTCGCCGTCTGACCGGAGTGGACTGGCTCGTCACGCCGAACTCGTGGGCCGCGCAGCCCGAGGTCTGGGTCATCGAACGCTCGGCGAAACTCCTTCTGGAGAACGGAACCCCGTACGTCGACGTCACCGCACTCGGTCGCGCGGTGGAAGTAAACGATTACACGCCATACGGTCCCGTGATGACCGTCTTCGGCCTGCCGCGCGCCTTGCTGGGCGGCGGGCCGGTCGCGAACGCCCTCACGGACGCGCGCTGGATGTTCGCGCTGGCGGCCGTCGCATGTGTACTGCTGACGCTGCGGCTGCTGAAGTGGCCGAAAATCCCGGTCAGCGCGGCACAACTCGCCCTCGCCTGCCCGCTGACCGCGCTGACCTGGGCGGTCGCCGGCCCGGATCTGGCCATCGTCGGACTGCTGGCGTTGTCCTTCGCACTGGCCTCGACGGGCCGCGCGGTCCTGTCGGGTCTGGTGCTGGCACTGGTGGTCAGCGCGAAACTCATCGTCGCGCCGGCGATCGTGGTGCTGGGTGTCCTGTTGATCACGCGGCGTGGTCCTCGCGCACTGGGCGGATTCGCCGCGGCACTCGTGGTGACGACCCTCGTCCTGCACGTACCCGTCTATCTGGTGGACCCCAAGGCGTTCGTCGAGCACGTCTTCCGGTTCCCGATGGGAATCGGCGTGATCAAGTCACCGGCGGCGAGCCCGCTGCCCGGCCACCTCATCGCCTCGCTCGGCCCGGTGGGCACGGCGGTTTCCTTCGCCCTGCTCGGGATCGCGGCCGTCGCGATCCTGGTCTGGCTGCTGCGACGCCCGCCCGCGACCGGTTCGGACGCGTTGCTGCGCATGGCCGTCGGGCTGGTCGCGCTGATCATGCTCACTCCGGCGACACGGTACGGCTACCTGGTGTATCCGCTGGTCCTGCTCGGCGCCAGGCTGGCCTTCCTCGCCGCGGAACCCCGTGAAACAGCGGTCCCTGGAAAGGGAACTGCGCCCCCCGCGCAGCAGTCCGCTACTTCCTCGTGACTACTTCTTCTTGACCCTGGTGGCACCGCCACGGCCGCGCAGCTGGACGCCGGACTCCGAGAGGACCCGGTGCACGAAGCCGTACGAGCGACCCGTGGACTCCGCGAGAGCGCGGATGCTCGAGCCCTTCTCGTATTTCTTCTTCAGGTCAGCGGCCAGCTTGTCACGCGTGTTGCCGGTGATCCGCGCGCCTTTCTTGAGATCAGCCACGTCGATCGCCTTCCCGCCGAGAGTGTTCTGGGCCACATAACGGCCCCTGTCGCCGCAATGATCGAACACTGAGCGCCGGAATGCCAGACGACGAGCGCAAAACTGCTGAAACCGCGATCACATTGGGCCATTTCAGTGGCCGGATGGCATCGATCAAGCACCCGAACGGACGCAGGCCTCACGCAAGCTGGACAAGTTCCAGATAATCCGCCGACCAATGGTCCTCGGTTCCGTCCGGCAGGAGGATCACGCGTTCCGGCTCCAGCGCCTCGACCGCGCCCGGGTCGTGCGTCACCAGGACGACCGCTCCGGCGAAGCTGCGCAAAGCGTCCAGGACCTGGGCGCGGCTGGCCGGGTCCAGGTTGTTCGTCGGCTCGTCGAGCAACAAAACGTTGGCAGCGCTGGACACCAGACCGGCGAGCGCGAGCCGCGTCTTCTCACCGCCGGAGAGCGTGCCGGCGGGCTGATCGAGCTGCTCGCCGGTGAACAGGAACGAGCCGAGAAGGTTCCGCAACTCCTGCGCGCCGGTGTCCGGCGCGAGGTGACGGATATTTTCCCACACGGACGCATCGTGGTCGAGCGTTTCGTGTTCCTGTGCGTAATAGCCCAAACGCAATCCGTGACCTGGAATGGTCTCGCCGGTATCCGGAGTTTCCATTCCGCCGAGCAGGCGGAGCAGAGTCGTCTTTCCGGCACCGTTCAATCCGAGCACGACGACCTTCGAACCACGGTCGATGGCGAGGTCGACCCCGGTGAAGATCTCGAGCGAACCGTAGGACTTCGAGAGCCCCTCCGCGGTGAGCGGGGTCCGGCCGCACGGGGCGGGCTCGGGGAACTTGATCCGGGCGACCTTGTCGGCCTGCCGGGTCTCGTCGAGCGCGGACAGCATCTGCTCGGCGCGGCGGGCCATGTTCTTGGCGGCCACGGCCTTCGTCGCCTTGGCACCCAGTTTGGCGGCCTGCTGCTGCAGCGCGGACGCCTTCTTCTCGGCGTTCGCGCGCTCGCGGCGGCGGCGCTTCTCGTCGGTGGCGCGCGCGTCGAGATAGCGCTGCCAGCCCATGTTGTAGAGGTCGAGCTCGCCGCGGGTCGCGTCGAGGAACCACACCTTGTTGACCACGTCCGCGAGCAGTTCGACGTCGTGGCTGATGACCACGAGACCGCCGTCGTGCTGCTTCAGGAAGCCGCGAAGCCAGTTGATGGAGTCGGCGTCGAGGTGGTTGGTGGGCTCGTCGAGCAGCAGGATGGTCTCGGATTTGCCGCCGGCGCCCGCTTCGGCGGCGGCGAACAGGATCCGGGCCAGCTCCACGCGGCGGCGCTGGCCACCCGAGAGCGTCTGCAGCGTCTGCGCGAGCACCCGGTCGGCGAGACCGAGGTTGGAACAGATCCGCGCGGCCTCACTCTCGGCGGCGTACCCACCGAGAGAGGCGAAGCGCTCTTCGAGACGGCTGTAACGGTTGACCGCCTTGTCGCGTTCCTTCTCGTCCACCAGCTCCGACATCGCGTTCTGCGCTTTTTCCATGTTGCGCAGCAAGGAGTCGAGACCGCGCGCGGAGAGCACACGGTCTTTCGCGGTGACGGACAGGTCGCCCTCACGCGGGTCCTGCGGGAGGTAGCCGAGCTCGCCGCTGCGGCGGACCTCGCCCGCGTACGGCTCGCCCTCCCCCGCCAGCACCTTGAGCGAGGTGGTCTTGCCGGCGCCGTTGCGGCCGACCAGGCCGATGCGGTCGCCCTGCTGGATGCGGACGTTGGTGTCGTCGAGCAGGATGCGCGAACCAGCGCGCAGCTGCAGGCCAGAGGCCGTGATCACGGGAACTCCCGGTACAAGGGGTGGATGAGCGGACAGCTTCGACTCGCCGGCCGACGGGCCGGCGAGGAGCTACTCCAAGAGGATGTCCACGCGATCAGTGTACGGGCCGCTGTCGAACGATTTTATCCGACCGTGCCCGACGTCACGGCCCGGCGAGGGTGATTTCGACCGCGACGGCCCGCTCCGCCGCGTCTTCGAGCACCGTGCGGCGCGGTTCGGGGATGTCGAGAACGCGGGGCTCGGCCCGCTCGAACAACGGCGCCAGCCGCCTGTCCTCACGCAAGGTTTCCAAGGCGCGGCGGTCACCGCCGAGAACGACGGCGTCCACTTCGGACAGTTGAGGGACGAGTACCTCGAAGGCGTCTTCCGCGGCGGCCCGTAGCGCTGTGCGGACTTGCCCTTCCCGACGCCGCGCGAACCGCTGCTGCGACCACCCGCCCGCCGCGGACCGGCCCTGGACGAGATGACGGTCCGTCCTGGACTGGACGACCACTCCCCCGCGCGCGATCCCGACGCTGTGCCCGCCGCGGCGGACAAGCAGGAGCGCGATCCTCCGCGAGATCAGCGCGTGCTCGACGAGCGGGCCGACGGCCAATCCCGTCACCGTTCCTACCGCCTTCAACGGTCCGAAAGGGACGGTCGCGACGGCGACGACGCCGTTGTCCGCGACGACCGTGACGGTGTCCGGCTTCAGTTCGGTCGAACGGACGCCTTCGTTACGGACGGCGAAGCGCGCGTACCAGCCTTCGAGGCGATCCGGGGCGACCTCGACCGCCCGGCCCCCGCCCGCCACCTGCCGCTCCCTCGCCATGGGTCCAACGTACGGGGCCCAACCGGATCGGCAACCCCGCACTCGCGTGCTCAGGCACGGAACTCGCGTGCGGGGAGGCGGAACTCGCGTGATTGAAGGCGAAACTCACGAGTCACGCCTTCAATCACGCGAGTCACGGCTCCAAACACGCGAGTTACGGCTCCAAACACGCGAGTGTCGCGCTCAAGCACGCGAGTCACGCCTTCAAGCACGCGGGCGCGAAGGCGTGACTCGCGTGACCGGAGGACTAGACCGGCTTCACCGGCCCCTTCCCCACCGACTTCCCGACACCCGCGGGCCGCTCGGCCACACCGGGCTGCACGAAACCGTTGATGTGCAAGGAGATCGATCGGATCGAACCGGTGTCGCCACCGGCGACGTCGACCGCGGTGAACTTCCACGTGCCGTCGGCCGCCGCACCGGCCAGGCCGCCGAGCGCCTGCGCCGGCTTGTAGGTGCCGGTGAACGGCGCGTTCGCCGCGGTCACCGAACTGAACGCGGCGGCCGCGTTGTCGGCGAAGACGACCTGGCACAGGTTGTTGCCCGAACCGCCGCTGCGCTGGAACACGGTCGCCTTCGCGCCCGCGGGCGACGTCAGCGTGCCGACCAGGTCACCGACGTACGAGTGGTTGATGCCCACGGTCGCCGAGGTCTGGTCGGTGTTGCAGGTCGCGCCGTCCACCGAGAACGTCAGTTTCGACGCCCGCCCGACACCGCTCACCGTGATCGGCACGGTCACGCCGGTCGGATCACTGTCCGGGATCGCCACCGCGTCACCGGCGTAGGCGAAGTTCTGCGTCACCGGCGACGGGGTGCCGACCGGCAGCGAGAACGTGGACGTCGTCGGCGAGTACGAACCCGCGAAGGTCACGCGCGCGTTCAGCACCACCGGCACCCCGAGCTCCTGCGTGGCGGGAACGGTGATGGTGAAGTCGTTCACGCCGGTCTGCCCGGGGCTGATCGTGCCGTAGGACTTCGACCGCGGCGCCACCGTGACACCGGGGGTCGGGCTGGAGAGCACGACACTGGTGGACGTCGCGGTGCCGTCGCCGCGGTTGGTCACCGGCAGGGTGATCTTGGCGGTGTCGCCCGGGTCGAGCGCGGATCCGCCGTCGGCCGGGGTGACCGTCGGCTGGCCCGCGGACGCGAGCGGCTGCGGGCTGGCACCGGTGTAGGCGAGCACCTTGTCGGCGAGGATGACGCCCGCGCCGCTGGAGTTGTCGCGGCCGGGGGCCAGGATGTCGACGGCGGTGTTGATCAGCGCCTCGCGCACCTCGGCCGGGGGCAGCCCCGGGTTGCCCGAGAGCACCAGGCCCGCGATCGCGGCGGCGTGCGGCGCGGCGGCCGACGTGCCGTAGAACGTGGTGAAGCCGGTGACACTGGTGGAGACGCCGTCGGCCGCGGTGATGTCCGGCTTGTTCCGGACCTCGCCACCGGTCCCGGACACGTTGCCGGGAGTGATCGGGGTGCCGTCGGCCTGGTAGAACATCCGCCGCGGACCGTCCGAAGTGAACCGTTCGACCTTCGAGCCCGAGCCGAACGCCGCCGGGAACGGGCCCGCCGGGTTGGCCGGGTCGCCCGGTTCGAGGGCACGGGGGAACGCCTTGGCCGCGGGGGCCGCCGCGACACTGAACGCGTCCCGCGCGGCCGAGTGGCCCACGGTCACGCCGGGTTTGGTGTAGGCCTTGAGGCCGTCGGCCGAATCGGTGAACCGGCCACGCAGCGCGGACAGCGAAAGGTAGCGGCCCTCACCGGAGAACTTGACGATGGCCAGCCGCAGCCCGGCGACACCCGTGGTGTCCACCCGTTCGTAGGCGTCCTGGGTGCCGGTCTGGACGTCCTGGCTGAAGTCGACGACGTTGCCCGCCGCGTTCAGCAGGTACAGGTCGTAGTCGTTGTTCGAGCGGCCCAGCGGATCCGACCAGAACAACGTGACCGGCACCCGCCCCGACGCGCTCGAGATCGGCTGGAAGATCTGGTTGCCCGCGGCACCGGCGAAGTTGTGCGCGGTACCGGCGTATTTGCCGATGCTCTTGCCGGAGTCGACGAAGTCGCCTTCCCAGTGGCCCGAAGTGCCGTCGGCGACGTTGCCCTCGTTACCGGCCGAGGAGAAGTACAGCGCGCCGTTCGCGGTCACGTCGTTCACGGCCTGGGCGATGATCCAGTCCTGGAACGGGGATTCCTTGAAGTACAGGACGTCGTCGACGATGACGTCGCAATGCGCGTCGAAGCGCAGCTTGCGGATGTTGTCGGCGAAACTGGCGTCGGAGTTGAACGCGCTGGCGAAACCAAGTGCCGCGTTCGGCGCGAGATCGTGGATGATCTCGAGCATCGCGGTGCCCTCGTCGCCGTCGCCTTCCTGGCCGGGGATCACGTCGACGCCCGCCGGGAGTTCGCCGCGTGCCTGCGAGGTCGCGAGCGAGTCGATGCCGTCGGACAACGCGCAGATCTTGGTGCCCACGCCGGTGACGCCGAACTGCTGGCGGGCGGTGTCGGCGTTGTGCGCGCGGTCGCCTTCGCTGTTGGTCGGCCCTGCCGCGATACCGACCTGTCCCTTGGCCTCGAAGGCCTTCTTCAGCTCGTCCGCGATCCGGGCGGCCTTCTCCTCCTTGCTCTCCCGCTTGCCCGCGGTGGCGGGCTCGGCGAGCTGGCGGGCCGTGAACGCCTCGTTGGCGGTCTCGACCTTCTTGACGTCGGCGCGGGCCGCGATCGCCGGCACCGCGTTCAGCGGCACCTCGGCGCGGACACTGCCGTACCGCTCGGAGACCGCGCGGATCCCCGCACCGGATTCACGCAGTCCCTTGAGGAGTTCTTCCGAGACCTGGCCCCGGATGTCCACGAGCACGGTGCCGGCCGCGGAGACATTCGCCCCAGACCCCAGTGCGGGAACCGCGGAGGCCGACATCCGCTGCGCGCGGAGTTTCTGTTCGACGAGCAGTCGGCTGTCCACTTTGGACTCACCGGCGTTCTGGCTCTTCTTGATCGACTGCAGTGCCTCGATCTGCCGGACGGTGTTCTCCGAGAACGCGTCCGGGGACTGCGTGGTCTCCGCCATCGCGACGGGCGGGCTCACCAGGCCGAGCGCGGTGACGAGGGCCGCGGTGCCCGCGGTCAGGATCGTTCTTCTTCTCCTACTAGAACGGGTTGGACGCACGTGCGCCTCCGATTCCTAGGCGCGTGCCCCGACTCACGCTGACCGACGCCGGCGATCACCGGCTGGATCAAGCTAAGTACCGGGCGTGCACCGGCGGCAGGAGCCGTTCGGGTGACGTCGGATGGAGAATTTCCGGATTCGGCCGCAGGTCGTGGGCCGTTCAGGGTAATCGTGTCGTTACAGGACGAACGAGTCCGACCAAGGCTGCGAAGCACGGCCCGACAAGCCGTCCAAAAGGGTCACCGCCTGCTTGTCCGTCAGCGACGCCACGAAGTCGACGACGGCCCGTCCCCGCGCCAGGCCCCGTACGGCGTCCGCGCCGGTGACCGGTTCCCCGGTCGCTCCGATGAGCAGCTCCGGCGACGTCCGCGCCAACGCGGAGAACTCGGACCGCGCCAGTTCCACCAGATCGTGCAGCCGTCGCGGGAGACGGTAGAACTCGTCGCGGTCGAGCAGCCACGCGTCCAGCGCGTCGACCAAGGTGGTCACCAGGCTCGCCTGTCCGCGTTGGTGCAGCGCGAGTTCCGGGCGCAGCAGGACGAACCGCCGGTGCACGAATTTCAGCACCTGCACCTCGTGCCACTGCGCGGGACGCAGCGTGAGATGGCCTGTCCGGGTGGAGGGCGACGCCACCACCTGGACGCCGTCGACGAGCCGCGCGGTCCATTTCGCGGAGAAGGCGGCGGTGGCCTGTTCGGCCTCGATGGAACCGTCGAACCCGGTGGCGAGCAAACCGTCGACGAGTTCGTCGCGCACACGGGCGACGGCGCTGGTGAAAGCGTCGTCGTCGACGATCCACCCGTCCTTGGCGTGCATCCGGCGGCGCAGCCGTTCCAGCGAACGGCCGGGCAGCCGCCGTTCGGCGGTCAAGGTGGCGTCGTCCAGCGCGGCCAGTTCCGCCGCGTGGTCGGCCCAGCCGGTGAACTCGGCGGCGACCGGGGCGTGCTGCAGGACACCGATCCGGTGGAAGTCCTGGAGATCGTGGATGGCGTACGCGATGTCGTCGGCGGTGTCCATCACGGACGCTTCGACGGTCTGCTGCCAAGGCTCGATCCGGCCGGCGAACGGGGCCCGCGCCTGGGTGAAGTCGTCGAGTTCGGTGCTGTAGGCGGAGAACTTGCTCGCACCCGTGCCGGGCGCGTCGGCCGGTTCGGCGGCGCCGCGTGGCTGGACGTCCATCGACGTCGGATGCGGATCGGGCACGTGCAACCGCGCCCACGGGTATTTCAGCACCGCGGCGCGCACCGCCGTGGTGAGGTCCAGACCGGAGGCGGACGGGCCGCGCACGTCGGTCGTGGTGATGATCCGGAAGGACTGCGCGTTGCCTTCGAAACCGTCGGCGAGGCCGAACCGGTGCCGGGCGATCCGGTCCAGGGTCTGCTCGCCGAGATGCCCGAACGGCGGGTGCCCCAGGTCGTGCGCGAGCGAGGCTGCCTCGGCGACGTCCGGATCGCAGCCGCCCAGTTTCGCGGCGAGCTCGGCCGAATCACTGGCTGAATTGATCCGCTCGGCGATCGCGCGGGCGACCTGCGCGACCTTGAGGCTGTGGGTGAGGCGGTTGTGCAGGAGCCCGGAACCGCCTGCGCTGACCACCTGCGTCACGCCGCCGAGCCGCGCGAAGAAGGGCGACGCGGCGATCCGGTCCCGGTCGATCCGGAACGGGCTCGTGGCGAGGTCGGTGAACCCGGCGCTCTCGCTCGCCGGATCGCGCCGCCACGTCCTCGGGTCCGTCTGTTCCATGCGCAACACCGTATCCGTCGGGGCGGCGTGATGAGATACGAAGGTGGCGGACGTGGTGATCGCGGGTGGCGGCCCGGCGGGCCGGGCGCTCGCGCGTGCCTGCGCCCGGCGCGGCCTGGCGACGGTCCTGATCGACCCGGCGCCGGGCAGACGCTGGCGCGCGACCTACGGGCTGTGGGCCGACGAGCTGCCCGCGCTGCCGACGAGCGCCGTCGCGTGCGCGCCGTCGGCCACGCTCGCCTTCGGAACCGGACCGCACGTCCTCGACCGCCGCTACCTGGTGGTGGACAACGACGGCCTGCGCCGGTGGCTGGACGAGGGCTACGACGTCGTCGCCGGGACGGTGTCCGGCGTGGACCACGGACGGCTGGGTTCCTCGGTACGCCTGGAGGACGGCCGGGTCCTCGCGACAGGTCTGTACGTGGACGCCACCGGCGCCCGGCCCCCGGGGAACCGGTACGAACAGACGGCGTTCGGCGTCGTCCTCCCCGCCGAGGACGCGCTGCGCCTGGTCGACCGCCCGGACACCGCCGTGTTCATGGACTGGCGGGACACGGAGTCCGGATTCCTCTATGTACTGCCGTTCGGCGACGGCACCGTCCTGGTCGAGGAGACCTCGCTCGCCCGCAAACCCGGACTTCCGCTGGACGTCCTGGCGGCACGGCTGCGCGCCCGGCTCCGGGCCGTCGGGCTGAGGTCGCACGGGCGCGAGGAACGCGTGCGGATCGTGCTCGACCTGCCCGCGCCCCGGCGTGGGCGGACGGTGCCGTTCGGGGCCGCCGGGGCGCTGGTGCATCCGGCGACCGGGTACAGCGTCGCGACGTCGGTGCGGCTCGCGGAGCCGGTCGCGGACGCCGTCGTCCAGGCTTGGGATCGAGGCCCCGCCGCGGTGGCGTCGGCCGCGCATCGGGCGCTGTGGCCGTCCTCGGCACGCACCGTGCACGGCTTGCGACGGCATGGCTTGCGCGCGTTGTGCGGGATGCCGCCCGAACTGGTCCCGGTGTTCTTCGATCTGTTCTTCACGTTGCCCACGGAGCTCCAGCGCGCTTTCACGAGCGGTCGCGAAGATGTTTCGGGTACGACCGAAGCAATGTCGGCACTTTTCCGATTGTCACCGTGGCAAGTAAGAAAACACCTGATCGGGTGGCGTGCGTTACGCCGTTCTAGGTAACCCAGGTGCCTTCGCGATGAACATCAGTTGACACGTGTTTTGTTTCGCGCCGTCACCCGCGAATATGCGCTTGTGACGTTGCAGATCGCTGTCCGCTTCGCTTACCAGCCGTTGTACAGCCTGCACACCGGTGGCGTCGTCGCGTTCGAAGCCTTGGCGCGGCCGGGCCGTGGGACCGCCCACGAGTTGCTCGCCGACGCCCGGCGCAACGGCAGGCTGGCCGAGGTCGACGTCGGGCTGGCCGCCGAGGCCGTCCGGCAGCTGCGCGAACCGCAGGCCGCCCTCCCCCTGCACCTGAACCTGTCCGCGCGGACGGTGGCCGCGCCGCCGTCGCAGTTCGACCCGCTGACCGACGCGCTCAGCCTGGCAGGCCGCCGGACGAGGGACGTGGTGCTGGAGATCGGGCCGCCGTTCACGCAGATCCCCGCCGACCTGCTGCTGACCGGTATGCGGCGGCTCACCGAACTCGGCTTCCGGCTGGCGCTCGACGGCCTCGGCCGCGGCGACCTCCCGCTGACGCTGCTCGCTTCGGCGCCCGTCGACCTGGTGAAACTGGACCGCAGCGTGCTGCGGGGCCTGCCGCACGACCCGGCCGCCGTCGCGGTGGTCGAAGCGGTGCTGCACTTCGCGTCACGCACCGACAACCGCCTGGTCGCGACCGGGCTGGAGACCACGGAGCAGCTGGAATCCGCCCGGCGGCTCGGGGTGCGGATCGCGCAGGGCAACCTGCTCGCCCCGCCGGACGGCGACCACGGGCCGCTGCCCGCGCCGGACGCGCCGGGGCCGTTCATCCCCGGCACCGCCCGCGCCCGCCGCGTCGGCGACTTCCTCCGGCCCGCGACCACGCTGCCGGAAGACGCGACCTGCGACGACGTACGCGAGGTGCTGGCCGCCGCCGACGGCCCGAGCGGCATCGTCGGCATCGACGACCGCCACCGTCCACAGTGGTCGATCGACCGGACCCGGTTCCTGGTCGCGGTCACCGGGTTGTACGGCCACGCCCTGCACGCCAAGCGGCCGGCGTCGAGGCTCGCCGACCGGCCGCACACGATCCACGCCGACGCGAGCGCGCTCGAATTCCTCGAACTGGTCACCGACGCGGACTGGGGCCGGACCGGCGACGACGTCGTCGTGGTCGACGACCGCGGCCGATGTGTCGGTGTGGTGCTGGTGAACGAGGTCGTCCGCGGGGTCGCGGAAGCGAAGGTCGAGGAGGCGGTCTCGCTGAGCCCGCTGACCCGCCTGCCCGGCAGCGACGCGGTCGCGAGGGACGTCGACCGCCGGATCAACGCGCGGGAGCCGTTCGTCGCGGCCTGGTTGGACGTCGATTCGTTCAAGACGGTCAACGACACCGCCGGGTTCGCGGCGGGCGACGACCTGATCCGCACGCTCGGCCGGACGCTCACCGATCTGGAGGCCCGGCTGCGCCGGATGCGCGTCAGCCATGTGGGCGGGGACGATTTCCTGATCGCCTGCGACGTCGACGAGATCGGCACGGTCGCCACCGCGCTGCTGGACACGCCATGGTCGGCCGACGGGCTCCCGGTGACGGTCTCGCTGGCGACCCTGGTGTGCGGGAACGGCGCCATCCGGTCCTACAAGGACGCTTCCCGGCTGCTGGCACCGTTGAAGAAGCAGGCCAAGGAGGTGCCCGGGTCGAGCTGGGTGCTCGGGCGACCGGGCTCGGACCGCGTCGAGGTCCTGCGCGGGATCACGACGCGCGGCCTGCCCTCGCAACGCGTCGCCGGCTTCTGACCCTTCCGCATTTCGTCCTCTGAATGCGTTCCTTGCGCGGGCAACTACCGCATTCAGAGGACGAAATGCGGGAGGTCAGAGGTCGTAGGCGGCGCGGTAGGCCGAGAAGCGTTCGTCGACCTCGCCGGCGGTGAGCCCGAAGTCCGCGAGGTCGTACCGGTGCACGGGTTTCCTTTCCCCGGAACGGCTTTCGGCGTGCACGACGGTCATCGCGTCCCGCGCGGCGTCGCTCAGCGGGAGGCCGAAATGCCGGTACACGCCCTCGACCGTGCCGATCGGGTCGGCGACGAAATCCTCGTACCGGACATCGCAGAACCGCGCGGGATCATGCCGTTTCCTCGCCGCCAAGGACTTTTCCGCACCCCGCGCCCAGAGATCCAGCTGGCTCCGGCCGATCACGTCGCCGCGGAAGACGTCGGACCAGCCCTCCGAAGCCTGCTCGTTCAGGCTGCACACCGACGCGACGATCGTGCTCGGCGCGCGATGGGTCTGGACGATCAGCGCGTCGGGGTACACCTCCAGTAGCGCGTCGAGCGCGAAAAGATGGCTCGGATTCTTGAGCACCCAACGGCGCCCGGCGTCGGGCAGGCCGATGAGCTGCAGGTTCCGCCGGTGCCTGCGATAGGCGTCGGTCCAGCTCTGCCCGTCCAGCCAGCGCGAGTACGACGGCACGTGCGCGAGGCATTCGTAGGACACCGATTTCAGGGACTGCCGCAACAGCTGCCAGCATTCCTCGACCTGGTCGGCGGACATGTGGTGCAGTCCCATGAACTCGGGATGCTCGACGTGGTGCTTCTCGTAGCCCGCCTGGATCCCTTGGAAGACCGGGTTTTCCGCCCACGTCTCGCGTGGCGGACGCGGTTGCGGTACCTCGGTCAGCCAGACCTCCAGCCCTTGGTGCGCCGGATCCTCGGTGAGCAGCCGGTGCAGCGCCGTGGTCCCGGTGCGCGGCAGCCCAGTGACGAAGATAGGCCGCTCGACCGGAACATCCGCGTACTTCGGGTTCTGCTTCCACGAGGCCTCGCTCAGCGACCTCGCCACCAGGGCTCCGCGCAGAAAGGCGCGATGGATCTTGTTGCCGTACGGGGTCAAACCCGCCTCGCCGGCGTACGAATCCAACAGCACGCGGAGACCTTCGAGATGGTCTTCGCCACCGAAGTCGTCCAACCCGGTGAGCTTCGCCGCCGACGCGTGCAGATCTTCCACCGTGCCGACGTTTTCCCGCCCTGGCAGCATGTTCTCCCTCTCAGTATCTTTTGGTGAACCCGCATCCGCGATCGACGTCGGCAGGGCGCTGCCTGGTCATCTACCTCACGATGGCGGACAAGGCGCCCTGCCACCGCGATAGCGGGGCCTTCGGCCGGGGCGGGTTCACGCGTCTAATCGCCTTTCGAATCCTTCTGCAGCTCCGCCTACAGGCTCAGTGGTGGTATTCGCCGGCGTTGACGTCGAGACACTGGCCGGTGACGCACCGAGCGAGCGACGAGGCGAGGAACACGACGGTGTCGGCGATCTCGTCCGGCTCCGGCAGGCGGCGCAGGTCGATCGCCTCCGCCGTCTCGGCGTACACCTGCTCCGGCGGCACGCCGCGTTCCTTGGCCAGATAAGCGAAATACCATTTCAGCGAGTCCGCCCAGATGTAGCCGGGCGCGACCGAATTGACCCGGATCCCCTGCGGCCCGAGTTCCGAGGCGAGACTCTGCGCGAGCGCGAGCAGGCTCGCCTTCGCCATCTTGTACGCGCCGAACGTCCGCCGGGAATGCCGCAGCACGGCCGAATTGATCATCACGACCGAACCGCCGCTCTCCGCGAGCGAAGACGTGAACAGCCGCGTGAGCCGCAGGGCGGCGAGCACGTTGGTCTCGAACCCCGCCCGCACGTCGGCCAGGTCGACGTCGGCGAGATCCATGATCGGCGGGATGGCGAAAGCGTTGTTCACCAAGGCATCCACCCGGCCGAACGCCTTCAAGGCGGTTTCGGTGAGATTCGTGGCCGAAGCGTCGTCGGTGATGTCGGTGGGCACGGTGACCGCGCGGCGGCCAAGTGCGTCGACCTCCTTCGCGACCTCGGCGAGCCGCGATTCGGTACGAGCCGCGAGGACGACGTCGGCGCCCGCCGCGGCGCAGCGGGTGGCGATGGACCGGCCGAGGCCCGGACCGACGCCGGAGACCACGACCACCTTGTCCCGCAAGAGATCCGTCATCCCAGCATCCTCGCCGCGACGGCGGTCTGACGGGCCGAGATCCGATCCGCCCATTCCTGCGGGGTCACCCGCGCTTCGTCGTAAAACGGCAACCGGTCGGCGAGTTCACCGAACTTCACCACCTCGACCTCGGGACCGTCGGCTTCGCCGAGCGCACGGGAGAGGCGCTGCCAGCGGATCTGGACGTACCCGCGGTCGTGCCCGGTGCGTTCGAGCCAGTTGGCCAGGCCCGGGTCGCGTTCGCTGATCACGAAACGGATCTTGCCGTCCGGGTCGACCCGCGCCTGGTCGGCGGTGAGGCTCGTCTGATGGTTGATGTAGTCGAGCGAGAGGTACCAGACGCTGCCGAGCTGGATGCCCTGATAGGGCGCGTCCGAACGCGGCACCGTCACGATCATGACCTCTTCGTCGCCGAGTTCGTAGTGCCCGGCCGACGAGTACTGCGTGGTCAGCCCGCCCGGCGTGGGACGCGGCTCGGTCATCGTGTTCACCGGCAGGTTCAGGTAGAACCACTTCGGGAAGGCGAGGAACGTACGCAGCCTGCTCAGCAGGATCTTGCCGGTGACGCCGTACCGCTTGGCCAGCCCGTCGCGAGTGAGCGGCGCGGGCGCGCGGCCCGCGGTGTCGGCGCACTGGATCTGAATCGTGCCGCGGCGTTCGGTGGCCCAGTCGCTGTAAACCTCGCGCACCACGAGCATCGACGAACCCGGGCCGAGGACGAAATAGTTGGGGCCTGGGTCGGGTTTCGCCGGGCCGAAGCGGAGCTCGAACGAGCCGTCGTCGGCGATCTCGATCTCGCGGTCGTCGAAGGCGGCGAGGCTGTCCGGCACCTCGACGGGCGAGTAGTCGCCGTTGAGGACCTGGAAACTGACGTCGGCCGTGCTCCCCCGCGTCCCGGTGACGACGTACTCGCGGTCCTCGCGGATGTTCGCGTTGAAGTACAACGTGTCCGGGTTGTCCAGGCCCATCTTCGTGTACGGCCCGGTGGACTGGGTGAAGAACGGGTAGTCGCGTTCGTAGGCCCACGCCATCTGCAGGGAGGCGCGGATGCTGCCGGCGAGGTAGTCGTACCCCTCGACCAGATCCTGTTCGGTGCGGATGTGCGGCGCCTCCGCGATGACCTTCTCGGCTTCGGCGATCGCGTCCGCCAACGGTTGAGTGAGCACCGGCGACTCCTCATACTGGTACAAATATGTACCGACTTGGTACGTTCTTCGCATCGTCAGACTAGAACGCGTTCTAAGGATGGGTCAATGGCCCGGCATTCGCCGCCCACCGAGCGAGTCGTGAGGCTGCTCGACTTCTTCGCCGCACACCCCGGCCGGCGCTTCGGGCTTTCAGAACTCGCGCGCGAGCTCGACCTGGCGAAACCGACCTGCCTCGGCATCGTCACCGAGCTGACGGCGGGCGGCTACCTGGTCCGAGACCCCCAGCCGGTCAGCTACCGGCTCGGGCCGGCGATGGTCGCCGCCGGCCGCGTCGCGAGCGAAGGCTTCGGCGCGAGCGAGGTGGCGCGACGGCATCTGGAGGACTTGAGCAGGCGCTATGGCGCGACGTGCACGGCGTCGGCCGTGGTCGGCGACCGGATCCTGATGCTGCAGAGCGCCGGGCCGGGCCGCGTCAAACTGGGCGAGACGTATCCGTTCGCGCCGCCGGTCGGCCTGATGTACGTGCTGTGGGACTCCGACGCGGCGTTCGACGCGTGGCTCGCCAAACCCCCGGCGGTGCCCGTTCGGCTGGATGAAGCGCACCTTCGCCGCGTCGTAGCCGAATGCCGGGAGCACGGGTATCTGGTGGAGAGCCTGACTTCCGCGGGGCGACGGCTCTACGCGCTGATGGCGGGCGTCGGCGCGGAGGAACTGCCGCCGGAAGTGCGAGGCCTGGTGGGCGAACTCGTCTCGAGCCTCGGCGAGCGTGTCTACCTCGGCGCCGATCTGGAGCCGCGGCGCAAGCACGCGGTGAGCCTGCTGGCCGCCCCGACGTTCGACGCTTCGGGACGGCAGGAACTGGTGCTCACGCTCTCGGTCGGCGAGCCGGTCACCGGCGCCGAAATCGCGCGACGGGGCGCCGCGCTGGTCGCGGCCGCCGATGCCGTCACGACCGAATCCGGTGGCCGCCACCCCACACGCATTTAGTCCTCTAAATGCGCTGGCTGCCCGCGCCGGGACCGCATTTAGAGGACTGAACGCGGGTCAGGAGGACCATCGGTTCGCGGTGAGCTTCAGGCTCGGCACGTCGTCCATCGACATCATCGTTTCGTACAGCCGGTCGTACTGCGTGGACGCGGTCAGCCACACGCCGTCCACCCGCCGGTAGGTGTCCTCGTAGTACGCCGCGCCCTCGATGATCACCCGGTGCTCGGGCACGATCACCTTGTCCCGCATCAGCCAGGTGCCCGTCGCGGTGTCGCCGTCGACGTCGATCTCCGGCTGCCCGGCGAAATGCACCGTGGTGACACCGGGACCGACAGCGTTCCGGAAGAACTCGACGATCGCTTCGCGGCCTTCGAAAGTCAGCGGTTTGCCGTACGACGGCGTTCCGTACCGCGCGTGCACGTCGGCGGTCAGGGTCCCGGCCATCTCGTCCCACAGCTTGAGGTCGAGGCAGCGGAGGTAGCGGGCTTTCAGGCGGCGGATCTCTTCAAGCGCGACCAGGTCCATGCCGACAGCGTCCTCCTCCCCTTGACCAAGCACAAGAACTTGTTCTACTTTTCTGATCTCGAACGACGGAGGTCACGATGGCGTCCCCGGCCTACGAGCTCACCCATCTCGAAGCACTCGAAGCCGAAGCCGTGCACATCTTCCGCGAGGTCGCGGCGACCTTCGAACGGCCCGTGCTGCTGTTCTCCGGCGGCAAGGACTCGATGGTGATGCTCCACCTCGCGGCCAAGGCCTTCTGGCCGTCGCCGCCCCCGTTCCCGGTGATGCACGTCGACACCGGGCACAACTTCGACGAGGTCATCGAGTTCCGGGATCGGACGGTCGGCAGGTACGGGCTCCGGCTCGTCGTCTCCAGCGTCCAGGACGACATCGACGCGGGACGGGTCGTCGAAGACCCGAAGGCCGGCCGCAACCGGCTCCAGACCGCCGCCCTGCTGCGCGGGATCCGCGAGCATTCCTTCGACGCGGTCTTCGGCGGCGCCCGGCGCGACGAGGAGAAGGCCCGCGCGAAGGAACGGGTGTTCAGCTTCCGCGACGAGTTCGGCCAATGGGATCCGCGCAACCAGCGGCCCGAACTGTGGAATCTGTACAACGGCAGGCATCGCAAGGGCGAGCACATCCGCGTCTTCCCGCTGTCGAACTGGACCGAGCTCGACATCTGGCAGTACATCGAGGCGGAGAACGTCGACCTGCCATCGATCTACTACTCGCACCGGCGTCCGGTTGTCCAGCGGGACGGCATGCTGCTCGCGCACACCCGATTCCTCACCTTGAACGAAGGCGAAAGTCCTTACGAGGCAACGGTTCGCTTCCGTACCGTCGGCGACGCGACCTGCACCGGCTGCGTCGAGTCGACGGCGACGTCACCGGGCGAAGTGGTCGCCGAAGTGGCGGTCAGCAGGCTCACCGAACGCGGCGCCACCCGTGCCGACGACCGGATCTCCGAGGCGGGCATGGAAGACCGGAAGAAGGAAGGTTACTTCTGATGAGCGCTTCCTTGGTCCGCCTCGCGACCGCGGGCAGCGTCGACGACGGGAAGTCGACGCTGATCGGCCGCCTGCTGTTCGATTCGAAGACGGTGTTCACCGACCAGCTCGAAGCCATCGAACGCACCAGCCGCGACCGCGGCGAGGCGTACCCGAACCTCGCGCTGCTGACCGACGGTCTCCGCGCCGAACGCGAACAGGGCATCACGATCGACGTCGCCCATCGCTATTTCGCCACCCCACGGCGGAAGTTCATCATCGCCGACACGCCGGGACACGTGCAGTACACCCGCAACATGGTCACCGGCGCGTCCACGGCGGATCTCGCGCTGATCCTGATCGACGCCCGCAAGGGCGTGCTCGAACAGTCGCGGCGGCACGCGTTCCTGGCCAGCCTGCTGGGGATCCCGCATCTCGTGCTGTGCGTCAACAAGATGGATCTGGTCGACTGGTCGCAGGAACGCTTCGAAGAGATCCGTGAGGAGTTCCGCCGTTTCGCTATGAAACTTCAGGTGCACGACCTCACCTTCGTGCCGATGTCGGCGTTGCACGGCGACAACGTCGTGCACCGGGGCGCCAGTATGCCTTGGTACGAAGGGACTTCCCTGCTGCATCATCTCGAACAGGTGCACGTGGCCTCGGATCGCAACCTCATCGACGCGCGATTCCCCGTGCAGTACGTGATCCGCGAGCACAGCCGCGACTTCCGCGGCTACGCGGGCACCGTCGCGGGCGGGGTGTTCAAACCCGGTGACGAGGTCGCCGTCCTGCCCTCCGGTTTCACCACCACGGTACGCGCGATCTGGGGCCCGGGCGGCACCGCGGTCACCGAGGCCTTCGCTTCGCAGGCCGTCACGATCGAACTCGAAGACGACCTCGACCTAGGCCGCGGCGACCTGATCTGCCGCCCCGGCAACCGTCCCCACACGAGCCGGGACGTCGACGCGATGGTGTGCTGGTTCTCCGAACAAGGAGCTTTGAAAGCAGGGAACACCTTCCTCGTGCGGCACACCACCCGGGAGACCAAGGCCGAGATCCGCGACCTGGACTATCGACTCGACGTCACCACCCTGCACCGCGACGAGACGGCGAAGTCGTTGTCCCTCAACGAAATCGGCCGGATCCGGCTGCGTTCCCGGCAGCCGTTGCTGTTCGATTCCTACCGCCGCAACCGCTCCACCGGAGGTTTCCTGCTCGTCGACGAGCATTCCGGCGCGACGGTCGCGGCGGGCATGATCACCGGACCGAGCGTGACCGCGTCGAACGTCGTCTGGCACACCGCCGCGGTCACCAGGGCGGAACGCGCGACACGCGGGCTCACCGTCTGGCTCACCGGGCTTTCCGCGTCCGGGAAATCGAGCGTGGCCGTGGAACTGGAGCGGCGGCTGGTGGCGTCGGGCAGGCCCGCGTACCTGCTGGACGGCGACAACCTGCGGCACGGGCTGAACGGGAACCTCGGTTTCAGCCCGGCCGATCGCGCCGAGAACGTCCGCCGCGTCGCCGAGGTCGCGAAGCTGTTCGCCGACGCCGGTGTGGTGTCGGTGGTCTCCTTGATCAGCCCGTACCGGGCCGACCGCGAACTCGCCCGCGCCACACACGAGGCGGCCGGGCTGCCGTTCCTCGAGATCTTCGTCGACACCCCGCTGGAGGTCTGTGAAGACCGCGACCCCAAGGGGATGTACGCGAAGGCTAGGGCGGGCGAGATCAGCGGGTTCACCGGGGTGGACGCTCCGTACGAGCAACCCGAGAGTCCGGATCTGGTGCTGCGTCCGGAGAACGGGGATCCCGCCGCGATGGCCGCGCTGATCCTCGCCGCCCTCGACTGACCTGGGCCTCAGCCCGCCGGTGTGACGAATCCGGTGTCGTAGGCCTTGATCACCGCTTGCGTCCGGTCCCGCGCGCCGAGTTTCGCGAGCACGTTCCCGACATGCGTCTTGACCGTCTGCACGCCGAGGTACAGCTCGCCCGCGATCTCCACATTGGACAGTCCGCCCGCCATCAGCCGCAGCACCTCGCTTTCGCGTTCGGTGAGCCCGGCACCGGACAGGCCGTCCAGCGGCCCCCGGTTCGCCTGCTGCGCGGCCAGCCGCCGGATCGCGGCCGGGAACAGCAGCGACTCCCCCGCCGCCACGGTGCGGATCGCCGCGACGATCTCCTCGGGCCGGGCCCGCTTCAGCAGGAAGCCGCTCGCCCCGGCGAGCAAGGCGTCGTACACGTAGTCGTCGTTCTCGAAGGTGGTCACGACGATCACCTTCGGCGGGTTGTCCATAGTGGACATCAGATGGGTCGTCGCGCGGATCCCGTCGACCGAAGGCATCCGGACGTCCATCAGCACGACGTCGGGCCGGAACCGCGACACCAGGCCGGGCACCTCGGCACCGTCGGACGCTTCGCCGACGACCTCCAGATCGGGCTCCGAGGCGACGATCGCCCGAAGCCCCGCCCGGATGAGCTGTTCGTCGTCGACCAGCAGCACCCCGATGCTCATCGCCGTTCCCCCCATGGCACCGCCACCTCGACCTTCCAGAATCCGTCCGCGCGGCCCGCGGTGATCGTGCCCCCGAGCACTTCCACCCGTTCCGTCATTCCCCTCAGCCCCCGGCCGCCCCCGTCCCGTGACGGCGGCGCGTCGCCGAGCGGATTGGACACCCGCACCCGCAACAGCTCCGCCCCTGCGTCGACGAGGACCGCCACCGGCACCTTACCGGCGTGCCGCAACGCGTTCGTCAGGCATTCCTGCAAGATCCGGTACGCCTCACGGGAGACGACCGGCGGCACCGCGGACGGATCACCGCGCATCTCCGCCGACACCTCGGCGCCCGCCAGCCGCGTGGCCTCGACCAGCGCGGGCAGCTCCGCCAGCCCTGATTGCGGCGCCCGCGACGACGCCTCGTCACGCAGCAGGCCGAGCACGTGGTCGAGATCGTCCAGGGCTGCGCGGGCCGAATCCTCGATCGCGGTGAGCGCCTGCTCGGTGAACTCCGGATCGGACCTCAGGGTGCGCCGCGCCGCGCCGGCCTGGATGGTCACGACGCTCAGCGCGTGCCCGACCGAGTCGTGCAGTTCGCGCGCGAGCCGGTTGCGTTCGGCGAGCTGTTCGGTGCGCTTCTCCAGCTGGGCGATCCGCTCCGCGGCCGAGATCCCCAGCAGGCTCTTGGCGCAGCGGGTCAGCGCCGCGCCCGCACCCCAGACGACGTAGGCAAGCACGACGACGCCGAGCAGGCACGCCAGCGGGATCCACGCGCTCGCCCAGCCTTTCGGCACCTCGATCGCGCTCGCGTCGGTCAGGGCGATCTTGCCACTGAACGGGGCCGCGATCGTGAAGCCGAACGCGACCGGGACGAACAGGCTCACCAGGCTGATGACGCAACCGGTGCTCACGTGCAGCAGGAACATCGCGGTCGAACGCAGGCGGACGGGCCAGCTCCCCGCGGGCCCGAACACGACTCCCGGCACGGGATCGTCCAGCAGTTCCCGCACGGCCGCGCCTTCCAGCACGCGGACGGCGGGGATGAACGACGACGCGATCATCACCACGACGACGGTGACCAGCCCGATCACGGTCCCGCGTTCCAACGTCACGACGAGGGGCAGCAGCGACGGCACCATGATGGCGGCGAAGAGCACATACGGCACGCTCAGCGCGCCACCGAGGATGAAGTAGACCCACCTGCGGTAGGTCGCCCGATCCAGGAGCGGGCCGAAAAGTCGCATGGGGTCTTTCTAGCGTGTGCCGGCTTCGCGTGGATCCCTCATCAGTATCTCCGCGATCTCCCTCGCGAGGGTGACCCGGTGCGCGTCCCCGTCGATGCCGGTATGCGCGACGGCGCCTTCGAGCAGGAGGAAGAGCTGCTCCGCCAGCCGCTCCGGATCGGCCGCGCCCGGCGCGTCCTCGCGGAGGAGTTCGGCGAACTTCGCCCGCACCGCCGCCTTGTGCCGGCGGATCACGTCGAGGCCGGGATGCCCGGCGGGCAGTTCGGCGGCCGCGTTGAGGAAAGCGCAACCCCGGTCGCTTCCCAGCTTGGGGTGATCGACGTAGGCGTCGAAGACCGTCAGCGCCCGGGGCACTTCGGCCTCCGCTAGCCGCTCTTCGAGGTACGCCCACCAGATGTCGTGACGGCTTCGCAGGTACGCGATCGTCAGCTCCGTCTTCGACCCGAAGGACGCGTACAGCGTCTTCTTCGTGACGCCCGCGGCCTCGGCGATGGCCGCGACGCCCACGGCGTTCAGGCCCTCCTGGTAGAAGAGCTCGCTCGCGGCGCTCAGAACACGCTCGCCCGCCGGTGTCAGCATGCCTCAACTATACCGATCGGTTGACCCGAGCGCGAAATGCGGGAACACTCCAGAGGTATACCGCTCGGTATACCTCTGGAGGAGAGCTGATGGTTTCTTCGTACAAACGCGAGCTGACGTTCACCGCGGCCGGGTTGTCGCTGATCGCGGTCTCGTACGGACTCGCGAGGTACGCGTACGGACTCTTCGCCCCGACGCTCCGCACGGAGTTCGGCCTCGACGGCAGCATGCTCGGCGCCATCGCGGCGGGAAGCTACGTCGCGTACTGCCTCGCGGTCATCGCTTCCACCGCCGTGACGACCCGCTGGGGCGCGCGGGCGGGTGCGCTCGCCGCCGGGGCGACGGCCACCGCGGGAACGTCCCTGATCGCGGCCGCACCGAACGCGGGCGTCCTCGCGCTCGGCGTCGTCCTCGCCGGAGCCAGCACCGGCCTCGCTTCCCCCTCACTCGCCGACGCGGTCTCCCGCGTCGTCCGCGTGACGCGCCGGGACCGTGCCCAGTCCGTGGTGAACGCCGGGACCGGACTCGGCGTGCTCGTCTCGGGCCCGGTCTCCCTGCTCGCGGTCGGCGACTGGCGAATGGCTTGGTGGGCCTTCGCCGCGGCCTCGGCTCTGGTGACCTTGTGGATCGCCCGTGTCGTGCCGCCGGTGAAGGACGACCGCGCGCGGGGGCTGCCGTCGCCGCTGTTCCCACCCGCCACCGGACGGCTGCTGCCCGCCGCCGCGACCCTCGGCTTGGCCAGCGCGGCGATCTGGACGTTCGGCCGGGACATCGCCGTGAGCATCGGCGGACTCGACGAGACCGCCTCGACGGTGGTGTGGATCGTGCTCGGCGCGGTCGGCCTGGCAGGCGCGTTCACCGCCGAACTGACCTCCCGCGCGGGACTGCGCCGCGCCTGGTCGGTGGGAATGGTCCTGTTCGCCGCCGCCACGGCCCTCTTCGCCCTCGCCACCCGCTCGCTCCCGGCACTCGTCATCGCGGCGGCGCTCTTCGGGGCCGTCTACATCGGACTGACCGGGGTGCTGATCCTCTGGGGCACCAGGGCCTACCCGACGGCGCCCGCGTTCGGTGTCGGCGTGGCGTTCCTGATGCTGGCGCTTGGACAGGCCGCCGGAGCACCGCTCATCGGTCTCCTGGGTGATCTCCTCGATCTTCGTGCCGGCTTCCTCGCGGCGGCGGCGATCGCCGTTCTCGGTGTTCTGTTCGCGCCTAGGGAGGCGACCACTACGTACAACTTCGGGCTCCGCTCCCTCTCAAGGGTGAGTACCGTCCCGCCGCAGCGGGAACCCCGCGCGGACTGCGCGTGATGTCCTCTTCGGCATGAACCTGCTGCTCGGCCTGCTCACCCTGCCCGTCTACGCGCTCATGCTGTGGCCGCTCGTGGTCGGCGCCCGCCGCGTGCTGGGGGTGCGGATCGGCCTGATCCGCGCGGGCTGCGCCGCCGGATTCGGCTGGCTCGTCGCGGGCGGCATCCTCACCGCGTTCCCGCAGGCGATGTACGCGGGGAACGCCTTCGCCGGGCTGGTCATCCCGGTGGCGGGCAGCGCTTTCCTGGCCACGCTGATCTTCCTGTTCGTCGCGGAACTCGCGCTCCCCGCCGGTTCGGGGCTCGGGCTGATCGGCAGGATCCGGTCGATGCGCCGCCGCGCGGCAAGGACCCGGCGCTACTCGCAGATCACCCGGATCGCGATCAAACACGGCCTCGGCCGCTACCTCACCGGCCGCCGCGAACCCGGCCTCGCCCAGGTCCGGCACGCCAAACTGGCGCGCTCACTGCGGCGCGCGCTGGAGGAGGGCGGCGTGACGTTCGTGAAACTCGGCCAACTGCTCTCGACCCGGTCCGATCTGCTCCCGCCGGTTTTCGTCGACGAACTCAGCAAACTCCAGGACCAGGTCGCCTTCGCCGACGCCGACGAGGTCGCGACGGTGCTCCGAGAGGAACTGGGTGGCGACCCGGCCGAGATCTTCGCCGAATTCGACCCGGAACCGATCGCGGCCGCGTCGATCGCGCAGGTATACCGGGCGAAGCTGCGCGGCGGTCAGGACGTGGTCGTCAAGGTGCAGCGGCCCGGTGTGCAGGCCTTGGTCGAGCGGGACCTCGACATCGTCCGCCGGGTGGCGGCCGCACTGGACGTGCGCGCGGGCTGGGCACGTTCGCTCGGCGTCGTCGACCTCGCCGAAGGATTCGCCGACGCGCTGGTCGAGGAACTCGATTTCCGCACCGAGGCCAGGAACATCGAAGCGGTCACCGCCGCCTCCCCCGGTACCGAGGTCGCCCTTCCGACCGTCCACAAAGAACTGTCCACCGAACGTGTCCTGGTGATGCGTCGTCTCGACGGCAAACCGCTCGCCGCCGCCAAGGAGCAGGTGCCGGTCGCGGAACGGGCGAAACTCGCGCGGTCGATGCTGCGGTGCGTGCTCGGCCAGGTGATGGGCAGCGGCGTCTTCCACGCCGACCCGCATCCCGGCAACGTCCTGCTGCTCGCCGACGGCAGGCTCGGACTGCTCGACTTCGGCTCCGTAGGGAGGCTCGACTCGGGTCTGCGCGGCGGTCTGCAGAACCTGATCCTCGCGCTGGACCGCGGCGACCCGGCCGCGTTGCGCGACGGCCTGCTGGAGATCGTCGACCGGCCGGACGAGATCGAGGAGCGGCGGCTGGAGCGGGCGCTGGGTGCCTTGGTGGCCAAGCATTTCAACCACGGCCAGGCCCCGGATCTCGACATGTTCACCGACCTGTTCCGGGTGATCGCCGACTTCAAACTCAGCGTGCCTCCGCCGATCGCCGCGGTGTTCCGCGCCCTGGCCACCTTGGAAGGAACGCTGGCCGCGCTGGCGCCGGGATTCAACATCGTCGTCGAATCCCGCGCCTACGCCACCGAGCAGGTCGGCGCCGGCCTGCGCCCGGAATCGCTGCGCGCCACGGCCACCAACGAACTGATGGCGCTCCTGCCGGTGCTGCGACGGCTGCCCCGCCGCGTCGACCGGATCGGCGACGCGCTGGAGCAGGGCAGGCTTTCGGTCAACGTCCGGCTGTTCTCCGACGAACGCGACCGCGACGTGGTCACCGGTCTGGTGCACGAGATCCTGCTGGCGTTCGTCGGCGTGGCCACCGGGCTGATGGCCGTACTGCTGCTGGGCAGCGCGACCGGCCCGGAGGTGCTGGCCGGGGTCACGCTGCACCAGATGTTCGGCTACAACCTGCTGGTGGTCAGCGCGTTGATGGGATTGCGGCTACTCTTCGTCGTTTTCCGGCGGAGCGGACAACGATCACGATCGCCCCGATGACCCCGACGGCTACCAGCCCGGCCCCGCCGAGCGCGAGGTTGCGCGAGGTGCGGAATCCGGTGTCGGACACCGGATCGCCGGGCAGCCCGGCCTCGACGAACGCGGTGGTCTGCGGGAAGGGGTCGGCGGCGAGGACACTCCCCAGCCCGACGACGACTCCGACCACTTTCGAGAGCGGGACGGCGCCGTCACCCGGCATACCGACGTAGATCCGTGAGTCCCGCGAATTGTTCCGCTGGTCGCCGACGACGAACACGGCGCCCGGCGGAACCTGGACGCTGAACGGCCGGTACTCCTTGCGGCCGTAGCCGTTGTCGTCCTCGGTGTAGGGCTCCTTGACCGGCTTCCCGTTGACGGCGATCAGGTTGTCGTTCGTACAACAGACGACCTGGTCACCGCCGACACCGATCACCCGCTTGACGATCCGGCCGTCTGCGGGGCTCGAATCCGGGAACGCGGAAACCTCCATGAGGACGACCGCGCCGCGAGGGATCTCGGGCAGGGAGGTCCAGCGGTACAGCACGACCGCCCCCGGCTGGATCGTGGGCGCCATCCCGCCGCCGGGAACGCTCACCATCCGGTAGCTCATCAGGGTCCAGAACCCGTATCCGCCGGCGCCCACGCCGACGACCGCCAGCAGGATCATCACGAACAGGAGCGGGGAGAATCTTCGCTTCGGCCCGGGTCTGTCGGCGGGCGGCGCGGGAAAGTCCGTTTCGGTCACAGCGCAGAGTAGCGCCACTCAACCTCGGGGCGCGTACATGATGACCCCGACCCCGGCCAGGCAGATCAACGCGCCGATCACGTCGTAGCGGTCCGGCCGGTAGCCGTCTGCGACCATGCCCCACGCCAGCGAACCCGCGACGAACACTCCGCCGTACGCGGCGAGGATGCGGCCGAAGTTCGCGTCGGGTTGCAAGGTCGCGACGAAGCCGTAGAGACCCAGTGCGACGACGCCGGCGCCGATCCAGAGGTAGCCCCGGTGCTCCCGGACGCCTTGCCAGATCAGCCAGGCACCGCCGATCTCCAGGAGGGCTGCGAGCGCGAAGAGCGCGATGGACCGGAAGATCATCCCGGCAGCCTACGGGACGCGGTATAGGTCGTTATACGCTCGACACCCTCGCCCCTCCCCCCAATGCAATGAACGGTCCTTTCCTTGCGAATTTCGCAAGGAAAGGACCGTTCCTAGCACTCGAAAGGAGCGAAGCGAGCCTCAGACGGTGAAGCCGAGCGCCCGCAGCTGTTCGCGGCCGTCGTCGGTGATCTTCTCCGGACCCCACGGCGGCATCCAGACCCAGTTGATCCGGAAGTCCTTGACCAGTCCCGTTCCCCCGCCGACGAGCGCGGCACCGGTCTGGTCCTCGATGACGTCGGTCAGCGGGCAGGCCGCCGACGTCAGGGTCATGTCGATGGTGGCGGTGTTGTCCGCCTCGACGCGGATGTCGTAAACGAGCCCGAGGTCGACGACGTTGATGCCGAGCTCAGGGTCGACGACGTCGCGCATCGCCTCTTCGACGTCCTCGACCTTCGCCACGTCGGCGCTGTCCGGGGCGGCGGCGGTCTCGGCGTCGAGGTCGGCGGCCGTGCGGCCCTCGCGGGTTTCGGTCTGCTGTTCGGTCATGCCGTCTCAACTCCGTTGGTCGTGCGGGCGACGGCGTCCTTGAACGCCATCCATCCGAGCAGGGCGCATTTCACGCGGGCCGGGTACTTGGCCACGCCGGCGAAGGCGATGCCGTCCTCCAGCACGTCCTCGTCCGGCTCGATCTGTCCCTTGCCCTGCATCAGCTCGACGAAGGCGTCCATGGTGGTGAACGCCTCCTCCACGGTGTGCCCGACGACGAGATCCGTCAAGACCGACGTGGACGCCTGGCTGATCGAGCAGCCCTGTCCCTCGTAGGAGACGTCGGCGACCTTCCCGTCGTCGACCTTCACCCGCAGCGTCACCTCGTCGCCGCAGGTCGGGTTGACCTGGAACGACTCGGCGTCGAACGGCTCGCGCAGGCCGCGGCCGTGCGGGTTCTTGTAGTGGTCCAGGATGATCTCCTGGTACATGCTCTCCAGGTTCATCACGCGACTCCGAAGAACTTCTGCGCCTCACGCACACCGTTCACCAAAGCGTCCACTTCGGACAGGGTGTTGTAGACGTAGAACGACGCGCGCACGGTCGCGGGCACCGAGCAGGCCCGGTGCAGCGGCCACGCGCAGTGGTGCCCGACGCGGACGGCGACGCCGAGGCTGTCCAGCACCTGCCCCGAGTCGTGCGGGTGGACGCCGTCGATGACGAACGACACGAGCCCGCCGCGGTCGACCATGTCGGTGGGGCCGACGATCCGCACGCCCGGGATCTCGCCGAGCCCGGCCAGCGCCGCCTCGGTGAGCACGTGCTCGTGCGCGGCGACCCGGTCCATGCCGATCGCCGACAGGTAGTCGGCGGCCGCGCCGAGGCCGACGGCCTGCGACGTCATCGGGGTGCCCGCCTCGAACCGCTGCGGCGGCGCGGCGAACGTGGTCTGCTCCATGCGGACCAGCTCGATCATCGAGCCGCCGGTCAGGAACGGCGGCATCGCTTCGAGCAGCTCGCGGCGGCCGTAAAGGACACCGATGCCGTACGGGCCGACCATCTTGTGCCCGGCGAAAGCGGCGAAGTCGACGTCCAGCGCGTGCAGGTCCACCGGGAAGTGGGGCACCGACTGGCAGGCGTCCAGCACGACCAGCGCGCCGACCTTGCGGGCCTTCTTCACCAGGAACTCGACCGGGTTGATCGTGCCGAGCACGTTGGACTGGTGCGTGAACGCCAGCACCTTGGTCCGCTCGGTGATCAGCTCGTCCACATTGGACAGATCGAGCCGGCCGTCGGCGGTGACGGAGAACCACTTCAGCGTCGCGCCGGTGCGCTGGCAGAGCTGCTGCCACGGCACCAGGTTCGCGTGGTGCTCCATCTCGGTGATGACGATCTCGTCGCCGGGACCGATCTTGAACCGCTCGGCCCCGGGACCGGCCGTGGCGGCGTTGCTCATCGCGTAGGCGACGAGGTTGATGCCCTCGGTGGCGTTCTTGGTGAACACCAGCTCGTGTGGGGAGGCGCCGACGAACTCCGCGATCCGCACGCGGGCGGACTCGTAGGCGTCGGTCGCCTCCTCGGCGAGCTGGTGCGCGCCGCGGTGCACCGCGGCGTTCGAGGTCTCCAGGAACCGGCGCTCGGCTTCGAGCACCTGCGCCGGCTTCTGGGACGTCGCACCGGAATCCAGATACACCAAGGGTTTCCCGTCCCGGACCGTGCGGGTCAGGATCGGGAAGTCGGCCCTGATGGCCGCTACGTCCAGCGGAACAGAGTTAGCCGTGGTGGTGGTCATCGGGCCAACTCCTCTCGGTGTAGTCGTGAAGTTCAGTGATCAGACGGCGGCGGTCTCGGCGGAGCCGGTGTACTTGACGTACCCGTTCTCCTCGAGCTCGTCCGCGAGTTCACGGCCACCGGACTCGACGATCTTGCCGCCGGCGAAGACGTGCACGAAGTCGGGCGTGATGTGCCGCAGGATCCGCGTGTAGTGCGTGATCAGCATGACGCCGGCGTCGTTGTTGGCCTTGAACTCGTTGACGCCCTCGGACACGACGCGCAGCGCGTCGACGTCGAGGCCGGAGTCGGTCTCGTCGAGGATGGCGATCTTCGGCTTGAGCAGCGCCAGCTGCAGGATCTCGTGGCGCTTCTTCTCGCCGCCGGAGAAGCCCTCGTTCACCGAACGCTCGGCGAACTCGGACGAGATCTCCAGCTTGCCCATCTCCTCCTTGACCTCCTTGACCCAGTGACGCAGCTTGGGGGCCTCGCCACGGACCGCGGTGGCCGCGGTGCGGAGGAAGTTGGACATGGACACGCCCGGCACCTCGACCGGGTACTGCATGGCGAGGAACAGGCCCGCGCGGGCGCGCTCGTCGACGCTCATCTCCAGCACGTCCTCACCGTCGAGCAGGACCTGCCCGGAGGTGACTTCGTACTTGGGGTGGCCGGCGATGGCGTAGGACAGCGTGGACTTGCCCGAACCGTTGGGGCCCATGATCGCGTGGGTCTCGCCCGACTTGATGGTCAGGTTGACGCCCTTGAGGATCTCCTTGGGGCCCTCCTCGGTCGTGACCGAGGCGTGCAGATCCTTGATTTCCAGCGTAGGCATTTCTTTCCTAAAAGTCTGATGTGGACGGACGAGGGCTCAGGCGCCCACGGCTTCGAGTTCGGCTTCGATCGCGGCCTCGAGACGCTCGCGCACCTCGGGAACGCCGATCTTGACCAGGATCTCGTGGAAGAACCCGCGTACGACCAGGCGGCGCGCGGCGTCTTCGCCGATTCCGCGCGACTGGAGGTAGAACAACTGCTCGTCGTCGAACCTTCCCGTCGCGCTCGCGTGGCCCGCGCCTTCGATCTCGCCGGTCTCGATCTCCAGGTTCGGGATCGAGTCGGCCCGCGCGCCCGGCGTGAGCACCAGGTTGCGGTTGAGCTCGTAGGTGTCGGTGGCCTCGGCGGCCGCCCGGATCAGCACGTCGCCGACCCACACGGTGTGCGCGTCGTCGCCCTGCAGCGCACCCTTGTACATCACGCGCGACTTGCAGTTCGGCACCGCGTGGTCGACGAAGAGACGGTGCTCCTGGTGCTGGCCCGAGTCCGCGAAGTACAGGCCGAGCATCTCGACGTCGCCGCCCTTGTCGGCGAAGGTCGCCGTCGGCGAGACGCGGACCAGGTCACCGCCCAGGGTGATGACGATGTGCTTGAGGCTGGCGTCGCGCCCGAGCTTCAGGTGCTGCTCGGAGACGTGCACCGCGTCGTCGGCCCAGTCCTGGACGCTGACCACGGTGACGTTCGCCGAATCGCCGATGACGAACTCGACGTTGTCGGCGTACGTGCCGGAGCCGACGTGGTCGAGGACGATGACGGCCTCGGAGAACTGCTCGGCGCGCACCTGCACGTGCCCGTAGGCGACCTTGCCCTCGCCGGGGCCGGTGATCTTCACCGTCGACGGCTTCGACGTCTTCGTCTCCTTGGGCACCGTGATCACGGTGGCCTCGGTGAACGAGGAGTACGCCTGCGCGGCGATCCGGTCGCTCGGGACACCCGCGGCGCCGAGGCGCTCGTCGTCCCGGCCGACCGTCTCGATCTTCAGTTCGGGGGCGGCTTCGGCGTCCACGGTGGCCGAACCCGAGGCGGCGGCGGACCCGTCGTGCAGGCCGCGCAGCCGCTTCATCGGCGTGAAGCGCCAGTTCTCCTCACGACCGCCGGGGACCTCGAAGGCCTCGACGTCGTAGGAGGTGAATCGCTCCGCGCGGGACGTGGCCGGGATGACCACGCCCTCGCGCATCGCTTCGGAAACGTTGTTCTCGGTAACCGACATGACTAGCCGACGGACCCTTCCATCTGAAGCTCGATCAGGCGGTTCAGCTCGAGCGCGTACTCCATCGGCAGCTCACGCGCGATGGGCTCGACGAACCCGCGCACGATCATCGCCATGGCCTCGGCCTCGTCGAGACCGCGCGACATGAGGTAGAACATCTGGTCTTCGCTGACCTTCGAGACGGTCGCCTCGTGGCCCATGGAGACCTCGTCGTTGCGGATGTCGACGTACGGGTACGTGTCCGACCGCGAGATCGTGTCGACCAGCAGCGCGTCACAGACGACGCTGGACCGCGAGTGGTGCGCCCGCTTGGCGACCTTGACCAGGCCGCGGTACGAGGTGCGGCCACCGCCGCGCGCCACCGACTTCGACACGATGGTCGAGGAGGTGTGCGGCGCCAGGTGCTCCATCTTCGCGCCGGCGTCCTGGTGCTGGCCCTCGCCCGCGAACGCGACCGAGAGGACCTCGCCCTTGGCGTGCTCGCCCATGAGGAACACGGACGGGTACTTCATCGTGACCTTGGACCCGATGTTGCCGTCGATCCACTCCATGGTCGCGCCCTCTTCGCACTTGGCGCGCTTGGTGACCAGGTTGTAGACGTTGTTCGACCAGTTCTGGATGGTCGTGTAGCGGCAGCGGGCGCCCTTCTTCACGATGATCTCCACGACCGCCGAGTGCAGCGAGTCGGACTGGTAGATCGGCGCGGTGCAACCCTCGACGTAGTGCACGTAGGCGTCTTCGTCGACGATGATCAGGGTCCGCTCGAACTGACCCATGTTCTCGGTGTTGATCCGGAAGTAGGCCTGGAGCGGGATGTCCACCTTGACGCCCTTGGGCACGTAGATGAACGAACCGCCGGACCACACCGCGGTGTTCAGCGCGGAGAACTTGTTGTCCCCGGCCGGGATCACGGAGCCGAAGTACTCCTTGAAGATCTCCGGGTGCTCCTTGAGCGCGGTGTCGGTGTCCAGGAACAGGACGCCCTGCGCCTCCAGGTCCTCACGGATCTGGTGGTAGACGACCTCGGACTCGTACTGCGCGGCGACACCGGCGACGAGGCGCTGCTTCTCCGCCTCGGGGATGCCCAGCTTGTCGTACGTGTTCTTGATGTCCTCGGGCAGGTCTTCCCAGGAGGTGGCCTGCTTCTCCGTGGACCGCACGAAGTACTTGATGTTGTCGAAGTCGATCCCGGAGAGGTCCGCACCCCAGTTGGGCATCGGCTTCAAGTCGAAGAGCTTGAGCGCCTTCAGTCGCGCTTCGCGCATCCACTCCGGCTCGGACTTCTTCGAGGAGATGTCGGTGACGACGTCCTCGTTCAGTCCACGACGGGCAGTAGAGCCCGCCTCGTCGGAGTCCGCCCAGCCGAACGCGTACTTGCCAAGGGACTCGATGGTCTCTTCCTGGCTCATGGGCGCGGTGGTGGGAGTGCGCTGCTCGGCAGCGGCAGTCATGCGGGTTTCCCTCCATTCGGGATCCGTGCTGTGCGCCCTGGAGAGGGCGCCGTGCTTCCCGGCCCGGGTGTGGCCGGGTGACCCGCCGAAACGACGGGTACGTGTGTGGTGCACGCGTTGTCACCGCGTGCGATGGTCGCCAGCCGCTGGACGTGGGTACCCAGAAGTTCCGCGAAAGCCTCGGTTTCGGCTTCACACAACTGAGGGAACTCCGCGGCGACGTGGGCGACCGGGCAATGGTGCTGGCAGAGCTGTTCGCCGACACCGACCTGACGGGTCGACGCAGCGTAGCCCTCCCTGGTCAGCGCCGCAGCGAGAGCCTCGGCACGGGTGGCCGGGTCCGTGTGCTTGGTGATCGCGTCCTGGTGCGGACCGACCAGCGAAGCGACCCGAGCCTCCGCGAAGGCCTTCACGGCGTCTTCGCCGGCGTGTTCGGCGAGGAAGCGGATGGCCGAGGACGCGAGGTCGTCGTAGGCGTGCCCGAAGCGGGCGCGGCCGGCCTCGGTGAGGAGGAAATTCTTGGCGGGACGGCCTCGTCCGCGGGGGCCCCGGCGGGGCGCGTCCCGGGTTTCGGCCTCGCCGTCGGCGAGCAGCGCGTCGAGATGACGGCGGACGGCGGCGGCGCTGATACCCAGCTGCTCGGCCACCACGACGGCGGTCATCGGACCCTGTTCCAGCAGCAAACGGGCCACTTCGTGCCTGGTCCGGCCCTCGGGGCCGACCTGCACGGGGACAGGCTGGACCTCGGCGCGGGGCATGTCGCCACCGGCCTCGTCCTGCGTCCCCGTCTTTTTCACAACACAAGTGTGACGTATTTCCGGGGAGACGGCAAAGAGGGGTGCCTCACGGAGTGGCGTGGGTCACGTCGGAGCGGCTGAGCACAGGGGTAACCACGTACCCGCCCGGTCTGTTCCCGGGATCGCTACCCTTCGTGCGTGGTAGTGGGCGATCACCCGGCACAGCGGGACAAGGACGAAGACCGGGCGGCGGGGTCGGTGGCGACGCTCGTGCCCGGGCGCCCGCACGATCCGGAACCGCTGGACGACAAGGAACTGCGCGGGCTGAACGTGGTCCGCCGGTTCGGCGCGGTCGGGTCCCTGTTCCTCGCCCTCGGCTCGCTCGGCGCGGGCGCCGCCCCGGTGATCAACCCGGTGCAGGAGATCCCGGTCCTGCGGCTGTTCACCCGGATCCCGATGGTCTCGCTCGCGATGGGCCTGGCCGGGATGGCGATCATCGTGCTCAGCTGGCTGCTGCTCGGCCGGTTCGCGCAGCCCGCGCGCCGCCGCCTCGCCACCCAGGGCCAGCTCGCGCGCACCATCGCACTCTGGTGCGCGCCGCTGCTGTTCATCCCGCCGCTGTTCT
Source organism: Amycolatopsis sp. CB00013 (assembly GCF_001905755.1). Taxonomy (NCBI): domain Bacteria; kingdom Bacillati; phylum Actinomycetota; class Actinomycetes; order Pseudonocardiales; family Pseudonocardiaceae; genus Amycolatopsis; species Amycolatopsis sp. CB00013. The sequence continues at coordinate 1,258,718 of NZ_LIWC01000003.1, read as the reverse complement.
CGCGCGACGTCTACAGCTACCTCGCGCAGAGCGAGATCGTCGCGCGCGGGATGGATCCGTACTCCCTCGGCCCGGCCGAAGCGCTCGGCGTCTCCGACCCGCTGACCTCGGGCGTCTCCAACATGTGGCGCGAGACCCCGGCGCCCTACGGCCCGCTGCTGCTGCGTCTCGGCGGCTGGCTCGCCCCGCTGAGCAGCGGCAACATCGTCACCGGTGTGCTGCTGCAGCGCGGGCTCGCGCTGATCGGGGTCATCCTGATCATCTGGGCGCTGCCCCGGCTGGCCAGGCGGTTCGGCGTGCAGCCCGCCACCGCGTTGTGGCTCGGCGCGGCGAACCCGCTGCTGATCTTCCACTTCGTCGCCGGCGCCCACAACGACGCGCTCGCCATCGGGCTCATGGTGGCCGGGCTGGAGGTCGGTCTCCAGCGGATGCCGGTGCGGTTCAAGAACGACGAACCACCGCCACTGGCCAAGGGCGAACTGCTGTACATCGGGCTCGGGGTGGTGCTCATCACCCTCGGCGTCGCGGTGAAGATCAACGCGATCCTGGCTTTGCCGTTCTTCACGGTGATGGTGGCCAGACGCTGGCACGGCCGGATCAAGGACCTCCTCACCGCCGCGGTACCGATGGCGTTGCTGTTCGGCGTGACCCTGGTGGCGGTCTGTTACGGCACCGGCCTCGGCTTCGGCTGGGTCGGCGCGCTCGGGACGCCGGGGCTGGTCCGCTCGTGGATCTCGCCGACGTCGGAGCTCGCCGCGCTCGGCGGTGTCCTCGGCATCGCGCTCGGCCTCGGCAACCACACCAACGCGATGGTGCCGATCCTGGGCTCGCTCGGCTATCTCGTCGCGGGCGCGGTGACGGTCAAGTTCCTCTGGGACAGCTTCAAATGGCGCTACCGGCCGATCATCGGGCTCGGTGTCTCCCTCGGCGCGGTGATGGTGCTGCACGTCGCGCTGCAACCCTGGTACCTGCTGTGGGCGATCATCCCGCTCGCCGCGGCGGCGGGGACCTCGCGGTTCCGCATCGCCGCGACGATCGTCACCGCCGTCCTGCCGTTCCTCCTGCCGACGACGGGGAGCACCTTCGAGGGCCGCGGTTTCGTCCTGCCGTTCGCGTGGGCCGCCGCCGGGGTCGTCACGCTTCTGGGGCTGTTCATCGTCCACCGCCTCTCACCACTGCTGCTGTCCAGACCGTCCCCGGAGCATTCGGTCCCGGCGTGAGGCCGTATCGTGACCTGTCGTGAACGCCCCCGCCGTCGAGATCACCGGGCTGGTGAAGCGCTACGGATCCACCACCGCCGTCGATGGACTCGACCTGCGGATGGAACGTGGCACCCTGCTCGCGCTGCTCGGCCCGAACGGGGCCGGCAAGACCACCACCGTCGAGATCTGCGAAGGCTTCCTGCGGCCTGACGACGGCGAAGTCCGGGTTCTTGGCCTGGATCCGTCGCGGGACGGTTCGGCGCTGCGGCCCCGGATCGGTGTGATGCCCCAGGGCGGCGGCGCGTATCCCGGCGTCCGCGCCGACGAGATGCTCGGCCTGGTCGCCGCGTGCGCGGCGAATCCGCTCGACCCGGCCTGGCTGCTGGACGTCCTCGGTCTTTCGGGCGCGAGGAAGACGCCGTTCAAACGGCTTTCCGGCGGGCAGCAGCAACGACTCTCGCTCGCCTGCGCGCTCGTCGGACGACCGGAACTGCTCTTCCTCGACGAGCCGACGGCGGGCATGGATCCGCAGGCCCGCCGCCTGGTCTGGGATCTGCTCGAAGCACTGCGCGCCGACGGGGTCAGCGTGCTGCTCACCACGCATCTGATGGAGGAGGCCGAAACGCTGGCCGACACCGTCGTGATCGTGGACCACGGCAAGGTCGTCATCGAAGGTTCGCCGCAGTCGCTGACCGTCGAAGCGGGCGAGACGGCGCAGTTGCGGTTCAAGGCCCGCACGCGGCTCGACACCGCGCTGCTGACCGCGGCGCTGCCCGAGGGGCATCTCGTCCACGAATCGGCGCCGGGCACGTATCTCGTCGAGGGCGCGATCGATCCGCAGGTGGTGTCGACGGTGACGGCGTGGTGCGCGCAGCAGGGGGTCATGCCGGAGGAACTGCAGGTCGGCAGGCGCACGCTGGAAGAGGTCTTCCTGGAGCTGACGGGACGGGAACTGCGCGCATGACGACGACGCCCACGCCACGGTTCGCCGCGGGCACCTTCACTCCCGCTCCCGGTCGCGGTTCGCTCGGCAAGATGCTCCGCACGCACGCGAAGGTCGAGGCGAGCCTGACGCTGCGCCACGGCGAGCAGATCCTGCTGACCCTGCTCATCCCGCTCGCGCTGCTGATCGGCCTGTCGCTGCTGGACATCCTGCCGTCGTCGCAACTCGGCGATTCGTCCAAAGTGGACTGGATCACGCCGAGGATCCTCGCGCTGGCGGTGATGTCGTCCGCGTTCACCGGGCAGGCCATCGCGCTGGGCTTCGACCGTCGTTACGGCGTCCTCAAACGGCTTTCCGCGACCGCGCTGCCCCGCTGGCTGCTCGTCGCGGGCCGGGTGGCCGCCGCGCTCGTGGTGGTCGCGCTGCAGGCGGTGATCCTCGGTGTCGTCGCCGCGCTGCTGGGCTGGTCGCCGTCGCTCGGCGGGATCTTCGGCGCGATCCCGTTCCTGATCGTCGGCACGCTCGCCTTCGGCGCGCTGGGCCTGCTGCTCGGCGGGGCGCTGCGCGCGGAAGCCGTGCTGGCGCTGGCGAACATCGTCTGGTTCGTGCTGCTGCTCGCGGGCGGGATCCTGCTGGCGCCGTCGACGATGCCGTCCGGCGTCGCGTGGATCGTCGAACTGCTGCCCTCGGGCGCGCTCGCCGAAGGGCTGCGGTCGGTACTGCTGGACGGTTCGTTCGGCTGGGGCCCGTTCGCGGTGCTCGTCGGCTGGGGCGTCGTCGCGGGCGCGCTGGCGGGCAAGACGACCAAGCTCACCTGAGAGCCAGTTGGCGGAGCTGAAGACGGGCTTGTGAACCAGGCACAACGCGTGAACCCGCCCTGCCGAAGGCCCCGCTATCGCGGTGGCAGGGCGCCCTGAACACCCGTCTGAACGGGTTTTACCAGGTCGCGCCCTGCCGACGTCGATCGCGGCGCGGGTTCACCACCAAGCATGAGGCGGCCGACACAGCCGGTGCGGCCGGTGGAAGGCTCTCAGGAAGGGCGTTCTAGCATCGGACGGTGCCGTTCCAGAGCCTTGTAGCGCGTCTGCCGTATCCCTCGTTCGCGGTCCAGCGAGCGGTCGCGATAGCGGCGGTGATCGCCCAGGCCGGAATCGGCGTCACCGGATCGGTCGTCCGGGTCACGGGATCGGGTCTCGGCTGCCCGACCTGGCCGCAGTGCGTCGAAGGCAGCATCGTGCCGGTCGCGCACCCCGAATTCGACGCGCTCACCCAGTGGATCGAATTCAGCAACCGGATGCTGACCGGGGTGGTCATCCTGGTCGCCGCGCTGTGCGTGATCACCGCGTGGCGCGTGCAGATCGAGCACCCGAGCCGCCGTCGTCTGGTGAAGCTGGCCTGGACGATGCCCGCCGGCGTGATGCTGCAGGCCGTCGTCGGCGGGATCACGGTGCTCGCCAAACTCGAATGGTGGACCGTCGCGCTCCATTTCCTCGCCTCCACTCCCCTGGTCTGGCTCGCGGTGCTGCTGCTGCGGGCGTTCAAGGAGGGTGACGAGCCCGCCCGCTGGCTGATCCCGGACGCGGGCCGCAAGACACTGATCGTGCTCGCCGCGGCCATGTGGGCCGTCCTCGTCGCGGGCACCGTGGTGACCGGCGCGGGCCCGCACGGCGGCGACCCCGGCACCCACCGCCTCCAGGCCCCGATCGAGACGCTCACCCAGATCCACGGTGGACTGCTGGTGGTCTACCTGATCGTGCTGGCCGTCTTCGGGCTCCAGCTGATGCGGGGCGAGACGCCGAAGCAGTTGTGGCAGCGGTACGCCATCGTGTGGATCGTCGCGGTCCTCCAGGGCGTCGTGGGCTCGGTGCAGTACGGCCTCGGTGTCCCGGAGGCGCTGGTCTCGTTCCACGTCCTCGGCTCCGCGCTGGTGATCATCTCGACGGCGGCGCTGTGGTGCAGCTCGCGCGACCGCGGCCCCGTGCCCTCGGCGAACGCGCCGGAACGCGAACTCGCCACCTCGAACTGAACCGGACGTAACCCCCAGGCGGCGTGCTCGCCAGACACTGCCCTTACGCTTCGCTAGGTGCCCCACTCGGGGGTCACCACCGAGTCGAGGCACGAGGTGTCGCATGACCGCCAGCACCGAGCCGGACGCACCGGCCAGTCCGTCCAAACCCCTGATCTCCCACCGCCGGGGTTCCGGCGAGATGCTGATACTCAAGACCTTCCTGCTGGTCCCGTTCGTCGCGCTGCTCGCCGCCGTGCCGATCGTGTGGGGCTGGGGCATGACCTGGGTCGACCTCGGGCTGGCGGCGGTGTTCTACACCCTCGGGACGCTCGGGGTGACCGTCGGCTATCACCGCTACTTCACCCACGGCGCCTTCAAGGCCGGGCGCCCGCTGCGGGTCGCGCTCGCCATCGCCGGGAGTTTCGCGGTGCAGGGTTCGGTGATCTTCTGGGTGGCCAGCCACCGTCGCCACCACGCCTTCGCCGACCGTGAAGGCGACCCGCACTCCCCCTGGCTGTTCGGGACCTCACCCGGGGCGCTGCTGCGCGGCTTCTGGCACGCGCACATGGGCTGGATGTTCAGCCGCGAGGTGACCAACTACGACCGGTTCGCGCCGGACCTGGTGGCGGACAAGGATCTCCGGGTGGTGAACCGCTACTTCTGGCTGTGGATCACGCTGAGTCTCGCGCTGCCCGCGGTGCTCGGCGGGCTGATCAGCTGGTCGTGGTGGGGTGTGGTGACCGGGTTCTTCTGGGCCGGGCTGGTCCGGATCGCGTTCCTGCACCACGTCACCTGGTCGGTGAACTCGATCTGCCACCTGGTCGGCGAGCGCCCGTTCGCCAGCCGGGACAAGGCGGCGAACTTCTGGCCGCTGGCGATCCTGTCCATGGGCGAGTCGTGGCACAACTCCCACCACGCCGACCCGACCTGCGCGCGGCACGGTGTCCTGCGTGGACAGGTCGACGTGTCCGCGCGGGTGATCTGGCTGTTCGAGAAGTTCGGCTGGGCACGGGACGTGCGGTGGCCGAAGCCCGAACGCCTGGCCGCGAAACTCGTCAAACCCGCCTGACCCCCGATCGCGTTTCGTCCTCTGAATGCGGTAGTTGCACACGCAAGGATCGCATTCAGAGGACGAAACGCGGGGAGTGTCAGGCGAGTTGCTGCCGGACGGCGGAGGCGAAACGCCAGGCCGCGGCGGGCTCGGTCTGCCGGAATCCGAGTGAGGGTTCGACGAGCTCCAGTTCCAGCAGGAGCGGCCTGCCGTCCGGCCCGGCGACGAGGTCCACGCGGGCGTAGAGCAGCTCCGCGCGCAGGATGCCCAGCAGCGCCGCCGTCGCGTCCAGAGCGTCTTCGGCCAGCGCGCGGAATCCCGCGGCCGGCTGCACCGGCGCGAGTTTCTCGGTCACGTACAGCCCGGATTCGTCGAGTTCCCGGCCCAGCATCGCGGCCTTCGAGAACGCGTGCGAGTACACGCCGCCGAAGTACACCAGCGCGATCTCGCCGTCACTGTCCACACTGGACTGATACGGCTGGAGCAGCACGGTGTTCCCGTCCGCCTGCAACCCGGACAGGTGCGCGGCGGCCGCGTCGCCCGCGGTGAACCGGCCGGCACCGCGTGAACCGGCGCCGATGGCGGGCTTCAGCACGAACTCGCCCTTGGGCCAGCTCGGGGCCTTGTCGTCCGGCGCGATCAGGGTCGTCGGCACGACCGCGACCCCGGCGTCGCCGAGTTCGGCCAGATAGGACTTGTCGGTGTTCCACCGCACGACTTCGGCCGAATTGGACAGCGACGGCACGGATTCGGTCCAGGACAGGAACTCGTCGTGGCGCTCGGCGTAGTCCCAGGTGGCCCGCAGCACGACGATGTCCGCGGCGCCGAAGTCGACGGTCGTGTCGTCCCAGGCGGCCCAGCGGGTCTTGAAGCCGAGGTCGGCCAGCGCTTCGGGGACGGCGTGCTCGTCGCCATCGCCTTCCGGCAGCGTGGAGCAGGCGACGAAGATCGCGGACCCGCTCACTTCCCCGCCATCCGGCGGCGGTGCTCGGCGCCGATCTTGGTGGCCTTCACGGTCTCGCTGTCCCATTCGGCGGGTTCGAGGTCTTCGACGGCCTCGACCAGCGCCTCGCCTGCCTCCACGGAGGCGACGACGACGTCGCCGAGCGCGCCGTCGGCACCCACGAGCACGACCCGCGCGCCGATCCGGCCGATGTTCTCCACCACCGCGCGCGACGGCTTCCCGTGCCGCTTCACGAAGTCGCGGGCGGCCGCGACCTGGCGCGACGTGGGGGCGGCGGTCTCGGTCTTCTCTTCGGTCTCAGCCACGCGCCGAGCTTAACCGCGAAAGGCCCGGGACGCGGAATAACCGTGGCGTCGGCCATAGTTGTGCCGGTCGGAACGACCTTGAACGAGGAGGATGTATGCCCGCGGCAGTGCAGATCCGGCGAACCGGTGGCCCCGAAGTCCTTGAACTGGCGCAAGTCGAGGTCGGCGAACCCGGTTCCGGTGAACTGCTCGTGGACGTCGCGGCGGCGGGCGTCAACTACATCGACACCTATCACCGCGAGGGCATCTACCCGGTCGACACCCCGTTCGTCCTGGGCATGGAGGGTGCGGGCACGGTGGCCGCGGTCGGCGCTGACGTGACCGGTTTCGCCGTCGGCGACCGGGTCGCCTGGCAGGGTTCGCTGGGCAGCTACGCCCAGCGCCGTCTGCTCCCCGCCACCATCGCGGTGAAGATCCCGGAAGGCGTTTCCGAGGAGACCGCCGCCGCCACGATGCTCCAGGGCATCACCGCGCACGCGCTGATCGCCTCGACCTACGAGGTCAAGGCCGGTGACGACGTGCTGATCCACGCCGCGGCGGGCGGCATGGGCCTGCTGCTGGTCCAGCTGGCCAAGGCCCGCGGCGCCCGGGTCATCGGCACCGTCTCCACCGACGAGAAGGCCGAACTCGCCAAGCAGGCGGGCGCGGACGACGTCATCCGCTACGACCAGGTCGATTTCGCCGAGGCCACCCGCGACCTCACCGGCGGCAAGGGTGTCGACGTGGTCTACGACGGCGTCGGCAAGTCCACTGTGGACGGCAGCCTGGCGAGCCTGAAGATCCGCGGCCTGCTCGCCCTCTACGGTGCGGCCAGCGGCCCGGTGCCGCCGATCGACCCGCAGCTGCTCAACCGCAGCGGCTCGGTGTACCTCACCCGCCCGACCTCCGCGCACTACGTGCTCACGCGCGAGGAACTGGAGTGGCGGGTGAACGAACTGTTCGCCGCCGTGCAGGACGGCTCGCTGAACATCCGGATCGGCGGCCGCTACCCGCTGGCCGACGCCCGCCGGGCGCACGAAGACCTCCAGGGCCGCCGCACCACCGGCAAGCTCCTGCTGATCCCGTGACGACGCTCTGGCCGGAGGAAGTCCGGCTCACCGGCGAGGGGCTCGTCCTGCGGGAGTGGGTCGAAGACGACGTCGCGTTCATGCCGGGGCTGTTCGACAATCCCGCCGTCGCCAGGTTCACGCCGCTGCCTTCCCCGTTCGACGAGGTGGCGGCGAAGGCGCACTACGCGAAGTCCGTCGCTCGCCGCGCCGAGGGCAACGGGGTGCGGCTGGCCATCACGGCCGACGGCGGTGAGCCGCTCGGCGAGGTGGTGCTGTTCCTGAAGGAGGATGCGGCCGAACTCGGGTACGCCGTCGGTCCCGCCCACCGAGGGCAGGACCTGGCGGCGCGGTCGCTGCGGGTGCTCACCACGCACGCTCTGGACCTCGGGCTCGGACCGCTCCAGTTGAAGATCGACGCCGAGAACGCCGCCAGCGCGGCCGTCGCCCGCCGCGTCGGCTACGCCCTGACCGACGCGCCTCCCGAGCCCAAGGTCGAAAAGGGTCTGGAGATCAGCCTGCTCACCTGGGAGTACGCCGGCTGACGTCCGAGTACATGATGGCCCCCTTCCTGTACCTAGGCGCAAGGAAGGGGGCCTTCATGTACTTCAGCGGGCCGACCGCACCCAGAGCCCTCGCAGCCGGAACTCGTCCTGTTCCGCGTGCTCGACGGTCAGCTCGACCTCGTCGTCCACGTGGAGCTGCCGGAACTCGCCGGGGCCGAAGCCCTCCAGCATCGAATAGTGGACCCAGATCGGGTCGGCGAAATCGGCCGACTCGACCACTCCCCAGCCGTCGTCCACCAGCCAGGAACGAACCCGGCCCCGGTGGACTCGGCCGTCGGGAGTCCCCATCAGCCCTTGTCGGTCGGGACGCTCACCGCGTCGGTCACGAAGACCAGCGTCTCGTTCGGCTCGATGCCGTTCCCGCCCTGGCCGTAGCCGAGGTCCGGCGGGATGATCAGCAGCCGCCGCGCGCCCTGCTTGATCCCTTCGAGGCCCTGGTCCCAGCCCTTGATGACGTCACCGGCGCCGAGGGCCAGGTCGAACGGCTCGCCGCGGTCGAACGAGCTGTCCAGCTTCTGCTTGTTGGACCAGGTGACCAGTGAGTAGTTCATCTTCAGCTTCGCGCCCGCCTTGGCGCCCTCGCCGGTGCCGGGCTCGAGGTCCTTGGTGATGAGCTTCTTCGGCGGATCGCAGTCGTCCGGGATGGTGATGGTCGGCGCCTCGCCGAACTTCCCGGTGGTCTTCACGTCCTCGGCCGTGCATTCCTTGCCCTTCGGGGCGGCCGGAGCCGACGACGACGCCGAGGCGGGTGCCGCGCCGGAGGACGACTGGGCCGAACCTGCGGTGTTCTGTTTCTCGCCACAGGCCGCCAGGGCGAGGACGCCCGCGCCGATGACCACGATCTTGCCGAATGTGCGCATGCGGCCGACCTTAGCCAAGACCCTCCAGCGCGGGAACAAGGTCACCGGTCTGCACTACGCCCATCCGACGGGTCGCCCTGGTCAGGGCCACATAAAGATCGTTGAGCCCGCGCGGCGACTCGGCGACGACCTCGTCCGGGGCGACCAGCAGGACCGAATCGAACTCCAGCCCCTTCGCCCGCTCGACCGGCATCACCGACACCCGGTCCCCCGACTCGCCGAGCGTCTCCGACAGGGCCGGGACCAAGGACGACGGGCACAGCACCGCGACCGTCCCACCGTCCACAGCGGACAGTTCGGCGTCGACGAGACCGGGCAGTTCCGCGGTGAGCTCCGCCGGGGCCACCGCACGCAGCCAAGGCTCGAAACCCGTCTCCCGCACCGAAACCGGCGCCTCCAGCTCCGGGTTGACGTCGGCGAGCACCCGCGACGCGACGGCCATGATCTCCGCCGGGGTCCGGTAGTTCACGGTCAGTTCTTCGAGCCGCCAGCGGTCGGCGACGTACGGCGAAAGCGCCTCTCCCCACGACTTCGCCCCACCGGCCGCGCCGGTCTGGGCGACATCCCCGACCAGTGTCATCGACCGGTTCGGCGACCGGCGCATCAGCAGCCGCCAGTCCATCGCGGTCAGTTCCTGCGCCTCGTCGACGATCACGTGCCCGAAGGTCCAGGTCCGGTCCTGGGCGGCCCGCTGTGCCGCGGTCATCTCGCTGCGGCGCTGCTGACGTTCGGCGAACAGTTCGGCGTCGAGGACGTCGCCCACCCGCAGCAGTTCCTCGTCGACGATCTCCTCGTCCTGTTCGAGGATGTCGAGCACGCCTTCCGCGTAGGCGCGGTCCTCCCGCTCGCGGCGGGCGGCCTCGGCGCGGGCGTCGGTGTCGTCCTCGCCGAGCAGTTCGGCGAGTTCGTCGAGCAACGGGACGTCCGACGGGCTCCACTTCGCGTCCGTCGGGCTGTAGAGATGCTCACGATCGGTGTCCGACAAGGCTTTCCCTGCCGCGCTGCGTAGCCGTTCGCGGTCGGCGAACAGCTCGTCGAGCACGATCTCCGGGGTGAGTTTGGGCCACAGCCCGTTGATCGCGGCGGCCACGTTCTTGTCCGCGGCGACCTCGGCCCGGATGTCCTGGACGTCGCGCGCGTCGAGCAGGTCCTCCCCCAGTTTCCGGGCGGCCTGCCGGGTCAGCGCGTCGAGGAGGTCCGAGACGAAGATCCTCCGCGCGAGGTTGTGCGGACGGCGCGACCGCCGCGCCCGTGTCCGCGCCTCGGTGCAGGTCTTGCGGTCGAGCATGAGGATCTCGCGTTCGAACTCGATCTCCAGCACCGGCTCCGGCACCCGCTGACGATCCCGGACCGCGTTGGCGAGCACGTCGGCCATCACCGGGCGCCCCTTGATCTCGGCCGCTTCGCGCGTGACCGGCCCGGCGGCGTCCAGCCCCGGGTACAGCTGGCCGATCGTGGCCAGCAGCACCCCGGTCTCGCCCAGCGACGGCAGGACCTGCCCGATGTAGCGGAGGAACGTGCTGTTCGGCCCGACCACGAGCACGCCGCGCGTGGTGAGCTGCTGGCGATGCGTGTAGAGCAGGTACGCGGCGCGATGCAGCGCGACGGCGGTCTTGCCGGTGCCCGGCCCGCCCTGGACCACGAGGACACCGTTCGGCGACGCGCGGATGATGCGGTCCTGCTCGGCCTGGATGGTGGCGACGATGTCGCTCATCTCGCCGGTGCGGCGGCGCTCCAGCGCGGCCAGCAGAGCCGCCTCGCCCGCGAGCCCGAGGTCCTGGCCCTGGTCGGCGGCGGAGAGGTCGAGGATCTCGTCGTCGACGCCGACGACCTTCCGGCTCAGCGACCGGATGTGACGACGCCGCCGGACGCCTTCGGGCGAGGCCGCGGTGGCGAGGTAGAACGGCCGCGCGACCGGCGCGCGCCAGTCGACGAGCAACGGGCGGTAGTCGTCGTCCTCGTCGAACAGCCCGAGCCGCCCGATGTAGGTGGTCTCCTCCGCGTGGTCCGGCAGGAAGTCGAGGCGGCCGAAGCACAGGCCCTGCTCGACGGAGCTCAGCTGGGACAGCCTGTCGGTGTAGAGCGTCGTGGCGACGTCGCGTTCGGTGCGCGCCTGCGGGGTGCCGCCGGTCTGGCGCAGCGTCTCGTCGAGCCTGCGCTGCGCGTCGACGCGTTCGGTGTCGAGCTTGCGGTAGAGGGTGGTGACGTACTGCTGCTCGAGCGCGACGTCCTGCTCGAGCGCGTCGAGTTCCCGGTCCGGGGACACGGACAAAAGCAGCCTGCTTTCGAGAGGTGGGACAGGGGCCGAACGAAGTACAACGGCGCCCTCCATCATCTCATTCCCGCACGCTCACCCGGACCAGGAGGAAGGCCGACAGGGACAGGACGGTCGCCACACTCGCCCACGACGTTCTCGTGGAGCAGGACAAGCGGGCCGCACGTCCTCGGTGGTCGCGAGGAGCTCGGTGTTCCCAATGTCGCATTGGGGACGCTCAGCGACTCAAATGGGACATTGGGAACCCTCGGCACCCACCGGCGCCCGAAACCCACCCCAGACACGCGTGAAGGCCCCCTTCCCCGGCTCAGCCGAGAGAAGGGGGCCTTCACGCGCTACAAGATCAGAAAGGCAGCCCGATGGCGGGCAACCCGATCGCCGAGTCCACCGCCAACGCGACGAACACGATCATCAGGTACGTGTTCGACCGGTGGAACAGCGACATCGGCTTGGTCTCCTCGCCGCGCCGCACCGCCGCGTTCAGGCTGTGCGCGTAGAAGAGGAACCAGCCGCCCGCCAGGATGGCGAACGTCGTGTAGATCCAGCTCGTCACCGGGACCAGCAGCAGCGTCCAAGCGACCATCACCCACGAGTAGATGACGATCTGCCGCGCCACGTGCTGCGGGGTGGCGACCACCGGCAGCATCGGCACGCCGGCGCGCTCGTAGTCGTCGCGGTACTTCATGCCCAGCGCCCAGGTGTGCGGCGGGGTCCAGAAGAAGATGACACCGAACATCACGAACGCGGGCCACTCGACGGTGCCGGTGACGGCGGCCCAGCCGATGACGACCGGCATGCAGCCCGCCGCGCCGCCCCAGACCACGTTCTGTGACGTACGCCGCTTCAACACCAGCGTGTAGACGAAGATGTAGAAGAGGATCGTCACGATCGCGAGGATCGCCGAGAGCAGGTTCACCGTGAAATAGAGCACGACGAACGACAGGACGCCGAGCACGAGACCGAAGATCAGCGCGCCGCGCCGGGGAACGGATTCCTTCACCAGCGGCCGGCGCTTCGTGCGGTTCATCACCTTGTCGATGTCCGCGTCGATGACGCAGTTCAAGGCGTTGGCACTGCCGGCGGCCATGGTGCCGCCCACGAGCGTCGCGAGAACCAGCCATGGGGACGGGATTTCCCGGCCCGCCAGGAACATCGCGGGAATCGTGGTGACGAGGAGGAGCTCGATCACCCTGGGCTTCGCGAGGGCGGCGTACGCGCCGACGACCTGGCGGATTGTTCGCCGGCCACCGTGCGGTCGTTCACCGGTCGGATGTACGGCGCTGGTGCTGTCACTGCGTCCGTGCGCAGCGTTCACCAACGACATTTCACTCCCTGCGTCAGTTTTCGGGGCGGGGTCCACCAGGCTTCCGGGTGATGTGGCGGCCCCGGATCCCGTGTTCTGAACCCTTCCCCGATGTTAGACGTGCTGTTTCCAGAGGGTGATCGCGGGTCCTCGACCGGCCGAACCATTAGGCTGGCCGCGGTAGCTCGCGGCGTGCCCCTGCGAACGGCCCGGAGCAGGAATATCGTCCCTTCCGGATCGATTGAGATTAGTAGCGGTACACGTGGGTTATCCACGAGGGAAGAGAAGCCACAACCTGATGACGGGGAGTTCGAGTTCAGTGTCCGAAACCGCCTCTACCAGCGAGAAGAACCCACTCCTCCGGCGCAACGTGCCCGCCGACTGGACCGAGAACGACACGCGGGCCGTCGACACCGTGCGGGTGCTCGCCGCGGACGCGGTCGAGAACTGCGGCAGCGGTCACCCCGGCACCGCGATGAGCCTGGCGCCGCTCGCGTACACGCTCTTCCAGCGGACGCTGCGTCATGACCCGGCGGACCCCGAGTGGCCCGCCCGTGACCGCTTCATCCTCTCCGCCGGTCACTCGAGCCTCACCCTCTACATCCAGCTGTACCTCGCCGGGTTCGGCCTGGAGCTGGAAGACCTGAAGCAGCTGCGCAAGTGGGACTCGAAGACCCCGGGCCACCCGGAGTACCGCCACACCAAGGGCGTCGAGACCACCACCGGCCCGCTCGGCCAGGGCCTGGCCAACGCGGTCGGCATGGCGATGGCGGCCCGCCGTGAGCGCGGCCTGCTGGACCCGGACGCCCCGCAGGGCGAGAGCATCTTCGACCACTACGTCTACGTGATCGCCTCCGACGGTGACATCGAAGAGGGCGTCACCGCCGAGGCCTCGTCGATCGCCGGCCGCCAGGAGCTGGGCAACCTGATCGTCTTCTGGGACGACAACGAGATCTCGATCGAGGACGACACCAAGATCGCCCTCTCCGAGGACGTCGTGAAGCGCTACGAGGCCTACGGGTGGCACACCCAGGTCGTCGAGGGTGGCGAGGACGTCGTCGCGATCGAAGAGGCCATCAAGGCCGCGAAGGCCGAGACCGAGCGCCCGTCGTTCATCGCGCTGAAGACCGTCATCGGGTACCCGGCGCCGAAGAAGATGGGCACCGGCAAGGCCCACGGCGCCGCGCTCGGCGCCGAAGAGGTCGCGGCGGTCAAGGAGATCCTCGGCTTCGACCCGGAGCGGACCTTCCAGGTCGACGACGAGGTCATCGCGCACACCCGCCAGGCCGTCGACCGCGGCAAGACCGCCCGCGCCGAATGGCAGGAGAAGTTCGAGGCGTGGGGCGCCGCCAACCCGGAGCGCAAGAAGATCGCGGACCGGATGGCCACCCGCTCGCTGCCCGAGGGCTTCGCGGACAACCTGCCGACGTGGGAGCCGGACGCCAAGGGCATCGCGACCCGCAAGGCATCCGGTGAGGTGCTCAACGCGCTCGCCGAGCCGCTTCCCGAGCTGTGGGGCGGTTCCGCGGACCTCGCGGAGAGCAACAACACCACCATGAAGGGGGCCGACTCGTTCGGCCCGGAGAAGGCTTCCACCGACATGTGGAAGACCAGCCCGTACGGCCGGACGCTGCACTTCGGCATCCGCGAGCACGCGATGGGCTCGATCCTCAACGGCATCGCGCTGCACGGCGGCACCCGCCCCTACGGCGCGACGTTCCTGATCTTCTCCGACTACATGCGCCCGCCCGTCCGGCTGGCCGCGCTGATGAAGGCGCCGGTCACCTACGTGTGGACGCACGACTCGATCGGCCTGGGCGAGGACGGCCCCACCCACCAGCCGATCGAGCAGCTCTCCTCGCTGCGCGCGATCCCCGGCCTCAACGTCGTCCGCCCGGCGGACGCCAACGAGACCGCGTACGCGTGGAAGGCCGTCCTGGAGGACGTCCACCACCCGTCGGGTCTCGCGCTCACCCGGCAGAACGTGCCGGTGCTGGAGGGCACCAGCGCCGAAGGCGTCAAGCGGGGCGGTTACGTCCTCGCCGAGGCGTCCAACGGCAGCCCCGAGGTCGTGCTGATCGCGACCGGCTCCGAGGTCCAGCTGGCCGTCGAGGCCCGCAAGACCCTCGAAGCCGACGGCATCCCGGCGAGCGTCGTCTCGATGCCGTGTGTCGAGTGGTTCGACGCGCAGGACCAGTCCTACAAGGACTCGGTCATCCCGCCGTCGGTCAAGGCACGCGTCTCCGTCGAAGCCGGTATCGCCCAGTCGTGGCACCGCTTCACCGGTGACGCCGGGGTGAACGTTTCGATCGAGCACTTCGGTGCGTCGGCCGACGCCGCCACACTGTTCCGTGAGTTCGGTTTCACCGCGGAGGCAGTCGTCGAGGCCGCCCGTCGCTCGATCGCCAACACCAAGAACTGAAGGGGAAAGCATGAGCAACGACAAGCTCGCGCAGCTGTCCGAGGCCGGGGTGTCGATCTGGCTCGACGACCTGTCCCGTGAGCGCCTGAACACCGGCAACCTCGCCGACCTGATCCGCGACAAGCACGTCGTGGGCGTGACGACCAACCCGACGATCTTCGCCAACGCGATGTCGAAGGGCGAGGCGTACGACGAGCAGACCAAGGAGCTCGCCGCCCGCGGCGCCGACGTCGAGGCCACCATCCGTGAGCTGACCACCACCGACGTGCGCAACGCCGCGGACCTGTTCCGCGACGTCTACACCGCCACGAACGGGGTCGACGGCCGGGTGTCCATCGAGGTGGACCCACGGCTGGCCAAGGACTCCGACAAGACGGTGGCCGAGGCGCAGGACCTGTGGAAGACCGTGGACCGGCCGAACGTGCTGATCAAGATCCCGGCCACCGAAGAGGGTCTCCCGGCGATCACCAAGACCCTTGCCGAGGGCATCAGTGTCAACGTCACGCTGATCTTCTCGGTCGAGCGGTACCGGGCGGTCATCGAGGCCTACTTCGCCGGACTGGAGCAGGCGAAGGCCAACGGCCACGACCTCAAGGGCATCCACTCGGTCGCGTCGTTCTTCGTGTCCCGTGTGGACACCGAGATCGACAAGCGCCTCGACGCGATCGGCACCGACGCGGCCACCGCCCTGCGCGGTGAGGCCGCCATCGCCAACGCGCGGCTCGCGTACGCGGCGTTCGAGGAGCTGTTCGCTTCGGACCGCTGGAAGGCGCTCGCCGAGGCCGGCGCGAACCCGCAGCGTCCGCTGTGGGCCTCCACCGGCGTGAAGGACCCGCAGTACTCCGACACCCGCTACGTGGACCAGCTCGTCGTCAAGGACACGGTCAACACGATGCCGGAGAAGACCCTCGACGCCGCGGGCGACCACGCCGAGATCACCGGCGACACGGTGACCGGCAAGGGCCCCGACGCGCAGGTCGTCTTCGACAAGCTGCGTGTGGTCGGCATCGACATCGACGACGTGTTCAAGGTCCTCGAGGACGAGGGCGTGGAGAAGTTCGAGAAGTCGTGGACCGAGCTTCTCGAGACCGTCACCGGGCAGCTGGCAAAGGCGAAGGACTGATCTGGACCATGGCAGGGGAAACGACCGGCGTCGAAATCGTCGACGCCGCCCTGGCCGGCGAAGCCGCTCCGTTCGCGGAGCGGCTCGTCGCCGACCAGGTCGCATCGAAACTGGCGTCCCAGGACGCCACACTGTGGGGTCCCGAAGCCGAGTCCGAAGCGTCGATCCGTCTCTCGTGGACGACGCTGCACAAGTCCTCGCGGCCGTTGATCGGCGAGATCGAGGCACTGCGGACCGACCTGCGTTCCGAGGGCGTCGACCGCGTCGTCCTCGCGGGCATGGGCGGTTCGTCGCTGGCCCCCGAGGTCATCACCGCGACCGACGGCGTCCCGCTGACGGTCCTCGACACCACCGACCCCGGTCAGGTCGCCGACGCGCTCGCCGGTGACCTGGAGCGGACGGTCATCGTCGTGTCGTCGAAATCCGGCGGCACCGTCGAGACCGACAGCCACCGGCGGATCTTCGCGAAGGCCTTCGCCGACGCGGGCATCGACGCGGCCCGGCGGATCGTGGTCGTCACCGACCCCGGCTCCCCGTTCGCGGAACTGTCCGAAAAGGAGGGTTACCGCAAGGTCTTCCTCGCCGACCCGAACGTCGGCGGCCGCTACTCGGCGCTGACCGCGTTCGGGCTCGTCCCGGCCGGGCTCGCCGGCGCGGACGTCGCCCGCCTGCTCGACCAGGCCGCTTCGGTGGCCGACGAGCTGGCCGCCGACTCCGTCGACAACCCCGCGGTCAAGCTCGCGGCGGCGTGGGGCGCGGCGCACGAAAAGAAGGGTGCCGAGAAGCTCGTCATCGCCACAGTGCCATCTAAAGAGGGGGGCTCCGTACTCAAGGGCTTCGCCGACTGGGCGGAGCAGCTGATCGCCGAGTCCACCGGCAAGCAGGGCACCGGTCTCCTGCCGGTCGCCGTCGAGGGCCCGGACTCCCCCGGTTTCGCCGACGCCAAGGGCGACGCCACCCCGGTGGCCGTCGGCCAGGCGGAAGGCGCGGCGAAGATCTCCGTGACCGGCTCGCTCGGCGCGCAGTTCCTGCTGTGGGAGTTCGCCACCGCGCTCGCCGGACGGCTGCTCGGGATCAACCCGTTCGACCAGCCCGACGTCGAGGCCGCCAAGAAGGCCGCGCGTTCGCTGCTCGACAACCCGGACAAGCTCAAGGGCGGCGAAGCGCCGTCCACTGTGGACGGCGCGGTCGAGGTGTTCGGCTCGGATGGAGTCGTCACGGACGGGAAGCTCGCGGACATCCTGCGGGCTTTCTTCGATTCCGCGCCGGAAACCGGCTACATCGCGGTGCAGGCGTACCTCGACCGGCTCGACGACGCGTCGACGGCCGTCCTGCGCGGCGAGATCGCCAAGCGGACCGGCCGCCAGACCACCTTCGGGTGGGGGCCGCGGTTCCTGCACTCGACCGGGCAGTACCACAAGGGCGGGCACCAGAACGGTGTCTTCCTGCAGATCACCGGCGCCGTCGAGGACGATCTCGACGTCCCGGACCGGCCGTACACCCTCGGCGTCCTGCAGCACGCGCAGGCGCTGGGTGACGGCCAGGTGCTCGCCGAGCACGGTCGTCCGGTGCTGCGCCTGCACCTCACCGACCGGGCCGCCGGCCTGGCCGAACTGGTCCGCGCGGTACAGGAGGCCGGCGAGTGACACGAGCCTGGAACAACCCGCTGCGCGACCCGCGCGACAAGCGGCTGCCGCGGATCGCCGGACCGTCCAGCCTGGTCATCTTCGGCGTGACCGGTGACCTCGCCCGCAAGAAGCTGATGCCGGCGATCTACGACCTCGCCCACCGCGGGCTGCTGCCCGCCGGCTTCTCGCTGGTCGGATTCGCCCGCCGGGACTGGGAGCACCAGGACTTCGGCGAGCTCGTGCACGACTCGGTCAAGGAGCACGCGCGGACGCCGTTCAAGGAGTCGGTGTGGAACCGGCTCGCCGAAGGCATCCGGTTCGTCCAGGGCACCTTCGACGACGACGACGCCTTCGACCGGCTCGCGCAGACGGTCAAGGACCTCGACGCCGAGCGTGGCACCGGTGGCAACACCGCGTTCTACCTGTCGATCCCGCCGAGCGCGTTCCCGGTGGTGACCAAGCAGCTCGCCCGCTCCGGCCTCGCCGACGCGAGCGAGGACACCTGGCGCCGCGTCGTCATCGAGAAGCCGTTCGGCCGCGATCTCAAGAGCGCCAAGGAGCTCAACGAGATCGTGAACGACGTCTTCCCCGAGGAGTCGGTGTTCCGTATCGACCACTACCTCGGCAAGGAGACGGTGCAGAACCTGCTGGCGCTGCGTTTCGCGAACCAGCTGTTCGAGCCGATCTGGAACGCCAACTACGTCGACCACGTGCAGATCACCATGGCCGAGGACATCGGCCTCGGCGGCCGCGCGGGCTACTACGACGGCATCGGCGCCGCACGCGACGTCATCCAGAACCACCTGTTGCAGCTCCTCGCGCTGACCGCGATGGAGGAGCCGGTCTCGTTCGCTCCCCGCGCCCTCCGCGCGGAGAAGGTCAAGGTGCTTTCGGCGACGAAGCCCCTGGGTCCGCTCGACGAGACCACCGCGCGCGGGCAGTACGCGGGCGGCTGGCAGGGCGGCATGAAGGTGCCGGGCCTGCTGCAGGAAGGCGGTTTCGCGAAGGACTCGACCACCGAGACCTACGCCGCGGTGACGCTGGAGGTGCAGAACCGCCGCTGGGCGGGCGTGCCGTTCTACCTGCGCACCGGCAAGCGGCTGGGCCGCCGGGTCACCGAGATCGCCGTGGTGTTCAAGCGGGCGCCGCATCTGCCGTTCGACTCGACCTCGACCGAGGAGCTGGGCCAGAACGCCCTGGTGATCCGGGTGCAGCCCGACGAGGGCATCACGCTGCGGTTCGGGTCGAAGGTGCCGGGGACCACGATGGAGGTCCGCGACGTCACGATGGACTTCGGTTACGGGCACGCCTTCACCGAGTCGTCCCCGGAGGCCTACGAGCGGCTCATCCTGGACGTGCTGCTCGGCGAACCGTCGCTGTTCCCGGTGAACGAAGAGGTCGAGCTGTCCTGGGAGATCCTGGACCCGATCCTCGACCACTGGGCCAAGAAGGGCGCACCCGAGGCGTACCCGCCCGGTTCGTGGGGACCGCCGTCCGCCGATGAGATGCTGGAACGTACCGGCCGGAACTGGAGGCGTCCGTGATCATCGACCTGCCGTCGACCACGACGTCGCAGCTGAACAAGAAACTCGTCGAGATCCGTGAACAGGGCGGGCAGGTCGCGCTCGGCCGCGTGCTGACGCTGGTCATAGTGGCCGACGACGACGACCGGCTCGAAGAGGCGATCGAAGCCGCCAACGAGGCCAGCCGCGAACACCCCTCGCGGGTGATCGTGGTGGCCAAGGGCGCGCGGACCGCCGCGCCGCGGATCGACGGCCAGATCCGGGTCGGCGGCGACGCCGGCGCGAGCGAGGTCATCGTCCTGCGGCTCTACGGTCCGCTGGCCTCGCAGGGGCAGAGCGCGGTCGTGCCGCTGCTGCTGCCGGACGCGCCGATCGTCACCTGGTGGCCCGGCACCGGTCCGAAGGCCCCGGCCAAGGATCCGCTCGGTGAGCTGGCGCAGCGCCGGATCACCGACTCGGCGGCGGAAAAGGCGCCCATAAGGGCACTCACCACGCGGGCGAAGTCCTATGTGGAGGGTGACACCGACCTGGCGTGGACCCGGCTGACCCGGTGGCGCGCGCAGCTGGTGTCCGCTTTGGACCTTCCGCCGTACGAGAAGGTCACCGGCGCGACGGTGACCGGCGAGGCCGACTCGCCGTCGACCGAACTGCTCGCCGGCTGGCTGGCCGAGTACCTCAAGGTGCCGGTGAAGCGGGTCAAGAGCAGCGGCGCGGCGGGCATCATCTCGGTGACGCTGGACCGGCGTTCCGGCCCGGTGGAACTGCACCGGCCGGACGGACGGGTCGGCACGCTGACCCAGCCGGGCCAGCCGACGCGCCGGATCGCCCTGCAGCGGCGGGACAACAAGGACTGCCTGATCGAGGAGCTGCGGCGGCTCGACCCGGACGAGGTCTACGAGGCTTCGCTGAACGGGCTCGGCAAGATCTCGACGGGCACCGCGGCCAAGGCCGCTCCGGCGAAGAAGGCGGCTTCGGCGGCGAAGAAGGCTCCGGCCGCCAAGACCGCGAAGAGCGCCTCATGAGCAAGACCGAGGTCGTCGTCTACGAGAACCCGGACCTCCTGGCCGCCGCAGCGGCGGCCAGGCTGGTCACCCGGATCGTGGACGTCCAGGCCGCCAAGGGTTCCGCTTCAGTGGTGCTCACCGGCGGCGGCACCGGGATCGCGATCCTGCGGGAACTGCGTGACTCCAGTGCCCGCGACGCCATCGACTGGTCGCGGCTGGACGTCTACTGGGGAGACGAGCGCTTCGTCCCGGCGGATTCGGACAAGCGCAACGAGAAGCAGGCCCGCGAGGCACTGCTCGACCACGTGCCGCTCGACCCGAAGCGGGTGCACGCCATGGCACCTTCGGACGGTGAGTTCGGCGATGACGTGGATGCCGCCGCCGCGGCCTACGCGGAGATCCTGACGGCCGACGTCCCGGCGTTCGACATCATGCTGCTGGGGCTCGGCGGGGAGGGGCACACCGCCTCGATCTTCCCGGACAGCCCGGCGGTGCACGAGAAGGAACGCTCGGTCGTCGCGGTGCGCGACTGCCCGAAGCCGCCGCCGACCCGGATCTCGCTGACCCTGCCCGCGATCCGTCGCGCGCAGGACATCTGGCTGGTCACCGGCGGCGACGCCAAGGCGGACGCCGTCGCGCAGGCGCTGGCCGGTGCGGGCGAGGTCGAGATCCCGGTGGCCGGGGCACGCGGCTCGCGCCGCACGCTCTGGCTGCTGGACCGAGGCTCCGCCTCGAAACTCACGAAGGTCTATCAGCCGCCTACGGGCTGACGTTTCGCGCGTGAAGGCCCCCTTCCCTCGGCTGAGCCGAGGGAAGGGGGCCTTCACGCACATCCGGCCAACGTGACCCAAGGCGTGACTCGCGTGATCAGAGACGTAACTCGCGTGTCTGGAGGCGCGCCACGCGAGTTACGTCTCCAGACACGCGAGTTACGTCTTCGATCACGCGAGTCACGGGCCTGATCACGACCCATCAGGCGGCCGCGGCGGTGACACTCTCATGGCGGAAGTCCGTGAAGGCCTCCTTCCCTACCCTGAAGGTAGTGAAGGAGGCCTTCACGGAACTCGCGCGGCGGGGTCACCGCGCGAGCACGAAACGTGACATAGATCAACTTCCCCGGACTTCGGCATCAGAGAGGACTTGTTCGCGCGTCGAAATGATCAGCGGACCACCGAGCCCGGGTGGTCCGGTGTGGATTCGACCGACCGAACGTTCATGCACTTGTCCGCAGAACGGACAGTGACCGCCCAGTCGCTAGCCCGACTGGGGGAAACTTACCGCCCTTGTACATCCACCCGTTAGCATCCGCACATTTGTTCGTTCCTGCGCGTCCCGATCGGGCGAAGAACACGTCTCACCATCCAAGTCCACAAGACGAGTGAGGTCGCCAGCGATGAGCACAGAGGGTCTCTCGATGCCAGGTATCTCGGTGGGCGGCTCCGGAGCGGACGCCGCCGACCGGATGCGCCGTGCCGCCGGGGTCATGTCGTTCGCCAAGATCAAACGTCCGGCGCTGGTCGCGCTGGGCATCGACACGCTCGCGATCTTCCTGGCCGCGCTCGACGTCTGGCTGGTGATCCCCGAGAAGGCCCAGCCGTACTCGATCTACCTGTCCGGCGCCGCGTGCCTCGGTCTCGCCTTCCGGCGCAAGCTGCCGTTCCTCGCGGTGATCGTCACCGTCCCCGGTTTCCTGGCGGGGTGGTCGCAACTGGCCGCGATGATCGCGCTCGGCTTCCTCGCCACCCGCAAACAGATGCACTGGCAGACCTGGACCGGGTTCGCGCTCGTCTTCACCTGCCGGTTCGTGCAGTGGCCGCTGGCCGACTTCGTCGAGCTCAGCTGGCGCGAACACGTCCTGGACGGCATCTACGGCGTCATCGTCGCCGGGATGCCGGTGGCCATCGGCCTGCTCATCGGAGCGCGGACCGAGATCTCGCAGAAGCTCTCCGAACTCGCCGCCAGCCGCGACCGCGAACGCCGCTTCCACGCCGACGCCGTCCGCGCGGAGGAGCGCGCCCGCCTCGCGCGGGAGATGCACGACGTCGTCTCGCACCAGATCACGCTGATCGCGATGCAGGCCGGCGCGCTGCAGGCGCAGACCACCGACGCCCGGTCGCTCGAAACCGCGCAGGTCATCCGGAAGCTGAGCACCAAGACCCTCGAAGAGCTGCGCTCACTCGTGAGCGTGCTCCGCTCGGGCTCCGAGGACGACGGGCCCCGGCCGGGCATCAACGAACTCGACCGGCTGATCCGCGGTTCGGACGTCCCGGTGCACCTCACCGTGGAGCGGATCCCCGACCTGCTGCCCAGCCAGGTTTCGGCGGCGGCCTATCGGACCGTGCAGGAATGCCTGACCAACGTGCACAAGCACGCACCGGGCGCCACCGCGACCATCCGGATCCAGGGCGAGCACGGTTCGCTCAAGGTCGAAATACGCAACGAGCGCGCTCGGACCCCCGGTGCGGCCCTGCCCTCGGGAGGGCACGGGCTGACCGGGCTGGCCGAACGCGCTCGACTGCTGGGTGGGAGCTTCGAAACCGCCGACACCGAGGACGGCGGGTTCCGGGTGCGTGCCCGGTACCCGCTCGACCGGTGAGCGGCTGCTAGATCTCCCGGCGCTGGCGCAACCGCTCCAGCGCCTCGGCGAGGATGGCCTCGCCGTCGGCGTCGGAACGCCGTTCCTTCACGTACGCGAGGTGAGTCTTGTAAGGCTCGGTCCGCGGCGCGGCAGGAGGGTTCTTCTCGTCCTGCCCACCGGGGAGCCCGCAACGCGGGCAGTCCCACTCGTCGGGAATCTCGGCGTCCATCGAGAACGAGGGCTGTGCCTCGTGCCCGTTGGCGCACCAGTAGGAAATACGGCGCCGCGGCGCCGACTCACCCCGCTCCGATTCGCCCGAAGGCCCGGCACCCACACGGGTGCCCCGAATCGCGTTACCGCCAACCATGAATCCTCACACCTATAGGGATCGGCGGCGCGCCCCCCATAGGCACGCCGAAACACCTGGATCGATCAGACCTTGAGCAGGAGCCCGAGGCCGATGATGCTGATCAGCCACACCGCGCCCAGCAGCAGCGTGATCCGGTCGAGGTTCTTCTCGGCCACGCTCGAGCCGGAGAGGCTCGACTGCATACCGCCACCGAACAGCGAAGACAGACCGCCACCACGGCCGCGGTGCAGCAACACGGCGACCACCAGCAGCACGCTGGAGGCGATCAACAGGATTTGCAGGAACAGCTTCATGTCATCCTCTGCGCTCTTGGAGAATGCAGGAAAACGGTGTGCCACCAGCGGCTCTTGACCGCCAGAACACACCGTACTCCTGGACTCGTCCACTGCTGTGTGACGGACCGGATACCCAGGTTACCCGGTAGGTGCCCCGATCAGGGCAGGGGCCCGCCCGCGGCGAGTGCGCAGAGTTTGGTGAACTCGTCACCATCCAGGCTGGCACCACCGACGAGCGCACCATCGATGTTCTCGCAGGCGACGAGGTCACTGATGTTGTTGGCCTTGGCCGAGCCGCCGTAGAGCACGCGGACCGAGGACGCGACCTCGGCGCCGTACTTCTCGGCCAGGGTGGCGCGGATGGCTCCGCACACCTCCTCGGCGTCCTGCGGGGTCGCGACCTTGCCGGTCCCGATCGCCCAGACCGGCTCGTAGGCGACGACGACGTCCTTGACCTGCTCGGCCTTGAGCCCCTTGAGGCCCTCGACCAGCTGGGTCGTGGTGTGGGCGATGTGCTCCCCGGCCTCGCGGACCTCGAGCTTCTCTCCCACGCACAGGATCGGCGTGATGCCGTGCTTGAGCGCGGCCTTGACCTTCTTGTTCACCAGTTCGTCGGACTCGCCGTGGTACTCACGCCGCTCCGAGTGCCCGACGGTGACGAAGCTGCAGCCCAGCTTCGCCAGCATCGGGCCCGACACGTCACCGGTGTAGGCACCGGAGTCGTGCGGCGACAGGTCCTGGGCGCCGTAGGTGAGCGACAGCTTGTCGCCGTCGGTCAGCGTCTGGACGCTGCGGATGTCGGTGAACGGCGGCAGGACCGCGACGTCGACCTTCGCGTAGTACTTCTCCGGCAGGGCGAAGGCGATCTTCTGAACCAGCGCGATGGCTTCGAGGTGGTTCTGGTTCATCTTCCAGTTGCCGGCGATGAGCGGTTTGCGCGCCACTAGTCGTTCTCTCCCAGCACAGCGACTCCGGGCAGTTCCTTGCCCTCCAGGTACTCCAGCGACGCGCCGCCGCCGGTCGAGATGTGCGAGAAGCCGTCCTCCGGCAGGCCGAGCTGCCGCACGGCCGCGGCGGAGTCGCCACCGCCGACCACGGTGAAGGCATCGCTCTTCACCAGCGCTTCGGCCACGGCACGGGTGCCGCCGGCGAAGGACTCGAACTCGAACACGCCCATCGGGCCGTTCCAGAACACGGTCGCCGCGTCGGCCAGCTTGCCCGCGAACAGCTCGCGCGACTTCGGGCCGATGTCGAGACCCATGCGGCCGGCCGGGATGGCCGTCGCGTCGACGACGTCGAACTCCGCGTCGGCCGCGAAACCCGTCGCGGCGAGGACGTCCACCGGCAGGATCAGCTCGACGCCGCGCTTCTCCGCCTCGGCGAGGAAGCCGCGGACCTGGTCCAGCTGGTCCTCCTGCAGCAGCGAGTTGCCGACCTCGTGGCCCTGGGCCTTGAGGAAGGTGTACGCCATGCCGCCGCCGATGAGCAGCCTGTCGACCTTGGTCAGCAGGTTGGCGATGACGCCCAGCTTGTCCGACACCTTCGCGCCGCCGAGGACGACGACGTACGGCCGCGCGAGGTCCTCGGTCAGCTTCTTGAGGACGTCCACCTCAGCCAGCACGAGGCCGCCCGCGTACGCCGGAAGCGCCCGCGCGATCTCGTAGACCGAGGCCTGCTTGCGGTGCACGACACCGAAACCGTCGGAGACGAACGCGCCGCCGGGGACGAGCGCGGCCAGCTCGGCGGCCAGCTCCTGCCGCTCGGCCTCGACCTTGCTGGTCTCGCGCGCGTCGAAACGCACGTTCTCCAGCAGGGCCACCTGGCCGTCGTGCAGGCCGGCGACGGTGGCCTTGGCGGACTCGCCGACCAGGTCACGCGCCAGCGGGACGTCGACGCCGAGCAGCTCGGTGAGCTTCGCGGCGACGGGCGCGAGCGAGAACTTCGGGTCCGGCTCGCCCTTCGGACGGCCGAGGTGCGCCGTGACGACCACCTTCGCGCCCGCCTCGGCGAGGCGCTTGAGGGTCGGCAGGGCCGCGCGGACACGGCCGTCGTCGGTGATGGTCTCCCCGTCGAGCGGGACGTTCAGGTCGGAACGCACGAGTACGTACCGGCCCGAAACGTCCCCGCTCAGCAGGTCTTCGAGGTTCTTCAGCGCCATGGTTCAGGAGAGCTTGGTGCCGACGAGCTTGACGAGGTCGGCGAGGCGGTTGGAGTAGCCCCACTCGTTGTCGTACCAGCCGACGACCTTGACCTGGTTGCCGATGACCTTGGTCAACGGCGCGTCGTAGATGCAGGACGCCGGGTCGGTGACGATGTCGGCCGAGACGATCGGGTCGTCGCTGTAGCGCAGGATGCCGGCCAGGGGGCCCTCGGCGGCGGCCTTGTACGCGGCGTTGATCTCCTCGAGGGTCGCGCTCTTGGTCAGCGTGACGGTGAGGTCGGTGGCCGAACCGGTCGGGACCGGGACGCGGACCGCGTAGCCGTCGAGCTTGCCGTTGAGCTCCGGCAGGACCAGGCCGATGGCCTTGGCGGCACCGGTCGAGGTCGGGACCATGGACAGCGCGGCGGCGCGGGCGCGGCGCAGGTCCTTGTGCGGCGCGTCCTGCAGGTTCTGGTCCTGCGTGTACGCGTGGATCGTGGTCATCAGGCCCTGCTCGATGCCGAAGGCGTCGTTGAGGACCTTGGCCAGCGGGCCGAGGCAGTTGGTGGTGCAGGACGCGTTCGAGATGATGGTCTGCGAACCGTCGTACTTGTCGTCGTTGACGCCCAGCACCACGGTCAGGTCCTCGCCCTTGGCGGGCGCGGAGATGATGACCTTCTTGGCGCCACCGGCGATGTGCGCCTTGGCGGCGTCGCCGTTGGTGAAGAAACCGGTCGACTCGACGACGACGTCCACGCCCAGGTCGCCCCAGGGCAGGTTGGCCGGGTCGCGCTCGGCGAGGGCCTTGATCGTCTTGCCGTCGACGACGATGCCCTCGTCGCTGACGCTGACCTCGCCCGGGAAGCGGCCGAGGATGGAGTCGTACTTCAGCAGGTGGGCCATGGTGGCGACGTCGCCGAGGTCGTTGAACGCGACCACCTCGATGTCGTGACCGGCGGCCTGCACGGCCCGGAAGAAGTTGCGGCCGATGCGGCCGAAGCCGTTGACACCTACGCGAACCGTCACTGCTGCCACTCCCTTGAGACTCGTCCGGGATCGCCCCGGTAAGACGTCCTTTACTCGGGCGCAACCCTAGCGTGCGCGCTCGGGCGGCCCTCTTTGCCCTGACGAGACTTCCACCACTCGGTGGGTCAGGTCAAGAATCGATTAAGTGCGTCGCTACCAGGACGTCTTGGGAAAACTCTCAGCTTCACTGTGCTAGCCGTCGCTCCAGCGGTGTGCGCATCCGTGGCGTGACTCGCACCTCTCCGAACCACTCGGCCAGGTGGTTCGCCTCCGCCTCGACGGCCCGTTCGACGTCCGCGCCCACGTCCTCCAGGAGGTGATGGACGACCTCGCCGTCCGGCCGCTGCGCCCAGCCGCCGACGATGCGGCCGTCGGCCCAGACGGTGGGCCCGATGTTGCCGGTGCCGTCGAACAGCGGCGCCTTGTGCGGGCCGAGGTACCAGTCGCGCTCGATCCACCCCATCGCCGTCGGGTCGAGGGACGGGAGCAGGGCGACCCAGGGCTCGGGCCGCGCGACCGGCTCCAGATCGTCGGCGAGCACCACGCCGGGGACGCCGTCGAGATCGACCTCGACCGGCTGAATCTCCGCGAGCGCCTTCTTCGTCTGGCCGACCGTCCAGCCCGTCCACCAGCGGAGGTCCGCGATCGGGGCGGGCCCGTAGGCATAGAGCCACCTCCGGGCCAGCTCGACCCTGGCGGCGTCAGCGTCCCAGCCGTCGAGGCCCTGCGGCAGCCAGCCCTCCATCGGGGCCCAGTAGTACTGGCTGCTGATCCAGCTGCCGCGCGGGCGGCCGCGCACGATGCGGCCGTCGACCGCGAGCTGGAACAGGACCCGGCTGGTGACGTTGGCGATCGCCTCGTACGGCTTTCCCTTCGCCATCAGGAGTTGCTGCTTCAGGCGCGGCTCGTCCTGGGAAAGCTCCTGCGCCGTGGCGGAACCGCGGGCCTTCAGCGCGCGCTCCGTCGCGTCCTCGACCTCGGCCAGCCAGCGCGCCGGCTCCGGCACGTTCTCCGGATGGCCCTGCGTGCCGAGATGCTGTTCGAGCAGGCGGCGCTGTTTCTTGGCGATGTCGGCGGAACACGCGGCCTGCACGAGAGCCGCGTTCTCGTGCCCGAGGACGAAGACCGTGCGGCGCATGCCGAGCATCCGGATCAGCGTGCGTTCTTCGTAGAGCGCGCTCTCCAGTTCGGCGACGCCGTCGCCCTTCACGCGCGCCCACGCCGAAAGGTGCACCGACGCCGGATCCGTGGCGTGCAGCGCGACGACCGCGTCCGCGGCGGCGAGCACCGACTCGGCGGGCGTGGTGAGGCGATGACGCGTCACGAGCCGGGCGCGGCGCTGCGCGGTGTCGATCTTGGGGGTCACGGATCGGTTCTATCACCGGGGCCCGACAAAACCGCCGGATCGGCCGTCAGCCGCCCGAGCCGACGCCCGGGCGGGTCGGGAACGCGGGCGGGACGGCCGGAATCACCTGGGTGATCTCGTTGTCCGGATTCGGCGCGCGTTCTCCGTCGCCGGACCGGCGTTCGTCCGGCACCCGGAGGTAGACGCGCAGCTTCTGGGTCGGCCGTTCGATCAGCCGCCAGGACACCAGCCCGCAGAGGTACGCGGTGGGCACCGCGAGCACGATCAGCAGATACGAGTCGCGCACCCCGGCGAGGGTGTACAGCTGCTGCACCGGCATTCCCCACACGTACATCCCGTAACTGGGATAGACCCACTGGTCGTAGCCCTCCAGCCGGCGCGGCCAGTGGTAGGCCCAGGTGATCGCGCCGTAGCCCGCGGCGATGGGCAGGATGAAGCGCGTCGCGGGTTCGATGGGCGGGGTGAAGTTCGCGACGAGGTAGAGCGCCACCAACGCGTACGCGACGGCCGGGCGCAACGGGATCAGGTCCCGGTAGGCGTGCAGCAGCATCCCGAGGACGAACGCCACGAGGAACGCCACCATCGACCCCAGCGGCACGCTGAACAAGGTGCCAGCGTCGCCCTGGAAGCCCACCGAAGCCCCCATGATCCCGTCCGCCACCATGAACCCCAGCAGCAGCGGGAACAGGACGATCCGTCCGCGGGCGAGGCCGCCCACCAGGCCGACCACGAGCACGATCAGATACCCGGTGGTCTCCATCGGGAGCGTCCAGATCGAACCGTTCGCCGAATACGGGTACGGATTCTCCGTGAACACCCCCGGCAGCAGGTGCTGCAACGGGTACAGCATCGCGTTGTGCACGACGTAACCCCAGGTGTCGGGGTTGCCCCAGTACTCGCGCGGGCTGAGCACCGTCACCAGTGGCCCGATCACGAACGCCGTCACCATGACCACGAACAGCAGCGGCGGCCAGATCCGCAGCACCCGTTTGAGCAGGTAGCGCCACCACGAGGAGTCACGTCGCCAGCTGTCCGCGATCTGGTAGCCGCTCATGGCGAAGAAGCCCATGAGCGCGAAGTACCCCAGCGAGATGTTCCAGCTCGACGGCAGGCTGGTGATCCGGGTCGGTTCGATGATCGGGAAACAGTGCTCGAAGACGACCAGGATCGCCCCGAACATCCGCAGCCAGGCGAATCCGGTGTCCGGTTTCGCGTAGGTCTTCGCGCCCCGGCTACTCATGGACCACCGGGGCGAGCAGTCCGCTCAGGGTCGCGCGAGCCACCCCTGGCCCGAACTGGTCCGCGACGGCGACCCTGCCCGAGTCCGAAAGCCGTTGCCACAAGGCGTCATCGGTGAGCAGGGTGACGATCTTCTCGGCGATCTCCTCGGCCGTCTCACCGGTCAGCACCTCTTCGCCGTCGCGCAGCCGCATACCCTCGAAGGCCAGCGGGGTACCGACCACCGGCACCCCGAAGGCGAGGCTCTCGCCCACTTTTCCCTTGACCCCGGAGCCGAATCGCAGCGGCGCCACGGCCAGCCGCGCCGCGGCGTAACCCGGTCCGAGGTCGGCGACCCAGCCTCGGACGACGACACCGTCACCGGCGAGCGCTTGGAGCTCGCCGGTGGGATCGGCGCCGACGAGCTCCAGCTCGGCCGACGGGCATTTCCGCCGTACGGCGGGCCAGATCTCCCCGGCCAGCCAGTACGCGGCGTCCCGGTTCGGGCCGTGTTCGAAACTGCCGACGAAGATCGCGCCCGACCGGCCTTCGGGGGCGGCGCGTTCGCTGCTGAACGGGTGCACATTGGACAGCACGTCGACCTTGGCCGACGGCACGAGTTCGGCGAGCAGGTCCCGTTCGGCCTCGGACACCACCAGCGTGCGATCGGCGGACCGGACCAGCGCCAGCTCCAGTTCGCGGTACAGCTCGGCCCGCCGCCGCAGCATCACCGCGATCGCCGGATCACCGATCCGCTCGACGAGATCGGCTTCCCTGCCGAGCCGGACGAAGTGCAGATCGACCGTGTCGTAGACCAGAGGCGCCTGCGGCGCGCAGATCTGGATCCGCTCGGCCATATGCCAGGCGACCGTCGGCCGGGACAGCAGCACCAGGCTCAAGGCGCTGCCCGCCTCGTCGAGGAACTTCTCGCGGTCGGCCGGGTCGAGGAGAACGGTGACGCCGGCGCGCCTGAGGTCCTCGGCGTATTCCGGCGGCTGCCCGTCGTCCATCGGACAGAACACCACCCGCTGCCCGAGCGCGAGCAGCTCGTCCACGACCCTGCGCATCCGGACCGAGCCGGAATCCTTGTCCGGGGTGGGCACCCGGAGATCGGCGATCAGCACGATTCCGGTGTCACGTGGTGCTTTCCCCGGCATCCGCTGCCGCCCGAGCCACAGCCCCGCCGGGCTCGGCCCGGCGATCTGCCCGGCGAGCGCGTCCGCCCACTTCTCGGCGAACACCGGCCGGTTGATCGTCTGGAACCGTTTGTGGCCCGAGTCCGGATCCGTGCCGTGCGAGACGCCCTCGTGGTGCACCACGACCGCGGCAGGCTCGACCACGGTCCGGAAACCGGCGGCCCGCACCGCGAACGCCAGGTCGGTGTCCTCGTAGTACGCGGGCGCGTAGCGCTCGTCGAACCGGCCGAGCCGCTCGAAGAGTTCGCGGCGGATCATGATCGCCGCGCCGGAGCAGTAGTCGACGTCGCGGACCGAGGCGTAGCGGGAGTCGTCCGGGTCGTCACCGTGGCCGTAGTTCGCCGCACCGGCGTCCGCCCACACGATCCCGCCGCATTCCTGCAGGGTGCCGTCCGGGTAGAGCAGTTTCGCGCCTGCCATGCCGATCCGGTCGTCGCGGTAGACCGCCTCGGCCAGCGAGTCGAGCCATCCCGGCTTCGGTTCGGTGTCGTTGTTCAGCAGGACCAGCAGTTCGCCACGGGCCTCGGCGGCGCCGAGGTTGGCGGCCTTGAGGAAACCGACGTTGGTGCCGGTGCGGACCAGCCGCACGCCGGGACATTCGGCGAGCACCCGCGCGGACGCGTCGGGCGAATCGTCGTCGACGACGATCACCTCGAACGGGATCCGTGGCCGTCCCGCCTCGATCGATTCCAGGCACTGCCGCGTGTAGTCCCACTGGCCGTGGACGGGGATGACGATGCTGGCCAGCGGTTCGGCGCTGGTGCTCACGGCCACCGGGGTGAGGCCGTGTCCTTCCGGCGGGACCTCGTCGGTGCGCCCGAGCACGCGCTCGTAGGCGCCCCGGACCGCGCTGCCCCTCGGCGCGTACTTCTCGACGGCGCCCCGGTACTTCTTGACGAGCCGGTTCACCGTGGCCGAGTGCCCGTCGCTCAGTACCGCGTTCTCCTCCGCGAGGCGGGCCACCTCGGCGCTGTACCGCTCGGCGGTCTCGGTCCGCCACGCGAGCCGCGCCGCGTCCAGTTCCGCCTCCCGGCGGAGTTCGGCGACCTCGGCCGTGAGCCGGTCGCGTTCCTCCTTCAGCCGGGCCAGCTCCTCCGCCGCCTCGGCCTGCCCCGCCGCGCCCTGGTCCCGCATCTCGCCCAGCAACGAGAGCCGGGGATCGAGCAGGGTGCTGACGGCCGGGACGGCGTCCAGCGGGCCGTCGGAGGCGATCCCGATCAGGTACGTGTGCGGGCTGCCGTCGGTGACCGTCCAGCCGTCCTCGCCGTTCCCGGTCAGGCTCTGGTTCAGCGCCGGTCCGCTCGCGTGCGGCTCGCCGGGGACGGCGGCCAGCAGCGAACCCACCGCGACGTTCTGCCTCAGCACGGCCACGTTCCCGAAATGGCCGCCGAGGAGCGCACGGAACTCCTCCTCGGTCAATTCCTTGACGTGGAAGGGATTGTCGTTGCCGTGTTCGTGGCTGTAGACCCGGATGTCGGGGGTGCTGCCGAGGAAGATCCCGCCGGGGGCGAGCCGGACCCGGACCAGGCTCAGCAGATCGTCGTGCTCGACGACGTGTTCGATGGCTTCGAAACAGGTGATCACGTCGAACCGGCCGGCGTCCGAGAGCAGCCCCTGGTCGATGATCGAGCCCTGCACGAAGCTGAGATTCTTCCGCCCGGCGTAAGTGGCTCGCGCGTGTGCGACGGCCGGCTCGTCGATGTCGACGCCGACGACCTCGGCGGCGGTCGTGGCCAGCAGCGCCGCGCCGTACCCTTCACCACTGGCGAGATCGAGGACACGCTTGCCCGCGACGAACCGGGCGGCGAGCGCGTATCGGTGGTAGTGCTCGTAGATCATCTGGATATCCCCGGCCCACGGCACACACCGCTCGCCGGTCCATCCGATCAACCGCTGGGAGTCTTCGGAGCCCGCCATGCGCGGGAGGTTACCGGGGCCTTGCCGGGGTCCGTGCGGGATACCGATACTTCTGGTGAGAAAGTACCGATGCCGGAACACCAAGAGCGCGGAAGGAGCGACCCACAGTGACCGAGTCGGATCGTTCACGCCGGGAACGCAACCTGGGCCTCGTGGTGATCGTGATGCTGGTGATCGTCCTGGAGGCCGCGGTGATCGGTTACCTCATCACCTCGAACTGAGCCGCGCTCGTGAGTGGCGAGGACGGTTGGAGCCACCCGCGCCACCCACGCGGGGTTAGACGCGCTCCAGCTCGAAAACCGGGATGACCCGGCTGGTCTTGCTCTGGTACTCGGCGAACTGCGGCATGAGGGCCGACTGCCTGGCGTAGACCTCGTCGCGCTCGGAGCCGGCGAGCACCCGCGCGCGGACCGGGAAGGTCTCGGTGCCGAGCTCGACCTTGGTGTCCGGATTGGCCACCAGGTTGTGGAACCACGCCGGGTTGTCGTCGGCGCCGCCCTTGCTCGCGAAGATGTAGATCCGGTCGTCGTCGAGGAGCGGGACGAGCGGCGCGATCCGCTCGGTACCGGACTTCGCGCCGGTGTGGTGGACGAGGACGAGCGGGTAGCCCTCGAACATGCCGCCCGCCTTGCCGCCCGTTTCGCGGAACTCGGCTATCACGCTTCGGTTGATCTTGTCGAAGTCGAAGGTGTCTGTCATGCCTCGATCATATGGCGCACCGAGTGACCGTATCGATGCTCGAAAAGGCCATGAACATATCCGTCTGTCGCATTACCATCGCCACTATGGACCTCTTGGCCGAAGTGCTCGCCGTGGGCGGCGTCCGGGGCACCGCCGGAGCACGTATCGAGGCGTCCGGGCCGTGGGGCATCCTCTGGCACGGCATCTCCCGCGCCGCCTTCTACGCGATCACCTGCGGGACGGCCTGGCTGGAACTGGCCGGGCACCCGCCGCGGCAGCTCATGCCCGGCGACGTCGTCCTGCTGCCGAACGGGCCGGAGCACACCCTGCGCAGCGCCCCGGACGTCGCGATCATTCCCAATCTGTGCACCGCGGCGGAAAAGGCACGGGACTGCGGTGGCGTGCTGCGCCTGGGCTCCGGGGAGGTCGAGACCCATGTCCTCGGCGCGTCCTACGACTACGACCCGGCGGTGTCCACCCAGGTGCTCGCCACCCTGCCGGAACTGGTGCACATCCGCGCGAACCGCGGCCGCGACGGGCTGGACGACACCGTGCGGCTGCTGTCGCGGGAACTGGCGAGCCCGCAGATCGCCACCGACTTCGTCCTCAACCGGCTCGTCGACATCCTCCTGGTCCAGCTGCTCCGCGCTTGGCGGACCGAGAAACCGGCCGAGACGCGGGGAACCTGGCTCGGCATCCTCGGCGATCCGCTGATCGGCGTGGCGCTGGCCAAGATCCACGAGGACCCGGCGAGACCCTGGACCACCGATCTGCTCGCGGCGGAACTGGCGACCTCACGCAGCACGCTGACCCGCCGGTTCCGCGAAACCACCGGCCGGACGCCCGGCGACTACCTGACCCTGTGGCGGATGGACCTGGCCGCGGTCCGGCTGCGCGACACCGACGACACGGTGGACACCATCGCGCGCTCGGTCGGCTACACGTCGGTGTACGCGTTCAGCCGGGCTTTCCGGCGCGCCCGCGACCAAGCGCCCGGGCAGTACCGGACGTCGACGCGGAAACGCCTCACGCCGGCCGGGTGACCGGAACGACCTCGAGAAGTTCCTTCAGGCCTTCGAAATCCTGCGGATTCGTCGTGTAGAGCGGCATCCGGTGCGCGATGGCCACGCTGGCGATCATCAGATCCGCCACCCGGCGCCGGGGTGTCCTGCCCATCGCGAGCACGGACGCCGACACCCGGCCGAAGATCCTGGCCGCCTCGGTACCGAAGGGCAGCGGGTCGAATTCGGACTCCACCCGTTGCAGCAGATCCGTACGCCGGGCCCGCTCGGCCGGATCGGTGGCGTAATGCGGCCCCGCCGACAGTTCGGCGAGCGTGATCGAGCTGATCGACATCAGGTCCGGCAGCTGGGCGTGGTCGATCGTCCGCCGGAGGATGAGGATGTTCGTGTCGAGCAGGCCGTGGACCTCAGCGGCCATAGGGATCTTCCGCCTCCCCTTCGAAAGCGTCGTCGAGGTCCGCGCGGAACCTGTCCGGGTCGATGAGCGGAGCGTTGGCCGAGCCGGTGGCGAACTGGTCCCGCGAAACAGCGTGACGGCGGCAAAGCGGGACCAGCTGGGCGATGGGCGAACCGCTACGGGTCACGGTGAAGGTCTCCCCGTGCTCGACCGCGTCCATGATCTCGCCGGACCGGTTCCGGAGATCACGCTGGGAGATCTCGTGCTGAACGCTCATGGATCGATGATAGCGCGAGGTAGCACCGCGTGCCACATCGCGCGTCAGGCCGTCTCTTCCTCCTGCTCCGGTTCCTCCGACGGCCGCGTGAACAGGCGCGTCGCCGACAGCCGCGCCACACCGTCCGGCTCGCCGAGTTCGTCGGTCGCGTTCCGGATCGTCGCGTCGACGGACAGGTACTTGCGCCCCGCCCGCAGGTCCGCGTCGTTGCGCAGCCGCACGATCAGCGGGAACTCGCTCAGCGCGCCGGCGTCGAACAGGCCCGTGGTGTAGATCAGCTGGACACCCAGCGCCTCCGCGACCGCGCGCTGCAGTTCCAGCAGGTAGCCCGCCGACGCGCGGCCGATCGGGTTGTCGAGGAACAGCACGCCGGAATGCCGGTTGCGGGCCTTGCCGCGGTTGTTCGCCCGCAGCGCTGCCAGGGTGCAGTACAGGATGATCGCCGCGGTCAGCTGCTGCCCGCCGGAGAACACGTCCCGGATCTCGGAGACGCGCTGCCGTTCGGTCCGCAGCACCGAGTCCGGCTTCAGCATGTCGACCCGGAAACCCTTGGGAGCGGCGGCTTGCACGCCGCGCAGCACGAGCGAAAGCCCGTCCCGTTTGACGTCCCGGCCGTCGGAGGTCTTCCCCACCGCGGCCTCGTCGACGACCTCGCCGAGCTTCTCGGCGAGCACGTTCTCTTCGAGTTCGGTGAAGCGGATCCGCAGGAACTCCTGACCAGACCAGTCGCCGAGACCGTCGGGCAGCCGTGAGACCCGTTGCGCCGCACGGAGGGTGCGCAGCGCGCCGTCGACCATGCCCTGCAGGCGGGTGATGATGCCGCCGCGGTGCCGGTCGATCTGCGCGAGATCGTCGGTGAGCGTGCGCAACCGGGGCCGCAAAGCCTCCGCCCATTCCGCGGCGTGGGCGGGCAGCTGGTCGCGGCGGACCGAGATCACCTGCTGCCGCACCGGCGTGCTGAGCTTCTCGAACCGCTTGTCCGTGGCGTACTGCGCCAGCTGGTCGGCCGCGGCGCGCACCCGGCGGTCACCCGCGTCGGCCGCGTCCTGCGCCTCGGTGAGCGCCGTGTTGAGCCGGGAGTGCTTGGTGCGCGCGGATTCGACGTCGCCGTCGAAGGCCACCTCGTCGTCCTCTTTGGACAACAGGTGTGCCATGGATTCGGCCAGCAGGCCGAAGCCGGACGCGGACGTCTTCGCGGACTCCAACGTCGCTTCGGCCGCGGCGCGGCGCTCCTGCAGTTCCTCCCATTTCCTCGCGGCGGCGGACACTTCGAGACCGGCTTCGTCGATCAGCTCCAGGCCGTGCTCGATGTCCTTCGGCCGCGCGTCGAGGGCGAGCGCTGACGGCTGTTCCGGCAGCTGGCCCAGTTCCGCCTTGCGGGTCGCGACGAGCCCGACGATCTCGGTGCGCTCCTCCTCCAGCACCGCGACGGCCCGGTTCGCCCGCGCCTGCGCCGCGGCCCGCGCCGAAGCGTCGGAGCCGTCCGGCGTCTCCAGCAGCGCCGAAGCCCGCTCGCGGACGGCGTCGTCCAACGCCTCCAGTGCCGCCCGCGCGGACGCCTCGACGCTCTCGGCCTGGTCGAGTTCGGCACGGAGATCACTGCCGACCTCCACCTTCGCGTACGCCTCCGAAGCCGACGCGAAGGTGCGCCGCAACGCGTCCACCGGTTCGGCGGGCACGGAGTCGTCCTCGGTGACGTCGCTCGATCCCGGCACTTCGGCCAGTTCCGCCTTCGCGGTCGTCGCCGTGCGCCGGTGTCCGTCGGCGGTGCGTTGTTCCTCGCCCGCCTGCTCGCGCAGCCGGGAGGCCTTCACCGCGGCTTCGGACGCCGTGGCCTCGGCTCGCTCGGCGATCTCGGTGGCGCGTTCGACGTCGTCGGTCCACTCCGGGATCTTCGCGGCACGCGTGGCGAGTGCTTCCAGCCCGCGAACGCGCTCCCCCGCCTCGGCCGAGGTCGAGCGCAGCTCGGGGATCCGCTCCCGCAGCCCGGCCGCCTTCTCACCGAGCCGCTGGAACTCCTTTTCGGCCTGCTCCAAGGCGGTCCGAGCGGTCTCGTGCGCGGTGCGCGCGTTCTGGAGCTGCTCGGCGAGCGTCGCGATGCTGCCGGGCGGGTAGTCCTCGCGCCAGGTCTTGAGCTTCCACGACAGCGCGCTGTCGTCGGCCAGCGACGTCGCCAATGCCTCCAGCCGGCGCTGGCGTTCCGCGTGCCGGAGCGCGATGGCCTCACGCTCGGCGTCGGCGGCCTCCTCGTCGTACATCGCCGGATTGGGCGGCACGAGGAACTCGATCCCGGCCTCGCCCGGCAGCCGGTCTGTCGTGGTGGCCTCGGTCGTGGCGACCGGGATGATCGTGCTGGGCAGCAGCCGCCGCTCCGCCAGGACCTTCTCGGCGAGCCGCACCTGTTCCGGTTCGTTCAGCAGGATCCCCGAGACCAGCTGGGGCGCGCGGGCCAGCACGGCCGCCCGCCGCTTCTTGTCCAAAGTGGACAGGTAGCGCCAGCCGGACCACGCGTTCATCCCGGCGGCTTCCAGCGCGTCGAGCGCGGCCTGAACCTCTTCCGGAGCGGGCAGGAGGCCGCCGGAACCGAGCGCGTTCAGCGCGCGCTCGTCGACGGATTCCTCCATCCGCAACGCCGTCTGTTCCTTCTCCGCGGCCGAACCCGCCTCGCGCAGGCGTTCCAGCAGCACCGGGAGATCCGTCTCCAGCGCGACGTCGTCCGCGCCGAGGAGTTCGCTCAGCCGGGGTTCGACGGCGAGCGCGTCGGTGCGCCGGTTGGCGCGGTCGAGTTCGTCGGCCGCGCGTTCCAACCGGTCCTTTGTGGACCCCGCGAGCCGGTGCGCGTCGTTGACCGTGGCCTGCGCGGCACGAAGGTCTTCGGCGACGCGTTCGAGTTCCTGTTCCCGGCGGACGAGTTCCGCGGCGGTCGTCTCGGCCTCGGCCCTGGCCGCGCGCGCCGCTTCGGCGACATCCGCCCCCGCCTTGAGCGCGCCGGAGCGGACGGTTTCCGCGATCTCCTCCCGGATTTCGGCGATCCGCGCACCCAGCCCGCGAGCTTCCGCCCGGCGCGAGGCCGCCAGGTTCGCCGACTCGTCGCGTTCCGCCTGCGCCTTCTCCGCTTCGGCCCGCAGGGCGCCCACATGGGCTTCGGCCTTCGCCGCCTGCTCGGTGGCGTTCCTGGCCAGCCCCAGCAATCCCCTGGCAAGCGCGCCCGCGGCGGCGTTACGCGCCTGCAGCGCGGGCTGCGCCTTCTGCTCGCGATTCCCCACCAGTTCCCGGAAATCGCGGGCCTTGCGGGCGGCGTTGAGGTGGTTGAGCACGGTGGCGCATTCACGCCAGGCCTCGGCCGCGGTCTTGGCCTCGGCCAGTTCGCCGTCGATCCGCTTCTTGCTCTCCTGCGCCTCGTCGAGCCGCAGTTTGCCGACCAGGCGGCGGAGTTCGGTGACCCCGGCGGTGAGACGGCGGTGGTCGCCCTCGGCCAGTTTCTCCGCGGACTTCACCTCGTCGACGTGCTGTTCGAGCCCGCTCAGCCGCTCGTTCTCCAGCTTGTCGCGGGCGGCGACCTGACCGGCCAGCGTCCGCATCTCGGCGCGGGCCGCGTCGGCGAGCTTCCGCGACGCGGCGGCGACGCCTTCCTCCTCCGCCAGCGGCGTGAGCAGGTCGAGCGCGCCCGCGACGAAGTCCCGCTCCGACAACAAGTCCCCGCGCTGGGCGAGATTGTGCGCGTAGGTCGCGACGACCTCGGCGAGGTCCTTCGGCTCTTCCTCCGAAAGCACCGCGCGCAACAGGAACTCGACGAACGCCTCGTCGGTGCTGAAGGCGAAGGCGTCGGCCGCCTCGCCCTCACCGGCGTTCATCGCGCGCTGGTACCGGAAGAGTTCGGTGTCGAGGCCGAGACCGTCGAGCCGCGACGTCCATTCGTGGTGCCGCCGGGTCCAGAACAGCTCCAGTTCCGGCTCGCCGCCGTGCACCTTGTCGAGCTGGTCGTGGAAACCGGACATCGTCAGCAGCCTGCCGTCCGACGTCAGCGGCAGCGAGTCCAGATCGAGCGAGGGCGTCGGCCGGAAGCAGTACCAGGAATCGACGAGGTTCTCCGAGTCCGCCGACACCACGTGCCCGCGCCATTCCGACACCTTGCCGGTGATCACCCGATGGCCGGTCTCGACCTGCAGCCACTCCAGCACGACGTGCGAAACGTCCTTGGCGGCGACGAACTTCTCCAGCACCTTGGTGTTCGTCGTGCCGACGACCTGGCGGCGGCCGGGCAGCATGACCGAGAAGATCAGCTTGATCAGGACGGATTTACCGCCGCCGTTCTCCAGGAACAGCACGCTCGCCGGCGACGGGCGCCGCGGCGGCCCCTCCCCCGCCAGGTGGATGCCCGCGCTGAACAACGCGTCCTGTTTGGGCGCGGTGATGGCGGCGCCGACGCCGCTGAAGTCCAGCACGACGTCCTGGTACCGCGCGCCCGCCGGGCCCACCGAGTGCAGGCGAACCCGCGAAAGCTCGTACATCGACTCCCCTTGTTAAAGCGTGTCCGAAGCGGCCGCACGCAGGGTCCCGCCGCCGTTGGCGACCGAGACCACGTTCAGCTCCAGCAGATCGTCGAAGGCCGCGTCGGCGGCGAGTTCCCGCACCTGCACCTGATAGCGCGGTGTGGTGCGGTAGGTCCCGCCCTGCTCTCCGCTGACCTGGACGAGAAAGCCCTGATCGGCGAGGAACCGCAGGGCCCGCGCGACCATGCCGCGTGTGGTGTCCGACGACAGCCTGCCGTCCTTGGTCGCGGCGGCCGCCGGACGCCGGGCGTAGGCGCGCCACGCCTGTTCGAGTTCGGGCGCGTCGGCCAGCGGGTCGTTGTTCGCTTCGGCCTCCGCCGCGCGCTCGTCGAGGATCCGGCAGGCCTCGCGCACCATCGCGTCCACCTGCTCGACGCTGACGCGGCCGATGTAGGTGTCGTTGGCGAGATCGTCCGGGCGCGGGTAGCCGAGCGCGGCGGTGGCCAGGTGGACGAGCCCGTGCAGGACCTTCTCGGTCTCCCGGCGTTCGCGGATCTTGCTCTGCCGGGCGTAGCTGTCCATCTTGATCTCGAAGACGGACTCGTCGGTCGCCGCCAGCACGGCACCGGCCTGGAGGTTGACCTCCAGCACCATCAGCCCCAGCCCGGCCGCGACCGCGTGCGTGAGCTGTTTGAACGCCCTGTCCTCGCCGTAGCGCCGGACCAGGTCGCCGTACACGACGTCCCGCGACGGCAGCTGCTTCGGGCGCATGCCGAACGAGACGAGCCGGGCCGCGGATTCGACGTCCCCGTTGGTCGTCACGCGACCTCCTCCTCTTCTTCGTGGCGATCGACCGTGGCCGACGAGAGCAGCAGATCCGCTCCGCCGAACTCGGGATCTTCGAGCAGCGTGCCGTCGTCCACGGCCAGCAGCACCTGACGCTCCCCCAGCCGGAGCGCCGCGCCGACCTCGGGACTGTAGGCGTGCACCGCCCGCAGGGCGACCAGGGCGGGTAACGCGGGATCGATCCGGCGGGCCTCTTCGAGCAGCCCGGACAGCCGTCGCGGCACCTCCGGCAGGTCGAGCAGGTCGTCGGCGAGACGCCACTGCTCGTCGCCGAACTTGTCGGTGACGTCGGCGGGCATCAGCTCGGGCTCGGGGATCTCGCCGACGAGCTGATCGCGTTCGGGGGCGGGCCGCAACAGCAGCGACACCAGCGAGGACAGCGACGGCACGGTCGGCGGCGAGATCCCGGCACCGGCGTGGAAGAACGACTCGGCCGGCGCGACGGCCTGGGCGATCGGCAGGCCCAGCGTCGGCATCAGGAGCTGGCCGAACAGATCGATCGTGGCGCGCTGCGGCGGTCCGGAGAACTGCTGGCGGTCCTGCTCGGCGCGGAACACCGCACCGGCGTCGGCGAGCCGGGACTGGAGCCGGGTGTGGCGGCGGATGCAGTCGCCGACGATGTCGACGAGCTCCGCGGCGCGGCGTTTGCGGTCGAGGTCCTCGGTCTCGTCCCGTGACGCGGTGATGTTCTTGAGGATCGCGTTCTCGGCGCGGAACCGGGACTCGATATGGGACAACGCCTGATCCAGCAGATCCGGGACCTCGCGCTCCCAGTCGACCGCGCGCACGTCGCGGCGGGTGGCGTCGAGTTTGGCGCGCAGCGTCTCGCCGTACTGGACCGTCCGGTAGCGGGCCTGTTCGGCGGCGAGCTTCGCGTCGGCGAGGCGGCCGCGGTTGATCAGGTTCTCCAGTTTGACCTCGGCCGCGATCTGCGCGGACTCGACGTCGGTGTCCAGCGCGCCGACGAGCACGTTGATCGCCTCGTCGGTGGCGCGCAGGTAGACCTCGCCGTCGGGCGCGGCCAGCTCGACGAGCAGCTTGAAGTCGAACTGGCGGCGCTGGTAGCCGCCGCCGGGGCCGATGGAGCCGTAGACGCGGCGGAACCCGCGATCGGTGGTGCCGACGTTGATCAGGTTGTCGAGCACCCACCGGGCGACCTTGGCGTGTTCGTCCGGCGTCCGGCCCGGCGCCTGGAGCGCGACGAACGGCAGCAGGCGCGCGATCACCTGATCGTGGTCGGCGCCGGTGTCGAAGTCCATCGACACGGTGACCTGGTCGATCGTGTGCAGGGCGATCTCGGCCATCTGGTAGATCGTGGCGTCCGCCCAGTCCAGCTTCGACTTGCGCGCGTCGAGGTCGTGCAAGGGCGCTGTGCAGGCCAGCGCCTTGAGGCGGCGCGTCAGCCCCTCGTCGGCCAGCCCCATCCCGGTCAGCTCGTCGTCTCGCACAGCAGGCCAGGCTAGTCGCCGTCCCCTTCACCCCGCACGGGTGACCGGGTGGAGCTCAGGTGTGGACGTAGGACTGGATCAGGATCGAGGTTTCGGCGCCGCCTCGGTGCTGCAGAATCGTCCGGTCCCCGCCCGCGCAGTCCCGTCCGGCGTAGCCCCAGTGCCGCTCCGCGCTGCGGTTCACCATCGACCTCGCCGGGAACGGCAACGCGGCGCACTGCCGTCCGTCACTCGCCCAATCCGGCGGCAGTTGCACCTTGGCGCCGCCGTAGCCGGGTTCGGGCCAGAAACAGAGGAAACCTTCCGCGCAGTCCGGGACGACCGTGGCCGCAGGAGCGGAGCCGGAGCGATCCGAAGACAGGACGAGCACCACGGCGGTGGCGGCGAGCCCGGCGGCCACCGCCGAGCCCACCCGGAGCACGCGTCTTCGCCACGGTCTGGCGGCCGGGCTCGTTTTCACCTCGCCCCGGATCCGGTCGAAGCGCTCGAACAGTTCGGGCTTCCCACAGCCGTGCAGATAGCAGCGCAGTTGCCCCGCCGTCGGCAGCAGACCGTTCTCGATGTTGGACACCCGTTGCCGGGTCAGCGCGTCCTGGCCGAGTAAGGAGCGCTTGGCGACGCATTCCTGAGTGAGCCTTCCGCGCACCTCGCGCAATTGCGCGCCGAAGTCCTTCGCAGTGGACATGGTCCATCCCCTCCCCATCGCCATTGTGTCGCAGCCGGTCACGGTGTCGCGGGACGAACCGCGACACACCGCGACATCGTTTTCCCTGGTCAGCGCCACGTGATGCTGCTGTCGTGGACGTGTCGGACAACCGATCAGGGAGGAATTCACCATGAAACGTTCACTCGTTCCGGTGGCCGCGGCCGCCGCCTTGCTCATCTCGGGGGTGGCCTGCACACCGGCTTCCGCGGCGGAAGAGGGCAACTGCACCCCGGTCGTGCACTGGTGCGGCGGGGTCTTCAACGACACTCCGCGCGTCGTCACGGTGGCCGGGAACTTCGACGGCCGGAACTACACCGATCTCCTGCCGCTCAGTGCCGGCGGGCGGACGGGACCCAACCGGGACATCGACGGCGTGCGGATCCCGGTCGGCTGCACCGCGCACCTGCGCACGATCGTCAACCGGTGG
Source organism: Amycolatopsis sp. CB00013 (assembly GCF_001905755.1). Classification (NCBI taxonomy): domain Bacteria; kingdom Bacillati; phylum Actinomycetota; class Actinomycetes; order Pseudonocardiales; family Pseudonocardiaceae; genus Amycolatopsis; species Amycolatopsis sp. CB00013. The sequence goes on along the minus strand of NZ_LIWC01000003.1, from coordinate 1,216,112 downwards.
GGTGGCGAGGACTACGACGGCGGCGCCGCGTACGCGTCGGGCACCTGGCACCGCATCCACGACGACGAGGTCGTCAAGATCACCCGGCTCGCCTGCCGGTAGCCGGGGCGGGGTGCTGCCTGGCGACCGGGGGTCCGGGCAGCACCACCCCCGGGTGACCGGGGCTGCTCACCGCCGGGGTGTCCCGGTAGCGTCGGGATCATGCGTGAAATGAGCCGGGACGAATGGTGGGCCTTCGCGAGCGAGGGCACGCGGACGGGCATGCTCGGCCTGGTCCGCGCCAACGGGGCGGCGATCGTGACGCCGGTGTGGTTCCTGCTGAACGAGGGGCCGGACGGGGACGAACTGATCTTCACCACCGGCACGGACACGCTCAAGGGCAAGGCGCTGCGGCGCGACCCTCGGCTTTCCCTGGCCGTCGACGACCAGAAGCCGCCGTACTCGTATGTGCAGTTCACCGCCGAAGCCGTGTTGCACGACGACCTCGGCGAGATGCTCGAATGGGCGACCAGGCTCGGTGGCCGGTACATGGGTGAGGACAAGGCCGAGGCCTACGGCAAACGCAACGCCGTACCGGAGGAGTCCTTGGTACGCGCGCGGATCACGAAGGTGATCGCCCGCGCCGACATCGCCGGCTGACCCCCTTCCCCCTCTCGCATTTAGTCCTCTGGATGCGGTCCTTGCACACGCAAGTACCGCATCCAGAGGACTAAATGCGTTCAAGGGTGTGACTCTCCGTGTTGATGTTGGTCAAGTATTGACACGAAGCACCCACTGGTGTGTGATCTGAACCATAGATAGGAAAGTTTCCTAACTAAAACTCCACCTTCCCCGCCGGGCCCCGCCCGGTCCGCCGTTGTACCTCCCGACCCCCGAACTTCACGTATGGAGGCTCCAGTGGCACCCCGACCACCGTGGCGCGCGCTGCTCACGTGTGCCGCCGCGACGGCGATGACCGTCGCCGTCCTGCCGGCTACGCCCGCCGGCGCGGCACCGACCGATCACGAGTCCGAAGCCGCCACGATCTCCCAAGGCGCCGTCGAAAAGAACCACGCGGGCTTCTCCGGCACCGGGTTCGTGAACTTCGACAACGTCGTCGGCAGCTATGTCGAGTACACGGTGAACGCCGCGCAGGCCGGAACCCAGACGCTGACCTTCCGCTATGCCAACGGAACCACGATCGACCGGCCGGTTTCCCTCAGTGTCAACGGCACCGCGGCCGGGACGCTGTCGTTCCCCGGCACCGGCGCGTGGACCACCTGGAAGACCGTCACGAAGGACGTCGCGCTGGCGGCCGGGGCCAACAAGATCCGCACCACCGCCACCACCGCGAACGGCGGCCCCAACGCGGACAAGCTCACCGCGAGCGGAGTGACCGACGCCGAAGCGCCGACGCCGCCGAAGAACCTGGCCGCCAAGGACATCAAGGCCCGCAGTGCCACGTTCACCTGGGAAGCCGCGACCGACAACGTCGGCGTGGTCCGCTACGACGTCATGCGCGGCGGCAACGTCCTCAAGTCCGTCGACGGGAACACGCTCACCACGACCGTCGACAACCTGCAGCCGAACACGGCCTACGACATCTCGGTCGGCGCCTTCGACGCGGCCGGGAACCCTTCGCAGCAAAGCAATGTCGTCCAGTTCACCACGCCGTCCAGCGGGGACACCACACCCCCGACGGTGCCGGGGAACCTGCGCTCGACGTCGGTGACCGCGAACAGCGTTTCCTTGGCGTGGAACGCTTCCACGGACGACAGCGGCACCATCGCCGGTTACGACGTGTACCAGGGCACCACGAAGGTCGCGACGACGCCGTCTCTCGAAGCCACGGTCACCGGCCTGACGGCGAACACGTCGTACACGTTCACGGTGAAGGCCCGTGACCTCGACGGCAACGCTTCGGCCGCGAGCAACGCGCTGACCGCGAAGACGAGCGGCGCCGCGGGCGGCGGGATTCCCGAGTACGACAAGGACATCACGAAGGCGGACCTCGCCTGGTCCGTCGATTTCCTGCCGGACGGCACGGCGCTGGCGACCGAACGGGACCGGTTCGAGATCCTGCGGATCACGCCGTCGGGCGAGAAGACGACGGTCGGCAAGGTCCCCGGCGCGGTCGGCACCAACGGCGAGGGCGGACTGCTCGGTATCGCGATCTCGCCGAACTACGCCACCGATCACGCGATCTACCTGTACCACACCGCGTCCGGCGACAACCGGATCGTGAAGATGACCTACGACAACGGAAAGCTGTCCTCGTCGTCGACGCCGGTGCTCACCGGGATCGCCAAGAACCGTTACCACAACGGCGGAAGGCTGCGGTTCGGTCCGGACGGCAAGCTCTACGCCACCGTCGGCGACGGGCAGAACAAGGACACCGCGCAGAACAAGGGCTCGCTCAACGGGAAGATCCTGCGGGTCGACCCCGACGGTTCGGCGCCGAGCGACAATCCGTTCTTCTCCACCGGTGGCAACGCCCGCTACGTCTGGAGCTTCGGGCACCGCAACCCGCAGGGCCTGGCCTGGGATTCGCGCGGTCAGCTGTGGGCGTCGGAGTTCGGCGACGGCAAGCTCGACGAGCTCAACCTGATCCAGAAGGGCGGCAACTTCGGCTGGCCCCAGTGCGAAGGCACCGAAGGATCCTGCGGCGGCACGGTCGCGCCGAAGAAGACGTGGCCGACCAGTTCCGGCGGGCCGAGCGGGATCGAGATCGTCAACGACTGGATCTACGTCGCGGCGGTCACCAGCCAGCAGCTCTTCGCCACGCAGATCAACGCGGCGGGCAACGGCGTCGGTCCGGTGCAGTCGCTGTTCTCCGGCCGCTGGGGCAGGCTCCGCTCGGTCACCAAGACACCGGACGGCGGGCTGTGGGTCACCTCGACCAACGCGGACAAGAACGGCGGCACACCGAGCGTGATCGACAACGTGGTGGTGCGGCTGAAGTTCCCCGGCGGCTCGCAGCCGGGGGCGTTCAAGCTGACCAGTTCCGCGTTCGCCGACAACGCGTCCATCCCGGACAAGTTCACCTGCGCCGGTGACGGCACCGCGGGGCAGGACACCTCGCCGCCGCTGGCGTGGAGCGCCGGGACCACGGGCGCCAAGGGGTACGCGATCGTCTTCGCCGACGTGGCCAACAACGGCAACAAATTGCACTGGGCGATCTGGGACATCCCGGCGTCGGCGGCTTCACTGCCGGAAGGCCTGGGTTCGGGCTACACCGTCCCGAACCAGAACGGCGCCAAGCAGAAGGCCATGGGCAGCGGGGCGAACTCGCAGAAGTACTTCGGCCCCTGCCCCGGCGGCTCCAGCCATCCCTACACGTTCACGCTCTACGCGCTGAAGTCGGCGACGGTGCCGGGCGTGTCCTCGTCCTCGACGATGGCGCAGATCGAAACGGCCATCAAGAACGCTTCGACGGCCAACGTCAAGCTACGCGGCAAATCCAGCGCCGCGTCCTGAGCACGGCCGGGGTGTCCGGAGCGGCGCCGGGCACCCCGACCGTATCCAGTGTGACTGGAGGAACGCCACCCCGTCCGGGATTTCCTGGCGGGGTGGCGTTTTCGTGCGGCCGGCAGGCTTCGGCGCCCGCATGCGGCTTCACCAGGCACTCGGGACACCGTCGGCGGTCCGGCGCGTGTCGCGAAAGCCACTTTCGCGACGTGTGATGTCCCGAAAGTGGCTTTCGCGACACGACCGCACCGGGATCAACGTCCCTTGTGGACAGTCGAGACCGCGATCGCTCACCAGCCGAACAGGTTCCGCATGATCCGCGCGCAGCGCTCGGTCATCGCCGCGGCGTCCTGATCCGGCTGGTCGATCCACCAGCTGATCAGCGAGTCGACCACGCCGGTCCACACCTGGGCGATCGCCTCGATGTCGCGATCGTCGTCCAGTCCGCGCGAGTGCATCAGCTGGGCGGCGCCGACCAGCGCGAAGCCGTCGAGCCGGTAGCGGTAGTCGACCGCGACACCGGCGATCTCACCGGTCGAGGGCACCGTCGGGTCGCGGAGCAGCTTCCAGGCGTACCGGTCGTTGTCGAACGTCTCGAAGATGGCCGAGAGCACCGCGAGCGGCATCCGTTCCGGCGGCTCGCCCTCCTCCGCCATCGTCTCGGCGACGCCTTCGGTCAGCCTGTCCCCCGCCCGGTGCAGGCAGGCGAGGTACAGCCCGTCCTTCGAGCCGAAGTACTGGTACAGCAAGGGTTTCGTGACGCCGACCCGGCGGGCGATCTCCACCATCGACGCCCCGGCGTACCCGTTCTTGCCGAACTCCTCCGTCCCGGCGCGCACGATCTGGGACTCCCGCTCCTCGCGGGGCACCCCCTTCGTGCCGACGGCCCTTGCTTCTGTCACGGCGGTTATCTTACCCTGAGGTAAATGACCCTAGGGTAAGTTACCTGATGGTCAGATAACCGGGGGCGAGACAGGGAGAGGTGCGGTGGCGGATTTTCTTGCCCATCTGAGTGACCCGGTGCTGATGGCGACGCCGGTGTTCCTGCTGTTCGTCGCGATCGAGATCCTCGCGCTGCACGTGCTGGGACACGACGACAACGTCATCGGCTACAGCGTCAAGGACACCCGCACCAGCATGTCCATGGGTGCGGTGGCGGTGGTGATCAACGGCGTCTTCCGCATCGCCATGCTGTTCGTGTTCGCCGCGCTCTACGAACTCGCGCCGGTGAAGTTCAGCCCGCACGACTGGTGGACCTGGGTCCTGATGCTGCTGGGCCAGGAGATCGTCTTCTACGCCTACCACCGCGCGAGCCACCGCGTCCGGCTCATGTGGGCGGGTCACCAGGTGCACCATTCGAGCGAGCACTACAACTTCTCGACGGCGTTGCGGCAGAAGTGGACCCCGTACTTCCAGCTGCCGTTCTGGTCGATCCTCGCCCTGGCGGGCATCCCACCGTGGATGATCCTGACCGGACTGTCGATCGACCTCGTCTACCAGTTCTTCGTGCACACCGAGAAGATCCGGAAGCTGCCGCGCTGGTTCGAGTACGTGTTCAACACGCCTTCACACCATCGGGTGCACCACGGCAGCGACCAGGAGTACCTGGACGCGAACTACGGCGGCATCCTGATCATCTGGGACCGGATGTTCGGCAGTTTCGTGCCGGAGGGCAAACGCCCGACCTACGGGCTGACCAAGAACGTCGAGTCCTACAACCTGCTCAAGGTCGGCTTTTACGAATACGGCTCGATCCTGCGCGACGTCCGCGCGGCCGGCTCGTGGCGGGACAAACTCGGTTACGTGTTCGGCCCGCCGGGCTGGCGGCCCAAGGAGGCGCTAAGCGCTCCTGCGCAACGCGGGTGAGTTCTCCGGGCGGATCTCCGGCGGGAGGCTCTCCAGCGGCGGCCGCTGGGTGAGGGTCACGTCGGTGAGCACGAGTTCCCGCTCGACGGCCTCCCCCGCGCCGCGCCGGAACTGGGCGAGCGACGTCGACGGCGGCGCCGCGGAGATCACCCGGCCGCCGCGCTCCAGCCGGTCCATCAGGGTCAGCATGATCTGCGCGGCCATCCGGCCGAGTGCCTGGGTGCTCTGATGCCGGTGGGTCCGGTGGCCGAGGTCGACCTGCGCGAGCGCGTCGAGCCCGTGCAGTTCGAGCAGGTCGATCAGATGGCCGACCTCAACGCCGTAATGCGTGACGAACGGGATGCCTTCGAGCACGTCGCGCCGTCCCGCGTACTCGCCGGCCAGCGGCTGGACGAAGCCGGCCAGTTCCGGCCAGTACATGTTGAGCAGCGGACGGGCGACGAGTTCGGTGACCCGGCCGCCGCCGTCGGGTTCGACGCCCGCCGCCCCGGCGAGCGGACGGTGGTAGAACCCTTTGACGTAGGCGATCGCCGGGTCGGTCAGCAGCGGCCCGAGCAGTCCGGTCACGTAGTCCGCGGTGAAATCGCGGAGGTCGCCGTCGACGAAGACGATGAGGTCCCCGCTGGTTTCGGCGACCCCCTTCCAGAGCGCTTCCCCCTTGCCCGTCAGGCTTTCCAGTTCCGGGAACACCGCGTCCTGCGCGACGACGTCCGCCCCGGCCGCCGCGGCGACCTCGGCGGTCGCGTCCGTGGAATGGCTGTCCACCACCAGGATCTCGTCCACCAGGGGGAAGCGTTCGACGAGTTCGCACCGGATGGTGCCGACGATCGCGCCCACCGTCTCCGCCTCGTCGCGAGCCGGGATCACCACCGAAACCCGCGTCCCGCGTTTGGCGGCGACCAGCTCCGCCGCCCACCAGTCACCCGCCCGGCTGCTGCGCCGCGCGAGCCACGTGCCGACCTCCGCCGATACCCGCATGGCTACCCCTTCCCTCGAAGATCACCTCACCGGTGAGCTTCGAGGGAAGCTGTTTCCATCCGTCGTCGCCGCGGAAACCGCCGCGTTACGCCTGCCCGCCGGAGGTTAACGCCCGGGAGAGGGCCTCACCCGTCCGTCGCTTGGCGAGATAGAACGCCGCCTCGTGCGGCTTCGCCCCGTTGTCGACCGTATAGCCGCTGTCCAGGACCCCGTCGGCGCCGGGGAACAGCCCGCTGAGGTCGGGCCGGGCGGCGACGAGGTCGTCCCGGTCGGCCAGGTTGACCCAGCTCGCGACGCCGGGCGGGACGGACGGCGGCTGCGGGCGGGTCCGTTCGTAGACCACCGTGCGCAGGCCCAGCGGGGAGCCGAGGGTGAGCAGCAGCGGCAACGGACGGCCGTGCAGATGGGCGGCCTCATAGGCGACGACGGAACCGAGGGAATGCCCGATGATCGCCTCGGTCTCCGGCCCGATGTGCTCGGCGACGCGGGCCTGCACGCGTTCCCGGATCGTCTCGTCGGTGAGGTACAGCGTCACCTGCTTGAGTGCCTTGACCACCACTCGTTCGGCGAACGCCACCCCGAGCCGCGCGAACGGTTTCAGCCGTACCAGCGCGTTCAGCACCGGGCGGGCGGCCGCGCGCACGCCCTGGGTCTCCCCCGCCGGACCGCCGAGCAGCTCCAGTTCGGTCTTCGCCCGGTTCCGGTCCGCCTCGCGGGACGCCGAAGAAGCCGCGTTCCGGAGCCATTCCGCCGCCAGCGCTTCGGCGAGCGCCCACTCGTCCGGGGTGAGTTCGTCCGCGCCGCCCTGCTGGCCGTCCTTGAGGAAAAGGTCACCGTAGAAGGCCATCCGCGCGTCACCGGGCCGGGCGTCGCGCCACAGGGTGTCGGCCAGCGCGGCGTCACCGGCGAGCCGGATACCGCCAGCCAGGCTCGGCAGCCATTCCGCCTCGAGCGTGTCCGCGGACTTCTGTTCCTGGGCGATGCCGTGCACCAGAACGATCCGAGCCATGGCGCACAGTATCGCGGGCCGCCCTTGCCGGTGGCCGCCCGATGAGACAAAGTGATCTCCGTGGGAGAGCGGAGGTCGTTGGTGGTCGCGTCGCAATGCGACTCACTGAACCTTCTCTCGTTCCTCCCCGACGCGGGCCATCAGGTCTCGACGGCCCTGCTCGACCCCGAGATCGGCGGCTGCGTCCCCGCCCTCGAAGACGGTCGCGGCCTGCTCGTCGACCCGACGATGGTCGAGCTGGACGACGCGCTGGTGGAAGCCTTCGAGCGCGCGTCGGAAGACGAGGCGACGCTCTTCCTCTCACTCGTCGGGCACGGCGAATACGCCGACGACGACTTCTACTTCCTCACCAAGGACACCGGGTTGCCGGTGGACAGCCGCCGCTCCTTCCTGTTCGCGCAGCGGATCAAGGAACTCCTCGGCCGCTACTCGATGCTCGACGGGCTGGTGATCCTGCTCGACACCTGCCACGCCGGTATCGGGGCGAGGCAGGCGGGTCAGCGCTGGCTGCGGATCGTCGGCGAGGCGGGCAAACGGTTCGACCTGCTCACCGCCTCGGACGACCGGGTCGCCGCGAACGGGTGTTTCAGCCGGTCGCTGGTCTCGGTCCTGAGGACGGGGCACGCGGAGTTCGGCGAACGCGTCCGGTGCGCGGATCTCAAACGCGTGATCACCGGCCTGTGCCCGGCGCAGACCGCCGTCCACCTGGGTTTCGACGGCACCCGAGAGGTCGCCGAGGCCGACCAGGGGCTGTGGCTCGCGCTGAACTCCTCCCCCTCCTGGCGGCGTTCGCCGCTGGCGGGCAACCCGGCCGCGCCCACGATCGAACGGCTGACCGCGCATTACCAGCCGGATCCGAAACTCGGCGAGATCGTCGGGCAGCTGCTCACCGGCGCCCGGCTGGTCGTGATCACCGGCGAGGAGGGGGCGGGGAAGTCGACCATGCTCGCCGCGCTCGCCCGGCCGTCGGTGGCCGGATCCTATGTGCCGCCCGACTTCCTGCACGCCGTGCTGTTCGCGAGCCGTGGCGACACGGCCGAGCGGCTCGCGAGCGAACTCGCCCGTCAGTTGCGGCGCACCGTGCCCGGTTTCGCCGACGCCGAGCAGGCGCACCGCGCCGGTCTCGACGACGCCGGCCGAAGCGGCGCGAGCGCTTTCGATCTGGCGCTGCTCGGTCCGCTGCGAACCCTCGCTCCACAGTGGACCGGAGCCCCCGTGCGGATCGCGATCGACGGGCTCGACGACCTCGATCCCGATGTCCGGGACCGGCTGTGCGGTCTTCTCCGGAGCCTGTCGACGGCACCGGAGCTGGCGCTGATCAAGACGGTCGCGACCACGCGGGATCCGGCGCGGCTTCCGCCCGCGGTCGAGGTCTGTCTGGTGATGGCGGGCGGTTTCGAGCCGCCCGACGGCTGGGGACGGCCTGCCGTCGACCCGGCTCCCGTGGTGCAGGAACCGGAGGACAGCGGAGACTGGGGCGGCGAGCCCGGCTACGACACGGGTTCGCCCACCTCGCCGAGGATCACCCCCGCCACCCTGATCATCGACGTCCCCGGACAGCCGCCCGCGCACCACGAACTGTCCTTCGGGCTCACGACACTCGGCCGCAGCAGGAACGCCGCGGTCCGGCTCGGGGACTCGCGGGTGTCGCGGCTCCACTGCAAGATCCGCTGGGACGGCACGGACGCGTGGCTGACGGACCTCGACTCCGCCAACGGGACCTTCGTCAACGGACAGCGGGTGCCGAGCGCCCGGCTGGCGCACGGTGACATGCTCCGGCTCGGCGATTCGACGGTCACCTTCATCAGCGTCGCGCAGGAGGACGCCGACGTCGAGCAGGGCACCGGTGCGGTGGCCTCGCCGCGGCCCGGCCACGCCGTCCTGCTGGAACTGCTGGGTCTCGCCGCCTCCCGCGGGCCCATCCCGATCTCGATCCTCACCGCGGCGAGCGCGGCGGCGGGCGGCCCGGACCGGCGGGTGCGCATCCGCGATTTCCTGGCCGGACTCGGCGACTCGGTCAGCCGGACGCGGGCGGGTCTCGACGACGAAACCGTCCTGTGGACCGGGGAGCCGCCCGTTCTCTCCCCCGACGCGGCGGCCCGGCTGCGCGCCCGGCTGGCGGCGACGACCTCGGAGGTGCCACTCGTGGCCGGAGACGACGAGCCGACGCCGGAACAGAGCTACGCGGCGGCCAACGAGGCCGAGCACTTCTGGCTCGCCGGGCTCCACGAAGACGCCTTCGCCGCATTGGAGCGACGGGCGTCCCACATCCCCGTCGAGAACCGGGAACGCTGGGCGGCCTGGGCGAACCGCGCGGCCCGGGAGCTCGGCGACACCGACCGGATGACCTTGCGCTGCAAGGCGCGGCACGCGACGTGGACCGGCAAGGCGGGCGACGCCGCCGGAGCACTCGCCCGGTTCGAAGGGCTGCTGCCGATCGCCACGGCCGCCCTGTCGAGTGGCGACGAAGAGGTCTTGAGCATTCGCCACAACATCGGCTACCTCCTCATGGATCTCGGCCGCTTCGAAGAGTCCCGGGCGGCGTTCGAAGCCCTGGTCCGGGACGCCACCCACGCTCTCGGAGCCGATCATCGCGAGACGCTGCACGCCCGGCACCTACTCGCGGTGGCGACGGGCAAGACCGGGAACGGGGAGGAGTCCCTGCGCCTCTCCCGGGAGCTGCTGCCGCAGGCGAAACAGGCACTGGGCGACGACGAGATCGTCAGCCACGTGCGGCACAACATCGCGTTCTGGAGCGCCGAAATCGAGCACCCCCCCGTCGTTTCGGACTACCGGCGGCTCCTCGCCGAAGCGACGGGACGGCTGAATGAGCGGCATCCCGACGTTCTCGATCTCCGGTTCGGCCTCGCGCTGGCCCTCGCCAAGGCGGGCCGGGTCACCGAGGCGCTCTCGACCTGGACCCTGCTGCTCGGCGATTCCGTCGAGGTCCGCGGCGAACGGCACGGCGAAACCCGGAAGATCCGCGAGCAGCTCGATCACTGGAGCGCGCGGGAGTGAGCGGTGAGCGCCCTGCGCATCGCGCTCCTGACCTACCGCGGAAACCCGCGCAGCGGCGGTCAGGGCGTGTACGTCCGGCATCTGAGCCGCGAACTCGCCGCGCTGGGACATCGCGTCGAGGTGCTGTCCGGACCTCCGTACCCGGAGGTCGATGAGGGCGTGCGGCTGACGAAGATCCCGGGCCTCGACCTGTTCGCGGAGCCGAACCCCTTCCGGACCCCGCGGCCGCGCGAGCTGCGCGACCTGCCGTCGTGGGTGGAGTTCCTCGGCATGCGCCGCGGCGGATTCCCCGAACCCCTCGCGTTCTCCCTGCGTGCCGCGCGCCATCTCGCGAAGCGCCGGGGCGAGTTCGACATCGTCCACGACAACCAGGGACTCGGCTACGGGATGCTCCACTGTGGACTGCCGACGCTCGCCACGATCCACCATCCCATCGCCGTGGACCGGGCGCTGAAACTCGCGACCGTCAGCGGACGGGAGGCGGCGCGGGTCGCGCGGTGGTACGGCTTCGTGGAGATGCAGCACCGCGTCGCACGGAGGCTGCCCGCGCTGACCGTGTCGCGGGCATCGCGTGCGGCCATCAGCCGGGAGATGGGTGTTCCGGACGACCGGATCCACGTCGTCCCGCTCGCCGCGGACACCCGGATCTTCCGGCCGCGGCCCGAGATCCCGCGCGTCCCCGGCCGGGTCGTGGCCACCGCGAGCGCGGACGAACCGTTGAAGGGGCTCGAACATCTGCTGGCGGCGTGGGACCGGATCGAAGGCGAACTGGTGATCGTCGGCAAACCGAAGCCCGACGGGCCGGCGGCGCGGGCACTCGCCCGGCTCGGTCCCGGCGCCGACGTCCGCTTCGTCAGCGGGCTGACCGACGACGAACTCGCGCGGCTGTTGTGTTCGGCCGAAATCGCTTGCATACCTTCGTTGTTCGAAGGGTTCTCGCTGCCGGCGGCCGAGGCCATGGCCTGCGGGACACCGGTCGTCGCGACGACCGGCGGGGCGCTGCCCGAAGTCGTGGGTGACGCGGGGATCATGGTGCCGCCGGGCGACGTCCCCGCCCTCGCGGAAGCGCTCACCAAGGTCCTCGGCGACGAACACCTGCGCGCCGACCTCGCGGCCCGTGGCCTGGCGACGTCGGGCGGGCTGAGCTGGCGACGCACCGCTGAGGAGACGGCCTCGCACTACCGGCGCGTCCTCGGCCGGGAGCGTGCGGAATGCTGACCGTCGATTTCGACCGGTTCCCCGTCGGCCCCGGCGACCGGGTGCTCGACCTCGGCTGCGGGGACGGCCGCCACGCCTACGAGGCCTACAAACGCGGCGCGGACGTGGTCGCCGCCGACCTCGACGACACCGCGCTCAAACACGTGCGGGACATGTTCGCCAACCTGGCCGAGGCGGGCGAAGCACCTGACACGGCTTCGGCGCTGGCCGTCCGCGCGGACGCTCTGCGGTTGCCGTTCCCGAGCGGCTCCTTCACCCGGGTGATCGTCGCCGAGACCCTGGAACACATCCATGCCGACCGCGCGGTGCTCGCGGAGGCGAGCCGCGTGCTGGCGCCGGGCGGACGGTTGGTGGCGACCGTGCCGCGCTGGTGGCCGGAGCGGATCTGCTGGCTGCTCTCGGACGCGTATCACGAGGTCGAAGGCGGGCACATCCGGATCTACCGGCGCCGCGAGCTGCTCGGCAAGCTCACCGAGGCCGGGCTGCGGACAACCGGCGGCCATCACGCGCACGCCCTGCATTCGCCGTACTGGTGGCTGAAATGCGCGGTCGGCCCCGACGAGGAGCACCCACTTTGCGCGCTGTACCACCGGTTCCTGGTCTGGGACATCATGCGGAGCCCCCGGCCGGTGCGGTTCGCCGAATGGGCGCTGAATCCGGTGCTCGGCAAGAGCCTCGTCGTCTACGCGCGTAAACCGTGAAGGCCACCGCCGCCACCATCGCGGCCGTGCAGTGGCGGGACGGCGGGATCCCCTGGGAGCCCGGCGGGCACCTCGATCCGTGGAATCACCTCGAAGCCGCGATGGGACTGGACGTCGCCGGGCTGGGGTCCGAGGCCGAAGCCGCGTACGAATGGCTGCTCCGCAACCAGCGCCCTGACGGATCCTGGGCGGCCCGGTACCGCGACGGCCGCGTCGACTTGTCCACTATGGACACGAACTTCACCGCGTACGTCGCGGTCGGGACCAGGCACCACTTCCTGCGGACCGGGGATCACGCCTGGCTGGACCGGATGTGGCCGGTCGTGGACAAGGCCGTCGACGCCGTCCTGCGGCGACAGCAGCCGTCGGGTGCCATCTCCTGGCGGGACGATCCCGAGGTCCGGCTGGTCGCGGGCTGCGCCAGCATCCACCACGCGCTGACGCAGGCGCTGGCGATCGCCTCCGTGCGGGGGCTGGACCGTCCACAATGGCGAGTCGCGGCGCACCGGCTGCGTTCCGCCCTGCTCGGCGAGCCGGGGCTGTTCGCCGCGAAACCGCACGCGATGGATTGGTACTACCCGGTTCTGGGCTCCGTCGTCACCGGCGCCGACGCGACGGAGCGGCTGGCGGCGGGCTGGGACCGGTTCGTCGAGCCCGGGCTGGGGGTGCGCTGCGTGCACCACGAGCCGTGGGCCACCGGCGGCGAGACGGCCGAACTGGCGCTCACCCTCGCCACTCGCGGCGATCGTGCCCGCGCGGGTGAACTCCTCGCGTGCCTCGCCCGGCTACGCCACGACGACGGCTCGTACTGGACCGGCTATCAGTTCGCGGACGAGGAATTCTGGCCGGACGAACGCACCACGTGGACCTCGGGCGCGGTGCTCCTCGCGACCGCCGCCCTCGACGGCGACCCGGCCACCTGCGACGTCTTCGGCGAACACCGCGTTTAGTCCTCTGGATGCGGTCCTTGCACACGCAAGTACCGCATTCAGAGGACTAAATGCGGGTGGGTCAGGCCTCGTCTTCTTCCAGCATGTCCGGGGTGACGGCCGATTCGGTGTCCGGAATGCCTTGTTCCTTCGCCTTTTTGTCGGCCATCGCCAGCAGGCGGCGGATCCGGCCGGCGACGGCGTCCTTGGTCATCTGCGGATCGGACAGCTGGCCCAGTTCCTCCAGCGAGGCCTGCCGGTTCGACAGCCGCAGCTTGCCCGCGGCGAGCAGGTGCTCCGGGGCGGATTCGCCGAGGATGTCCAGCGCGCGCTCCACCCTGGCCGCCGCCGCGACGGCCGCGCGGGCCGAACGCCGCAGGTTGGCGTCGTCGAAGTTCGCGAGCCGGTTCGCGGTGGCTCGCACCTCGCGGCGCATCCGCCGCTCTTCCCAGGCGAGCACGCTCGTGTGCGCGCCGAGCCGGGTCAGCAGGGCGCCGATCGCGTCACCGTCGCGCACCACGACCCGGTCCGCGCCGCGGACCTCCCGCGACTTGGCCTGGATGCCCATCCGCCGGGCGGCGCCGACGAGCGCCAGCGCGGCCTCGGGACCGGGACAGGTGACCTCGAGCGACGACGAACGACCGGGTTCGGTGAGCGAACCGTGCGCCAGGAACGCGCCGCGCCAGGCGGCTTCCGCGTCGGCGACGCCACCGGACACGACGGCGGCGGGCAGCCCGCGCACCGGGCGGCCGCGCTGGTCGATCAGGCCGGTCTGCCGGGCGAGCCCCTCGCCGTCCTTGACCACGCGGACGACGTACCGCGTGCCCTTGCGCAAGCCGCTGGAGGAAATGACGTGCACGTCGGACTGGTGTCCGTACAGTTCGTGGATCTCCTTGCGCAGCCGCCTCGCCACCGAACCGGTGTCGAGTTCGGCCTCCACCACGACGCGGCCGGCCACGATGTGCAGCCCACCCGCGAATCGCAGCATCGACGCGACCTCCGCGCGGCGCGGGCCGATCTTGGTGATCTCCAGCCGGCTCAGCTCGTCCTTCACGGCGGCGGTCATCGCCATCACTGCCCCTCCATACCTTCAGCTCCTCCCCCGGTGAGACCGAGAGCGTCTCGCATACAGCCCGCGAGCGCATCAGGATCATGCCGCCCCGTCACGACCGGGTCAGCCACCGCCCCCAGCAACGCCCGCGCGCCCAGTCTCCCGGCCGCGTCCCGCAACCGGGCTGGTGAGGGCACCGAGTCCCGGTCCGCGATGACCGCGTCCACCCGTAATTCCGGGGCGTGTTCGAAGAGTACGTCCAAATGCTTCTCCGGCGAGAACCCCGCCGTCTCCCCCGGTTGGGGGATCAGGTTGAGGATCACGACCTTCGTGGCGTCCGTTCGGAGCAACGCGTCGTGCAGATCCGGCACCAGCAGATGGGGCAGCACACTCGTGAACCACGAACCCGGACCGAGGAACACCACGTCCGCGTCGAGCACGGCCTCGATCGCCTCGGCACAGCCACGCGGCGGGCGGTCGGCCTGCCCGGTCGGGTGAAGACTGATCCGGTGCACCTGCCCCGGGGTCGTCGCCACCGCCACCTGGCCGCGGATCCGCCGCAACGCCTCGGGATTCTCGGCGTCCAGCCCCGAAACCTCGCCCTGGATCTCCAGCGGTTCGGGTGACATCGGCAGGACCCGGCCGGAGATGCCCATGAGCCTGCTCGCCTCGTCGAGCGCGGCAACCGGGTCGCCGAGTACCTCGAACAACCCGGCCAGCAACAGATTCCCGACCGCGTGCCCGGCGAGCGCGCCGTCACCGCCGAAGCGGTGCTGGAACACCTCCGCCCACAACGTCCCGCCGTCTTCGGCGGCGAACGCGGCGAAGGCCTGCCGCAGGTCGCCCGGCGGCAGCAGCCCCAGTTCCCGGCGCAGCCTGCCGGACGAGCCCCCGTCGTCCGCGACGGTGACCACGGCGGTGACCTGCGAGGTCACCCGGCGCAAGGCGGTGAGGGTGGCGTGCAGGCCGTGCCCGCCGCCCAGTGCCACCGCGCGCGGTGCGCTACTCGCGGCCAAGGTCGCGGTGCACCACCTTCACGGCCATACCGTCCTCATTGGACAGACGCTGGGCGAGCTCCTCGGAGATGGCGACGCTGCGGTGCTTTCCACCGGTGCAGCCGACGGCCAGCGTCAGATACCGCTTGCCCTCACGTTTGTAGCCCGCGCCGATCAGGCGCAGCAACTGGTGGTAGCGGTCGAGGAACTCGTCCGCGCCTTCCTGGCTGAGCACGTAGTTGCGGACCTCGCCCTCGAGACCGGTGTGGTCGCGCAGTTCCGGGATCCAGAACGGGTTCGGCAGGAAGCGGACGTCCATCACCAGGTCGGCGTCCATCGGCAGGCCGTACTTGTAGCCGAACGACAGCACGGTGACCCTGGTCTGCGTGCTCGCCTCGGAACCGAAGGCGTCCTCGATCTTGGCGCGCAGATCGTGCACCGAAAGCGACGACGTGTCGAGCACGAGGTCGGCCTCTTCCCGTAGCGGCTCCAGCAGCGTGCGCTCGGCGGTGATGCCGTCGGCGAGCCTGCCGTCGCCCTGCATCGGGTGGCCGCGGCGGACGGCCTCGAACCGGCGCACCAGCACCGCGTCGGTGGCCTCCAGGAACAGGACACGCGGCTTGTACCCGCGGGCGTCGAGGTCCTTGATGACCGAAGCCAGGTCGTCGGTGAACGCGCGCGAACGCACGTCCATCACCACGGCGACCTTGGTGATCGCGCCCCGCGCCTGCGCGCCGAGCTCGACCATGGTCGCGATCAGCTCGGGCGGCAGGTTGTCCACCACGAACCAGCCCAGGTCCTCCAGGCATTTCGCGGCGGTGCTGCGGCCGGCGCCGGACAGACCGGACACGACCGCGACCTCCATCCCGGAACCGCGGCCTTCTTCTTGCGCACTCACAATGGTCCCTTCACCGATCACGTACTGGACTCCCCCGCCGCCGCGGCTGTCTCCCCTGCGAGTGCCGCGACGACCGCTTCGGCGGTGCGCCTGCCGAAGCCGGGCACCGCCTCGATCTCCTCTATCCGCGCTTCGCGGAGTTTCTTCACCGAGCCGAAATGCTTGATCAGCGCGGTACGACGAGCCTGCCCCAGCCCCGGCACACCGTCCAATGCGGACACCTGCATCCGCTTGGACCGCTTCTCGCGGTGGTACCGGATGGCGAAGCGGTGCGCCTCGTCGCGCAGCCGCTGCAACAGATACAACGCGTCGGAGGTGCGCGGCAGGATCACCGGATCGGGATCGCCCGGGAGCCACACCTCCTCCAGCCGCTTCGCCAAGCCGACCACGGCGATGTCGGTGACGCCGAGTTCGGAGAGCACGTCCGCGGCGGCGGTGGCCTGCGGGCCCGCGCCGTCGACGACGAGCAGATTCGGCGCGTAGGCGAACTTGCGCGGTTTGCCGGTCTCCGGGTCGATGCCCGGCCGGTCCGGATCGACTCCTTCGGCGTTTTCCTTGAGATACCGGGAAAACCGGCGGCGGACGACTTCGGCGATCGACGCGACGTCGCCTTCCTCCGCGGCCTCACGCAAGGCGAAGCGCCGGTACTCGGACTTGCGCGGGATCCCGTCCTCGAACACCACGAGCGAGGCGACCACGTCGCTGCCCTGGATATGGCTGATGTCGACGCATTCGATACGCAGTGGCGCGGTTTCCAGCGCCAGGTAGTCCTGCAGTTCCGCCAGCGCGGCCGAGCGCGCGGTGAGGTCGCCCGCGCGGCGCAGTTTGTGCTGGGTGAACGCCTCTCCTGCGTTGCGTGTCACGGTTTCGGCGAGCGCGCGTTTGTCGCCGCGCTGCGGCACCCGCAGGCTCACCCGAGACCCTCGCAGCCCGGAAAGCCATTCGCCCAGGGCTTCCGCGTCGGCGGGCAGCTCGGGGACGAGCACCTCGCGCGGCACCGGCGAGCCGCCGTCGGGATCGTCCGCGCGTTCGGCCTGTTCGCCGTAGAACTGCGTGATGAAGTGGTCGACGAGATCCTTCACGTCCATCTCTTCGGCCTTGTCGATCACCCAGCCGCGCTGCCCGCGGACCCGGCCGCCTCGTACGTGGAAGACCTGGACGGCGGCTTCGAGCTCGTCGTGGGCGAAGGCGACGACGTCCGCGTCGGTGCCGTCGCCGAGCACGACCGCCTGCTTCTCCATCGCGCGCCGCAGCGCGCCGAGATCGTCACGCAGCCGCGCGGCTCGCTCGAACTCCAGCTCTTCGGACGCTGCCGCCATTTCCTGTTCCAGACGGCGGATCAGCGCGTCGGTGCGGCCGGCGAGGAAGTCGCAGAAGTCCTCGACGATCTCGCGGTGCTCGTCGGCGGAGACCTTGCCGACGCACGGCGCGGAGCATTTCCCGATGTAGCCGAGCAGGCACGGCCTGCCGATCTGGCCGTGCCGTTTGAAGACGCCCGCCGAGCAGGTGCGCGCCGGGAAGACGCGGAGCAGCAGATCGAGCGTTTCGCGGATGGCCCAAGCGTGCGCGTACGGCCCGAAGTACCGCACGCCCTTCTTGCGCGCGCCGCGATAGACGTGCAGGCGCGGGTACTCCTCGTTCATCGTGACGGCGAGGACCGGGTAGCTCTTGTCGTCGCGGTACCGGACGTTGAACCGCGGGTCGAACTCCTTGATCCAGTTGTATTCGAGCTGGAGCGCCTCGACCTCGGTGCCCACGACGGTCCACTCGACGCTCGCCGCCGTCGTCACCATCTGGCGGGTGCGCGGGTGCAAGCCCGTGATGTCGGCGAAGTACGAGTTCAGCCTGCTTCGGAGGCTTTTCGCCTTGCCGACATAGATGACCCTCTTCGTGGCGTCACGAAATTTGTACACGCCAGGGGCGTCCGGGATGCTCCCCGGCGAGGGACGGTAGGTGGTCGGGTCAGCCACGTCGACAAGCCTATGGGGCACCACCGACAGTCTTACGAGGCCCCGTCCTTACGCGCGGTCCGGTCAACCCTTCGAGTGGCCATTCCCACCATCCGGTCCATCTTTCACCACGCATACCGACCTAAGTCGGGTCTTCCGCCGTAACCGACGTTCGTTGGTTCCTAGCGGGTGAATCGGTTGATTACTTTCCGTCCCAGTTCCACTTCATTCGGTTCTTCGTCAGATGACGCTCGAAAGGACTCCTGCACCGTGAGCCGTCTTCGTACGCTGGGCGCCGCCACTCTCGCCGCCGCAGCCCTCACCATGACCGCGGGCGCCGTCGCCTCCGCGGGCACCCCCACCGGTGTCCAGCCCAACATCGTGGGCGGCGGCACCGCCCCCACCGTGAGCTGGGGCGCCCAGGTCTACGTCAACACCCCGGGCCGTCAGTGGGACGGGTTCAACTGCTCCGGCAGCGTCATCGCCCAGCGCTGGGTCCTGACCGCCAAGCACTGCCTCGACTCCGACGGCACCGGCATGCGGGTCCGTGTCGGCAGCAACCAGCTCCAGGGCGGCCGTGAGATCGCCGTCGACCGCAAGGTGTCCTCGCCCGCCGGCTCCGACATCTCGCTGCTGCACCTGGCCTCCGACGCCGGCGTCACGCCGATCACCCTGGCGAGCTCGAACCCGTCGGTCGGCAGCACCAACCAGCTTTACGGCTGGGGCCGCGAGACCCCGACCGGCCCGCCCGCCTCGGCGCTGAAGGTCGCCAACGTGCGCGTCAGCGGCAGCTCGACCGACGCCTACGGTGGCCCGGCCATCCAGAGCGTCGGCATCGACGGCTCCGCGTGGAAGGGCGACTCGGGCGGCCCCCAGGTCTCCAACGGCGTCCAGGTCGGTGTCGCTTCGACCGTGCAGAACCAGAGCGGCTCGAACATCCGCGGCACCAACAACTACGGCAGCGTCGCTTCGGCCCGTTCCTGGATCCGCTCGACCACCGGGGTCTGACCTCCACCCCGGCCGGGGCCCCTGTCGCGACGTGACCCGTCGCGGCAGGGGCCCCTTTCACGTCGGAGTGTCGGTGGGGTGTGGGACGCTCGCGGGCATGCGGATCGCGACCTGGAACGTGAACTCGATCGGGCCCCGGCTGCCGAGGGTGCTGGAGTGGCTCGGTTCGGCCCAGCCGGACGTGCTGTGCCTGCAGGAACTCAAATGCGGCACCGACGCCTTCCCTTTCGACGCGGTGAAGGAGCTGGGCTACGAGACGGCGGCGTACGGCATCGGACGCTGGAACGGCGTCGCGATCCTGTCGCGCGTCGGGCTGGAAGACGTGACACGCGGGCTGACCGGCGAGCCCACCTTCGAGGACAAGACCGACGCGCGGGCCATCGGCGCCACCTGCGGCGGGCTGCGGCTGTGGTCGGTGTACGTGCCCAACGGGCGCGACCTGGAGAACCCGCACTACGGCTACAAACTCGCCTGGCTCTCGGCGCTGGAGGCGACGGTGCGGGAGGAGCAGGCGCGCGGACTGCCGTTCGCGGTGCTCGGTGACTTCAACATCGCGCCGACCGACGCGGACGTCTGGGACATCGGCGTGTTCGCCGAATCGACGCACGTGACCGAACCGGAGCGGAAGGCGCTCGCCGCGCTGCGGGACCTCGGGCTGTCCGACGTGTTCCCTCGGCCGCTGAAGTACGACCACCCGTTCACGTACTGGGACTACCGGGCCGGGAACTTCCCGAACAACAAGGGAATGCGGATCGACCTGGTGTACGCCGACGCCGTCGTGGCCGGCGCGGTGACGGATTCCTATGTGGACCGTGAGGCGCGGAAGGGGAAGGGGCCTTCGGATCACGCGCCGATCGTGGTGGATCTTTCGCTCTGAACGCGCGTTTTCGGGTGCCGGATGTCATGAAAGGGTCGTTCAGGACGTTTTTCGTCCTGAACGACCCTTTCATGACACTTGAGTGAGCCCGGCGAACGCCACCTGCCCCGGATGCTAGGAACGGTCCTTTCCTGGCAAATTTTGCCAGGAAAGGACCGTTCCTAGCACTTGAAGGAGCCCGAGAGCGGCGTCAGCCTCCCTCGGCCCAAGTCCGTGAAGGACTCCTTCCCCAAGTACGTGAAGGCCCCCTTCCTTGCGCTAGACGCAAGGAAGGGGGCCTTCACGTACTTGCCACCCCTAAGGATCGCATTCAGAGGACGAAACGCGGTCGGTCGGGAAAAGGCGAGCGTCAGCCCTCCCAGGCCGCCTTGTGCAGCCGCCGCAACGCCCGCACCGCCGCCACCGCGCGTTCCCGGTCCACGGCCTGCACGGCCATGACCGAGTAGTACTCGTCCTCCGGCAGCTCCAGCCGGGCCCACGAGGCGCCGTCCGGGAAGCTCACCGAGAGCACCTCGCTCCACGCGAACTTCTTGGTCATCAGCACGTTCCGGACCTCGATGCCGTCCGCGTCGGCCTTCACGCGCGCGGTCGCGAACAGCATCGTGCCCGCGGCGAGCAGGACTCCGATGCCGATCATCGCCGCCTGGTCGGACGGCTGGAAGATCACGCCGGTGTCCGAGCCGCGCAGCAGCACCGCGACGACCACGAACGTCGCCAGCAGGATCACCGCCAGCACGGAGCACATCACCAGGGCGCGGCGGGGCCGCACCACCACGACCTCGGACTCCGTCATCACATCCGCCTCGACGCTCACACGAATCCCCGCTCGGTCCACGGCTGGCGCAGGTTCCGCAGCGCGTGCGCCGCGTCCAGCGCGGCGACCGTCGCTTCGTAGCCCTTGTCCTCGACGGAGCCGGGCAGACCCGACCGGTCGAGGGCCTGCTGCTCGGTGTCGCAGGTGAGGACGCCGTTGCCGACCGGGGTGCTCTCGTCGAGCGCGACCCTGGTCAGGCCCGCAGTGACCGCGTCGCAGACGTACTCGAAATGCGGCGTCCCGCCCCGGATGACCACGCCCAGCGCGACCACCGCGTCGTGGGTGCGGGCCAGCGCCTGCGCGGCGACGGGCAATTCGACGGCGCCCGCGACGCGCACGACCGTCGGCTCCTCTTCCAGGTCGGCGGCCTTGGCCGCCTCGAGGGCGCGGTCCAGCAGGGCGCTCGTGATCTTCGTGTGCCAGCGTGTGGCCACGATCCCGAGCCGGATGTTCTTACAGTCGGACAGGTCGAGTTCGACGTCCGGACGGCCTTCGCCGCTCACCGCGTGCCACCTCCGTTGCCCTGGTCGACCTCGGCGCCGACCTGGTCGAAATGCTCCAGCTGGGACAGGTCGTGCCCCATCCGGTCCCGTTTGGTCTTGAGGTAGCGCAGGTTCTCCGGGTTCGGCGAGATCGGCAGCGCGACCCGCCCGGTGACCCGCAGGCCGTAGCCCTCCAGCCCGACGCGTTTGGCCGGGTTGTTCGTCAGCAGCCGCATCGAGCGGACGCCGAGGTCGCACAGGATCTGCGCGCCGGTGCCGTAGTCCCGCGCGTCGGCGGGGACGCCGAGCTGCAGGTTCGCGTCGACGGTGTCCGCGCCGGCGTCCTGCAGCTGGTAGGCCTGCAGTTTGTGCAACAGCCCGATGCCGCGGCCCTCGTGGCCGCGGATGTAGAGCACGACGCCGCGGCCTTCCTTGGCCACCGCTTCCAGCGCGGCCTCCAGCTGCGGGCCGCAGTCGCAGCGCAGCGAGCCGAAGACGTCACCGGTCAGGCACTCGGAGTGCACGCGGACCAGGATGTCCTCGCCGTCGCCGATCTCGCCGTAGACGAACGCGATGTGCTCGATGCCGTCCAGCAGGCTGTCGTACCCGACCGCGCGGAACGTCCCCGCCGAAAGCGGGATCCGCGCCTCGGCGACCCGCTCGACCTGCTTCTCGGTGCGCCGCCGGTACGCGATCAGGTCGGCGATGGTGATCATCTTGAGGTCGTGGTCCGCGGCGAAGACCTCGAGTTCGTCGCGGCGGGCCATGTCGCCCTCGTCCTTCTGCGACACGATCTCGCAGAGCACCCCGGACGGCGAAAGGCCGGCCAGCCGGGCCAGGTCGACGGAGGCTTCGGTGTGCCCCGGGCGCCGCAGGACGCCGCCCTGCTTGGCGCGCAGCGGGACCACGTGGCCGGGCCGCCGGAAGTCCGACGCCTTGGACGCCGGGTCGGCGAGCAGCCGGACGGTATGCGACCGGTCGGCCGCGGAGATGCCGGTGGTGATGCCCTCGGCGGCGTCGACCGTGACGCTGTACGCGGTGCCGCGCTGGTCCTGGTTCGTGTGGTACATCGGCGGCAGGTCGAGCCGGTCCGCCTCGGCCTCGGTCAGCGCCACGCAGACGTAACCCGAGGTGTAACGCACCATGAAGGCCATCAGTTCCGGCGTGGCCTTCTCCGCCGCGAAGATCAGGTCGCCCTCGTTCTCGCGGTCCTCGTCGTCCACCACGACGACCGGACGGCCCGCCTTGATGTCGGCGATCGCCGCCTCGATGGCATCGGCGTTCACTGCCACCACCCCGCCCGCACAGGGGGTCAGATCGGCCGACCCCGGAATCGCACTCGTCTCGCTCACGCCCGCTCCTCCGTACCGCCATTGTCCCCCTGCGCGCGCAGGTGCGGCATGGCCAGCTTCTCGACGTACTTGGCGACCACGTCCACCTCGAGATTCACCAGGTCACCCGGGGTGTTCCGGCCGAGCGTGGTGAGTTCGAGCGTGGTCGGGATCAGGGCGACGGAGAACTCCTCGTCGGTCACCGAAGCGACCGTGAGGGAGACGCCGTCGACCGCGATCGACCCCTTCTCGACGACGTACCGGGACAGCTTCTTCGGCAGCGCGAACGTGGTGAGTCCCTGCTCGTCGCGTTTGAGGAAGACGCCGGTGCCGTCGACATGGCCCTGCATGATGTGCCCGCCGAGCCTGCCGCCCGCCGGCGTCGCGCGTTCGAGGTTGACGACGTCGCCGACCTGCACCTTCGCGAGGCTGGAGCGCTGCAGGGTCTCGTGCACGACATCGACGGTAAACTCACCGCCCGCCACCGCGACCACGGTGAGGCACACGCCACTCACCGCGATGGAGTCGCCGTGCCCGGCGTCGCTGGTCACCAGCGGCCCCCGAACGGTCAGTCTCGCGGCGTTCGGGACCTGCTCGACCGCGGTGACCTCGCCGAGTTCCTCGACAATGCCGGTGAACACTCCTGCTGCCCTCCTCCTGGCTCGCACCGCCGCTGGGAACGGTGCTCCCCTCATCCAACACCCCTCGCGGCCGATTCCTTCTCCTGACCCGACGGCGGATCACGAGGCGGGATCAGCCGCGGACGCGGGCCGCCTGCTCGCGAAGCGCCGCGACGGCCTTACCAGGGTCTTCGGCGCCGTAGACGGCGGAACCGGCGACGAAGCAGTCCACTCCGGCTTCGGCGGCCTGCTCGATGGTGTCGGCGTTGATCCCGCCGTCGATCTCGACGACGAGTTTGAGGTGGCCGGTGTCGACCAGGCGCCGCGCGGTGCGGACCTTGTCGAGGACGCCCTCGATGAACGACTGACCGCCGAAACCGGGCTCGACCGACATCACCAGGAGCGTGTCGTAGTGCTTGAGGGTCTCGAGGTGGTCCTCGATCGGCGTGTTCGGCTTGATCGACAGGCCGGCCTTCGCCCCGGCGGCGCGCAGGTTCTTCGCCAGCGCGATCGGGTCGTGCGCGGCCTCGACGTGCACGGTGACGTTGTAAGCGCCCGCTTCGGCGTACCCGATGGCCCACTTGTCGGGGTTCTCGATCATCAGGTGGCAGTCGATGGGGACGTCGGTGGCCTTGAGCAGCGATTGCACCACGGGCAGGCCCAGGGTCAGGTTCGGCACGAAGTGCGCGTCCATGACGTCGACGTGGACCCAGTCCGCGCGGGTGTCGCCCTCCCCCGCGACGGCACGGATCTCGTCGCCGAGCCGGGCGAAGTCCGCGGAGAGGATGCTGGGTGCGATCAAAGGTCGGTGAGCCACGCGCCCGAGTGTAGGAGGACGCCGCTAACGCCCGCTAACCGGCTGTGACCGTCGACCCGGTCTGGAGTATGACGCGAAATGGCACCGCAGTGGGAGGTGCGCGCACGCGCCGCCGAATAGCGTTCCCCTCATGGTCAACCCACTCAAGCCCCTCGTGCGGATCGGCAGCTACCGCAGCGTCCCGTTCGGACTCCTCGGCATGGCGATGACGGCGATCCCGTTCCCCATCGCGCTCATTCCCGCCGTCCTCCTCCCGGGCGACGTGTGGGCGAAGATGGCCTACGGCGTGCTCGCCATGGGCGTGCTGGTCGTGCTGGCCGGTTTGCCCGGACCGATGCGCCGGGTCGGTATCTGGTTCTCCAACCAGATGCTGGACGCCCGGATCGCGCAGCCTCCGCAGCACACGAAGGTCGCCTGGTCGGAGCGCTGGCGCTCGGCGGCCTGGCTGCTCGTGCACACCGCGCTCGGCTGGGTGCTGTTCGGCCTCGGCTGTTTCCTGATGCTCGGCTTCGTGTTCGCCATCGTGTGGGCGGGAGGCGGCGGCAGCCCCATCGAGTTCTTCGGGGAACGGGTGACGATCGAATCGGGCACCGGCGGGCTGTGGACGCTGCCGATCGCGCTGGTCACGCTCGTCGTCATCGCCTACGTCCTCGCCGGTTTCAGCAAGCTTTTCCAGTACGCAGCGGTCGCTCTCCTGGGCCCGTCGGCCGCCGAGCGCGTCGCCGCGGCGGAAGTCCGGGCGAACCACTTCGAGCAGCGCAACCGGCTGGCCCGCGAACTGCACGACTCGATCGGCCACACGCTGACGACGTCGACCATCCAGGC
The DNA here is from genome assembly GCF_001905755.1 of Amycolatopsis sp. CB00013. Classification (NCBI taxonomy): domain Bacteria; kingdom Bacillati; phylum Actinomycetota; class Actinomycetes; order Pseudonocardiales; family Pseudonocardiaceae; genus Amycolatopsis; species Amycolatopsis sp. CB00013. The sequence goes on along the minus strand of NZ_LIWC01000003.1, from coordinate 1,191,279 downwards.
CGCCGCGGCCGCCGAACTGGTCGATTCCGAACCGCAGCTGGTGCGTCGGGCACTGGGCACCATCGAGGAGTCTTCGAGGGCGGCGCTCGAAGACCTCGACCACGTACTCGGCCTGCTGCGGGACGACCGGTCGTCCCGCGAGCCCGAACGGCGGCTCATCGAGGCCGGGACACTGGCCGAACGGGCCCGCGCGGGCGGCGCGGAGATCGACTACGAGCTCACCGGCCCCGCCGCCGAACTGCCGGCGACCCTTTCGCGGGAGGCGTACCGGATCGTCCAAGAAGGACTGACGAACGCGTTGCGGCACGCCCATCCCGGCCCGGTGAGCGTGCGGGTCGCGGTACTCGCCGACGCGCTGCGGATCGAGATCGTGAACCCGCTCATGGAGCACGCGGCCGCCTCCGGCCGCGGCGGCAACGGGCTGCCGGGGCTCACCGAACGCGTCGAGGCCCTGCGCGGGGAGCTCGTCGCGGGCCCCGCCGTCGACGGGGAACCGTTGTGGCGGCTGGTGACCACGATCCCGCTACGGTCGCACTCATGACACTGCGCGTCCTGATCGTCGACGACGAACCCTTGCTGCGAGCCGGTTTGCGTTCTCTGCTGGACAACCAGCCGGACCTGACCGTGGTCGGCGAGGCGGGTGACGGCGGCGAGGTGGTCGATCTGGTGCGGCGGACACATCCCGACGTGGTCCTGATGGACGTGCGCATGCCCGGGGTGGACGGGATCGAGGCGACCCGGCGGGTGCTCGCCGAAATCCCCGACCCGCCGAAGGTCCTCGTGATCACGACGTTCGACAACGACGACTACGTCTACGACGCTCTGCTCGCCGGGGCGAGCGGATTCCTGCTGAAGCGGGCGCGCAAGGAGGAGTTCGCGCACGCCATCCGGACGATCGCCGCCGGGGAGACGCTGCTGTTCCCCGACGCGATCCGCCGGATGGTCACCGCGCGCCCGGCGCCGTCCGGCCTCGCTCCCCGCCCGTCGTCGCTGACGAAACGGGAGACCGAGGTGCTGCGGCTCATCGCCACCGGGAAGTCCAATGTGGACATCGCGGCCGAGCTGGTCATCAGCCTCGAAACCGTCAAGACCCATGTGGGCAACATCTTCGGGAAACTGGGCGCGGCCAACCGGAGCCAGGCCGTGGTGTTCGCCTACGAGACCGGCATCGTCGCGCCAGGGCACAGCCTGCGCTGAGCGGCATGGTGGGGCAAACCTCAGTAAGGCGTGGGGGTTCACCCCATGGCCACCGCGTCCGAGCCTCCCTAGCGTGGAACCCATGCGAAAATCCTTGCCAGGCAAGAAGATCGTCGCCGTCGGTTCACTGGTCGCGCTGCTCGCCGCGACGACCGCCACCCCGGCTTTGGCCGTGACCCACCCGCGGGACGAAGTCGACAAAGCGCTGAAAACACTGGTGCAGGACGGCGTCCCCGGCGCGCAGGCGACCGTGACGAGCCCGTCCGGGCGGTCGTGGTCGGAGCGTGAGGGCGTCGGGAACGCCGAGACCGGGACACCGTTCCCGCACGACTCGAAGTTCCGGGCGGCCAGCATCACCAAGACCTTCGTCGCGGTCGTGGTCCTGCAGCTGGTCGCCGAGGGGAAGGTGCGGCTGGACGCGCCGATCGACCGCTACCTGCCCGGTCTCGTCCACGGGAACGGCAACGACGGCACCAAGATCACCGTCCGGCAGCTGCTGCAGCACACGAGCGGGCTGTACAACTACGTCCGCGATCTCGACATCGACGAGTGGCGGCATCGCGGCGCCGAACCCGGGGAGCTGCTGGCGGTCGGTCTGGCGCATCCGCCGGACTTCGCGCCGGGCACGAACTGGAAGTACTCCAACACGAACTACGTCATCGCGGGCATGCTCATCGAGAAGCTCACCGGCCGCTCGGTCTCCACCGAGATCCGGAAGAGGATCGCCGAGCCGCTCGGCCTGCGCCACACCTACCTGCCGTCGCGGGGCGACGAGCGCCTGCCGCTTCCGCACGCCAGGGGCTACGCGCCGGGTCTCGTCGACTACACCGAACTGGATCCCTCGCTCGCCGGAGCCTCCGGCGGGATCGTTTCGACCGGCGCGGAGCTGAACCGCTTCTACGGGGAGCTCGTCGACGGCCGTCTCCTGCACCGGGCACAGCTGGCGGAGATGCAGCGGACCGTGCCGGCGGGTCTGGGCATCCCCGGCGCGGAATACGGGCTCGGGATCGCGTCGGTGCCGCTGTCCTGCGGCGGGAGGTTCTGGGGCCACGGCGGGAACCTCCGCGGCTTCGCGAACATCTCGGGGGCGGTCCCGCACGGGAAGAAGGTGAACGTCGTGGTCAACCAGGACCCGCTGCCGGACGGGGCGTCGGCGCATCTCGTGGCCGCGGTCGACACGGCGTTCTGCGCCCGCTAGATCGCCGGGAGCAGGTCCAGCACCGACGTCCAAGCGGTTTCCGGGGTGAGCCTCGTGGTCGTGACCCCGGCGGACGCGAGCGTGTCGAGATGGCGCCGCCACGCCGGATGGTGCACCCGCGTGTCCTGGATCTGGTAGCCCAGCACGATCGTGATGCCCGGCGTGCCGAGGACGTCGCCGAGCAGGGTCAGCGCCTGGTTATCGGCGATGCCCAGCGCCAGTTTCGCCACGGAGTTGGCGGAGGCGGGCGCGAACAGGAACACCTCCGGATCCGGATGCGGGCGGGGTTCGCCCGGTAGCCGGGAGGTGCTGCGGACCGGCAGCTCGGTGCACTTTTCCAGGTCACCGAGCCCGCCGGTCGTCTCCAGCCAGCGGGCCGCGGTGGGGGTCAGCGTGATCGCGAGCTCCCAGCCGCGGTCCGCGGCCGGTTTCGCGAGCTGCGCGGCGAACCGGGTGTCCAGTCCGCCGCACGAGCTCGCGACCAGGCCGAGGACCCTGCTCACCCGGCGGTGTCCGGCTTCCGCAGGACGGCGCAGAACATCGCGTCCGTGCCGTGGCGGTGCGGCCACAGCTGGACGTACGGGCCGTTGCCGAGCTGCGGGACGCCGGGGAAGAACTCCCGCGCGTCGACGATCTGGGCACCGGCGCGGCGCGCGGTCTCCCCCACGACACCTTCGGTCTCGGCCAGATGCGGCGAGCAGACGACGTAGGTGACGATGCCGCCGGGCCGGACCAGGTCCAGTGCCGCGGTGATCAGCTGGCCCTGCAGTTTCGTCAGGTCCGCGATGTCGCTGGGCTGGCGGCGCCAGCGTGCCTCGGGGCGACGCCGCAGCGAGCCGAGACCGCTGCACGGCGCGTCGACGAGGACGCGGTCGTAGCCCGGTTCGAGACCGGTCTCGCGGCCGTCGGCGACGTGCACGGTCACCGGCAGGTCCTGGACGGCCTTCTCGATCAGCTTCGCGCGGTGCGGGGCCTTTTCGACGGCGTCGACGGTCGCGCCCGCGGCCACCGCGAGTGCGCCGAGCAGCGCCGCCTTGCCGCCCGGACCGGCGCACAGGTCCAGCCACCGCACGTCGGTGCCGGAGACGGGGACCCTCGTGACGGCGTAGGCACACAGCTGGCTGCCCTCGTCCTGGACCGCGGCCAGCTTTTCCTTGATCGGCTCGAGGTCGCCGGGGTCACCGGAGCCCGCGGGCAGCCGGACGCCGTAGGGCGAGTACGGCGCGACGTCGCCACCGGTGATGGCGGCCAGCTCCTCGGCGCTGATCTCGCCGGGCCGGGCGACCAGGTGGACGTCGGGACGGTCGTCGTCGGCCTCCAGGGCCGCCTTCAGCTCCGCGCCCTTGTCCCCCAAGGCTTCCGCGAACGACCGCGCGACCCAGCGCGGATGCGCCGTCCGCAGGGCATAGGCGCCGATCGGGTCGGCGGCCTCGTCGGGGGCCAGCTCGTTCAGCCAGGTCTCTTCGTCCTTTTCGGACACCGAGCGCAGCACGGCGTTCACGAAACCCGCGATCCAGGAACCGACTTCGGCGCGGACGAGGTCCACAGTGGACCCGACGGCGGCATGCTGGGGGATGCGGGTGCGCAGCAGCTGGTACGCGCCGAGACGGAGGCCGTCCAGCACGATGGCGTCGACCTTCTCCAGCGGGCGGTCCAGGCAGGCCGCGATGACGGCGTCCAGCATGCCGACCGCGCGGCAGGTGCCGTAGGTCAGTTCGGTGGCCAGCGCCGCGTCGCGGCCGGAGATCCGGCGGTTGCGCAGCAGTTGCGGCAGCACCAGGTTCGCGTACGCGTCGTCTTCGCGGACCGCGCGCAGGACGTCGAAGGCGACCTGCCGGGCCGGGTCGATCTGCGGCGGGCGGCTGGGCCCCTCCTTGCGCGGGGCCGGACGGCCTCGCTGCGGCCTCGACGGCCGGCGTTCCCTACGCTCGTTCACTGCAGGCGCTCTCCTTGTTCGATCCTCGTACCGCGCGCCCAGTCGGTGGCCGCCATCCGCTTCTTCCCCTGCGCCTGCACCTCGCCCAGCCGCACCGGCTTCGACGCCGTGCCGACCAGCACCCGCTTGCGCTCCACGACGAGTTCGCCGGGCGGGGGCCCCGGCTCGTCCACGATCGTCACCGGGCCGAGTTTCAGCCGCTCGCCCCGGAACTCCGCCCACGCGCCCGGCTCCGGCGTGACCGCGCGGATCTGCCGGTCGACCGCGGCGGCCGGGTCGGCGAACGACACGCGCGCGTCCTCGACGGTCACCTTGGGCGCGTAGCTCACGCCGTCGCCGGTCTGCTCGACCGCGCGCAGCGAACCGTCGGCGATTCCGTCCATCGTGGACACGAGCAGTTTCGCCCCGGACTCCGCCAGCCTGCCGAGCAGTTCGCCCGCCGTGTCGGTGGCGGCGATCTGCTCGGTGACCACGCCGTAGACCGGGCCCGCGTCGAGTTCCTTGACGATGCGGAACGTCGAGGCGCCGGTGATCTCGTCCCCGGCGCGGATCGCGGCCTGGACCGGCGCGGCGCCGCGCCACGCGGGCAGCAGCGAGAAGTGCAGGTTGACCCAGCCGTGCGCCGGGATGTCCAGCGCGGCCTGGGGCAGCAACGCCCCGTACGCGACCACGGGGCACGCGTCGGGCGCGATCTCCGCGAGCCGGGCGAGGAACGCGGGGTCGCTCGCCTTCGGCGGGGTCAGCACCTCGATCCCGTGCTCGTCGGCCAGCGCGCCGATCGGCGATCGGACGACGCGGCGGCCGCGGCCTGCCTGGGCGTCCGGACGGGTCACGACGGCGACGACCTCGTGCTGCTCGGACGCGAGGAACGCGCGCAGCGACGGGACCGCGGGTTCGGGGGTGCCGGCGAAGACGAGGCGCATCAACGCACCTCCGCCGGGGGGACGGGTACCTCTGACTGGGCGAACATCGCCGCTCAGTCTAGAAGGAGCTCACCACCCCGGCGCGCTCGCTCTCCCTCTGCGGTGCGGCGGCTGCTAGGAACGGTCCTTTCCTTGCGAAATTTGCAAGGAAAGGACCGTTCCTAGCGCGCGAAAGGGGCCGAAGAGGCCTTCGCGAGCGAGGTCGTCCTAACGCGGCGGCCAGGGCAGCACGACGGCCGCCGAGCCGCCTCCCCGGCGCGTGGGTTCGGCCGCGGCGAGCCACCGGCCGTCCCGCAGCCGTTCGACGCCGGTCGCCGCCCCGATCTCCGCGGGTGTCGTCGAGAAGCCCTGCCCCTTGGCCTTCAGCACCTTGAGCACCTCGGTCTGGTCCAGGAACGCCTGCTCCACCTGCGCGGCCGCGGAGTTCCGCTGCGAGGCGCGCGGTTCGGCGATCGCGTCGACCAGTTTCAGCCCGCGATCGATCCGGCCGGTGAGGATCTGCAGCACCGTGGTGATGATCGACGCGCCACCGGGCGAGCCGACGGCGAGGAACGGCTTGCCATGGTCGAGCACGATGGTCGGCGCCATCGACGAACGCGGCCGCTTCGCCGGGCCCGGCAGGTTCGGGTCGGGCACGCCCGGCGTCACCGGGGTGAAGGAGAAGTCGGTCAGTTCGTTGTTGAGCAGGAAGCCGCGGCCCGGGACGACGATGCCGCTCCCGCCCTCCTGCTCGATGGTCAGCGTGTAGGCGACGACGTTGCCCCACCGGTCGGCGACCGTGAGATGCGTGGTGTTCTCGCCCTCGTACGGGGTCGGCGCGGGGTTCGTCCCGGCCACGCACGGGGTGGGCTTGCGCGGGTCCGCCGGCGCGACCGGACTGGTCCCGGCCTTCGCGGCGTCGATCAGGCACGCGCGGCTGTCGGCGAACTTCTGGCTGATCAGCTCCTTCGCCGGGACGTCGACGAAGGCCGGGTCGCCGATCCACCGGTTGCGGTCGGCGAAGGCGTACCGGGTCGACTCCAGGAAGTAGTGCAGGTAGTCGGCCTTCTCCAGCTTCGAGAGCTTCGTGTTCTCGAGGATGTTCAGTGCCTCGCCGACGGTCAGCCCGCCGGACGACGGCGCGGGCATGCCGTAGACGTCGAGACCGCGGTACTGGGTCTTCGTCGGCTTCCGCTCGACGACGCGGTACTTCGCGAGGTCGGCCGCGGTCATGTCACCGGGGCGCACCTTCAGCGTCGACGCGGGGTCGACCGGCGGCTTCCGCACGGTGTCGACGACGTCCGCGCCGATCGGGCCGCGGTAGAGCACGTCGGTGCCCTTCGCGGCGAGCTGCGCGTACGTGCCCGCCAGGTCCGGGTTCTTGAACGTCGTGCCGACCGCGGGCGGCGCGCCGCCGGGCAGGTACAGCGACCGGGTGGACGGGAACGCCGAGAACCGGGCGGCGTTGTTCGCGATCTGGGTGTTGAAGGTCTGGTCGACGGTGAAACCCTTGCGGGCGAGGTCTTCGGCGGGTTTGACCGCCTTCGCCAGCGACCTGGTCCCCCACTTGCGCAGGGCTTCCTGCCAGGTGGCGGGCGTGCCGGGGACGCCGACGCCCAGTCCGCTGGTGACGGCCTCGGCGAACGGGATCGCCTTGCCGTTCTCGACGAAGAGGTTCTCGTTCGCGGTCGACGGGGCGGTCTCGCGGCCGTCGAGGGTGTGCACCTTGCCGGAGCGCGCGTCGTAGTAGACGAAGAAGCCGCCACCGCCGAATCCGGCGGAGAACGGGTCCGTGACGCCGAGCGCGGCGGCGGTCGCGACGGCGGCATCGACGGCGTTGCCGCCTTCGCGCAGGATCTTCGTGCCGATCGCGGTCGCGTCCGCGTCGATACTCGACACCGCGCCCAGATAGCCGACGGCGGTGGGCGATTTGGGTGTCGGTGGCGCTGCCGCCGCCATCCCCGGCGCGGCGGTGCCGACCAGGACGGCGATCGCGGTGACTGCGGTGATGCGTACCGGAGTGCTTCTGTGCGCGGCCATGGCGCGAGTCTGCCCCGCCTGTCCACCCCGGACAAGACCCGCCGAGACCTGCGTTCGTCGGTGGTGCGGCCGTGGCGGGATGAGCAGAATGCGGGCCATGAAGACTCCCGGCAGGCGGTGGGGCGCCTTCCTCCCGCTGCTCATCGCACTTCCCGTCCTCGCTGTCCCCGGTGTCGCGCAGGCAGAAGGCGCGAGCGCCTGCTTCGACGACTCCGCCGCGATCACCGTCGAGGAGAAGCGGCTCACCGCGACCATGCCTTCGGGTGGACCGGCGGTCGGCCCGGAACTCGTCCGGCTCGCCGGATTCGACAAGCTCGTCTCCGACTTCACGGCGCGCCTCTGCGCCACGAAGACCGCTTTGCGGGCCGAGAAGCTCGCCGAGACCGCCGGTGAGGGGCTCTGGCGCACCGCGGTCGACCGCGCGCAGGGCCGCCGTCCGGATCTCGGCACCATCGACAAGGCCGACGACCGGCCGCTCTACTGGGCCCGCCTCCAGATGAGCAAGGCGTTGCGGCAGTGGACGCCGCGTTTCCCGCTGTCCGCGCCCGCCCGGGCGGAGCTGCTGAAGACGTTCGACTTCGGCGCGCGGGGACTCGACGATTCCCGCTTCCCCGCCGGTCCGAAGCTGCGGCGGGTGCTGGTGAGCGGGTTCGATCCGTTCACCCTCAACGGCGCGGGCGTCCGCATCGCGAACCCGTCGGGCGCGGCGGCGCTGCATCTCGACGGCAAGACCATCCAGACGCCGACCGGGCCCGCGCTGGTGCAGGCCGTGTCGTTCCCGGTGGTGTGGCGCTACTTCGACGCCGGAATCGTCGAGGCCGCCTACGGCCAGGCGTTCAAGGACCGGTTCCGCCGTCCGGAGCTGATCATGACGATCAGTCAGGGTCGTCCCGGCCGCTTCGACATCGAGCGGTGGGCGGGTGCGTGGCGCGGCGGTTCGCCGGACAACCTCGACGAGCCCGTCCGCGGCCAGGTCCCGCCCGCCGACGGCTGGCCGCAGCCGGACGTCCAGTTCATCGAAACCACGCTGCCGTACGAAAAGATGCTCGCCGCGCCCGCCGGGGCGTATCAGGTGCTGTACAACGAGGCGTTCTGCGTCTGGCCGGACAGCACGAAGCCGGGGACGGGGACCGCGGTGTGCCGGACGGACGCGCCGAAGCCCGGTGAGGTCGCCGCTTCCGGTGGCGGCGGCAACTACCTGAGCAACGAGTCCATGTATCGCAGTAACCGGCTCCGGACGGGCCTCGATCTGACCGGGATCGCGGGCGGGCACCTGCACACGCCCGTCCTCGGCACGCCCACCGATCCTTCGGCCCTGACCGACGCCGATTTCGAGGCGCGGCGGGCGGCGATCTCGTCGCAGATCGTCACGCTGCTCACCGCCGCTCTAGGCGGCTCCGCCACGAAGGCCGCTTCGCCCGCTCCGGGCGCCTCGGCCCGCGCCGACGTCCTCGCGACCCCCGGCACGACCCTCTAACCTCACGCATTTCGTCCTCTGGATGCGATGGTTCGCTGTCGAACTACCGCATTCAGAGGACGAAACGCGGGGGCGCTAGATGAGTTCCAGCGGGTCCAGCTGGATCCGGATGGGCTCGGACGCCTTGCGCGCGTCCCGGCGCGCGGCCGCGGCGTGGACGGCGGCGGCGAGCGCCTTCCCGTCCGGACGCGCGACGCGCACCAGGGCCCGCTCCCGTTCGGCGTTGCCGTCCTCGTCGACCTCGCCGAGCGGCACCGGGCCCAGCACTTCGCCGGTCTCCGGGAGAGCGAGGTCGTCGAGCAGTCCGGCGACCGCGTCCGGCGTGCCTTCGATACTCGCCATCCGCATCGCGGGCGGGAAACCGAGTTCGCGCCGCTCGGCCAGTTCGAGGCTCGCGTGCCAGCCCGGGTCCCAGCGCACCAGCGCCTGCACCACGGAAAGGCCCGCTTCCGCGCCGACGAACACGCGACCGCCTTCGGTCCCCGGCCGCACCAGGGCCGCCGCCGCCATCCAGCGCCGCAGGGTCTCCTCCCCCGCGCGCAGGTCCTGCCGCCCCAGCAGCGCCCAGCCGTCCAGCAGCAGCGCCGCGCCGTAGCCGCCTTCCGCGACCGGCTCGGCGCCCGGCGTGCACACCACCAGCGCCGGTTTTCCGGGCACCGAAGCCAAAACCTCCGTCGCGCCCGAGGTCCGCACGGGGAATCCGGAGAACGCGCGGCCCAGTTCCTCCGCGGTGCGCTTCGACCCGACGACGACCGCCCGCAACCGCACCGAACCGCATGCGGCGCAATGGAAGTTCGTCTCGGGGACGCCGCACCACCGGCAGGCCGGCGGCCTCGGCGCGCCGTCGATCAGCCCGCCCGGCAAGGAAAGCGGGCCGGCGCAACGACGGCAATGGGCCGACGTCCGGCAGTTGCCACACGCGAGCCCCGGGACGTACCCGCGACGCGGAACCTGCACCAGCACGGGGAATCCGCCCGCCAGCGACTGCCGCGCCGCCTCGAAGGCGACCGACGGGAGCCGCGCGGCCTTGGCCGCTTCGTCCCGGGCGACGTCGAAGTCCTCGCCGACCGGCGTGACCCTCGGCGCCGCCGCCCGAAGTTCCGGCCGGGCGGCCACGAGAGGCTGCGCCCAGCCAGATTCCACCAGGAACTGCGCTTCGGCGGTGCGCGCGAAACCGGCGACGAGCATGGAACCCTTCGCGGCGTGCGCGCGGTCCATCAGCACGTCACGGACGTGTGGATACGGCGCGTGCTGGTCGAGATGGACGTCGTCGCCGTCGTCCCACACCACGAACAGGCCGGGATCGGCGACCGGCGCGAACATCGCCGCACGGGTGCCGACGACGACGCGCACCGCGCCCCGCAGCACCGCGAGCCAGCGGCGGTACCGCTCGGCGGGGCCGAGCCCCGCGATCAACGCGACCACGGAATCGGCGCCCAGCAAGGAAACGCACGCGTCGTGCAGCCGGGTCAGGTCACGATGGTCGGGCACGACCATGACCACACCCCGGCCCGCGGAAGCCGCGACGGCGGCCGCTTCGGCGAGGCGACGCGGCCAGTCCTCCCCCGGCAGCGCCTGCCAGACCGCGTTGGCCGGGCGCCGTTCCGCGACGGCCTCCAGGAACGCCGGACCGCTCTGGTACTTCTCCCAGGCGGTGGTTTCGGGCGGCTCCGGCGTCGGCGCGGGTTCGGCGGGCGGTTCGCCCTCGGCCTTCGCGTGCCGGGACGGGATCGCGAGCCGCAGGACGTCGCTGAGGGTGCCGCCGTAGCGGTCCGCGACGGACCGGCAGAGCGTGAGCAGCGCCGGGGGCAGCACGGGCTCGCTGGAGGTCACCCTGTCGATGTAGGCGAGCTTCCCGGTGAACTCCGTGGTGTCGGCGCGCTCGACCAGGTACCCGTCGACGAGCTGACCCGCGAACCGGACCCGCACCCGGCAGCCGGGGACGGCGGTTTCGTGCAGTTTCTCGGGGATCCGGTAGTCGAAGGTGCGGTCGAGATGGGTGAGCGGGATGTCCACGACGATCCGCGCGACCGGGTTCTCGGGCGCGGGGTTCTGCGCCCCGCGACGGCTGGCCGTTTTCGCGCGCGACGGCTTGGCCTTCCGCGACGGCTCGGCCTTCGGCTCCGGAAGGTCCCACAGAGGGGTCGGTTCGGGACTGCTGCTCACCCGGTGATCTCTACCAGACGCTGTCGCCAGTGCCCGTCACCGCGTGCAATGAACGGTCCGTTGCTTGCGAAATTTGCAAGGAAAGGACCTTTCATTGCACGCGCTGCTGGAGCCATCTCGCGGTGGAGTGCCGTGAAGGCCCCTCCCGAGTACATGAAGGCCCCCTTCCTTGCGCCTAGGTACAGGAAGGACCCCTTCATGTACCTCCGGCAAGCGGCGACGGCCAGCACCACGCAGGCCAGGGTCTCAACCTGGCGGCCTCGCGTGATCGAACGGACGACACGCGTGATCCGGCAGACGACACGCGTGACTGGATGGACGACACACGCGCAACCAGGCTCCGACCCCAAACGCCGTGAAGGCCTCCTTCCCTACCCTCAAGGTAGGCAAGGAGGCCTTCACGGAACGGAACAGAACGGGATCAGGCGCCCGCGGCCGACTTCAGGTCCGCGGCCCGCGCCGTGTTCTCCCACGGGAGCGACAGCTCGGGACGGCCGAAGTGGCCGTACGCGGCCGTCGGCGCGTAGATCGGGCGAAGCAGGTCGAGGTCGCGGATGATCGCGGCCGGACGCAGGTCGAAGACCTCCGTGATGGCGGCCTGGATCTTCGACGGGTCGACCGTCTCGGTGCCGAAGGTCTCGACGAAGAGGCCCACCGGGGCCGCCTTGCCGATCGCGTACGCGACCTGGACCTCGGCGCGGGAAGCGAGCCCGGCCGCGACGACGTTCTTCGCCACCCAGCGCATCGCGTACGCGGCCGAGCGGTCCACCTTGGAGGGGTCCTTGCCCGAGAACGCGCCGCCACCGTGACGGGCCATGCCGCCGTACGTGTCGACGATGATCTTGCGGCCGGTCAGGCCCGCGTCGCCCATCGGTCCGCCGATGACGAAGCGGCCGGTCGGGTTGACCAGCAGCCGCACGTCGGAGGTGTCGAGCCCGAGCTCGGCGATCTCCGGGGCGACCACGTGCTGACGGACGTCGACGCCGAGCATCTGCTCCAGGTCGATGCCGTCCGCGTGCTGGGTGGACACGACCACCGTGTCGAGCCGCACCGGCTGGTCGCCGGCGTACTCGATGGTGACCTGGGTCTTGCCGTCCGGGCGCAGGTACGGCAGCACGCCTTCCTTGCGGACCCGGGTCAGCCGCTGCGAGAGCCGGTGCGCCAGCGCGATCGGCAGCGGCATCAGCTCGGGGGTGTCCGAGCAGGCGTAGCCGAACATCAGGCCCTGGTCGCCGGCGCCCTGGCGGTTGATCTCGTCCTCGTCGGATTCCACGCGGGACTCGTACGCGGTGTCGACACCCTGCGCGATGTCCGGCGACTGGGAGCCGATCGCGACGTTGACGCCGCAGGAGTTGCCGTCGAAGCCCTTGGCCGAAGAGTCGTAGCCGATCTTCAGGATCACGTCGCGGACGATGGTCGGGATGTCCGCGTAGGCCTCGGTGGTCACCTCGCCGGCGACGTGCACCTGCCCGGTGGTGATGAGGGTTTCGACCGCCACCCGGCTGCGCGGGTCCTTGGCCAGCAGGCCGTCCAGGATCGAGTCGCTGATGGCATCGCAAATTTTGTCGGGATGACCTTCAGTCACCGATTCCGATGTGAACAGTCTGCTCGTGGACGCGGTCACGGTGCCCGTCACTCCCTCACCTAGACGTCTGATGCCTAGAAAGTTAGGCACCCCTCAGCTTGAACTCAAGCCTACTGACTATCGCTTTGGGGGCTCTCAACGCTTCATCAAGGTCACAACAGCATCCCACAATGTGGACGCGAGTTCGGCCTTGGCGCCGAGCGGGATCGGGATTTCGGTGCCGTCGGCTCCGAGCAGCCAGCCCGAGTTGTCCTCGGTGCCGAAGGCCTTCCCTTCACCGACGGCGTTCACCACCAGCAGATCCGCGCCCTTGCGCTTGAGTTTGACCCTGGCGTGGTCGAGGACGCCACCCTTATCGTCCCCTGTTTCGGCGGCGAACCCGACGACTACTTGGCCAGGGGTCCGATTCCGCACCAGTTCGGCCAGGATGTCCGCGTTGCGCGCGAGTTCGACGACGGGATCCGGCGCGTCGTCGGACTTCTTGATCTTGTGATCGGCCCGGTTCGAAGGCCGGAAGTCGGCGACGGCGGCGGCCATCACGAGGACGTCGGCGGAGGCGGCCTCGGCGTGCATGGCCTGGCGCATCTCCTCGGCGGTCGACACGTGGACGACCTTCGCGCCCGCGGGCTCCGGCAGCGCGACGGTGTGCGCGGTGACCAGGGTGACCTCGGCGCCACGCTGGGCGGCGACGCGGGCCAGCGCGTAACCCTGCTTGCCCGACGAACGGTTGCCCAGATACCGGACCGGGTCCAGCGGCTCGCGGGTGCCGCCCGCCGAAATGGCCACGCGCACGCCTTCGAGGTCACGCGTGAGGGCCTTCGGTACGGCGAGCAGGAGCCGGGCGAGGTCGACGATCTCGGCCGGGTCGGCGAGCCGTCCCTTGCCGGTGTCCTTGCCGGTCAGCCTGCCGGCGGCGGGTTCGGCGACGACCAGGCCGCGCGACCGCAGCAGCGCCACGTTGTCGCGGGTGGCCGGGTGCTCCCACATCTCGGTGTGCATCGCCGGGAAGAAGGCGACCGGGCACCGGGCGGTGAGCAGGGTGTTCGTCAGCAGATCGTCCGCGATGCCGTGCGCGGCCTTGGCGAGCAGGTTCGCCGTGGCGGGCACGACGATCACCAGGTCGGCTTCCTTGCCGACGCGGACGTGCTGGACCTCGGGCACTTCGGTGAACACGCCGGTGTGCACCGGGTTCCCGGAAAGTGCCTCGAAGGTGGCCGCGCCGACGAAGTTCAGCGCGGCTTCGGTGGGGACCACGCGGACGTCGTGACCGGATTCGGTCAATCCGCGCAGGACCTCACAGGCCTTGTAGGCGGCGATCCCGCCACCCACGCCCAGAACGACCCGGGGCTTACTCAACGGTGTTCTCGGCGGTTCCGCGCGGCACCGCGATCGGGCTGCCAGGGCATGTCACTTCGACGACCTCGCTCACGCTGATCAACGCCCTGCCATCCCGATAGCGGGGCCTTCGGCCAGGCCGCGCCCTACTGTCACCTTGACAGCCGCCGTGGCCATCGAGGTCCTACTCACCCTCGGTGTGCTCGAGCAGGCCGCCGTGGATCTCGCGCAGGGCGATGGACAGCGGCTTCTCGCGCGGGCCCGGCTCGACCAGCGGGCCGACGTACTCCAGGAGACCCTCGCCCAGCTGGGCGTAGTAGTCGTTGATCTGGCGAGCGCGCTTGGCCGAGTAGATCACCAGCGCGTACTTCGAGCTGACCTTCTCGAGGAGGTCGTCGATGGGCGGGTTGGTGATGCCTTCGAGCTCTTCGTGCAGCGTGGCCTGAGTCGTCACTCGTGGTGCTCCGAATCTTCGGTTTGTTCTCCGGGGGTCCGGGGGGCGAAGCCCTCCGGGCGGGGTGTGGGGGTTGCATCCCCACGAGGTTGAGCCTTGTCGCCGGTTATCAAGTTTAGCAACTGCTCGGCGGCCTCTCGCACGTCGGCGTTGACGACGCGCTCGTCGAACTCCCCGGCGGCGGCGAGTTCGCGTTCCGCCTCGGCCAGCCTGGCCTTCACGGCGGCCTCGTTCTCGGTGCCGCGACCGGTCAGCCTGCCGACCAGTTCGTCCCACGACGGCGGCATCAGCATCACCAGCCGGGCCTCCGGCATCGCCTTGCGGACCTGCCGCGCGCCCTGGAGTTCGATCTCCAGGATCGCGTTGCCGCCCTCGGCCAACACCCGCTCCACGGGCCCGCGCGGGGTGCCGTAGCAGTTGCCCGCGAACTCGGCGTGTTCGAGCAGTTCGCCCTCGGCGACCATGCGGTCGAACTCGGCCCGGTCGATGAAGTGGTAGTGCTCGCCGTCCACCTCACCCGGCCTCGGCTTCCTGGTGGTCACCGAGACGCTGAAATAGATCTTCGGATCCAGCTTGCGCAGCTCCCCCGCCACGCTCGACTTCCCGACCCCCGAAGGCCCTGAGACGACCGTGAGCCGGTGCCGGGATTCGACTCCCGCCACCGGCTCACCGCCGCGGTCAGCGCCCGGGTTCACCGGGTGGTCCTGACCGGTGCCGCTCACTCGCCGCTGAATTCGGCCAGCAGCGCCTTGCGCTGCCGGTCGCCGAGGCCGCGAAGACGACGGCTGGGTGCGATCTCCAGTCGTTCCATGGTCTGCTGGGCACGGACCTTGCCGACGCCCGGAAGAGCCTCGAGCAGAGCCGAGACCTTCATCTTGCCGAGGACTTCGTTCTCCTCGGCCTGCTTCAACACGTCGACCAGAGTGGTACCGCCCCGCTTCAGCCGCTCCTTCAGCTCAGCACGGATGCGGCGGGCGGCGGCGGCCTTCTCCAGCGCCGCAGCGCGCTGTTCCTCTGTCAGCTGGGGAAGTGCCACGTTTTCCTCCGGTAGTTCTCAAATCTGGGTGGGTGTGGCGACGGTACCCACCCGTTACCTCGGCCCACAATGCGGGGGTGGCCGGTCATGACGGATTCCCGGGCCTGCTATTGGCCTTTTTCCAGGGGACCGAGGGAATCCCGGGTCCGCCGAACGGCCGCACGCAACGCTTCGGGGTCCGGCCCGTGCCTGAGGACGTCGCGGGACGACGCCGGGAGCACACCCGGCAGTCCCGGCCCGAAAACGGCCCGCAGATCGGCCGGAGTGGCCCCCTGGGCCCCGAAACCGGGTGCCAGGACGGGACCGTTCAACCCGCTCAGATCGAGCTGTCCCGGCGCGATGGTGGCGCCGACGACGACACCGATGTCACCCAGGGGGCCGACGCCCGCGTTGTACCCGGCCGCCGTGTCGACGATGTCCTGCGCGACGGTCTTTCCGTTGGGCAGCAAGGCGTTCTGCAATCCCTGCGCCTCCGGGTTGGAGGTGCGCGCGAGGACGAACAGGCCCTTGCCCTGCGCCTGCGCGACCTCCAGCGCGGGGGCCAGCGAACCGAAACCGAGGTAGGGCGACACCGTGATCGCGTCCGCCTCGAGTTCCGCGCCGCCGGGCAGGAACGCCGCCGTGTACGCCGCCATCGTCGAGCCGATGTCGCCGCGTTTGACGTCCAGCAGGACGAGCGCGCCCGCTTCCCGGCACACCTTCATCGTCTTGGCCAGAACGGCGACCCCAGGAGGCCCGTAGGCCTCGAAAAAGGCCGACTGGGGCTTGATCACCGCGACCTCGGGCGCGAGCGTCTCAGCGGCCGTGAGGGCGAACTTCTCCAGTCCGCCCGCGTCCGCCGGGAGACCCCACGCTTCGAGCAACCCGGGATGGGGGTCGATGCCGGCGCACAGCGGTCCCTTCT
The DNA here is from genome assembly GCF_001905755.1 of Amycolatopsis sp. CB00013. Lineage (NCBI taxonomy): Bacteria > Bacillati > Actinomycetota > Actinomycetes > Pseudonocardiales > Pseudonocardiaceae > Amycolatopsis > Amycolatopsis sp. CB00013. The sequence goes on along the minus strand of NZ_LIWC01000003.1, from coordinate 1,175,049 downwards.
CCGCGACCGCCCGCGCCAGCCTCGCCCCGAACCGCTCGCTCATGCCTTGGCCTTCAGCGCCGCCTGCAGGCTCTGCAGCGACCGCACGCCGATGTCGCCCTTGATGACGGCCTCTATCCCGTGCACGGCCGCCGCCGCGCCCTGCACCGTGGTGATGCAGGGGATGTCGCGCGACACCGCGGCGGTGCGGATCTCGTAGCCGTCGATACGCGGACCGCTGTTGCCGTACGGGGTGTTGATCACCATCTGCACCTCGCCGCTGAGGATGACGTCGACGACGTTCTGCTCCCCCTCGGCCGAACCCTCGTAGTGCTTGCGCACGACGGTGCAGCCGATCCCGTTGCGCCGCAACACTTCCGCGGTACCCGAGGTGGCGAGGATCTCGAACCCGAGATCCGCCAGCCGCTTCACCGGGAAGACCAGCGAACGCTTGTCGCGGTTGGCGACGGAGACGAACACCTTGCCCGACGTCGGCAGCGAGCCGTAGGCACCGGCCTGCGACTTGGCGAACGCCTTGCCGAAGGAGACGTCCACGCCCATGACCTCGCCGGTGGACTTCATCTCCGGGCCGAGCAGCGAGTCGACGCCATGGCCCTCGGGAGTGCGGAAGCGGTGGAACGGCAGGACCGCCTCCTTGACCGCGACCGGCGAATCGGCGGGCATGTGGCCGCCGTCACCCTCGGCCGGGAGGACGCCGGACTCGCGCAGATCCTTGATCGACGAGCCGGTCATGATCAGCGCCGCGGCCTTCGCCAGCGGCACCGCGGTCGCCTTCGACACGAACGGCACCGTCCGCGACGCGCGCGGGTTGGCCTCCAGGACGTACAGGACGTCGTCCTTGAGCGCGTACTGGACGTTCAGGAGCCCGCGGACGCCGACGCCGCGCGCGATGGCCTCGGTCGAGCGGCGCACCGTCTCGATGTCGGTCCGGCCCAGCGTGATCGGCGGCAGCGCGCACGAGGAGTCGCCGGAGTGGATCCCGGCCTCCTCGATGTGCTCCATGACGCCGCCGAGGAAGAGCTCGTCGCCGTCGAACAGCGCGTCGACGTCGATCTCGATGGCGTCGTCGAGGAACCGGTCCACCAGCACCGGGTGTTCCGGGGTGACCTCGGTGGCGCGGTGGATGTAGCCGGCGAGGGACTCCTCGTCGTAGACGATCTCCATGCCGCGTCCGCCGAGCACGTAGGACGGCCGCACGAGGACCGGGTAGCCGATCTGGTCGGCGATCCGCTTCGCGCCCTCGAACGAGGTCGCCGTGCCGTACTTCGGCGCGGGCAGCCCGGCGTCGGTGAGGACCTCGCCGAACGCGCCGCGGTCCTCGGCGAGGTGGATCGCGTCCGGGGAGGTGCCGATCACCGGCACACCGGCGTCGGCGAGGCGCTTCGCGAGCGAGAGCGGCGTCTGGCCGCCCAGCTGCACGATGACGCCGGCGACGGTGCCCGACTCCTGCTCGGCGTTGACGACCTCGAGGACGTCCTCGAACGACAGCGGCTCGAAGTAGAGCCGGTCCGAGGTGTCGTAGTCGGTGGAGACGGTCTCGGGGTTGCAGTTGACCATGACGGCCTCGAAACCGGCCTCGCGCAAGGCGATCGCGGCGTGCACGCACGAGTAGTCGAACTCGATGCCCTGCCCGATGCGGTTCGGCCCGGAGCCGAGGATCAGCACCTTCGGCTTCTCGGTCTGCGCGGTGATCTCCGACTGCGCCGCGGGGTCGGTCTCGTAGGCCGAGTAGTGGTACGGCGTCTTGGCCGCGAACTCGGCCGCGCAGGTGTCGACGGTCTTGTACACCGGCCGCACCCCGAGACGGCGGCGCAGCGCGCGGACGCCGTCCTCCCCGGCCAGTTCCGGCCGCAGCGAGGCGATCTGGCGGTCGGAGAGGCCGATCCGCTTGGCGCGGCGCAGCAGCGGCTCGTCGAGCACCTGGGCGTCGCGGACCTCGGCGCCGACCTCGCCGATGAGGGCGATCTGGTCGATGAACCAGGGGTCGATACCCGAGGCCTCGTGCACCTGCTGGACGGTGGCGCCGAACCGCAGCGCGCGCTCCACCTCGTAGAGCCGCCCGTCGTGCGGGGTGCGCAGTGCCTCCAGCACGGATTCCAGCGTCGCGCCCTCGGGGTCGGGGCGGGTCCAGAAGCCGGTGGCCTTGGTGTCGATGGACCGCAGCGCCTTGCCGAGCGCCTCGGGGAAGCTGCGGCCGAACGACATCGCCTCGCCGACGCTCTTCATCGTCGTGGTCAGCGTCGGGTCGGCGCCCGGGAACTTCTCGAAGGCGAACCGCGGCACCTTCACCACGACGTAGTCCAGCGTCGGCTCGAAGGCCGCCGGGGTCTCGCCGGTGATGTCGTTGCGGATCTCGTCGAGCGTGTAGCCGATGGCGAGTTTCGCGGCGATCTTGGCGATCGGGAACCCGGTCGCCTTCGACGCCAGCGCGCTGGAGCGGGACACGCGCGGGTTCATCTCGATGACGACCATGCGGCCGTCCTCGGGGTTGATCGCGAACTGGATGTTGCAGCCGCCGGTGTCGACGCCGACCTCGCGCAGCACCGCGATGCCGACGTCGCGCATGTGCTGGTACTCGCGGTCGGTCAGGGTCATCGCGGGCGCCACGGTGACCGAGTCGCCGGTGTGCACGCCCATCGCGTCGATGTTCTCGATCGAGCAGACGACCACCACGTTGTCGTGCCGGTCGCGCATGAGCTCGAGTTCGAACTCCTTCCAGCCGAGGACGCTCTCCTCGATGAGCACCTCGGTGACCGGCGACTCGTCGAGACCGGTGGAGGCGAGCCGCTCCAGCTCCTCGTCGGTGTGCGCCATGCCCGAGCCGAGCCCGCCCATGGTGAACGACGGCCGGATGACCACCGGGAGGCCGACCTCGGCGACGGTCGCGCGGACCTCGTCCATGTCGTGGCAGACCCGCGAACGCGGCACCTCGGCGCCGATCGTGCGGACGATGTCCTTGAACTTCTGCCGGTCCTCGCCGCGCTGGATGGCGTCGACGTCGGCGCCGATCAGCTCGACGCCGTACTTCTCCAGGACACCCCGGTCGTGCAGGGCGACGGCGCAGTTCAGCGCCGTCTGCCCGCCGAGGGTCGCGAGGATCGCGTCGGGGCGCTCCTCGGCGATGACCTTCTCGACGAATTCCGGGGTGACCGGCTCGATGTAGGTCGAGTCGGCGAACTCGGGGTCGGTCATGATGGTCGCCGGGTTCGAGTTCACCAGCGAGACGCGCAGTCCCTCTTCGCGGAGTACGCGGCAGGCCTGGGTGCCGGAGTAGTCGAACTCCGCCGCCTGGCCGATCACGATCGGCCCGGAGCCGATCACCAGCACGTGCTGGATGTCTGTCCTCTTCGGCATTACTTGGCCTTCTCCATCAAGCTCACGAACTCATCGAACAGGGGGGCCGCGTCGTGCGGGCCGGCGGCGGCCTCGGGGTGGTACTGCACCGAGAACGCGGGGACGTCGAACGCGCGGACACCTTCGACGGTGTCGTCGTTCGGGCAGTAGTGCGAGATCTGCGCGGCGCCGAACGGCGTCTCGAACCGCTGGCCCGGCTCGCCTTCGAGGGCGAAACCGTGGTTCTGCGCGGTGATCGCGACCCGTTTGGTGGCCACGTCGATCACCGGGATGTTGATCCCGCGGTGGCCGTAGCGCATCTTGTACGTGCCCAGCCCCAGCGCCCGGCCGAGGATCTGGTTGCCGAAGCAGATGCCGAACAGCGGGATCTCCCGCTGCAGCACCGATTTCGTCAGCTCGGTGGCGTGCGCGGTGGTCGCCGGGTCGCCGGGACCGTTGGACAGGAACACGCCGTCCGCCTCGACCGCGAGCAGATCGTCCACAGTGGACGACGAGGGCAGCACGTGCACCTCGATGCCGCGCACGGCCATCAGGCGCGGGGTGTTGGACTTGATGCCCAGGTCCAGCGCGGCGACGCGGAACTTCCGCTCGCCCTGCGCTTCGACGACGTACGCCTGCTTGGTGGTGACCTCGCCGGCGAGGTCGGCACCCTTCATCTGCGGGCTCGCCTGCACCTGCGCGAGCATCTCCTCGTCGGAGCCCAGCGCGTCGCCCGAAAAGACGCCGGACCGCATGGCGCCCTGCTCGCGCAGATGCCGGGTCAGCGTGCGGGTGTCCACTTCGGAGATCCCGACGACGCCCTGGCGTTCCAGTTCCTCGTCCAGAGTGCGCTTCGAGCGCCAGTTGGACGGGGTGCGCGCGGGGTCGCGGACGACGTAGCCGGAGACCCAGATGCGCGAGGACTCGTCGTCCTCGTCGTTCCAGCCGGTGTTGCCGATCTGCGGCGCGGTCTGGACCACGATCTGCCGGTGGTAGGAGGGGTCGGTCAGCGTCTCCTGGTAGCCGGTCATCCCGGTGCAGAACACCGCCTCACCCAAGCTGCGGCCGCGGGCGCCGTACGCGGAACCGCGGAACACCCTGCCGTCTTCGAGGACCAGTGCCGCGGGGGTCCTAATGCCGTTCGCGGTGCTCATCAGGCACCTCCCTTGATGTCGTTGGGAATGTCTTGCAAAGCTTCGATCCACTGTGGATAGTCGTCGACGTCGTCGCCGCGGAAGCCGGTGTCCAGCTCGACGTCGCCGGCCAGCCAGGTGATGACGAGCAGCGCGTCGATGCCCATCACCTTCCCGGCCATCCCCTTGTCCTTGCGGACGCCGGTGACCGAGGCGCGCGGGATCCAGAAGTCCGGGGCACCGCCGCGTTCGATGGCGATGCCGTCTTCGTGCAGGCGCCAGACCGCGCCGGTGCGCAGACCGGCGCCGCGCGTGACGACGCGGTCCTGCCAGTGCCCGGCGGTGGTCGTGCTGACGTAGAGGCCGGTCGATTCGAGCGACGCCTCGCCGGGTTCGGCGGGGATCTCGGCGAACGGCGGGACCTGGACGCTCTGCGCCCGGGACTTCCGCCGCCAGCCGCGCCACATCAGGAACACGCAGAAGAGGAAGAAGGCGAAGACCGCCAGGGTCAGCAGGATCCGGTCACTCATTGCGCGATCTTCCCTTCCCGCGCGGTGATCCGCCCGCGCAGCAACGTCGCCGTCACCACGCCGGGGAGCCGCATTCCTTCGTACGGGGTGTTGGCCGCGATACTCGCGAACTCGGCGCCTCGCACGGTCCACTCGGTGTCCGGGTCCACCAGCGTCAGGTTGGCGGGTTCGCCGACCTCGATCGGGCGGCCGTGGTCGGTCAGGTTGCCGATCTCGGCGGGCCGCTCGCTCATCACCCTGGCGACGCCCCGCCAGTCCAGCAGGCCGGTGCGGACCATGGTCTCGACCACGATCGACAGCGCGGTCTGCAGCCCGAGCATGCCGGGGCGGGCCGAACTCCACTCGCAGTCCTTGTCCTGGACCGCGTGCGGCGCGTGGTCGGTCGCGACGCAGTCGATGACGCCCTCGGCCAATGCGGCGCGCAGCTTCTCGGCGTCGGATTCCGTGCGCAGCGGCGGGTTGACCTTGTTGACCGGGTCGTAGGTGGCGAGCCGCTCGTCGGTCAGCAGCAGATGGTGCGGGGTGACCTCGGCCGAGACCTTGGTACCGCGGTCCTTGGCCCACTTCAGGATGTCCGCGGTGCCCGAGGTCGAGACGTGGCAGACGTGCAGCCGCGCGTTCGCGTGCTCGGCGAGCAGGCAGTCGCGGGCGACGATCGACTCCTCCGCCGAGGCCGGCCAGCCGGTGTAGCCCAGGCGCGCGGCCTGCTCGCCTTCGTGCGCCTGCGCGCCGACGGTCAGCCGCGGTTCCTCGGCGTGCTGGGCGATGACCACGCCGAGCGCCGTCGAGTACTCCAGCGCGCGGCGCATGAGCAGCGGGTCCGCGACGCAGAGGCCGTCGTCGGAGAAGACCTTCACCCGGGCCTCGGACTTCGCCATGGTGCCCAGTTCGGCGAGTTTCTCGCCCTTGAGACCCACGGTGACCGCGCCGACCGGATGCACGTCGACCAGCCCGGCCTCCTGGCCGCGCCGCCACACGTGGTCGACGATCACCGCGTTGTCGGCCACCGGATCGGTGTTGGCCATGGCGAACACCGCGGTGTAGCCGCCGAGCGCGGCCGCGGCCGAACCGGTGGCGATGGTCTCGGTGTCCTCACGGCCGGGTTCGCGCAGGTGGGTGTGCAGGTCGACGAAACCGGGGAGCAGCACCTGGCCGCCCGCTTCGATCACTTCGGCTTCTTCTGGCGCGTAGAGCGAACCGATGTCGGTGATGACCCCGTCCTCGACGAGCACGTCGACCGGATCGCCCTCGCCGTAGGGGCGGGCGCCCTTGATCAGGACGGTGGTCACGCGGCGGCTCCTTCGCTGGCGAGCAGGTGGTAGAGGACCGCCATGCGCACGTGGACGCCGTTGCGGACCTGTTCGGTGATGGCCGAAGCCGGGGAGTCGGCGACCGCCGAGGCGATCTCCATCCCGCGCAGCATCGGGCCGGGGTGCAGGACGACGGCGTGCTCGGGCAGGAGCTTCATCCGCCGTTCGTTGAGGCCATAGGCGATCGAGTACTCGCGCGCGCTCGGGAAGAAGCCCCCGTGCATGCGTTCGGCCTGGACCCGCAGCATCATGACCGCGTCGAGCGCGGGCAGTTCGGCGTCGAGTTCGTGCGACACCGTGACCGGCAGGCTCTCCACGCCGGCGGGCAGCAGCGTCGGCGGCGCGACGAGCACCACCTCCGCGCCCAGCGCCGACAGCAGGTGGATGTTCGACCGCGCGACCCGGCTGTGCAGGACGTCGCCGACGATCCCGATGCGGCGGCCCTCGAACGAACCGAGGCGCTCCCGCAACGTGGCCGCGTCGAGCAGCGCCTGCGTCGGGTGTTCGTGGGTGCCGTCCCCGGCGTTGACGACCGCCGTCCCCGCTTCGGCGAGCCAGCCCGAAAGCCGCTGCGCCGCACCGGAGGCGGGGTGCCGGATGATCACGCAGTCGGCGCCGGCCGCGGCCAGCGTCAGCGCGGTGTCCCGCAGCGATTCGCCCTTGTTGACCGAGGAACTGGACGCGGAGACGTTGATCACGTCGGCGCTCATCCACTTCCCCGCGATCTCGAACGAGACGCGGGTGCGGGTGGAGTTCTCGTAGAACAGCGTGATGACGGTGCGGCCGCGCAACGTCGGCAGTTTGCGGACCTCGCGGCCCAGCAAGGTGTGCTTGAGCTCTTCGGCGGTGTCCAGCACGGCTGTCGCGAGCGCCGGGTCGAGCCCGTCGGTGGCGAGCAGGTGCTTCACGATCGATCTCCTTCTGGTTGCGCGCGAAGCAGAACCGTGTCCCGTCCGTCCACTTCGGACAGCAGGACCTCGATCCCCTCGGCGCGCGAGGTGGGCACGTTCTTGCCCACGTAGTCGGCGCGGATCGGCAGTTCGCGGTGACCGCGATCGACCAGCACGGCCAGCTGGACCGCGCGCGGGCGGCCGTGGTCGCGCAGGGCGTCGAGGGCGGCGCGGATGGTGCGGCCGGAGAACAGCACGTCGTCGACCAGGATCACCACCGCGTCGTCGATACCGGTCGGCGGCAGCTGCGAATGTTCGAGCGCGCGGGGCGGGCGGCGGCGGAGATCATCACGGTAGAGCGTGATGTCCAGCGCGCCGGTCGGCGGACGGATGCCGGAGAACTCGGCGATCTTGTCCGCGAGCCGCAGGGCGAGCGGCGTTCCCCTGGTGGGGATGCCCAGCAACACGGGCGGAGTCGAGCCACCGGCACCGAGAGCGGTCTTCTCGATGACCTGGTGGGCCATTCGGGCGATCGTGCGCGCGACATCGCCGGACGAGAGCAGCTCGCGCTCTCCCGCCGGTTCCGCCGCGCCACGCGGGCGTGACGACAAGGCGGACCTCCTTCCCCGCCTCTCTGGACGGGTCCTTAAAGGACGTCGACTTCCTGCGTAGCGAGGAAATCTCCCCGACACTAGCAGGAGCGATGGCTCATTCTTACGAGTGGCGCGCCCCAGGTGACGAAGGCCTCTCGAAAGCACCCGCTTGACCTGGTGACAACTATGCGTAACCATTACTCTGAGTATTCGACTCTAGGAGTCCCCTGGACCGGTCACCCCGACCGGTTGGGGGTGAGGAAACGGAGAACCACCAGATGGGCGATTACGCCAAGGCGCTCGGGGCCAAGCTCCGCGGGATCCGCCAGCAGCAGGGCCTGTCCCTGCACGGGGTCGAGCAGAAGTCCGGAGGCCGCTGGAAGGCCGTCGTCGTCGGTTCGTACGAGCGCGGCGACCGCGCCGTCACCGTGCAGAAGCTCGCCGAGCTCGCCGATTTCTACGGCGTCCCGGTGGTCGAGCTGCTGCCGGAGGGCCGGGTGCCGTCGGGCGCCGAGCCCGCCACGAAGATCGTCATCAACCTGGAGCGGCTCCAACAGCTCCCGGCGGAGAAGGTCGGGCCGCTCGCCCGCTACGCCGCCACCATCCAGAGCCAGCGCGGCGACTACAACGGCAAGGTGCTCTCCATCCGCACCGAGGACCTGCGTTCGCTGGCGATCATCTACGACATGACCCCCGGTGAGCTCACCGAGCAGCTGATCGACTGGGGTGTGCTGCCGCCCGAGGCTCGACCGTCCAAAGAGGACTAGAGATGGCGACGTTTTCGGTCCGGGGGGACCGGAAACGCCAACCGGCACCACCGAGCACGAGAACGGGCCGTGCCCTCGGCAGAGGACACGGCCCGTTGTCGTACGTCTTCTAGAGGACCGCGCGGAGCCTGTCGGCGATCGTGCCGATCCGGCCGAGCACGCCGTTGACGAAACGCGGCGAATCGTCGGTCGACAGTTCCTTCGCCAGCCCGACGGCCTCGTCGATGGCGACCGGGTCCGGCACGTCCTCGGCCCACAGCAGCTCGTAGACGCCGACCCGCAGCACCGCCAGGTCCACCGGCGGCATCCGGTCCAGCGTCCAGCCCTGAGCGTGCTCCGCGAGCAGCTCGTCGATCTGGGTCTTGCGGCCGGTGACGCCCTCGACCAGCGAGATCGTGTAGTCCGCGATCGGGTCGACCTCGACCGAACCGACCCGGTCCGCCAGCAGCGTCACCGCGTCGGCACCGCGCTGGGCGGCCTCGTACATCATCTCGACCGCGCGCTTGCGGGCTTGACGACGGCTGATCGGCCCGCCGCGGTTCGGCGACTTGCCCGATTTGGCTGAGTCGGCCATCAGCTGGAAACGCGGCCCAGGTAGCGGCCGTCGCGGGTGTCGACCTTGATCTTCTCGCCGGTGGTGAGGAACAGCGGCACCTGGATCTCGGCGCCGGTCTCCAGGGTGGCGGGCTTGGTGCCACCGGTGGAGCGGTCGCCCTGCAGGCCGGGGTCGGTGTGCTGGACGATGAGCTCGACCGAGGTCGGCAGCTCGATGTACAGCGGCGTGCCCTCGTGCACCGCGACCTGGACCTCGAAGTTCTCGAGCAGGTAGTTCGCGTTGTCGCCGACGGTCTCGGCCAGGACGGTGATCTGGTCGTAGGTCTCCGCGTCCATGAACACGAAGTCCGCGCCGTCCTTGTACAGGTACGTCATGTTGCGGCGGTCGACGGTGGCCGTGTCGACCTTCGTCCCCGCGTTGAAGGTCTTGTCGACGACCTTGCCGGTGAGCACGTGCTTGAGCGTGGTGCGGACGAACGCGCCGCCCTTGCCCGGCTTGACGTGCTGGAACGCGGTGACGGTCCAGAGCTGGCCGTCGAGGTTGAGGACGAGCCCGTTCTTCAGGTCGTTGGTGGTGGCCACGAGTGTGCAGTCTCCTGTGTCGATCTTCCGGGCCGTCGTCAGACGACCACGAGTTCCTTGGTGCTCAGCGTGAGGAGTTCGGGCGTACCTTCCCGCACGACCAGCGTGTCCTCGATGCGCACGCCTCCGCGTCCGGGCAGATACACACCAGGCTCGACGGTGACGGCCATACCGGCGGACAGTGTACCGACGCCGGTGGTGGCGAGGCTGGGCGCCTCGTGCACCTGCAGTCCGACGCCGTGCCCGAGGCCGTGGCCGAACTCCTCGCCGCGCCCCGCCTCGACGATCACGCCACGGGCCGCTTTGTCCACTTCGGACACTTCGGCGCCGGGCAGGACGGCGTCGCAGCCCGCCGTCTGCGCGCGCTGGACCAGCTCGTAGATCTCCTCCTGCCACGCCGCGGGCTTGCCGATGACGAACGTGCGCGTCATGTCGGAGTGGTATCCGTCGACCGTGGCACCGAAGTCGATCTTGACGAATCCGCCGGTCGCGAGCACGGCCGAGGTGGGCCGGTGGTGCGGGATCGCGGAGTTGGCGCCCGCCGCGACGATGGTGTCGAACGAAGGCCCGGTCGACCCGTGGCCGAGCATGCGATTCTCGAGGTCGCGGGCGACGTCGAGCTCGGTGCGGCCCGGGCGGAGCCCGCCGGCGGACACCAGGTCCTCGAGCGCCCGGTCGGCCGCCGCGCACGCCTGGCGCAGCGCCTCGATCTCCTGCTCGTCCTTCACCAGCCGCAACTGCTCGACGAGCCCCGGCGTCCGTACCAGCTCGACACGGTCGAAGCGGACCTTGAGGTCCTCGTGCTGCTCGACGCTCACGTGCTGGCTCTCGAAGCCGGTCTTGCCGAGCTTCTTCTCGGCCGCCAGGTCGGCCAGCTTCGCCGCGCTCGCGCGGTCCAGCACCCGTTCGAGGTCGGGCACCTCCGTCGCCGACTGGACCTGGTAGCGGCCGTCGGTGCAGAAGATCGTCTTGTCGTCGCCGCTCCCGTGGACGAGGAGAGCGGCGTTGGACCCGGTGAAGCCGGTCAGGTACCTGATGTTGAGCAGGTCCGTGACCAGCAGCGCGTCCACTCCGGAGTCGGCCAGCAGGGAACGCAGCGCCGCGCGGCGGCGAGAGAAGTATTCACGCACGTCATGGAGTTTAGGGGGTGGGCCGCCGGTGGCACGCGTTTCGCCTGCTGCTTGCGTTCACTGTGGGGTGAGGTGGTCCGTGAAGGCCTCCTTTTGCTTGCCCACGGGTTCGGGCCGAGCCTGAGGGGTTCGGGACGTCGAACGTCCTGACTCCTCCACACAGGGATTCGTTGATGAAGGATTTGGGACGGTGAACGCCCCAAATCCTTCATCGACAACGCTCGCCCCTGTCTGGAACGAATCCCGCCCACGCCCAGTTCAGACGTAGATCAACGAATACCGGTCCGTGAAGGCCTCCTTGAGGGACTCTGGGTCCCTCAAGGAGGCCTTCACGGACCGGAGGACCGACCACCACCGGCACGTGGGCGCGTAGGTCACTACTGGCGAGTTAAGCTTCTCCAATGGCACCGTGGCTGACTCGTGGACTCGTGATGGCGCTGCTGCACGGCGCGGCCGTCACCGTGCTGGCCAAGTACGAGGTCTTCAACCCCACCGACAAGACCCTCGTCACCTCCCTCGCCCTCGCCGTCCTGGTCGGCGCGGCGGCGGGCTGGGGCGCCGTGGACGCCTGGCAGGGCAAACCCGAACGCGGCAAGAACTGGTTCATCGCGGCGCTCATCGCCGGCCCGGTCTCGGGCGTGCTGTACGTGATCGGCCGCGCGGTGTTCGTCGACCAGACCGGCGCTTCGGAACTCGGCGGCGCGCTCACCGGCGGCGCCGCCTTCTCCGCCCTGCTGGTGCTCATCCCGGCCGGGATCGGCCTGTTCGTCGGCGGCCGCATCACCAGGACCGGCGACGACGAGGATCAGCCGGCGAGCGAGAAACCGGCCGGGAAGCCGTCCCAAGCCTGATCGCCGATCTCTTCGACGGCCGAGTCGTTCAGCGCCGCCGTCCCCGCGTCAGGCACCGCGTACAACTTGCCGTCGAGCACCACGCCGTACCCGCGACCGGGCGCGTGCACCGTCTTCGCCCCGGCGCTCAGCCGCGCGGCCTGCGGGAACCTGTCGACGACCTTGAGGCGTTGGTCCAGCACTTCACCCGCGAGCGCGGCCGCCACCGAGCGCCGGTCGACCCGCACCAGCTTGCCGTCGGCGACCAGGTCGATGGTCCGCTGCGGTGACGGCATCGCGACGCCTTCGAACGAGGTCCGGAGCCGGGCGTCGCCGTCGCACGCCCGCGAGCCGCGGACGTCCAGGCCGAAATGCTTGAGGTCGGTCGGCGCCCCCGCGCCGCCGATGATCGTGGCGCGGACGACGTCGAAGGGCACCCGGTCGCAGACGTCGCCCGACGTGAGCGGCGCGTGCCCGTCGGGCCGCCGGACCAGGCCGGGGCCTTCCTTCCACGCGCCGGGGATGAGCGCCGGCCGGTACGGCTGCGCGGTGAAATCCCTGGTCCAGAAGGTGAGCGTGGTGCCGGCGTCGGTCTCGTGCGCGATCACGAAGGCGTCGAGCGAACCGACCCACATGAGGTCGGTGCTGAATCCGTCGACCAGCGAGCGGGTGCGCGGCGAGATCGTCGTGGGCTTGGCGACGAAGCCCTGCTCCCCCAGCGTCTCCACGCCCCGCGTGAACGCCGCGTCCTTGGCGCGGAGCAGGAACTGCCCGGCGCCGTTCCACCCGGCGGCCTTGGCCGTGGTGTCGGTGAAGAGCACGTAGAACCAGCCGTCGAGGTACACCGCCGAGGGCTGGCCCGCGCCGTAGACGTTGGCGCGGTGGACGTCGTGCGCCGGTCCGATGATCGGCCGCCCGCCCGCGGCACGGGTCCAGGTGAGCCCGTCGGGGCTGGTCGCGAGGCCGATCGAGTTTCCGAGCGCGTGATCGCCCGCCGCGCCGGTGTAATACATGTAGTAGGTCGAGCCGACCTTGATCACCGACGGGTCGCAGGTGTGCATCCCGTCGAAGCCGCCGGGCGCGCCGGAGAACACCGCCGCGGGGCCGCCGCCGGACGGGCCGGTGAAGGGGCCGTCGAGCGAGGGCGACTGCGCGTAGAGGACGTCGTCACCGGGCGGCTGGGCGCTGCCGTACTGGCTGCACCACCACATCTTGAGTTTCCCGCCGTCCCGCATCACGGTCGGGCTGTAGTTGTAGACCGCGTCCTGATCGCCCGCGGCGACCACGCCTCCGCTGGCCCGGGGATCGCTCGTCGCGAGTACGACGTCCATCGGCCGCGGCTTTTCCTGGGGCGTCTGCTGGGCTCCGCCGATCCCGCCGCCCTTGCCGTCGGCCTGGGACTGCACGTTCCCGTCGCTGCACGCCGCGAGGACCGCGCCCGCCGCGACGACGGCCACCACGGCACGGGCGGGTCGCCGACCCCCACGAAAAAGGCGCATGATGGCCGAGTGTAGCGAGGCTTAACCCAGCCGGGTGACGTCAGTACCCGGGAGGGCGACCAATTCCACTTCGAAGCCGTCGGCGTTTTCGAGGTAGGCGGCGTAGTGATGGTCACCGCCCGCATTCGGATAGCGGTCCGCGAACATCGGCGACCAGCCGTGTTCGACGGCTTTCGAAGCCAGTTCATCCACCCGATCGCGTGACTCGACATGCAGGGCCAGATGGTTCAGGCCCGGCGCGGTGCGGTCGTGCTTTTCCCCGCTGAGGGCCGGAGAACGCTCGACGACGAGGTAGGTCGCGCCGTGCTTCCAGCTGACCCCGGCGGGCCAGCGCTGGAACTCCCGCCAGCCGAGTTCGCCCAGCAGCCAGCCCCAGCTCTCCTCCGCGCGGCCGAGATCGGGTACCCACAGCTCGATGTGGTGCGCGCGGCCGTGGTCCGAAGGCAGCGCGACGAAGACGCGATGCGGCCCGCTGCCGTAGTGGTCACCGCCGCCGACATCGAGGAAACCCAAACGCCGCACCAGGTTCTGACTGGCCACATTGGACTCGCCGACCAGCGCCCACACCGACGACAGGCCGAGCCCGACGAGTCCGTGCTCCAGCAGCGCCTTGGCGGCCTCGGTCGCCAGACCTTGCCCGCCGTGCGCCCGCGACAGGTAGTACCCGAGCTCCGGAACGTCGCCGGGAAGCTCTTGCGACGGCCGCAGATGCGCGAGCCCGATCACTTCGCCGTCGCGTTCGATCGCCCAGTGCCCCATGCCCGCCGGGCCGTCGTAGGACAGCCTGCGGCCGACCATTTCGCGAACGCGGTCCGGCTCGGTGAGCGGCACCGCGAAATGCGCGCTCATCGCCGGGTCGGCGAAAAGCCCGATGATCGCATCGGTGTCGGCCTCGGTCAGCGCGCGCAGCCGCAGCCTCGTGGTCTTGAGCTCGGGAGGGTTGTTCACGCCGCGTTCGCGGCCATCCAGCGCAGGGCCAGGGGGTAGCCGTCGACCCCGAGCCCGGCGATCACCGCGGTGGCGATGTCCGACAGCACGCTGTGGTGCCGGAACGCCTCGCGTTTGTGCACGTTGGAGATGTGCAGTTCGATCAGCGGCGCCTTCAGCTGGGCGGCGGCGTCGCGGACGGCGATCGAGTAGTGCGTCCACGCGGCGGCGTTGAGCACCACCGGCCAGCCAGCGTCGGCGGCTTCGTGCAGCCAGCCGACCATCTCGCCCTCGTGGTCGGTCTGCCGGACCTCGACGTCGATCCCCAGTTCCTTGCCGGTTTCGACGCAGGTGGCGGCCAGATCCGCGTGCGTGGCCGAACCGTAGATGCCGGGTTCGCGCAGGCCGAGCCTGCCGAGGTTGGGGCCGTTGAGGACGAGCACCTTCACAGCAGCACACTCCCGCCGGGCTTGGGGGCGTCGCCCGCCACCACCGAGTACGCCGCGGCGAGCAGCGACGGGTCCGGGCCTTCCAGCCTGCCGGGCTTCGCGAGCCCGTCGAGGACGACGAACCGCAGCACGCCCGAACGGGTCTTCTTGTCGCCCTTCATCGTCTCCAGCAGCTGCGGGAGCGCGTCCGGGTCGTAGGTGGTCGGCAGGCCCAGCAACTTGAGCACCCTGGAGTGCCGCTCGGCGGTGGCGTCGTCGAGACGGCCGGCCAGCCGCGCAAGCTCGGCGGCGAACACCAGGCCGACACTGACCGCCGCGCCGTGACGCCACCGGTACCGCTCACGGCGTTCGATGGCGTGGGCGAGCGTGTGCCCGTAGTTCAGGATCTCGCGCAGATCCGATTCGCGCAGATCCGCGGCGACGACGTCGGCCTTGACCTGGATCGAGCGGCGGACCAGCTCGCCGAGGACCTCGCCGGTGGTGTCCAGCGCCGCGGCGGGATCCTGCTCGACGAGTTCGACGATCCGCGGGTCGGCGATGAACCCTGCCTTGACCACCTCGGCCATTCCCGCGACGAGTTCGTTGGGGGGCAACGTTTCCAGCGTCGCGAGGTCGACGAGGACCGCGCTCGGCTCGTGGAAGACGCCGACCAGGTTCTTGCCTGCCTCGGTGTTGATGCCGGTCTTCCCGCCGAGGGACGCGTCGACCATGCCCAGCAGCGTGGTGGGCACGTTGACCAGCCGGACGCCGCGCATCCAGGTGGCGGCGACGAATCCGGCCAGGTCGGTCACGGCGCCGCCGCCGAGCCCGACGACCACGCCCTGGCGGTCGAGGCCGATGCGGCCGAGGACCTCCCAGCAGAAGCTGGCGACGGTGAGCGCCTTGCCGTCCTCGGCGTCGGGGATCTCGACCCGGTGCGCGTCGATCCCGGCCTCGGCCAGCTCGTCGCGGATGGCCTCGGCGGTGGTCGTCAGCGTCGGCGGGTGGATCAGCGCGACCTTGGAGGCGTCGGCGAGCTGCTCGGTGAGCTCGCCGAGCAGGCCGCGGCCGATGACGACGTCGTAGGGCTTGGCGGTGTTGACGGTGATGCGGACCGGCTCGGTCATCGTTCCCCTCACTTCGGCGGAAGCCGCTTGGCCCTCGCGACCTCGCAGGTGATCTTGCCCTTGACCGGGGTGTCCCCCGGGATCTCTTCGGTCACCTTCTGGCCGGGCGTCATCCGGTTCTTCGCGAACAGCGCCTCACCGGCGGCCTTGCCCTCGGCGTCCTTGATCGCGATGGTGACGGCGTACCGCGCGTCCTCACCCGTGCTGTTGGTGACCTCGATGGTGACCTTCGGGGTGTAGCTGTCACTGTCGCATTTGGTGACCTTGACGTCGGCGGCGACATCGGCCTCCGGCGCGGGGCTGGTGGCCGCACCGGTCTGGACGACGTCCGCGCCGGGAGGCTGCTTCTCCTCGCCGCACGCGGTCAGGCTCAGGGCCATGACGGCGAGAAGGACGCCGGCGGTGGTGCGTTTCATGCTCGTTCCTTGCTGATCTCGGTCAACCCGATGAGGGCGGCCTCGACGACCTCGTCGGCGGTCAGCCGGTCGGTCTCGATCTCGAACGTGGCCACCTCGCGGTACACCGGCAGGCGCGCGTCGAGGAGCGCCTTGTAGGTGGCGCGGGGGTTCACCCCGGCCAGCAGCGGACGTGCGGTCGAGAGCCCGGCGCGCTGGACACCCGCGGCCATCCCGACGTTCAGGAAGATCACAGTGTGCCCGGCCAGCCGTTCGCGGGTGCCCGGCGTGATCGGCGCTCCCCCGCCCAGGGAGAGGACGCCTTCGTGTTCGGCCAGCGCCTTCGCGACCATCTCCTCCTCCAGCGCGCGGAAGGCGAGCTCGCCCTCCTCGGCGAAGATGTCGGTGATGGGCTTGCCCGCGCTCGCGACGATGTCGTCGTCGCTGTCGCGGAAGGCGAGACCGAGCCGGGCGGCGAGCGCCGGGCCGACCGTGCTCTTGCCCGAGCCCGGCGGCCCGATGATCACCGCACGAGGGGTCACCAGCGCTCCTCGAGCGCCTTCAGGTAGGCCTCGACGTTGCGTTTGCCCTCGATCAGCGAGTCGCCGCCGAACTTCTCCAGCGCGGCGTCCGCGAGCACGAGCGCGACCACCGACTCCAGCACGACCCCGGCGCGGGGTACCGCGCAGACATCGGAACGCTGGTGGATGGCCACCGCAGGTTCGCCGGTGGTGACATCCACAGTGGACAGTGCTTTGGGGACGGTCGAGATCGGCTTCATGGCGACCCGCACGCGCAGCGGCTCGCCGTTGGTGATGCCGCCTTCGAGCCCGCCCGCGCGGTTGGACCGGCGGGTCACCCCGACCGGGCCGGTGCCGCGGTCGATCTCGTCGTGGGCCTGGCTACCCCAGCGCTTGGCCGTGGTGAAGCCGTCGCCGACCTCCACACCCTTCATCGCCTGGACGCCCATGAGCGCGCCGGCGAGGCGGGCGTCGAGCCTGCGGTCCCAGTGGACGTGCGAGCCGAGGCCCGGCGGCAGACCGTAGGCGATCACCTCGATCACGCCGCCGACGGTGTCACCCGCCTTCCGCACGGCGTCGACCTCGGCGACCATCGCGTCGGTCCCCTCCTGGCCGAAGGCGCGGACCGGGCTCTCGTCGATGGCCGGGAGGTCCGACGGCACCGGGAGCGGCCCCTCGGGCGCCGAGGCGCCGCCGATGGACACGACGTGGCTGAGGATCTCGACCCCGAGCAGCTGCTTGAGGTACGCGCGGGCCACCGTGCCGAGCGCCGTGCGGGACGCCGTCTCGCGGGCGCTCGCGCGCTCCAGCACCGGACGGGCCTCGGGGAAGCCGTACTTCTGCATGCCGGGCAGATCGGCGTGGCCGGGCCGGGGACGCGTCAGCGGCTCGTTGCGCGCGAGGCCTTCCAGCTCCTCGGCGGGCACGGGATCGGCCGACATGACCTTCTCCCATTTGGGCCACTCGGCGTTCTCGATCTGGACCGCGACGGGGCCGCCCTGGGTGAGCCCGTGCCGGACGCCGCCGGTGAACTCGATGTGGTCGGTCTCGAAGCCCATCCGGGGGCTGCGGCCGAAGCCGAGCCTCCGGCGCGCGAGCTGCTCGCCCACTTCGGCGGTGGTGACCTCGACCCCGGCGGGCATCCCTTCCAGGATGGCGGCGAGGGCGGGTCCGTGCGATTCCCCTGCGGTTATCCAGCGCAACACCTGACAGATCCTGTCACAACCTCCTCTGAAGTCCCGGTACAGGCCGGGCTATCCAGGACCGGGTCCGGCGAAGACGGCGAGCGCCCACGCCGCGACCAGGAGACCGGGCCCGTGCGGCACCGTGGGATGCCGGGGCCCGCCCACCGCGAGCGCCACGCTCAGTAACGCGGCGGCGACGGCACCGAGCACGATCGACGGCCAGCCCGTCGCGGCGAGGACCGCGCCGAGACTCCCGGCGAGCTTCACGTCCCCCGCACCGAGCGAGCGCGGCGACACCGCGTGCACGAGCGCGTGCGCCCCGCCGAAGACCAGCGCGCCCAGCACCGCCCGCCACGCGATGGCGGCCCCTCCCCCGTACGCGGCGATCGCCAGCGCGACGGCCAGCGCCGGGTACGCGGGCAGGGTGAGGATGTCGGGCAGGCGGCGGTACTTGAGGTCGGCGAGCGCGAGCGGGACCGCGAAGACGGTCAGCACGGCGGGGACCGCGAGCCACCACGACGGCCAGGCTCCCGACTGGTACCTGAGGCAGACCGCGACGAGCGCCGCCGCGGTGAGGGCGGCGGCCCACGCCGTGATCGGCGCTCCGGCCCGGCGCAGGCAGGAGCGTGTGGCGAGCGCCGATCCGGCGCCCGCCACCGCGAAGGCGATCGGCGTGAACACGAGATCAATCGTGCGTCCGGTGGCGGGCGGGCGGCAAGATTTTCTTTTCGTGACAGGGACTTTCACGCACTTTCGGCAGGTGGGGCGAGGGTGCGGAAGTCGTGAACGGACCGTTCACGCACGGATGCGGGGGGTGGGCCGAAGGGAGCTTTCACGGCGTCTCACGCGGTGAAGGGAGCTTTCGTCGCATGGGATGCGGGGAAGCGTCCTTCAGCCCGGCCGACGGCAGCGCGCGGAGCGGCCGCTCGCCCTGGGTACGTGAAGGCCCCCTTCATGTACCCAGGCGCAAGGATGGGGGCCTTCATGTACTTGGGAGACCGAAGCGGTACCGGGCGCCCGAAGTTTCCGCGCGAGCGGCAATCCGCCTCGCCCCCGGCACCGAAGACCTGTCATGACACCGGGATCAGGGGTTCATCCGCAGCAGCGGGAGACCCGAGGGCGTGCGGATCTCGAGCGCCTTGATGTCCCCGGTCCGCATCGCGGTGCCGACGACGATATGCGCGGTGTCCTTGGGCATCGCGCGCCAGGACGCGAGCTCGCTGGTGCCGCCGTCGGCGCCGACGGCGACCAGGATGTAGTCCCCGGTGCGGTTGCCGCCGTAGCTGCACGTCATGTCGACCTTCGTGCCGGTGTCCGTGGCGGACATGGCGACTTCGGCGGTCACCGGGTAGTCGCCGAGCGGGGTCATCGGGTCGCCCGCCGCCGCCATCGGCCCGGTCAGGACGACCACGAGCGCGACGCCGGCGGCCACGGCCATCCCGGCCGCGGTGGTGGTGATCGCCCGTTGGATCCGCCTTCCCCGGCGGACCCGTTTGAGCACGGTCGGCAGCAGCTCCGGCGAGGGCGCCGGTTCGTCCTCCAGCAGGGCGGGAGCACCCGCCTGGGCGAGCAGCCCGGGGATCCCGGCCAGGTCGCGCACGGACGCCGCGCACCGGTCACAGACGCGAAGGTGTTTCTCGTAGGCGGACCGGTCTTCCGGGGACAACGCACCGAGCACGTAGGCCGCGTCGTAGGTGGCGAAGGGGTCGGTCATTGAGTCACCCCTCTTTCCTCCAATATCAGCCGCAGCGCCCGCAACGCGTAATGCGTCCGCGACTTGATCGTCCCTTCGGCCACACCCAGCCGCTTCGCAGCGTCGGCGACGGAGTAACCCTGGAAATAGCACAGGACCAGGACGTCCCGGTGCCTCGGCGAGAGCTCACCGAGCGCTTCGGCGACCAGCCAGCCCTGGACCGCCCGTTCCGTGCCGTCCGTGACCGCCGTTTCGGGCGGTTGACCGGTCACCACCTCCGGATGCGCCTCGGCGGCCCGCCAGTCGTCGATGGCGATCCGTCTCGCCACGGTGAACAGCCAGCCCCGCGCCGAGCCCTCGGTCTGGTCGAGCACCTTGGCGTTGCGCCAGGCCCGCAGCAGGGTCTCCTGGACGACGTCCTCCGCGCGGACCCGGTCGCCGCTGGTGAGGTGCAGTGCGTAGGACCAGAGCGCCGCCGCGTGCTCATCGTGCAGAGCCCGCATCAGCCGGTCCTCCGCGAATTCCTTCACCGATCCGTGCTTTCGCGGTTGAGGAGCAGCGGGAGGGCGAAGACCACACAAGCCACTTCGGTGATCAGGCCCCAGAGCTCGGCCTGGGTGGTGAAGCGTTCCGAGACGCCGAAGAACCCTGTGGTCAGCGAGAGCACGTACGCGCCCAGCGTGGCCAGACCGAAGCCGACCGCCGCGAGCGCGGGAAGCCAGTGGTGCCAGACCAGGACGGCGATCGCGATGACCACACCCGCCACGACGTTCACCAGGAAGAGCGGGCCGACCACAGCCGTTTCCGAGGCCCAGTCCTGCCATACGACGTAATGCACCCACGCCGAGCCGAGGAGGCCGGCCGCCACCACCGCCCGTAACAACCACCGGATCATGTCCGTATCTCTTTCCCGCGTGTTCGGTTCCCCTATGCCTTTGAACACGGAAAAGAGGGCCTCGCGGTTCAATCCGGCACCCGATGGCCGACGAAATTGAACCGGATGGGTGCCCGGACCGTGTGTATGGGCATGACTGCCGAACTCCACTCCCGCCGCAAGGTCCTGACCACCGGCGCCGCCGTCGCCGGTGCCGCCGCCGGGGCCGTGGCCCTCACGGCCTGCGGAAGCGACAGCACGCCGTCCGGTTCGACCGCCGCACCGCCCGCCGCGGCGCCGGGCGAGACCTTGACCGCGCTCTCCGACATCCAGGTCGGCCAGGCGAAGGCCGCCAAGACCGCCGACGGCAAGGACGTCATCGTCACCAGGACCGCCGAAGGCACGGCGGCCGCGTTCAGCGCGATCTGCACGCACCAGGGGTGCGCGGTCGTCCCCGAGGGCGCGGAGCTGAAATGTCCCTGCCACAACTCGATCTTCGACGCCGCGACCGGCGCGGTCAAAAAGGGACCTGCGGACCAGCCGCTGCCCTCGATCGCGGTCAAGGTCACCAACGGCCAGGTCGTCACGGCCTAAACAAGAAAAGGGTCCCTTTAGGACGTTGTCACCGTCCTAAAGGGACCCTTTCGCGATCTTTCAGCTGTCCCAGGTGAAAATCGGGTCGCCCGCCTCGACGTCGCCGCCGGTGAGCAGTCCGGAAAGGACTTCCGCCTTCGCGTCGAGCGCCACCACGGGCACGATCGGCGAGTAGCCCGCGGCCTTGACCGCGTCGGGGTCCCAGCCGACGACCGGCTGCCCGGCACGGACGGCCTCGCCCTTGACGACGTGGAGGGTGAACCCCTCGCCCTTCTGCTTCACCGTGTCGATCCCCAGGTGGACCAGCACGCCGCGGCCGTCCTCGGTGGCCACCACGAACGCGTGCGGGTGCAGCGTGACGACCGTCCCGTCCACCGGGGCGACCGCGTCCTGGCGCCCGCCCGAGGGCAGGACCGCGATGCCGGGGCCGACCATCGCCTGCGCGAAGACCGGATCGGGCACTTCGGTCATAGCGGTCGTCTTGCCGCTCACCGGGCTGAGGATCTCGAGACTCACAGCAGATCCTCGATCTCACTGGCGATGTTGTCGGCCTCGGGGCCCACGATGACCTGGACACCGGCCCCCATGCGCACGACGCCCATCGCGCCGGCGGCCTTCAGTGCCGCCTCGTCGAGCAGGTTCATGTCTTCGAGCTCACAACGGAGCCGGGTGATGCACCCCTCGACCTCGATGACGTTCTCGGCACCGCCGAGCCCCGCGAGGATCTTTTCCGCCCTGTCATCCGCCATCGCGGTCTCCCTGTTCCCTGTCGGTTTCCCACATGCGAACCAGCTGTACTACGCCGTTCGCCGACTCGCACCCGATCCCTGGCCACGAACGCGTAACGGTGGTTGACACCCGCTCGTGCGACGGAGCATCCTGCCCCATCGGATCATTGGTCTAGACCGGAACGTACCAATCTTCCGGACCAGATGCGAGTACGGGTTACCCGAACAGACCGGCCCGAAAGGACGGTGACCGTCATGAGCGCTTCGGCGCAGCTGCCGCCGTCCGACCGTGTGATCAACGGACCGACGCCCAAGCACGCCCAGCTGCGGGAGATTCTGCGCCGCACGGTGGAGCGTGAGCTACCCCCCGGCTCGCCGATCCCCTCGGAACGTGACCTCGCCGAGACCTATCAGGTGTCGAGGCTCACGGTCCGTTCGGCGATCGGCAAGCTGGTCGAAGAAGGGCTCTTGTCGCGGGTGCGCGGCAAGGGGACGTTCACCGCCGCGAGGCGGATGGAACTGCAGCTCTACCTGATGTCCTTCACCGAGGACATGCGCCGTCGCGGGATGACGCCGACCACGGAGGTCGTCAAGACCGCCACCGAGGTCCCGCCCGCCCCCTCGGCGCACGCCCTCGGCCTGGCCGCCGGGACCCCGGCGCACCACCTGGTCCGGCTCCGCCGTGCCGACGGGGTGCCGCTGGCGGTCGAACGCGGCTGGTATCACGCGGGCCGGATGCCCGGTCTGCTCGACCTCGATCTCACCCGATCGTTGTACGTCCAACTCGCCCAGTCGTACGACCTGCGCCCGGATCACGCGTGGCAGACGGTCTGGGCCGAATCCGCGGACCGCGAAACGGCACGCCTGCTCGGCATGCGCGCCGGCAGTCCGCTTCTTGTCTTCCGCCGGGTCTCCAGCGTCAACGGGGAACCGATCGAAGACATGACTTCCTGGTACCGGGGCGATCACTACCAGGTCACCATGCAGCTGGACCGGAACACCCCGGATTCCGGTCAACATCCTCACTACGGAGGTACCCGATGAGCTCCACCACCGCGGAGGGGGCGAAGGGCAAAGGCAAGGGACTGGCCGGGCTTCAGCGCTTCGGCCGTAGCCTCATGCTCCCCATCGCCGCCCTGCCCGCCGCCGCGCTCCTCAACAGGTTCGGCCAACCCGACCTCCTCGGCAAGGACGGCCTCGGCTGGGACAAGGTCGCCGAAGTGCTCGGCGCGGCGGGCAACTCGCTGTTCAGCTGGCTCCCGCTCCTGTTCGCGGTGGGTATCGCCGTCGGCTTCGCCCGGAAGAGCGACGGCGCGACCGGGCTGGCCGCCGTGGTCGGCTTCTTCGTGTTCACCAGCGTCCTCCAGGTCTTCGCGCCGTTCTCCGAGCTGCCCGGCTGGAACCCCGAGAAGCCCGCGGGCCTGATGCTCAACCCGATGAAGTGGCCCTACAGCGTGCTGGCCGGTGTGATCGTCGGCCTGGTCACCGCCCTGCTGTGGCAGAAGTTCTACCGCATCAAGCTGCCGCCGTACCTGGCCTTCTTCGGCGGCCGCCGGTTCGTGCCGATCATCACGGCGGTGACCCTGATGGTCCTCGCGGTGCCGCTGGGCTTGGTCTTCCACTGGGTCAACGACGGCATCCAGGCCGCGGGCGAAGCGGTCACCGGCGCCCCGGTGGTCGGTGGCGGTATCTACGGTGTGCTCAACCGCCTGCTGATCCCGGTCGGTCTGCACCAGCTGCTGAACGTGCCGGTGTGGTTCATCTTCGACGGCGGTGACCTCACGAAGTTCTTCGAGGGCGACCCGACCCGCGGCACCTTCATGACCGGGTTCTTCCCGATCTTCATGTTCGCCATCCCCGCCGCGGCGCTGGCGATCTGGCAGAGCGCCAAGCCCAGCCAGAAGAAGATCGTCGGCGGTGTGATGATCGCCGGTGCGCTGACCTCGTTCCTGACCGGTATCACCGAGCCGATCGAGTTCTCGTTCATGTTCGTCGCGTGGCCGCTGTACCTGATCCACGCGGTCCTGACCGGTACGTCGCTGGCACTGGTGAACGCGCTCGACATCCACCTCGGCTTCGGATTCTCGGCCGGTGCGATCGACTTCGCGCTCAACAGCGGTCTCCCGGCGGCGAGCGGCAACGTCTGGCTGCTCATCCCGATCGGTCTCGCCTACGCGGTCGTCTACTACGTGATCTTCCGGTTCGTGATCAAGAAGTGGAACCTGCGGACCCCCGGCCGCGAGGACGACGCCATCGAGGCGGATCTCGAAGCCACCGCGGCGAAGCCCGTCAAGTAGTTTCAGCTCAGCAGAACCAAAGGCACGAAAGGGAAAGAACATGCCGGAGAAACGCGTCACCGTGGCCAGCAAGGTGGGCCTGCACGCCAGGCCCGCGGCGACGGTCGCCAAGGCGGCCGCGGCGCAGCCCGTCGCGGTGCACATCGCCAAGGCGGGCGGTGACCCGGTCGCGGCCGGCAGCGTGCTGAACCTGATGACGCTCGCCGCCGGTTACGGCGACGAGGTCATCATCAGTGCCGAGGGTGAGGGGGCCGAGGCGGCCGTCGACGCCATCGCCGAGCTGGTGGCGACCGACCTCGACGCCTGATCCCCATCCCTGCGAAGCCCGGGCCGCCCCGACCGGCCCGGGCTTCGTAGGGTGTTGGCATGGAAAGCGTGCGCAGGATCGAACAGTGGCCGGTGGACAACGCCGCCACGGCCGTGGTGACCGCCGCCGGTGACGTGCTGGGCACGCACGGCGACCCGACGAAGGTGTACCGGCTGGCGTCGGTGACCAAACCGCTCACGGCCTACGCCGCGCTGATCGCCATCGAAGAGGGCGTCGTCGAACTCGACACCCCCGCGGGGCCGGAGGGCTCCACGATCCGGCATCTGCTCGCGCACACCTCGGGCCTGGCCTTCAACGAGCACAAGGCGATGGCCGCGCCCGGCAACCGGCGCCTGTACTCCAACGCCGGCTTCGAACAGCTCGCCGACGCGCTCACCGAGCATTCCGGCATTCCCTTCGCCGACTATCAGGCGGAGGCGCTCTTCCAGCCGCTGGGCATGAAGGCGACCAAGCTGACCGGCTCCCCCGCTTCGGGCGCGGAGTCCACTGTGGACGACCTGGTCGCGTTCGCCGCCGAACTGCAGGCCCCGAAGCTCATCGCCGCCGAAACGGTGCGCGAGGCGACTTCCGTGGTCTTCCCCGACCTTTCCGGTGTCCTGCCCGGCTTCGGCCACCAGAAGCCGAACGACTGGGGCCTCGGCTTCGAGATCCGCGACCACAAGAGTCCACATTGGACCGGTTCGTCGAGCTCGCCGCGGACCTTCGGCCACTTCGGGCAGTCCGGCACCTTCCTCTGGGTCGACCCCGACGCCGGCGCCGCCTGCGTCGCGCTCACCGACCGCGCCTTCGGCCCGTGGGCGGCCGAGGTCTGGCCGCCCTACACCGACGCCGTGCTGGCGGAGCTGCGCGGCTCTACTCCATGACACGGATCGGCGAACCCGCCTGGAAGGCCGCGATGTCCTCGACCGCGTCGCGGTAGAAGATCTCGTAGGCCTCCCGGGTGACGTAGCCGATGTGCGGGGTGAGCACGACGTTGTCCAGCGTCCGCAACGGATGCTCCGACGGCAACGGCTCCACGTCGTAGACGTCCAGTGCGGCGACCGCGATCTCCTTGCGGCGCAAGGCGTCCACCAGTGCGGCCTCGTCCACGATCGGTCCGCGCGAGGTGTTGACCAGCATCGCCGTCGGCTTCATGGCGGCGAGTTCGGGCGCGCCGACCAGCCCGCGGCTGCGGGCGCTGAGCACCAGATGGACCGACAGGACGTCCGCGCGGGCGAACAGTTCGTCCTTCGACACCGCGGTCACCCCGTGCGGGTCGGCCTTCTCCTGGGTGAGGTTCTGGCTCCACGCGATGGTCTCCATGCCGAACGCCTGGCCGATCTTGGCCGCGCCGGCGCCGAGCCTGCCGAGCCCGAGCAGCCCGAGCGTCTTGCCGGCCAGGATCGTGCCGACGGTGGTCTGCCAGCCGCCGTCGCGCATGTTCCGCGACTCCACCGGTACGTTCCGCGCGGCGGCGAGGATCAGCGCCCAGGTGTGCTCGGCCGCGGGGGCCGCGATGTACCCGGTGGACGAGACGACCACGCCGTTGCGCCGGGCGGCGGCCACGTCGATCGCGGCGTTGCGGTGGCCGGTGCTCACCAGCAGCCTGAGCGCGGGGAGCCGGTCGAGGACTTCGGCGGGGAAGCGGGTGCGTTCGCGCATCGCCACCACGACCTCGAAGTCGCGCAGGCGGCCCACCACGTCGGCGGGATCCGCGAACGGCTTCGTGAACACCTCGATCTCGGCGCCGAGGGAGTCCCAGTCCCCGAAACCGAGCGCCACTTCCTGGTAGTCGTCGAGAATCGCGATCTTCATGCTCCCCAGGCTAGAGTCGGCGCCGGAACCATGCCCGGGGAGGCCACCATGATCCTGGAAGTCCGCACCTACCGGTTGAAACCCGGGACGAGCGGGGAATTCCTCCGCGTGATGCGCGAAGAGTCCGTTCCCCTGCTGGAGCGCGCGGGGTTGCGGGTCGTCGATTTCGGACGGTCGCTGGTCGCCGAGGACGGACACGAAGAGGCCTACCTGATCCGCGCATTCGGCTCTCTCGAAGAACACGAACGGCAGGAACGCGAGTTCTATGGCAGTGAGGCCTGGCTGACGGGCCCGCGCGAGGCGATCGTCTCGCGGATCGAGAGCTACCACACGATCGTCATGGAGGCCTCCGAAGAGGCGGTCAAGGCGCTCGGACAACGGTGACCGGAGGAACGGGATGCACGAGGGCGGGATCCTGGCCTGGACCGAAGCGGAGCGGCTGAGCTTCGCCGAACTGCTGGAGGGGCTCGAGGACGAGGACTGGTCCGCGAAGACACTCTGTCCGGAGTGGACTGTCCACGCGATGGCAGGACATCTCGCGCAGACCACCAGGAACCGGCTCAAGGACACTCTCACCGGCATCGTGAAGGCCAAGGGGAACTGGGACCGGATGAACACCGACCAGGCCATCGCCTACGCCGCCCGGTTCTCCCCCGCCGAACTCGTCGCCCAGATCCGCGAGGACGCCGGATCGGCCCGCCGTTCGCCCGGCGCCAAACCGATCGACCCGCTCGCCGACGTGCTCATCCACGGCCAGGACGTCGCCCGCCCGCTCGGTATCGCGCGCCCGATGCCGGAGAAGCCCGCCATCGCGGCGCTGGAGCACCTGCTCGTCAGTCCGTTCTGGGGCGCGAGGAAACGTTGCAAGGATCTCCGGCTGATCGCCACAGACGCAGACTGGACCGGCGGAACGGGCCCCGAGGAGGTCCGGGGCCCGCTCGTCGACCTGCTCCTGTCCGTGAGCGGCCGGAGCACCGGGCTGGCCACCTTGACCGGCCCGGGCGCGGCGCTGCTCGGCGCCCGCTGAGTCCTACCGGCGCGGGACGAACACGTCGACGCGCACCAGGTGGTGGTCCGAGGTGTCGTTGAGCCGGGCCAGCGGTGAATCGGGCAGCGGCCAGAAGACCTCGGCACGCCAGGGGAACAGGCCCTTCGACGGCAGGACGTAGTCGATCCGCAGGTTGCCCGGCGCCTTGTCGTTGAAGTCGCCGGTGTCGAAGTACGGGTCGCCCTTCTGCCCGATGTTGGCGCCTGCCTGGTCCTGAGCGGCCCGTACGCCGCCTTCGCTCCCCGGCCGGGTCTCGATGACGCGCGGCGCGTTCAGCAGGCGTGAGATGGCGCCTGGGACGCTGTCGCCGTCGAGCGGGTCGGAGTTGTGGTCGCCGGCGATGACGAACTTCTCGTGCGCGCCGAGCCCGCCGCGGCGGCCGCGGTCGTCGTGGATGTAGCGGCCCTTCCCCGGGGTCACGTAGTCCGCCCAGAAGCGGATCTCGTCGTTGTTGCGGGTGCCGTTGCGGTCTTCGGGACCGTCGAAGGTGGGCGGCGTCGGATGCGCGGCAAGGAAGTGCACGGTCGAGCGGCCGACCCGGATCGGAACGTCCCAATGGGACTTCGACGACAGGCGCAGCACGTCGAGCGCCTGCGGCGAGTACCAGTCGTTCGGCGCGGGGGTGGCCGGGTCGTCCGGCAGCAGCGCGCCCGGCATGTCCTTCCAGAGGAACTTCTGGAACGTCCGCACACTCTTGGTGTCGATCGGGTACTTCGACAGCACGAGCATGCCGTACTGGCCCTCGAAGAGGCCGAAGCCGTGCGCGTCGTTGCCGCCGCCGACCTTGCCGTCGCGGTCGAGGTCGAAACCGGTCGCGACGCCGGTGTTCGAGGGCGCGGTGAAGGCGTACGGGTAATCGATCGGGGCGGCGCCGTTCTGGCCGCGCTTCAGGTAGTTCTCGCGGAACAGGTCCGCGGCGCGGTTGCCGGGCACGTAGTCGAATTCGTTGATCAGCAGCACGTCGGGCCGGTTGCGCTGAATCACCTCGGCGACCTCGTTCGCCTGCGCGTTGCCCGGCTGCGACAGGTCGGTCACGAGCTGACCGGCGGCCCCGCGGTTGAGCGAAGCGTTGTACGTCGCGAAGCGGACGTTCTGCCCGGCGGCGGCTTCCGCCGGTGTGGCGGCCAGCAGCGTCCCGGCGAGCAAGGCGCCCGAAGTGAGCACGGCGGCGATGCGTTTCACGTTCCTTACCTCCCAGAGTTCGAGGCGACCTTACGCATCCGTCGTGACCGGTGGGGTGAGGTTCAGGTGAACAGCGTCTCTTGAACGCGTTCAAAATCTGGGCTACGGTTCTTCTTGAACACGTTCAAAAGGAGGTCCCCATGCAACCCGTAGTCATGGCCTACGCGCTCTACCTGGTCATCACCGTGCCGTTGACCGTGCTGGTCGCCCGCACGCTGAGCAGGCACGGCAAGACGTTCCTGGAAGACGTCTTCCAGGACAAACAAGCGCTGGCGCATTCGGTGAACCAGCTGCTCGTCGTCGGGTTCTACCTGGTCAGCCTGGGTTTCGTGACCCTGTTCCTGACCAGCGACGACACCGTCCTCGACGCACGCGACGTCTTCGAGATGCTGTCGGTCAAGGTCGGCACGGTGGCGCTCGTGCTCGGCGTGATGCACGTCGGGAACGTGCTGGTGTTCAACGGGATCCGGCGCAAGCACCTCAGCCACGCCACCGAACGGCCCGCGCCGGTGCCGCCGCCCTACCCCGGCTACCCGGCGCCCGCTCCGCACCCCGCGCCCTGACCGGATAACGTGCAGTGGTGGCGAAGAGTGAGGAAACCAGGTCACTGATCGTGGCGACCGCGTTGCGGCTGTTCGCGGAGAACGGCTACGACCGCACGACCATGCGGGCCATCGCCGCCGAAGCGGGCGTGTCGGTCGGGAACGCCTACTACTACTTCGCCTCGAAAGACCAGCTGATCCAGGGTTTCTACGACGAGATCGCGAAGGCGCACCTGACGGACGCGCGCCAGGCGATCGAAGGTGAGCGGGACTTCAGCGCCCGCCTCAAGACCGTCCTGCTCACCTGGCTCGACGTCGCCGAGCCGTACCACCGCTTCGGCACCCAGTTCTTCGTCAACGCCGCCGACCCGGACTCGCCGCTGAGCCCGTTCAGCGAGGAGTCTTCGCCGGCGCGGGACGCCTCCGTCGGCTTGATGCGCGACGTCATCGCCGACTCCGACGTCAAACTCGACCCGGATCTGCGCGACGACCTGCCCGATCTGCTGTGGCTGTACCAGATGGGGGTCGTGCTGTTCTGGGTCCACGACCGGTCCGCCGGGCAGAAACGCAGCCGGATCCTGGTGGAACGGACGGTGCCGCTGATCGCGCGGCTGGTGGGGCTTTCGCGGTTGCGGGTGCTGCGGCCGGTCAGCCGGGAGATCGTTTCGCTGATCCGGGACCTGTCGAAGCGGGACGACGTCGCCTGACACGCATTTAGTCCTCTGAATGCGATAGGGGAAAACCGCATCCAGAGGACTAAACGCGGTGTGGGTCAGGACTCCCGGACGGTCCGGAAGTACAGGAACCGCGGTTCGGTCCGCAGTTTCGCGTACCACCGCGGGTCCGATTCGGCGATCGCCTCGTCCGGCATCGGCTCGACGAGCCTGTCGACGGCGAACCCGGCGTCCCGCACCGCGCCGAACGTCCAGCTCAACGGCCGCCGGTAGAAGCGGACCTGTTGCCCCGCCGGGAACTCGTCTTCCAGGAGTTCGAGCTGGAAGTAGTTCCGCTTTTCGAACCACCGCCAGTCCTCGCCCGGATGATGCACCGAGAACACCAGGAGCCCGCCCGGTTTGAGCACCCGCCGGAACTCCGCCAGCGCCGGCGCCCACTCCTTCAGGTAATGCAGCACCAGCGACGCCGTGATGACGTCGATCGAGGCGTCCTCCACGAAGGGCATCGGCCGCGAAACGTCCGCCGTCTCGAATTTCGCGACGTGCCCGAACTTCTCCCTGGCGACGGCGACCATGCCCGAGCTGGCGTCGACGCCGAGGACGTCCGCGCCCTTCTCGGCGAGCAGGGCGCTCAAGTGTCCCGCCGCGCTGCCGACGTCCAGCACCCGCTTGCCCGCCACGTCCCCGGCCAGCTCCACGATGGCGGGACGGTCGTAGTGGGCGTTGGTGCTACTGGTCTCCGCGTGCGCCGCGTAGAGCCGTGCGAACCCGTCGTACTGGGCCGCGCGAGCCCGCTCGATGATCTCGTCGATCACGTCGTTCTTGGCGTCGGCGTAATGCTGGATGTACTTCCAGGTGCGCGACGCCAGTTCGCGTTTCTTGGCCTCGTAGAGCTTCCGCTCGTCCTCGTGCGCGATGAGCCGGTCGCGGAAGAGGCGGTAGCGCTCGGTCTGGCCGTTGTCCGGCGAGTAGACATGCAGGTTGATGTTCGTGTCCGGCCCTTTGAAGCAGCGGTGCTTCTCCCACTCCGGCTCGCGGATGACGAGTTTGTAGCCCTCGGCCTCCAGCTGCGGCACATAGGTTTCCTCGTCGTCCGAATCCGCGACGATCAGCATGATGTCGATGATCGGTTTCGCGCACAGTCCCGGCACCGACGTAGAGCCGACATGCTCCAGGACCAGCGCGCGTTCCCCCAGGATCCCCCTGATGCGTTCGACTTCCCGGTCGAACAGTCCGGGCCACTCCGGGTCGTATTCGGCCAGGGTGACGGTGGAATTCATGACCGGAGCCTCATCGACCCATGAGTTGTTGATGTCTTCTTCGGTGTAGTGGTCTCGATCTGGTTTAGGCATCGACCCCTTGTTCCTTCCTCAAGGCAGTCGGCCAGATTATCGAACCCAGGCGATCTTGTCAGGCGCTTTCACCGAAGAAGGTTCCGCTCACCGGTCCTGTTCTGGGGTACATGAAGGCCCCCTTCCTTGCGCTAGACGCAAGGAAGGGGGCCTTCATGTACCTCAGCCGATCGGCAGGGAAAGGATCCCGCCGGTCGCCTCACGCAGCGCGTCCCGCATCTCCGCCCGCGGCGCCGGCTGCCCGGTGAAGTACTCGGACTGCCCGAAAGCCTGATGCAGCAACATGTCCAGCCCGGTCGCGAGCCGCCCGCCCCGCTCGGCGACGGCTTCGGCGAGCGCGGTCGGCCAGGGGTGGTAGATGACGTCGAGGACGCACCCGATCCCGGACAGCTCCGCCAGATGCGACCGCACGGCGTCCGGGGGCACGGTGTTCACCAGCACCGCCGAATCCGCCGCGAGCTTCCCGAAGTCGGCTTCGGCCCAGCGCAGCACCTCGACGTCGAGCCCGGCCCGCTGAGCCGCCTCGACCGTTTCCGTCGCCCGCGCCGGATCCCGCACGACGAGCCGGACCGTCCGCACGCCGAGCGAGGCCAGCCCGACGACGGCCGCGGCTGCCGTCCCGCCCGCACCGAGAACGACGGCGGCGTCGTCCGGGCCGGGCGAGTACTCCCCCGCGATCCGCAGCGCCTCGGTGACGCCGTCGACGTCGGTGCAGTCCGCCAGCCAGCCGGATTCCCGGCGCACCAGCGTGTTCGCCGCGCCGACCGCCGCCGCGCGTGGCGTGACCTCGTCGGCGTGGTCCAGCGCGGCCCGTTTCCCGGGCATCGTCACCGAGAGCCCGGTCCACTCCGGACCGAGGCCGTCGACGAACGCGGGCAGCCCGGGACCGTCCATCTCGACCCGCTCGTACGTCCAGCCGTCCAGGCCCAGCGCGCGGAACGCGGCACCGTGCAGCACGGGCGAGAGCGAGTGTTCGACCGGTTTCCCGAGGATCGCGGCCTTGCGGTCAGATGACACCGCGCCTCACCGCGTCATCCCGGTTCTTCCGGTGGTCGTCGAAGGTCACCGCGAAGCAGGAAAGCCCGTTCTTCTCGCATTTGACGAAGAACAGCCACTCCCCCGCCGTCGGCTTCAGCGCGGCTTGGATGGCCTCCGCACTCGGGACCGCGATCGGTGTCGGGGTCAGGCCGACCGACTTGTAGGTGTTGTAGACGCCCGCTTTTTCCCGTTCTTCGGGTTTGGTGAGCAGGGTCGGCCGGTCGAGGACGTAGTTGATCGTGGAGTCCATCTCGAGCCGCATCTTCTTGTCGATCCGGTTGTAGATGACCCGCGAGATCTTCCCGAAGTCGGCCTTCACCGCCTCGCGTTCGATGATCGACGCGATGACGAGCGTCTCGTACGGCGTTTTCCCCTCGCCCTTCGACTGCTCGCTCAGCCCGGCGTTGAGGATGCGGTCAGCCGACGTCTTCACGACGTAGCTGAGCAGTTCTTCGGCCGTCCAGCCGGGCTTGATGTCGTAGATACCCGGGGCGATCAGTCCTTCGAGGCGGCGGTCCTTGTGCTCGGCCTTCGTCGCGGGCTCGATGGCCCACGCCGGGACGCCCAGTTTCACCAGGTCCGCGTTCTCGATCGTCTTGCGCAGTTCCTCGACCGGCACACAGGTGCTCGTGCCGTTCAGGTCGGCGCAGGAAGCCTTGGACAGCAACGTGTACACCCCGGGCGTCACCTTGCCGTCGGGCTGGGTGATGTCGTGGAACTGGGTGTACGGCCGGATTTCGACCTGGCCGACCTTCGACGCGGGGGCGATCATCTTCTCGACCGCGCTGGCCCCGGACATCTTCGTCTTCATGACGTAGTAGCCCTGCTGGAGCCGCGAGACGGCGGTGTTGTCCTCGCCCGCCTTCACGAACGCCTTGCCGCTGGCGACCACCCCGGCCGCTTGCAGCCGGTTGCCGATCGCCGACGTCGAGTCGCCCTTCTCCACCTGGACGAGGACGTCGCTCTCGCCGGCGCCCTCGTAGTCGTCGTAGCCGAAGATCTCGGTGAAGCCGTAGTAGGCGCCGCCGGCGAGCAGGACGAGCACCGTCAGCGCGGCGATCCACCCCAGCGCGCGCTTCTTCTTGCGCTTCTTGGGCGGCGGCCCCTGGCGTTCCGGGCGCTCGTCCTCGATGCGTTCCGGTTCGGCACGGTCCTCGTCGTCGTATTCCTCGTAATCCTCGTAGTCGTCGTACTCGTCATAGTCGTCGTACGCGTCGTCGCCGAAGATCTCGTTGTATTCCTCTTCGCTGCCTTGAGGCGGCGAAGAAGGAGCCGCGCCGGGGCGCCGGGCCAGCGGCGCCTCCTGGATCGCGGGGAGGATGTCGGTCGGCCGCTCGTCCGGGAGCGGACCGTCGTCCTCGCGGCGCCTGCGGCGGCCGGGGCGGGGGGTCTCGTCCTCGGGGTAGGCGGGCATGCCGATACCCCGGTCACCCGGCTGGGGGGACCGCCGCTGCGGCGCGGGAGGCGGCGGAGGGACCGCCTGTTCCGGAGCCCGCCTGGCAGGCGCCGGACGCGGTGCCCGGGGCGGCGGCTCGTCGGCGGCGCGCCGGGCCCGCGGCGGTGGCTCTTCCGGCGACCGGCGGGCCCGCGGCGGTTCTTCCGCCGGACGCCGTACGGGCGGCTCCTCGCGGATGTGCCGTCGTCCCGTCGGCTGGGGCTCGGGCCGTCGACGTGGCGGGGCCGGTGGCTGGATGGCCTCTTCAGGCTCCCGCAACCGTCGTCTTCCGCCCTGACGGCGTTCGGGCCGGCCGTGGGGCTCGGTCATGTGTCGCCCTTCCGTGCGCGATGTGCCGCTACCGCGTCGATCCACGCCTGCAGGATCTCGACCGCGGCCGCCTGATCGACGACGGCACGTTGCTTACGTCCCTTCACCCCACGCTGCGACAGCATCCTGGATGCCGTCACCGTGGTCAACCGCTCGTCGGCCAGTCGCACCGGGACCGGGGCGATCCTGGCGGCGAGCTTTCCGGCGTAGTCGAGTGCCGCTTCGGCCGCCGGGCCGTGACGGTCCTTGAGCGTCCTCGGCAGGCCGACGACGACTTCGACCACGTCGTGTTCCGTGACGAGTTCGACGAGCTGGTCGACGTCCTTGTCGGCCGCAGCGTCGCGAGTGAGGGTAACGAGCGGGCTCGCGAGGATGGGGTCGGGATCGCTGAGCGCGATCCCGACCCGGACGGATCCGACATCCACCCCGAGCCGCCTGCCGCGCCCCGGATCGGACTCCCCAGGCCGATCCGGGCGCCGCTGAGGGGCGTCGTCAGCCAACTTGGGCGACCGCCGCGCGCAGGGAGGCGATGGCCTGGTCGGCCCCGGCCGGGTTGGTACCCCCGCCTTGGGCCATGTCCGGCTTGCCGCCGCCACGGCCGCCGATCGCCTCGGCGAACGACGGGACGAGCTTGCCCGCCGCGACGCCCTTCGCCTGCGCCGCCTTCGTGGTGGCGACGACGAAGGCGACCTTCTCGCCCTGCGGGGCGAACAGCGCGACGATGCCGGGCCGGTCGCCGAGCCTGCCGCGGATGTCCGAAGCCAGCGCGCGCAGACCGTTCGAGTCGACGCCTTCGCCGAGCTTCTCCGCGACGACCGCGATCCCGCCGATGTCCTCTGCCTTGTCCGCGAGCGAGCCCGCCGAGCCGAGCACCTGCTGGGTGCGCAGCTGCTCGATCTCCTTCTCGGCGTTCTTGAGCCGGGTGAGCACGTCGTCGATCCGCGACGGCAGCTGCTCCGAGGGCACCTTGAAGGTGCTCGCGAGCTGCGAGACGAGCAGCTGCTCCTTGCGGACGTACTTGAGCGCGTCCGTGCCGACGAGCGCTTCGACGCGGTGCACGCCGGAACCGATGGACGAGTCGCCCACGAGCTTCACCAGGCCGAGCTGCCCGATGCGGTCGACGTGGGTGCCACCGCAGAGTTCGCGGGAGTATTCGCCCATGTCGACGACGCGGACGTCGTTGCCGTACTTCTCACCGAACAGCGCGACCGCGCCCAGTTCGAGGGCCTTGTCCTTCGTGGTGACGAAGGTGTTCACCTCGACGTTGGTCTGGAGATAGTCGTTGACCTCCTCCTCGACCTCGGTCAGCACGTCGGCCGACACCCCGCCGGAGGTGGTGAAGTCGAAGCGCATCCGGCCCGGCGAGTTCAGCGAACCGGCCTGCGCCGCGCGCTTGCCGTACGCGCCGCGCACGGCGGCGTGCACCAGGTGCGTCGCGGAGTGCGACCGCTCGATCGACAGGCGTCGGTGCTGGTCGACCGAACCGGTCAGCGCGCCGCCGATGCCGATCTCGCCGTCGAGCACCTCGACCCGGTGCACGAACAGGCCCGGCACGATCTTCTGCACGTCGTGGACCTTGAGCTCGACGCCGTCGCCGAGCAGCACGCCGGTGTCGGCGACCTGGCCACCGCTCTCGGCGTAGAACGGCGTGCGGTCCAGGACCAGCTCCGCCTTCTTGCCCGCGCCGACACGGGAGACCGGCACGCCGTCTTCCAGCAGCGCGACGACCTTCGCCTCGGCCTGCAGGTCGGTGTAGCCGAGGAATTCGGTCTCGCCGTGCTGCTCCAGCACCTTGCGGTACTCGGACAGGTCGCCGTGACCGGTCTTGCGCGACGCCGCGTCGGCCTTCGCGCGCTGCCGCTGCTCGTTCATGAGCGTGCGGAAGCCCTCTTCGTCGACGGTCAGGCCCTGCTCGGACGCCATCTCCAGCGTCAGGTCGATCGGGAAACCGTAGGTGTCGTGCAGCTGGAAAGCCTTGTCGCCGGCCAGCAGCGAGCCACCGGACCGCTTGGTCTCCTCGGCCGCGAGGTCGAAGATGCGCGAACCGCTGGTGAGCGTGGAAAGGAAGGCCTCCTCCTCGACGCGCACGACGTCCTCGATGCGGTCGAAACCGGACACCAGCTCGGGGTACGTCGGGCCCATCGTGTCGCGGACGACCGCGGCGAAGGCGGGCAGCACCGGCTCGTGCACGCCGAGCAGGCGCGCGGAGCGGATGATGCGGCGCAGCAGACGGCGCAGCACGTAGCCGCGGCCGTCGTTGCCCGGGGTGACGCCGTCGCCGATGAGCAGCACACCGGTGCGGGCGTGGTCGGCGATGACGCGGAAGCGGACGTCGTCGGCGTGGTCGGAGCCGTAACGGCGGCCGGAGAACTCCTCGGCGCGGCCGATCACCGGGCGGACGAGGTCGGTCTCGTAGACGTTCTCGACGCCCTGCAGGATCGTCGCGACCCGCTCGACACCCATCCCGGTGTCGATGTTCTTCTTCGGCAGCTCGCCGATCGGCTTGTGGCCGTGCTTCGGGCTCTTGTCGCCCCGCACGTCCTGCATGAAAACGAGGTTCCAGATCTCGATGTAGCGGTCCTCGTCGGCGACCGGGCCGCCCTCGCGGCCGTAGTCGGGGCCGCGGTCGTAGTAGATCTCCGAGCACGGGCCGCCGGGACCGGGCACGCCCATGTCCCAGTAGTTGTCCTTGCCGTCACGGGACTGGATGCGCTCGCCGGGCAGGCCGGTGAGCTTCTTCCACAGACCCGCCGCCTCGGCGTCGTCCTCGTAGACGGTCGCCCAGATGCGCGCCGGGTCGAGGCCGTAGCCGCCTTCGCTCTGGGGCTTGGTGATCAGCTCCCAGGCCGCCTCGATGGCGCCTTCCTTGAAGTAGTCGCCGAAGGAGAAGTTCCCGGCCATCTGGAAGAAGGTGTTGTGCCGGGTCGTCTTGCCGACCTCGTCGATGTCCGGCGTGCGGACGCATTTCTGGACGCTGGTCGCGCGCGGGTACGGCGGCGGGGCCTCGCCGAGGAAGTACGGCTTGAACTGGACCATGCCGGCGTTGACGAAGAGCAGGTTCGGGTCGTCGAGGATCAGCGGCGCGCTCGGGACGCGCGTATGTCCCTTGTTCTCGAAATGGCTCAGAAAACGCTTGGTGATTTCGTGTGTTTCCACGGGATCGTCCTTGTATACGGGCTCGCGCGAAGGCGCTGGGAATGCGGACAGGCGGGAACGGCGAAGGGCTGGGGATCTTCCGGTTGCGGGCGCGACCCGATCAGCCCTCCGCCCGGCGAGCTCGCCGGACCGGGCGCCGCGACTGTGCCGCGTGCCTGCCCTCGGTCACGGGGGCCGTGCTCAAGCCGGTCCGTTCGGACACCATGTCGTGCAACTCCTGTTCCCGCTCGCTCATCCCGGCGCGGACCTCCGCGCCGAACGAACCGACGGCGCCCGCGAGTTCCCGCACGGCGTCGCCCAGGTTCGAGGCTAACCCCGCGGGCGTGGCCTGGCGAGCGGTTTCCGTCGCTTTGCGTGACAGGGCGACCCCGGCGACCACGCCGACGCCGAGCCAGAACAGGCGCTTCATTTGCGGCCCCGCTTCCTCGCCGGACGGGAGGCTTTCGCTTCCGCCTTCTTCCGGCGGGCCTTGATGGCCTTGCTGAGGCCGTAGGACAGCGCGGCCGTCTTCACCAGCGGACCACCGAGCGTCGCGGTGAACACCGACGACAGCGCGGACACGTTGCCGGAGACGGCCTGCGCGTTGGCCGTGATGCCGTCGACCCGCTCCAGCTGCGTGTTGACGTGCGTGATCGTCTCGTTCGCGCCGATCAGCAGCGGGTCGGTGTTCTCGTGCGCCTTGCGGATGGCGATCGTGGCCTCGTCCAGGGTCCGGCCGAGCTTGAACAGCACGATCGCCAGCAGCACGACGAGTACGACGAATGCTCCTGCGGCGATCAGCGCGGCGATCTGCCCTGCCGACACGGGCCCTCCTCAAGGGTCTGCGGTCTTGGTGCTCGTGAGGTTACCGCGCAGGCGGCCTTCCGGCGGTGCCACCCCGCCGGACGGTCACTCAGCGTCCACAAGTGACCTCGGTGGAGCGCTCTGGCCGAGGCGATCGAGTTTGTGCCACGGCAGCCGGGCGCCGGCCAGCGCCGTCATCACCGACTGGATGACCACGAGGTACATCAGCTGGCGGTAGACGAACTGTTGCAGCGGAAGGAAAAGCAGCGGGCGCAGCGATTCCCGGTCGAGCCGGAAGGCGATCACGCCCGGGACGAGTTGCAGCAGCAGGAACACCGACCAGTACAGCAAGGCCGTCTTCCAGTCCCCGGTCAGCACGCCGAAAAGGGCGGCCACGTCGACGAACGGCGCGAGCACGGGCAACGCCACCTGGAACAGCAGCAGATAAGGGATGCCACGACGGCCGAGCCTGCCCGCCGCGCCCTTGGCGACGACCGCGCCCCGGTGCTTCCAGATCGCCTGCAGCGTGCCGTAGCACCAGCGGTAGCGCTGTTTCCACAGCTGCCCCAGCGTCGCTGGTGCTTCGGTCCAGGCGCGGGCCTCCTGTTCGTAGACCACCCGCCAGCCGTCGCGCTCCAGCGCCATCGTGAGGTCGGTGTCCTCGGCGAGGGTGTCCTCGGGGACGCCGCCGAGCGCGAGCACCGCCGACCGGCGGAAGGCCCCGACCGCGCCGGGCACCGTCGGCATGCACTCGCCGACGTCGTACATCCGCCGGTCGAGGTTGAAACCGATGACGTATTCGATGTGCTGCCAGCGGCCGAGCAGGCCGCCGCGGTTGGCGACCTTGGCGTTGCCCGAGACCGCGCCGACGGAAGGGTCAGCGAACGGCTGGATCACCGCGCCCACGGTGCCGGGTTCGAGCACGGTGTCGCCGTCGACCATGACCACCAGTTCCGTGCGGGCGGCGGCGAGACCGGTGTTGAGCGCGGCCGGTTTGCCCGCGTTCTGTTGCCGGATCAGCGTGACGCGGCGCAGGGCGAGCCGCTCGACGACGTCGGCGGTGCCGTCGGTGGACCCGTCGTCGACCACGATCACCCAGGTCGGATGGTGGTCGGAGGCGAGGATCGAGCGGATGGTCGCCTCGATCCCGGCCTCTTCGTTGTAGGCGGGGACGATCACGGTCACCGGCTCCCGCACCGGCGGGCGCGAGGGCGCGGCCCTGCCCCGTCTGACGTGGATCGCCGTGGTGAGAAGGACCAGCACGGTGCGCAGGAGGGCGAGCACACTCGCCGCGACGAGCAGCCAGCCCAGCGCCGTCGAGAGGGCTTCGCCCGTCTGGACGGCGGCGATCAGGAGCCAGCCGCCGAAGCGGGTGAGTCCGTCCACTCCGGCCGTGGTCCCGGTGAGCCCGGCGGCCCCGCTGACGGTGTCGAATCGCCAGCCCTTGGCCTTGAGCTCGGGGATCACGCGGTCGAGTGCGGCGAGGGTCTCCGAACGGTCTCCGCCCGCGTCGTGTAGGAGGACGACGGCGCCGTCGTCCGTCCGAGGGGTGATCGCGGCGGAGATGGCGTCGACACCGGGCCGCCGCCAGTCCTGGGAGTCGAGTTCGGACAGCACGATCAGCCTGCCCTCGCCGCCGAGGCGGCTCGCCGCGCGCCAGCCCGCGTCGTCGACGGCGTCGGCGGTCGACGAATAAGGCGGCCGGACCAATGAGGTCCCCGTCCCGGCGGCACCGGCGATGGCGAGGTCGGTGGCCCGGAGTTCGATCTGCGCCCGGACGTCGCCTGCCGCGCCGAGGTCGGTGTGGGTGGCGGTGTGGTTCCCGAGTTCGTGACCACGCCCGATGATGTCCGCCGTCAGCCCGGGATGACGCGTCACCTGCCCGCCCGTCACGAAGAACGTGGCGTGGATCCCGTGCCGCGCGAGGACATCGAGGACCCGCGGCGTCCATTCCGGATCGGGACCGTCGTCGAAGGTGAGCGCCACGGTCTTGGGCTGAAGCCGGGAGGTGACGGGCTCGGCCCCGCGCGGGTCGATGATCGGGCCGCCGTCGCGTACCGCGGCCGGGACCTGCGTCGCGGCCACGGTCCTGGGTGTCCCGTCGGCGGCGAACCCGCCGCCGACCAGGGCGGTCAATCCCAGCAGGACGGTGACGGCGAACAGCAGGGTCGCCAGCAGCGCCCAATGCGCCTTGGGCGGCGGCAATCGCCGATGGTGGGACAAGGGGTTTCCTCCGGGGTCAGTGCCCGTTGCCGGGAGGCGCGGTCTTCGTCTGTCCAGGCGGGACGTCGGGCGCGCGGCTGTTGCGGCGGTCGATCCCCGGTGAGGAGGTGCTCGTGAGCCCCGGCGGCGTCGCCCCGGTCGAGACCGGGTTCACCGGCGGGGTCCGGCCGGCGCTCGTATCCGCCGGCGCACGCCCGGTGGCGGGCGAATCGGTCGATCCGGTTCGCGAAGACGTGGGCCTGGGGCCGGACGAAGTCGTCTCGGACGGCGCCTCGGTGGTCGCCGACGGCGCGGGCGGCGGAGCGGGGATCAACGCGGAAGGCAGGGTCGGCGCCCCGAAAAGCGCCGCCGTGAGAAGGATCCCATAACCGACGACGACCGCGCAGGCACCGATCGCGATCCGCCGGACGACGGTGCGGCGACGGCCGCTGGGGTCGACGAACACCGGTCTGGCGGGGTCTCCCCCACTCTCGTTTTCGTTGTGATGATCAGGAAACACGGCCATCCAGGGGTTCGTACGGGCGGCATACTCTAAACACAGTGGCGGCCAGGGACCAAGCCCGGAACGGCGGATCGACGCGGTGTCACCACCCGGCTACGACGCCGAGTCGACCTGTTCGGTTCTTGTGACGTTCATGTTCCTGGGACAAGGTTCCGGCATGCCTGAACTGTCACGTCGTACGTTGCTGGGCGCCACCGGCGCCGCGGCCGCCACCACGCTTCTCCCGCCGTCCGTGCACGCCGCCATGGCCGAACCCATGCGGCGGGGCGGGCTCGACGCCATCGAGCACGTGATCGTGCTCATGCAGGAGAACCGGTCGTTCGATCACTACTACGGCAGCCTGCGCGGTGTCCGCGGCTTCTCCGACCCGCGTCCGCTCGAACTGCCCTCGGGGAGATCGGTGTTCGAGCAGCCGAATCCCGCCGGCGGCACGGTGCTGCCGTTCTCGGTGCGCAAGGCGGCCGAACTCGCCGGCCGGAACGCGGACGACATCCAGTACCTCGGCGACCTCGACCACAGCTGGAACGGCAGCGGCAAGGCGTGGGCGCGCGGCTGGAACAACGGCTGGATCGCGGCGAAGACGCCCGCCACGATGACCTACTACGAGCGCCGCGACATCGCGCTTCAGTACGAACTCGCGGACACGTTCACCATCTGCGACGCCTACCACTGCTCGATCTTCGGCTCCACGAACCCGAACCGGAACTTCCTGTGGACGGGGACGACGGGATTCGAACCGGGCAGCACGACCAACCGCGCGGTCACGAACGCGGCGTACTCCTACGACCACAAGGGCTACGACTGGACGACGTACCCGGAGCGCCTCGAAGCCGCCGGGGTGCCGTGGCAGATCTACCAGGAGTGGGACAACTTCACCGACAACGCGGTCGAGTACTTCGTGCCGTTCAAGAAGGTCGGCACGAAGATCCTCGCCTCGGTCGAAGAGAAGTTCCGCACCACCGAGGAGTTCTACGACGCGCTGCCCAAGAAGACCGCCGAGGAGCGCGCGAAACTGCTGGCGCAGTTCGACGCCGGAGTCGCCAAGCTGACGCCCGCCGAGCGGAACCTGTTCAAGAAGGCCATGTACCGCAGCGAGCCGGAGACGCTGGTGACCCGGCTCAAGGCGGACATCCAGGCGCGGCGCCTGCCCGCGGTGAGCTGGCTGGTGCCGTCCGCGAAGGACTCCGAGCACCCCGGCGCGTCCACTCCGGTCGGCAGCGCGAACCTGATCTACCGCGTGCTCGACGCGCTGGCGTCTGACCTCGAGACGTGGTCGAAAACGGTGCTGCTGATCAACTTCGACGAGAACGACGGGTATTTCGACCACGTCCCGCCGCCGATGCCGCCCGGGAACGCGGCGAACGACGCGGACCACTTCAACGGCCAGCCGCTGGGCTTCGGCCCGCGGGTGCCGATGACGGTCGTCTCGCCGTGGTCGATCGGCGGCCACGTCGATTCCACCGTGTACGACCACACCTCGGTGCTGCGGTTCCTCGAGCGCTGGACCGGGATCGCCGAGCCGAACATCAGCAAGTGGCGGCGGACCGTCGCGGGCGACCTCACCGGCGCCTTCGACTTCTCGCGCGCCGGACGTCAGCCGCGGGTGAACCGGCCCGGCCCGGTGCCCGCGCCGATCAGCCGCTGGCGGCCGTCCGCCCCGGCGGAGCAGAGCCTGCCCGTGGCCGAACCCGGCAACCGGCCGTCCCGTCCGCTGCCGTACCAGGTTTCGGTGTCCGGCGCGGTGGACAAGTCGGGGAATCTGGCGCTGTCGCTGGCGAACAGCGGCTCGTCATCGGCGCATTTCGCGCTGTACCCGTACAAGGGCGAGTTCGCCGAGCCCGCGCATCGCGACGTGCGCGGCGAGGCGCCGGAGCTCGTGAAGCTCGCCGGTGACGAGTACCGCGTCGTCGTCCAGGGGCCGAACCGGGCGTGGTGGGAACTGCGCGGGAGCCGGTCCGGCGCCGCCGCCGGCGTCGATGTCCGGACACGGTTCCTGACGTGGCGTTCGGGCGTCGAGTTCAAGCTGTCCAACTCGGGCACTTCGGCGCTGACGCTGCGCCTGTCGTCTTCTCGCTTCACGCGGGTCGTGCGCGTCGGGGCGGGACGTTCGGTCACGGTGGACTGGCCGGTTTCCGGCGGCTGGTACGACGTTCGCGTGACGGCGGACGGGGATCCGTCGTTCCTGCGGACGCTGACCGCGCGGGTGGAGAACGGACGGCCCGGCGTCTCCTGCTGACCGTTCCGAAGGCGTAACTCGCGTGATTGGAGGCGTTCCGTCTCTGATCACGCGAGTTCCGTCTCTGATCACGCGTTAATCGGGTTGCGTGCCGGTCGTCGTCGCTCTTAGCGTCGCTTATGGCCGCCACCCTGCACGCGCTCCGTATCGCCGCGCACGATCCGCGCGCTCTCGAACGGTTCTGGACCGGACTGCTCGGCCGGGCGATCGAGGACACCGGTTTCCGGCTGAGTTTCGTACGCAGCGACGAACCGAAGACCCGCCAGAACCAGATGCATTTCGACCTGACGAGCGAGTCGCTGGAAGACCAACGCCGGACGGTCGCGAAGGCACTCGAACTCGGCGGACGGCACATCGACATCGGCCAGCTCCCCGAAGAAACGCACGTCGTGCTCGCCGACCCCGAGGGCAACGAGTTCTGCGTCATCGAGCCGGGCAACGACTTCCTCGCCGAATGCGGTTTCGTCGGCGCCATCGCGAGCGACGGTTCCCAGGAGGTCGGGTACTTCTGGAGCAAGGCGCTCGGCTGGCCGCTGGTGTGGGACCAGGACCAGGAGACCGCGATCCGCTCGCCGCACGGTGGCCCGAAGATCACCTGGGGCGGCCCGCCGTTCACGCCGAAGACCGGACCGAACCGGCTGCGTTTCGTTTTGACCGGGCCGCTTTCCGAAGTGGAGCGGCTGGTTTCGCTCGGCGCGACCCGGCTCGGCGCCGACCTCGACGGGCAGGTGAAGATGGCGGATCCCGACGGGAACGA
Organism: Amycolatopsis sp. CB00013; assembly: GCF_001905755.1. Taxonomy (NCBI): domain Bacteria; kingdom Bacillati; phylum Actinomycetota; class Actinomycetes; order Pseudonocardiales; family Pseudonocardiaceae; genus Amycolatopsis; species Amycolatopsis sp. CB00013. The sequence goes on along the minus strand of NZ_LIWC01000003.1, from coordinate 1,131,749 downwards.
GTTTTCCTTCTTGATACGGGAAAACGGCGGCATAACACGATCCTGATGTAGCCGGGACTATGGCCCGTCCCGGCAAAGCCGGACCTGACGAACCACAGGTACGCTCCGCCGTACGGCACAGGATGGAAATTGGTCTACACCTATTGACGCGCGCCAGGTCCGCGGCTCAAGCTGCTGTGACCGAGGGCCATCTTCCACTGTCGGAGGTTCGGCGTGCCAAGGAGAACCAGGAAACTACTCCCCCTGCTGGCGTCGCTCATCACGCTGGCCGGACTCATGATCGTCGTCATCACCCCGTCCACGTCGAGCGCGGCAGGCCACGAGGACTGTCGTCCCGACGGGCTGTACCGGACACCCGGCGTCGACACCCCCTACTGCACCGTCTACGACACGAACGGCCGGGAATCCCTGGGAGAAGGGCATTCCCGCCGCGTGATCGGCTACTTCACCAGCTGGCGCACCGGAAAGAACGGCGCGCCCGCGTATCTGGCGAACAACATCCCGTGGACCAAGGTCACCCACCTCAACTACGCGTTCGCGCATGTCGACGCGCAGAACAAGGTGTCGGTCGGCGCCGCGGGCCCGAACAACGAGTCCATCGGCATGGAATGGCCGGGCGTTCCCGGCGCGGAGATGGATCCCTCGTTGCCCTACAAGGGACATTTCAATCTGCTGAACAAGTACAAGAAGCAGTACCCGAACGTGAAGACGCTCGTTTCGATCGGCGGCTGGGCCGAGACCGGCGGCTTCCTGAACCCGGACGGCACGCGTAACGCGTCGGGCGGGTTCTACAAGATGACGCAAAGCCAGGCCAGCATCGACACCTTCGCGGATTCCGTCGTGAAGTTCTTGCGCGACTACGGATTCAACGGCGCGGACATCGACTACGAGTACGCGACGTCGGCGAACTACGCCGGCAACCCGGACGACTACTGGATCGCGCAGTCCAACCGGGGCACCCTCTGGGCGGGCTACGAGAACCTGATGCGCACGTTGCGCCAGAAGATCGACCAGGCCGGCGCCGCCGACGGCAAGCACTACCTGCTGACCGCGGCCGTCCCCGCGTCCGGCTGGCTGCTGCGCGGCCAGGAGGTCTACGGCGTCACGCAGTATCTCGACTACGCCAACATGATGAGCTACGACCTGCACGGCGCGTGGAACCAGTTCGCCGGGCCGAACGCCGCGCTCTACGACAACGGCAAGGACGCGGAACTCGCGCACTGGCAGGTGTACACGACCCCGCAGTACGACGGGCAGGGTTATCTCAACACCGACTGGGCGTATCACTACTTCCGCGGTGCCATGCAGGCAGGCCGGATCAACATCGGCGTCGGGTTCTACACCCGCGGCTGGCAAGGTGTTTCCGGCGGGACGAACGGTTTGTGGGGTACCGCTCCACTACCGGACCAGAAGCAGTGTCCACCGGGAACCGGATCCCAGGTCGGCTCGACCGTGCCGTGCGGCAACGGCGCGATCGGCATCGACAACCTCTGGCACGACATGAGCCTGACTGGCGCCGAGGTGCCGGCGGGCGCGAACCCCATGTGGCACGCGAAGAACCTCGAGAACGAGATCACCCCGGACTACCTGGAGAAGTACGGTCTGGACCCGAAGAACAACCCGAAGGACCGGCTCTCCGGCTCCTACAACAGGTTCTACGACAACACGATGGTGACGCCGTGGCTGTGGAACAACGACAAGAAGGTGTTCCTGTCCACTGAGGACGAAGAGTCGCTCGCCACGAAGGCCAAGTACGTGGCCGACAAGGGTATCGGCGGCATCATGATCTGGGAGCTGGCGGGCGACTACGCCTTCGACAGCGCCAAGGGTCAGTACTTCATGGGCGACACGCTGATCACGAAGATCAACGACGGCCTGCGCGGCGCCGCCCCGTACGGCAACGCCAAGTCGCCGCGTCCCGCGCCCTCGTCGGTGCTGAACGCGCACATCAACCTGACCGGATTCGCACTGGGCGACGCGAACTACCCGATCACCCCGCGGATGCGCATCACCAACAATTCGACCACCACCATCCCCGGTGGGACGAAGATCGAGTTCGACTACGGCACGAGCGCGCCCGGCAGCATGTCCGACCAGTCCGGCTTCGGCCTGACGGTCACGAGCAAGGGCCACAGCGGGCCCAACGTCGGCGGAATGAAGGGAGACTTCCAGCACGTCGCGGTGACCGTGCCCAGCTGGCAGACCATCGCCCCGGGCGCCACGATCGAGATCCGGCTGAACTACTACATGCCGATCGCGTCGCCGTCGAACTTCACCTTCACCTTCGGCGGGACGACGTACGCGATCGCGTCGGACAACCCGCGTGGCGGTGGCACCCCGCCGACGACCACGACCACACCGACGACGGGAACCACGACCACGACCACCAGTCCGACGACCACGACCCGGACGACCACCACCACGCCGACGACGACCACCTCGGTGCCGTCGGACGCCTGGAAGCCCGGTGTCGACTACGCCACCGGCGCGAGGGTGACCTACAACGGCACGGCGTACGTGTGCCGGCAGGGCCACCGGTCGCTGGCCGGCTGGGAGCCGCCGAACGTGCCCGCCCTCTGGGCACCGGCCTGATCGACCCCGGCAGCGCGCGCTAGGAACGGTCCTTTCCTTGCGAATTTTGCCAGGAAAGGACCGTTCCTGGCATCCGGATATGTCATGAAAGGGTCGTTCAGGACAGAAAACGTCCTGAACGACCCTTTCATGACACCCGAGATCCTCAGTAACGCCCGGCGGTCAGCTCGTCGAACCCCGGGAAGTCCCCCGCCAGCGTCGCGCCGGTGAAGTCACCGACCCACCCGCCGTCGTCGTGGAAGAACCGGATGGACACGTAGTCGGGCCGCGTCCCCATGTCGAACCAGTGCGTGGTGTTCGCCGGCACGCTCAGCAGGTCCCCCGCCTCGCACAGCACCGCGTACACCTTGCCCCCGACGTGCAGATAGAACACGCCGGACCCGCGCGCGAAGAAGCGGTCTTCGTCGTCGTCGTGGGTGTGCTCGGCGAGGAACTTCTGCCGGGCTTCGGCGGCCGTGGCCGCCCAGCCGGGTTCGTCGGACGGGGTCATGCGGACGGCGTCCACGAACGTGTAGCCCTCGGCCGCCGAGACCTTGGCGATCGGCTCCTCGTAGGCGGCCAGCACCTGCTCGGGCGTCACTTCGCGCGGCAGGTCCTCGACGAGGTCCCACCGTTCGAACCGGACGCCGAGCCGCCCCAGTTCCCCGGTGATCACGGCCGGATCCTCGGTCCTGAGCGCGATCTCGCCGGGCCGGTCGTCCGGCCATACGGTCAGCAGGGTCATCGCACTCCCCTTTCCTCTCCCACGAGTCTTGTCTCTACCCGGAACCGGAGCAACCACTCCAAACATTCCAGGCGATGACGCGCGTGGCGCAGGTCATCGCCCCAGACGTAGATCCCGTGCCGCGCGACGATCACCGCCGGCGTGTCCGCCCGGAACCCGGCCTCGAACGCGTCGCCGAGGACGCGCATGTCCTGGCCGTTGGCGATCACCGGGATGGTCACCAGATCGTCGTGCGCGGCGCGGCCGAAACCCTTGAGCATCTCCAGATCGCGCAGTTCCACGCCGTCCGGCCAGTGCTCGGCGGCCACCACCGGCGCGAGCGCGTGCACGTGGATCACCGCGCCCGCGCCCGACACGGCCGCGATCCGGGCGTGCAGTCCCGCCTCGGCCGAGGGCACCTTGTGCGGATGCGGCTGGTCCGCGACGGCTAGCCCGTCCTCCCCGACCACCACGACGTCGTCGCTGGTCAGCTCGCCTTTGTCCCGTCCGCTGACGGTGACCGCGACCCGCAGCGGGTCACGGCCGAGCACCACCGAGAGGTTGCCGGACGTGCCCCGCATCCAGCCCAGCCCGGCGAACCGGGCGGACTCCTCCGCGAGCGCGCGTCCGGCCAGCTCCAGCACACTCATCGAGGGACGACCTTGATCTCGTCGAACGTCCGGATCGTCCGGTGCGTCCCGAAATCGGCGTCCCCGAACGGCTCACCCTCGCGGGCGAGCCCGACGGTCTGCCAGCCGTCGGCGGCGGCCCCGTCGAGTTCGGCCGGGACGTCGGAGAAGAACACGATGTCACCCGGTTCGGCCTCCAGCGCGGAGGCGATCGCGCGGTACGACGGCGCCTCACGTTTCGGCCCGGCGTTCACGGTGTCGAAATGCCGCTCGAACAAGCCGGTGACGTCGCCGTCGGTGGTCCGCGAGAACGACGCGATCTGCCCCGCGACCGAACCGGACGAGAACACCGCGAGCCGCAGCCCGGACTCGTGCCACGACCGCAGCGCCGGGGCGACGTCGCCGAAGAACTCCGTCGTGAGGTCACCCTCGGCGTACCCGCGCTGCCAGATGAGGCCCTGCAACGTCTTCAGCGGCGCGATCTTTTGATCCGCGTCCATCCAGCCGTGCAGCACCCGCACGACGTCCACAGTGGACGCGTCCGCCGGGAGCCCGCCGAGTTCCTTGATCTCGGCGACGGCGGCGGCGACCTCCGGATCCTCCGGGTGCTCGTCGATCCACGGGCCCAGCCGCGGCCGCGCGTAGTCGTAGAGGGTCACGTGCACGTAGCTGGTGGCGGTCAGCGTGCCCTCGATGTCGAGGACCACCCATCGGGCGGTCAGCGTTGCGGTCACTGGTTCGCTTCCCCTTCTGCGTAGTACTCACGGAGCCGTCCGGGTTCGAAGGCCCCGCGGTCGGTCACCACCGTGGTCACGAAACGCGGTGGTGTCACGTCGAAAGCCGGATAGTGCCCACGGGCGTGTTCACCGGCGACGCGGTGGCCGAGCGCGCTCAGCACCTCGTCGCCGTCGCGGTATTCGATCGGCACGTCGGCGCCGGTCGGCGCGGCCTGGTCGGGTGCCTGGACCATCGCGTGGAACGGCACGCCGAACGCCTCCGCCGCCACCGCGAGCCCCAGGGTGCCGATCTTGTTGACGACGTGACCGTCCATGGTGACGCGGTCGGCCGCGGTCACCAGCGCTCCGACCTCGCCCGACGCCAGCACCGCGGCACCCATGCCGTCGGTGATCAGCCGGGTGTCGGCGCCCATCTCGGCGAGCGTCTCGGCGGTCAGCCGCGCGCCCTGCAGGTACGGCCGGGTTTCCGTGCAGAAGAAGGAGAACTCCTTGCTCCGCCGTCGCGCGGCGAGCACGAATTCGACGAGGTACAGGTCCGCCCAGCAATGGGTCAGCACGGTCGCCCCGTCCGGCACCAACGCGGCGGTGTGTTCGCCGAGCGCACGGCTGCGCGACCGGTACAACTCGTCACCCGCCCGCGCCCCGGCCGTCGCGGCCTCGACGAGGTCGCCCGTCGCTTTGTCCACTTCGGACAGAACGGCGGCGACGGCCTTGCGCAGATGGTTGTTGGTCTTGCGGGTCGCGACGATCCGCTCCCCCGCCCGCCGCAGGTAGGCCCGGGGATCCGGGAGCCCGGACGCCTCGCGCGCGGCGAGCACCATCGCGCCCAGCGCGGCGAAATACGGCCCGGACGACTGCGTGACCATGTCTTCGATGGCGACCGCGACCTCTTCCGAGGTCCGGCAGAGCACCCATTCCCGCTCGAACGGGAAGACCCGGCGGTCGAGGATGTGCACGCCTTCGTCGTCGAGGCGGACGCTGTCGGCGAGGATCGGCAGCGTCATCAGCTGTACCCCGAGAGGCACGGCGGGATGCCGTTGAGGAAGTGGTCGCCGACCTCGCGTGCCTTGTACGTCACGGGATCGTGCAGGGTCAGCGTGCGGGCGTTGCGCCAGAAGCGGTCGAAGCCGTACTTGGTCGCCGTGGCCCGCGCGCCGGTGAACTCGAAGACCTTGCTCGTGGTTTCGACGGCCACCCGGCTTGCCACGATCTTCGCCGACGAAATGGCGATCGCCGCTTCGGCACGCTCGGCCGGGGTCAGGTCGAAGCCGCGCTCGTCGGCCTCGCCGAGCGCGGAAACCGCCGCGTCGACGGCGAATCCGGCCGCTCGCGCCGTCGCGACCAGCTCGCCGTAGCCCGCCAGGGTGTACGGATCCTGCGTCGCTTTGTCCACATCGGACAGTGTCCACGGCCGGGCGGTCTCCCGCGTGTAGACGGCCGCGGCGTCGAGCGCGCCGAACGCGAGGCCGACGTACACCTGCGCCAGCATGAGCTGGAACCCGATCGCCGCCAGGGAGATCCGGGGCACCTTCGGATCGGACTGGTCCTCCGGCTGGGCACCGAGCACGTCGTCGTGCGCGACGCGGACGGCTTCGAACCGCACCGCGCCGCTCGCGGTGAGCCGCTGGCCGATGTTGTCCCAGTCACCGGGGAAGGTGATCCCGTCGGTCCGCGCGTCGACGACGAAGGTCAGCTTCTCGCCGTTGTCGGTCCTGGTCGCGCTGACCACGAGGCGGTCGGCGACGGCCGCGCCGGTCGCGAAGGTCTTGGTGCCCTCGACGGTGAACCCGCCGTCGGCCGGGGTCAGGAGCAGGGCGGCGTCGAGCGGATTGCTCACGCCCGCCCAGAACCAGCCCGGCTCGCTCGCCGCGCGCGGCCCGAACAGGCCGGTGCGCCACAGCTGCAGGTAGTGGTAGCCGAGCAGATGACCGACCGACGCGTCCGCGGCGGAGACGATACGGGTGGCCTCGTTCGCGGCCGTCCAGCCGCCGGTGTCGAGCAAGGACAGCAGCCCGGACTCGCGCAGCAGTCCAACTTCGTGGACAGGGAGACGTCCGGCGAGGTCGCGCTCGGCCGCGTCCGCCGCCAGCGTGCTCGCCAGTTCGTGAGCCGCCTTGCGCCACACTTCGGTCATTCCGCCCCTTCCACGTCGACGAGAGCGTCGAGGGCGACACGCGTAGCCCTCGCCACTCCCTCGGCCACGACGTCGCGGTGCGGGTCATAGGCCGACGGGTCGGGGTGGTCGGGCCGCGCGTCGCCGTCGATCACGAGCACACCACCGGCCCGCAGGCCGCGCAATGCCGCGAACACCAGCAACGTGGAGAGTTCCATCTCAATGGCGATCACCCGCGCGGCCAGGTATTCGGCCATCGGGAGGGTGAGTACCAGCGGGCTGAACGCGGCCCGCGTCCACACCACGCCCCGGCGTGCCTCCGGTGCCACGCGGCTCAGGGCCACGACGAGCTCCGGAGTGGCGAACGCCGGGTACTCCGGATGGATGAGCTGCTGGGTGACGCCGTCGTCGCGGACCGCCGCCTCGGCGATGACGAGGTCGCCGTCGGTGATCCCGTCGGCCAGCGAACCGGCGGTGCCGAGCCGCAGGAACGTGCGGACGCCCGCTTCGGCGAGCTCGCCGAACTGGCACAACGCGCCGGGCCCGCCGACGCCGTGCGAGGACACGACGACCGGGACGCCCTTCCAGGTGCCGGTGTAGCTGCGGTACTCGCGGTTCTGCCCGACGAGGACGGCGTCCGTCAGCGACCCGGCCACCGCGGTCGCGCGGTCGGGATCGCCCACGACGAGAGCCCGCGGTGGCAGTCCGTGCCGGGGAATCTTGGTGATGGGCAGGACGTCGCTCACGCGGGCTGTCCCTTCTTGCGTTTGAGGTTGGACAAGAACAACGCCACGAGCGTGACGACATAGGGGGCGGCGTCGGTGGCCTGCTGCGGCAACCCGATGCCCTGGAGCCGGAAGCCGAACGCCTCGGCCAGGCCGAACAACAGCGCCGCGAGCAGCACCCCGAGCGGATGCGCGCGGCCCAGCATCACGGCCACGACGGCGATCCAGCCGCGGCCGGCGGTCATGTTCTCGGCGAAGAGCGTCACCGAGCCCAGCGCCAGTTGCGCGCCACCGAGACCGCACAGCGCTCCGCCGGCGAGGATCACGCCATAGCGATATTTGGTCACGTTGACACCGAGGCTGGACGCGGCCTCCGGACGCTCCCCGACCCCGCGCAGCCGCAGTCCCCACGGATGCCGGTAGAGCAGCACCGCGAGCGCGGGCACGGCCAGCCAGGACAGGTAGACCAGCAGCGACTGCCCCGGAATCGGGCCGAACTGGCCCAGCCCTTGCAGCGACGGGTCGCTGAACGAGCCTTCGGTGCCGAAGACGGTGCGGATGAGGAAGCTCGTCAGGCCGACCGCCAGCAGGTTGCTCGCGACACCCAGCACGATCGGATCGCCGTCGAAGGTGATCGAGCCGATCGCGAGGATCAGCGAATACGCCGTCGCCGCGAGCACCGCCACGACGACGCCGATCCACGCGCTGCCGGTGTACCAGCTGCCCGCGACCGCGCCGAAGCAACCGACCAGCAGCGAGCCTTCGAGAGAGATGTTGAAAACGCCGGCCCGCTGGCACAGCGCGCCCGCGAGCGCGGCGAACAGGATCGGCGTCAACGCGGTGAGCGCCGAGGAGAACAGGCTCGCGTCGATCATGCGCGCTCCGCCTTCCGCTTGAAGACGCCCGACGTCGCCGCCAGGAAGATGATCAGCACCGCCTGCAGGACCGCGGTGAGTTCGCGCGGGACCTGGGTGGCGCGTTCCATCGCGAACCCGCCGCTGGTCAGCGCCGCGAAGAAGACCGCCGCGAGCAGCGTGCCGAGCGGGCTGGCCCCGGCGAGCAGCGCCGCGAGCAGACCGATCCAGGTGTACTGCGGCGTGATCAGCGCGCCGTCGATGAACCGGTACGGGAAGCCGAGGACGGCGATCGCGCCGACCAGTCCCGCCGTCCCGCCCGAAGCGGCCAGCAGCCGCAGCGTGAGTTTCGGCCGGTCGATCCCGGCGTAGGCGGCGAACCGCGGCGCCCAGCCGGTCACCTTCGTCTCGAAACCGGCGGGAGTGCGGGCGTCGATCACCGTGTAGACCGCGATCACCGCCACCACCAGGAAGATCCCGGTCGTCACGCCGTCGATTTCGGGCAACCGCGCGCCTTCGGTCAGTTGCGGGCTCTGCGGCAGGCTGGAACCGGCGTCCTTCAACGGGAACCGCACCAGGTACCCGGCGAGTGACATCGCCGGATAGCTCAGCAGCAGCGTGCTGATCAGCAACGGGACGCCGAGCCGGTTCTCGCAGACCGCGGCCAGCGCGGCGTACGCGGCTCCGGCGATCACTCCCGCGAGCAGCGCGAGGATCACCTTCACCGGTCCGGGTCCGGGTACGTACAGGCCGACGGCGAGCGCGCTGATCGCGCCGAGCACCAGCTGGCCCTCACCGCCGAGGTTCACCATGCCCGCGCGCAACGGGATCGCGAGCGCCGTGGCCATCCCCGCGACGGGGACGGCGTAGGCGAGGGTGTCGCCGATACCGTCGGGGCCGAAGGCGCCGGAGACGATCGCGCCATAGGCCGCCAGCGGGTCGGTTCCGGTGGCCAGCAACAGGATCGCGCCGAGGACGAGCGCCGCGGCGACCGGGACGGCGATGAGACGGACGCGGCTCATCCGGCGCCTCCCGCCATCGCGAGACCCACCGTGTGCTGATCGGCCTCGTCCTTGGTGAACTCCGCGACGATCCGGCCTTCGAACAGCACCAGCACCCGGTCCGACAACGCGAGGATCTCGCTGAGCTCGGCGGAGATCAACAGGACGGCGTGCCCGGCGTCGCGATGGGCGACGAGCCTCGCGTGGATGTTCTCGATCGCGCCGACGTCGACGCCGCGGGTGGGTTGCTCTACCAGCAGGAACGGCGCGTCGTGGGTGAGTTCGCGGCCGAAGATCGCTTTCTGCTGGTTGCCGCCGGACAAGGTGCCCATCGCGGCGGCGGGGCCGGACGCGCGGACGTCGTAGTCCTCGATGATCGCCGCCGCGTGGTCGTCGATCGCCTTGCGGCGCAGGAATCCCTTGCGCGCCAACGGTCGTTTGCGGTGGAAGCCGACGGCCAGGTTCTCCCGGAGTCCCGCCGTGGGCGCCGAGCCGACCTCGGCGCGGTCTTCCGGGACATGAGCGATCCCGACATCCCTTCGCGCACGTACCGATAGTCCATCGAGCTTCTGTCCATTGAGGACGATGGTGCCGCCGGTCTTCAAGAGGCCGGTGATGGCACCGGAAAGCTCGGCCTGCCCGTTGCCCGCGACCCCGGCGACGCCGACGATCTCCCCGGCACGCACGGTCAGGGAAACGTCGTCCAGCAACGGTTTTCCTTCCACGCCGGGAACGGTCAGGGAACGGGCTTCGAGGACGGTGTCGCCAGGCGCCCCAGGCGGATGGACGCGATCGAGGTCGACCTCGCGTCCGGTCATCGCCGCGGCGAGCCCGGCGGCGGTCTGGTCCGCCGTGCGCCCGCGGGCGCTGACGCGGCCGTCACGCAGCACCGTGACATGGTCGCTGACGGCGAGGACCTCCTGGAGTTTGTGCGACACCAGCAGAATCGTGCGATCCTCGGCGGCGAGGGCGCGCAGCACGCCGAAGAGCCGCTCGGTCTCGGGCGGGGTCAGCACGGCGGTGGGTTCGTCGAGGATCAGCACACCGGCGTCTCGGTACAGCAGCTTGAGGATCTCGACGCGCTGACGGAGCCCGACCGGCAGGTCGCGGACCCGGTCACCGGGCCGCAGCCGCAATTCGTGCCGTTCGATCAGTTCCGTGACGTGGGCCGTCGCCGCCTTGCGATCCAGCAGGCCGCGGCGGGTCGGTTCGCTGCCGAACACGACGTTCTCGGTGACGGTGAGTTCGCCGAACAACGCGAATCCCTGCTGCACCATGCCGACACCGGCGTCGATGGCCTGCGCGGGCGAACCGAAGGAGACTTCCTTGCCGTGCAAGGAGATCGTACCCTCGTCGGGCCGGTGGAGGCCGTAGAGCACGGACATGAGCGTCGACTTGCCCGCGCCGTTCTCGCCCATCAGGGCGTGGATTTCGCCTCTGCCGACGTCGAGGTCGACGTGGTCGTTCGCGAGCACTCCGGGGAACCGCTTGACGATCCCCCGGAGTGAGACGGCGTCAGGATTTGGCGGGGTCATCGACGACGATCGCGCCCGAGATGATCTGGTCCCGCAGTTCGCCGACCTTGGCCAGCACGTCGGGGTGGGTCGCGACGACGCACTGCGACGTCGCCGCGTCGGGCTCCAGCCCGGTCAGGGAGATGCCCTTCTCCTTGACACCGTAGGACTTCGTCTCGCCGGTCTTGCCGCCGAGGATCGCGTCGACCCCGTCGCCGATGACGACGTTGGTGCGCTTGATGACGTTGTCCACGACCTGGCCCGGGCTGGCCGGGCACTGGTTCGCGTCGACGCCGAACGCGAAGAAACCACCCTGTTTGGCTGCCTCGAACACGCCGAGGTTGCCCGCCGCGGAGGCCGCGCCCATGACGTGGTCGACGCCCTGACCGGCGAGCGTGGTGGCCAGCGCCTTCGCGCGGGCGGGATCGTTGAACGGGTTCGCGCCGCCGATGAACAGCGGGGCGAGCGTGGTGCCGGGCTTGGCCTTCTCGGCGCCCTGCCCGAACGGGATCGAGTACCGGCGGAACTGGGGCGCGTCGAGGACGACGACCGCGCCGACCTTGCCGCTCTTGCTCAGCAGCCCGGCTTCGGCGCCGGCGAGGTAGCTGCCCTCGTGCTCGCGGAACACCGCGCAGGTCACGTTCGGGAACGGTTTGGTGGTGCAGGAGTCCACGAACAGGAACTTCTGCCCGGGGTTGCGTTCGGCCTCGGCCGCGATCGCGTCGGCGAAGTTGAAGCCGACGGCGACGATCACGGCGGGCTTCTCCCGCACCGCGGCCGCGAGGTTCTGCTGGATCGAGGCCGGATCGGTGCTCTGGTAGACCTTCTGCGTCCCGTTGTGCTTCTTGGCCGAGTCCTCGATGCCCTGGACGGCGAGCTTGAGGAAGTCGTTGACGCCGACCGGGCTCGGCGTGATCAGGACCAGCGCGGGTCCGGCGGCGTTCTGCGCGGCCGGATCCTTGGCCGAGGCGTTGCACGCGGCGAGGAGCGTGACGGCGGAAACGGCCATGACGGCCCGCAGGAGGGTTCTCGGCGACATGTCCCGGACTGTATGTCTCCGGTCCACGATATGGCACCGAGTCCCACCATGCGGAACCGTGTAGGACGTTATACGTCGCCCGGGTCGGCGCCGAGGACAGCGTGCCGTGACCGAGGGAGACCGGCGGTGCGGCGCAGGGTGAACCGGTCGATCTCGGCGCCGTCGTTGCGCAGGGTCCGCACGGTCAGCGTCGTCCGGCGGCCGGGCCAGGCGGGCTCGACGTCGATCGCGAGGAACGAGTACCCGGTGTAGCGCACGCGGGACCACGAGACGGTTTCGGTCACCTTCTCACCGCCCTTGACCCAGTGATACGACTGGAACTCGCCCGCGAACGTGTCGGGCACCGGGAAGCTGTAGAGACTCTTCCCGCCGCCGCCACAGGTCGCGTACACGGTGCCGTCGCGATCCGGCTCGACGGTGTCGCCGATCTCGACCTCGCGGGTCACCTTGCCGCCGCGCAGGGCGTCGGTGCGTTCGTAGATGTGGTTGTGCCCGTTGATCACGAGGTCGACCTGGTACTCGTCGAACAACGGGACCCACTGCTCGCGGACGCCACCCTCCGACGCGTGCTGGTTGGTCGTCGAGTAGGCGCAATGGTGGAAGAAGACCACGATGAAGTCGACGTCCGGCTGCGACCGCAGATACCGCAGGCGGCGCTTGAGCCACGCCGTCTGGGAGCCGTGCGAATAGCCGAGGTTGGCGGGGATCTCGTAGGAGACGTCGTTGGCGTCGAGCGAGATCACGCCGACGTTGCCGTAGATGAAGGAGTAGACGCTGGGGCAGTCGTGCGGGCCGGTGCCGGGGAAGTCCCAGCGTTTGACCTGGCCGCCGTAACCGTCGGGCGAGTAGAGGGCCTCCATGTCGTGGTTGCCGGTGGTGACCATCCACGGCACCGACGCCGCGACGCCCTCGATCTGGCGGTAGTAGGCGTCCCAGACCTTGGGGTCGAAGAGATCGTGGTCCGCGTCGGGCTTGGACCCGGGCGGTTTGCCCGCGCCGCTCGGGTCGGCGTACGCGATGTCGCCCGCCAGCAGGTGGAAACGCGGGTTCTGACGCGCGACGGCACCGTCCTGCGCGAGCGCCGTCGTCGAGACGCCTTGGTCGCCGAACGCGGTGAAGGTGAACTTGCCCGCCGGGATCCCCCGCGCGGGCGCGGTGGTGAACGTCGAGATCGCCGCGGATCCGCCGTCCCCCGAAGCCGGGTCGAAACCCTCATGCCCGACCGCGTACCGATAAGAGTGGCCGGGCCAGAGATGGTCGGCCTCGGCGTGGAGGTAATACTGGTCGTACGGCGCGATGACCCCGGCGACCTCGGAATGCAGCGCGCGGACCTCGGCCGGGATGCGATGACTCCAGCCGCCGTCGCCGTCGGCGATACGCAGGAACGGCTTGCGCACCGGCGCCGGCACCTGCCACGCGACCCGCATCGACGTCCGCGGATTCCGGCCGAACGCGAGATGCCGCCCCGCCGGGACGACCTTGTCGCCGTCGGCGTACGCGGTGCCCTGCAGGAGAAGCGGACCGGCCGCGAGGACTGCGCCCTTCAGAATCGTGCGGCGGCTGAGGAATTCGTGCTGTTCGGCCATCGTGAGACGCGAGGCCAGCGCGTCGGGAACACCGACCCTGGGGATTTCCATGCGCGGATACTCGCCGACGGACATGTTCGGCTCGCGACGTCGAGACCAACGGGAGTGGTCTAACTGCCCAGGGTGGGATCAAGGGGGTTTCAAGCGCACTTTACCTTTGTTCCGCATTTAGTCGACTAACTGCGACTCGCTTTCTCCTTGCGTTCTTCGCGTGGGCGGCATCCTCTTCCGCATTTAGTCGACTAAATGCGGCACGTTCTCCTTGCGTGACCTTTACACGAGGCCGCATCACTCTTCAGTGTTGTTTGCGCGGTAATCTTCGTTGCTTAAAATTACGAACACGCGTTCGACAAAGTTGCGGTATTATGGAGGGGTGTCCGAGACCTTCCTCCCCGAGTTGCCGCAGGAACTGTGGCGCGCCGGCAAGCTGGAGCTTGCCCATGGCGTGCAGCACGCTTTGCAGGTGATCCGGATCGCGACCGCCTGTCTGGGGCAGTTCCTGGCGGAGATCGAATCTCGGGGCGCCAAAGACTTATACGGGCACGGCAGCACGGCCAGCTGGCTCGCCGAGATCGCGGGGCTGTCACGGGGTGAGGCGGGTCCGATCGTGAAGCGCGCGATCGCGCTGAACCCCACCCGGGCTTTGGACGGAACCGAGGTTCCGCCGGTCGCGCCCACGACTGCCGCGGTCGCCGCCCAGGGACTGGTCGGGGACGAACGGATCGACCAGATCCTGGAGATCCTGAAAAACCTTCCCGCCGACATTTCAGCCGAGGACCGGGCGGGAGCGGAGCAGATCCTCGCCAATCTCGCCCCGAACGCCGGACCCCGCCAACTCGCCAAGGCCGAAGCGAACCTGCAAGGCTTGCTCAACCCCGACGGCAACGAACCCAAAGACCCCGAACCCAAAGAACCACGCCGCGAGATCACCCTGGAACGCCGCAAAGACGGCTTCTGGAAACTCACCGGCCTCCTCGATGACGAGACCGGGGCCCGGACCGCCGCAGCGTTAGAGGCGCATGCCCAGCCACGCCCAGTCGACGAATTCGGGCAAGCGGATCTACGGATGAAGTGCGAACGCATGGGAGATGCCTGGGCCGAACTCCTCGACCTGGCGATCGCGTGCCCGGACCAACCGGGGACCAGCGGCTACCGCACCCTCGTCCACGTCACCATCGGACTGGAGGAACTGAAGTCCGGCCTCGGCACCGCGTGTCTCGACTTCGTCGGGACGATGACGGCACGGGAAGCCCGGCTCGCGGCCTGCGATTGCCTGATGCTGCCGGTCGTGATGGGTTCCTCGGGCGAGCCACTGGATATGGGACGCCTGAGACGGTTCGTCACCCCCGGCCAACGACGCGCACTCAACATCCGCGACGGTGGCTGCGCCTTCCCCGGGTGTCATCGGAAACCCAAGAACTGCCACGCTCATCACATTCATCATTGGGCAGACGGCGGGCCGACCGATCTCCGGAATTTAGTCCTGCTGTGCGGTTTCCATCATCGGCTGATTCATCACGGTGACTGGGAAGTCCGGATGGCGGCCGATGGGTTACCGGAGTTCATCCCACCCCAATACCGAGATCCGCTCCGACAACCCCGGCGTAACACCCTGCACCACGTCTGACCCCGAGGAGCCCGCCAGCCACCAAGGCGACGGGCCTCTCGTCATGCCCGAAACCCCCGATTCAGCGACCAGGCCGGCACCCGAACCCGAATGTCCATGCACAGCCCCATCCGTCTCCAACGGACGATCGTGACCGGACCGATCACGCACGACTGTGTGGATTTCAGGTCATCCAACGCCCCGAAATCCACACAGTCCGTCGCCATCGGCCCGATCACGACCCTGACTTACGACCGGTCGACCGCCTCCGCGACAAAGATCTCCGTCTCGAGGAAGACCCGCCACTGCGCCGGGGATTCGCTCTGCAGGGCACGATAGGCGGCGGCCTGGACCTGGCTGCCGGGCCTCGCCCTGGTCCAGATCTCGCGCACCAAAGGCTCTTCCTGGAGGTACCTGGCATATCCGGCGTCGATACCGACGACGGCGGCGGCGCGCACCTTGATGCCGTCCACTTTGTCCTTCGCCGCGGCCTCGAAGATGCCGGTGTCGATGAAGGTCCGCCACTGCTCCGGCGTCCGGCTGTGGAACGCCCGGTTCCACACCTCGGAGTCCCGGGGCGCCAGGTCACGGGACCAGATCTGCTGCACGAAATACTCGTCCGTCAGCTGAGCGGCCAGTGCCGGATCCATGCCGACGACGGCGGCCGCCTTCACCCGGGCGTCGCGAAGCTTCTTTTCCGCGGCTTCCTTTTCGGCCGCGTCCACGTCACGCTGGTGTTCGACGAAGATGCCGCGGACGATGAAGTCCTTCTGCTCCGCCGGGGTTCCGCCGAAGGCCCTGCCCGCCCCTGCCTTCACGAACGAACCGCTCGCGGCCCGTTCCCACAACGCGAAGACGAAGTTCTTGTCGTCATAAGCCAGCAAGATCGTGGTCAACTCGAAGCCGAGCAGCGTGGCGGCGGGCTGCCGCTCCGCGCGCCGGGCCTGGTAGAGCGTTTCCCGGTCCAGGTCCCGCTGGTGCGCCTCGTAGATCCCGGTCGTGAGGAACAACGAAGTCCAGCCGCCGTTGTAGGCGTCGAGCGCCGCGTACTGGACCTCCCGCGCGATCTCGCCACGCTGCCGGGCGGCCCGGTAGATCTCGAAGACGAAGTCACGTTCTTCGATCCGCAGCAGTTCCGGGGTCACGGTGAGCCCGACGACCGCGGCGGCCTTGGTGCGGACCTCGGACGAAGTCACGACCGAAGCCCCGGCCGGAGCGGCGGTCGCCACCGCGGGGGCGGCGACTCCGGCCGCCACGGCGAGAACCGCGAGGGAAGAGGCCAGGAAAACACGAACTCTGAAATCAACCATAAGGTGAGGTTGTCGATTTAGTTCTGCTCGCCGTCGTGGTCGAGCACGGGGGATCCCACTCAGCGTGACAACCCGGCATCCCCCAGCCACCGGGGATATAGCCCCAAGATCAACGATCGTTACCGATCACGGCGACATTGCTCCGAACGCGGGCTAACGCTCCCCCCGAATGGTCCGCCGCAGCTTCGGCACCCGCTCGTGCAACGTCCGCTCCGCCCCGCGCTGCGTCGGCTCGTAGTAGTCCCGCCCCACCAGCTCGTCCGGCGGATACTGTTGCGCCAGAACACCTTCCGGCACGTTGTGCGGATACCGGTAGCCCTTCGCGTTGCCGAGTTTCTCCGCGCCCGCGTAATGTCCGTCGCGCAGATGCGGCGGCACCGTCCCGATCCGCCCGGACCGGACATCGCTCAGCGCGGCGTCGATGCCGGTGATGACGGCGTTCGACTTCGGCGCCGTCGCCAGGTGCACGGTCGCCTGCGCCAGCGCGAGACGGCCTTCCGGCATACCGATGAACTGCACGGCGTGCGCAGCCGCGACGGCCGATTGCAGTGCCGTCGGGTCGGCCATGCCGATGTCCTCGCTCGCGTGCACGACCAGGCGCCGGGCCAGGAACCGCGGGTCCTCCCCCGCCTCGATCATCCGCGCCAGATAGTGCAACGCGGCGTCCACGTCCGACCCTCGGATCGATTTGATGAACGCGCTGATGACGTCGTAATGCTGGTCACCGTCGCGGTCGTAACGCACCGCCGCCTTGTCCACTGTGGACTCGACGATGGCGAGATCGATCGTCTTGGCCTCGGTCGCGCTCGCCGCGTCGGCGGCCGCTTCCAGCGCGGTGAGCGCGCGCCGCGCGTCGCCGGAGGCCAGCCGCACCAGATGGTCTCGCGCGTCCTCGGTCAGGGTGAGTTCGCCGCCGAGACCGCGTTCGTCGGCCAGCGCGCGCTCGATCAGCGCGACGATGTCGGCGTCGGTCAGCGGCCGCAACTGCAGCACCAAAGACCGCGACAGCAGCGGCGAGACCACCGAGAACGACGGGTTCTCCGTGGTGGCGGCCACCAGCAGCACCGTCCGGTCCTCCACCGCGCCGAGCAGGGCGTCCTGCTGGGTCTTGGAGAACCGGTGAACCTCGTCGATGAACAGTACCGTGTTCTCGGCGTTGTAGTTCCGGCGGCGGCGCGCTTCTTCGATGACCCCGCGCACTTCCTTCACCCCGGCCGACAGCGCAGACATCGCCACGAACCTGCGACCGGTCGCGGCGGAGACGAGGTTCGCCAGGGTGGTCTTGCCGGTACCCGGCGGGCCGTAGAGCAGCACGGAAGCGGGGGCCGCGCCTTCGACGAGCCGCCGCAGCGGCGCACCCTCACGCAGCAGGTGCTGCTGGCCGACGACCTCGTCGAGCGACCGCGGCCGCATCCGCACCGCCAGCGGCGAGCCCGCCGGTACGGCGACCTCCCTCGGCTCGGCCGGCTCCGGCGGCGGACCGAGGTCGGGGTTCACGGTGAAGAGTTCGTCCTGTGCCACGGTGTCGACGGTAGCCGTACCCACCGACGGTTCCGGCCACAGGTCAGCGCAGCCGCTCCCGGAACGCCTGCCACATGATCACGGCCGCGTACGGCACGAACTCACGCCCCCGCCGCCACACCCACGGGATGCCCTTGAGCACCAGCCAGCCGACGTGCCCGGCGGTACTCGGCTCCACGCCTCCCGAGCAGGTCAGGCTCACCGGCCGCGGCACCGCGAACCCGGCCTCGGCGAGCCGTTCGGTGAACCCGGTCGCCAGCATCCGGTGCCCGAGTTCCGACGGGTGCAGCCGGTCGACGCTCCACGCGGTGAGATCGTAGGCGCCGGGCAGCAGTTCGAGGTCGAGACACGGCACGCCCTCGCGCTCGACGACCCCGTCGATGGCGGCGTTCAGCTCGGCCACCCGCTCGCTCAACGCGCGCCGCAGCGACTGTGGGAGGCGGAACACCTTCCCGTGGTCGTGGTAGCGCACCGGGACCACGACGGTGCCGACGGCGGCCAGCGAACGGATCACCTCAGTGAGGTCCGCGGCGATCTTCTCGGCGCTGAAATCGGGGCGCAGCGTGTCGTTCATGCCCGCCACCACCAGCGCGACGTCCGGCCGATGCGCGACGGCTTCCGGCAGCTGCTCGGTCAGCACGCAGCCCATGCGCGCCCCGGTGAACGACGGGTTCAGGTAGCCGTCCGGCTCGACGCCGAGCGCGTCGGCGACGAGCGGGCCGACCCCGCGCCAGCCACCTCGGCCCGGCAGCGGGTCGCCCAGGCCCACGGCCGTGGAATCGCCGAGCACGACCAGTCTGCGAGCGGACCGCGGGACCGCCGGTGCGGGAGGAAGAAGGGGTTCGGGACTCGGAGTGACTTCGACACTGATCACGGTCACGGTAGCCACCATCGGCCACGCAGACTCACCCGTGGTGATGCCTGGGTAACGCGGCGAGGACGGTCGAGCGAAAAGTCCGTGCGGCGGTCACCGGAACGCGGGATAGAACGCGAGATCGGCGTGCGGCCCGAGCCGGGCGCCGAGGGCCGCGGCGACCCTGGTGGCGTGCTCGGAGATATGCGTCAGCCGCGCGCGCAGCGAGTGTTTGGCCAGCTCACGCCACCAGGTGACGAGCGCGGCCTCCCGGCTGATCGGCGTCGCGTGCCGGTCCAGGTCCAGCTCCGGGAGGATCTCCCAGGTGAGGACCCACAACAGGAGCAGCTGACCGTCCATCAGGTGTTCGGCCAGCGCCTCCTCGTCCGCGAGCCCGGGCCAGACCGAGACGACCTCGGACCGCCAGGCCGCGATCATCGCCTCGCTCATACCCGGCGGCAGGGCCAGCGCGTCCGCGCTCGACGCGAACGGGAGCCGCAGGTACGCCACGTCCATCAGGGTGCTGCGCACCCGGCCGCGTTCGAAGTCGAGGAACCGCACTCCGCCGCTGGTCACGAGGTTGTTGTCCGGGCTGAGATCGACGGGGCTGAACGCGCGGTACGACGGCGCGCCCGCCCGCTCGGCGACCTCCATGACCCGCTGTTGCACCGGCTCCGGCGTCTCGACGTCGAGCAGTTCCTCCAGCAGGCCCGGCAGTTGCGCGCAGACCGCGGGCAGCGGCGCGTCCTCGTTCTTGACCGGGCCGCCCAGACGGCGCAGCAGCGCGTTGAAATCGGGCTCACGGCTCGCCGTGGTCGCGTGCAACCTGCCCAGCGACCGGGCCCAGGACAGCAAGGCACGTTCGGCACCGCGGGCGTCACGGGCGTGGAGCTTGTCGTGCAACGTCGGGACGCCGCCGAGGTCTTCGATCACCAGGACACGGTCCCGGCCGTCGTGCGCCAGCAGCTCCGGGCACATCCGGTCCTCCGGCGCGAGCGCGGTGAACAGCTGGTAGCTGACCGCCTCCTGCGCGAACGGATCGGGCCGTCCCGGTTCGGGTGGATCGGGGTAGTGCTTGATGACCAGGGTGCGCGGCAGCGCGAACGGCGACGACGCCACCCGCGCCCGCACGACCGTGGCCGGGCCGCTGCCGGCGAGGTCTTCGGGGGCGACGAGGGTGATCGCGCTGCCGAATCGGCGCGTGAGGACCGACTCGCCGGCGGCGACCGCGGCCGCCACGGCGAGGGTTTCGGCTCCAGCTCCGACGGTCGAATCGTCGGCAGAGGAGGTATCGACTGTCATTGCCACCGACCCTACTCGTGACTGAGCAACCATGACCACTGAGATCCGGGCAATCGCGCGCACTGGCGCGATCGAGGACTCATCCGCGTGAAAGCGGACGTTCCGTCACCCTCGATCGTTGCCCACGACGGCGCAATGTCAGCACAATGGCCGCAGCTGCAACGATTCCGATGAGATTGACCAGCAGCTGACCGGCCGAATAAAGGCACCGTTCCCACTGACCGGCAACGGCCGCGACCACCGCGTAACCGGCGGCGGGCACCGTCGTCACCGAGATGAAGACGCCCACGAGCGCGGCGGATTTGGCCGACGTCATGGAAAGCATGCCCGCGGCGCCGGCGAGGAGCGCGACGATCAGCGACGCGATTCCCACCTGGTAAACGAAATCGACCTCGTGGTTGTCCGCGAGCTTGCTGACCTCGAGCACGCCGGTGGCGTTGCCGACCAGCACGACGCCGAGGGTGATCACCATGGCGATCGGGAACCCGCCGAGCAGCGCGACCCCGCCCTGCCGCACGAGATCGCCGCGGCGCAGCACCAGGCCGACCGCCATCGCGGCCAGCGGCCCGAATTCCGGCCCCACGACCATGGCGCCGACGATGGTGACGGCCGAGTTCGTGATGACACCGACCGCCGCCAGCAGGCACGCGATGGTCAGGAATGCCTGAAATGTCCAGGTGAGCCGGGACTCCTCGCCGGAACGGCCGACGAGTTCCTGCCACACCACCGCGTCGGCGCCTTCGCCCGGCGCGGCCTCCTCGGCCTTGTCGGCGGCGTCGGACACCGCGGTGTCCAGCGCTTCCAACGTGATGCCGCCGGTGTGGTCGAGGTCGAGCCCGCACAGCGACTCGATGATCTCGTCGGCCGCCTCACGGGCGATGTCCGCCTCGATCAGGTCGCCCTCGGGCGCGACCGCCACCCCGTGATGTACCACGAGGTGCGCGGTCCCGGTGTGTGCCCGCAGGATCCGGATCGCTTCGTCGGTCCGGTCCGGCGGGCACACGGCCCTGAGGTGGAGCATCAGTTCTTGACGGGCGGCGCGGGCTTGGCGTCGATGCCCGCCTCCTTGCGCTGCTCCGCGGTGATC
The DNA here is from genome assembly GCF_001905755.1 of Amycolatopsis sp. CB00013. Lineage (NCBI taxonomy): Bacteria > Bacillati > Actinomycetota > Actinomycetes > Pseudonocardiales > Pseudonocardiaceae > Amycolatopsis > Amycolatopsis sp. CB00013. Next base: position 1,110,577 of record NZ_LIWC01000003.1, on the reverse strand, counting down.
GGCGCGGGAGCGGCGGTCAGCGGGTCGAACCCGCCACCGGTCTTCGGGAACGCGATCACGTCACGCAGCGACTCGGCCTTGGCCAGCAGCATGACGATCCGGTCCCAGCCGAACGCGATCCCGCCGTGCGGCGGCGGGCCGAAGGCGAAGGCGTCAAGCAGGAAGCCGAACTTCTCCTGCGCCTCCTCCTCGGACAGGCCCATCAGCTCGAAGACCTGCTTCTGCAGCTCCTGCTGGTGGATACGGATCGAGCCGCCGCCGATCTCGTTGCCGTTGCAGACGATGTCGTAGGCGTAGGCCAGCGCGTTGCCGGGGTCGTCGGCGAGTTTGCCGATCCACTCCGGGGTCGGCGAGGTGAAGGCGTGGTGCAGTGCCTTCCACTTGCCGCCGCCGACGGCGACGTCGTCGGACTCCTCGGCCGAGATGAACATCGGGAAGTCGACGACCCAGACGAACGACCAGGCGTTCTCGTCGATCAGGCCGAGACGGCTGCCGATCTCCAGCCGGGTGGCGCCCAGCAGCGCACGCGCGTCGGCGGGCTTGCCGGCGGCGAAGAAGACGCAGTCGCCGGGCTTGGCGCCGACGGCCTCGGCGACCGTCTCGCGTTCCTTCTCCGACAGGTTCTTCGCGACCGGCCCGCCGAGCGTGCCGTCCTCGTTGACCAGGATGTAGGCGAGCCCGCGGTGGCCGCGCTGCTTGGCGAAGTCCTGCCAGGCGTCGAGGGTGCGGCGCGGCTGGTCGGCCCCGCCCGCCATCACGACGGCGCCGACGTACGGCGCCTGGAACACGCGGAACGGGGTGTCGGCGAAGAACGCCGTCATGTCGGTGAGTTCGAGGTCGAAGCGCAGGTCCGGCTTGTCCGAGCCGTACTTCTCCATCGCCTCGGCGTAGCTGATGCGCCGGAACGGCCGGGGGATCTCGGCGCCGATCAGCTTCCACAGCGCCGTCACGATGTCCTCGCCGAGCGCGATGACGTCGTCCTGCTCGACGAAGCTCATCTCGATGTCGAGCTGGGTGAACTCCGGCTGCCGGTCGGCGCGGAAGTCCTCGTCCCGGTAGCAGCGCGCGATCTGGTAGTACCGCTCGAGGCCGCCGACCATGAGCAGCTGCTTGAACAGCTGCGGCGACTGCGGGAGCGCGTACCAGGAGCCGGGCTTGAGGCGGGCCGGGACGACGAAGTCGCGGGCGCCCTCGGGGGTGGAGCGGGTCATGGTCGGGGTCTCGACCTCGACGAACTCCTGGGCGTGCAGCACCTCGCGGGCGGCGCGGTTGACCTCGCTGCGCAGGCGCATCGCGGCCGCGGGACCGCTGCGGCGCAGGTCGAGGTAGCGGTGCTTGAGGCGCACCTCTTCGCCGACGTCGACGCGGTCGTCGATCGGGAACGGCAGCACGGCGGCCTCGGACAGCACCTCGAGCTCGGTGACCAGCACCTCGATCTCGCCGGTGGGGATCTCGGCGTTGGCGTTGCCCTCCGGGCGCTTCGAGACCTCGCCGACGATGCGGACGCAGTACTCGGAGCGCAACTGGTGGGCACGCTCGGCCATCTCGCCCTCGCGGAAGACGACCTGGCTCACGCCGCTGGCGTCGCGCAGATCGATGAAGATGACGCCGCCGTGATCGCGCCGCCGGGCCACCCATCCGGTGAGGGTGACCGTCTGACCGGCGTGCTCGGCACGCAAGGTGCCGGCTTTGTGGGTGCGAAGCACTGCGGGTGCTCTCCTTCGGCATCACGATTCTGCGATTCGACGGCCTATCGCCGACGACTCGACAGGCTATCGAAAGACCCCGAATGCCTCGCGACCAGGTACAAACCCGACGGTTCCTCAGATCGTCGGCCAGGCCTCCAGCGCGGCGACCATCCGCCGCGTATGCGCCAGATAGCCGGGCACGGACAGGACCCGGCCGTCGATGTTCTCCAGCAGCCAGCCCGAGGCCGCCTCCTGCGACGCGAAGAACTCCGTGCAGACCAGCGCCTCGACGTAGTCCTGGCCGAGGGAGAGGTCGATCCCGGACAGACGTGACGCGGCGACCACGGCGTGCGGCGGGTCGACGCTCAAGACCCTCTCGCGGGTGAAGTGGACACGGACGCGTGCTCCGGTCGCCGGGCAGACCGCGTCCGCGTGCACGGGTTCACCGGTGGCGACGGCCAGGAGGAACAGGTCGACCCGGTACCGGTCGGAGCCCGCCCGTCCGGCCGGGCGCGAACCCCGGTCCATCACGACCAGCCCGTCGCGGATGACGAAGCCCATCAGGTCCATCAAACGGTGGGCTTCGGCAGGGTCCATGCCGACGGTGGCGGCGAGTCTTCCGATGGCGATGGGGTGTCTGCCCGCTCTGGTCAGCTTGGTCGCGGCCCAGGCGATGCGGACAGCGGCGGTGCGATCAGTACGGGTGGTCAACAGGCACCTCCTCGCCTTCGTCCCCTTGAGATTAGGCACGAAAGGGATTTCCGCCAAGCCACTGCGCCGAACGGCCGAATCCGTTGTGCGGTAAGACTTTCGGCCACCCGAGGCGAAAGTGGCGCTACAGCAGTTTGAGCTGCTCAGCCGGAGGCACCACCGCCTCCCCCGCCCGCTGCACGGGCATCGTCACCTGCATCCGTTCCCCGTCGTCCGCACGGGAACCGAAGCCGTGACGGCGCAACAACGGACCGACCCTGGCGCCGAGCCGCTCCCGATAGGACTTCGGGAGATACGCGCCGCGCGAGTACAGCTCGCGGTATTTCGGCACCAGCTCCGGATGTTCCCGGCCGAGCCAGCGCGCGAACCATTCCCGCGCGCCCGGCCGCAGGTGCAACGGAAGGACGGTGACCCGCGTGGCGCCCGCCTCGGCCAGCCGCGAGAACAGGGCGTCGAGCGCGGCCACCGAGTCGGTCAGGTACGGCAGCACGGGGGCGACGAGCACCGAACACGGCAACCCGGCGTCGCGCGCCTTGCGGATCAGGTCGAGCCTCGCCCGCGGGCTCGGCGTCCCCGGCTCCAGACGATGCTGGAGCTCCTCGTCCAGCAGCGCGAGCGAGATCGCCAGCCCGGCGGGCACATCCTTCGACACCGATTCCAGCAACGGGAGATCCCTCGCCAGCACGGTGCCCTTGGTCAGGATCGACAGCGGCGTGCCCGAATCGGCCAGCGCGGTGATGATGCGCGGCATCAGCTTGTACCGGCCTTCGGCGCGTTGGTAGGGATCGGTGTTCGTGCCCATCGCGACGTGCTCGCGTGTCCAGCTCGGCCGCCGCAGCTGCGCGGCCAGCACCTCGGGTGCGTTGACCTTCACGATCACCTGCGTGTCGAAATCGCGTCCGGCGTCGAAGTCGAGGTACGTGTGGGTGTTCCTGGCGAAACAGTTGTGCGTGACCATGCCGTCGGCGATGAAGTCGCCGGTGCCGGTGGTGATGTCGAACAACGGCAACTCGATGCCCAGTGGCTCGATGGACGTCACCTTCCGTCTCGTCCGGCCGATGGGGAGGCCGTCGAGCGATCGTTTCCAGCCGACGGCGGGGTCGGCGAGATGGAAGAACCGCACCTCCTCCGAAGGCCCGCCGAGGATCTGCACCGTCCACAGCGGACGGAACTTGGCGTTTTCACTTCTGACGTAACGGAAGCCGAAGTTCCCCAGCGCGGAACAGAAGGTCGAGACGATGTCCTGTTCGTCATGGGTGACGCGCAACGCGCCATGCCGGTAGCTCCCGGCGAGATCGAACAACCCGGCCAGGAATCCGCGCAGCCAATGGGAATCCGGCGACGGGGGCACCTGCACGAAACCGACCGACGCACCGAAATCCGGCAGGTAGCGAAGCGCGCGGTCCGCGGCGTCCTTCTCGGCCGAGAACCCGCCGGAGCGCAACATCCCGCACAGGTATCCGGCGCGGTAGCCCAGGGTGTCGTCCGGGGTGCGCGCGAGCCGCCCGACGCCGACGAGTTCGGTGCCGCCGACCAGATGCGGCCGCTGCGCCGCGCCGAACCGGGTGCCGGTGACGTGTTTCCAGCCGCGACCGGTCAGGAACCGGTGATCGCCACTGGCCACGATGGACGTTCCGTCGTCGAGGGACAGGCGGTACGCCGGTTTCAGCGTCGACCAGTGCGCGAGGACCTTCGTCGGCACCAGACGGCGCCCCGCGCCACGCCCGCGCGTCCCGTAGATCGCGTCGCCGGGAGCCAGTTCCGCGAGCGGCTTCGTCCGGCCGTCGACCATCAGGACCGGCGTGCCGCCCTCGAGGCAGTACGTACACGCGTGAGAACAACCACGGTACGGGTTCACCGTCCATCCGAACGGGACACCCGAGCCCTCGGGCACCTTGTTCAGCACGGATTTGGCGTGCACCTCGTGAAAGGTGACGCCGTCGAACTCGGGCGTGCGCACCGAACGCAGCAGCCCGTCCAATCCGGGCAGTACCGGCTCGCCGCCGTCCGCCCGCTGTCGATCCCATCGCACCCCGCCAGTCGAACACATGTTCTAGACAGGTGTCAAACGTATGTTCGAACGAGGGTGAAGCGGGTCTCAGGCCGGAAAAACCGGGCTGAGGTCCATCGGTGATTGCAGGTGGAGGTTCGAGGGCCAGTAGCGGCCCACCATCCGGTGATAGACGCCCTCCGGATCACTTCCGTCGAGATAGGCCCACGGCCGCTGGTAGAACCGGTCCCTGGTGCCGAGCAGATGCAGGAAGGCCCGCTCGGCGTTGCCGCCGCAGGCGAACGCGGCCGCGAAGTAGTGGTGCGCCTGCAGACCACGCGGGTGCGGCTTCTCCTCGGCGAGCCAGCGGTCCGACGCGGCCATCAGCGTCGCCTGCATACGCTCACTGGAAAAGTAGAGCTTCTCGAATTCGTCGAGGCGGTCGTCGTCCAGCTGCCTCGACGCCATCAGGTAGACCTCGAAGCAGGCGGCGGGCTGGATCGCGGTCAGCGGGTCGCCTGGCGGCGCGGCGCGCGCGGTTTCGAGGGCGAACGTCAGCATTTCCTGCTCGGTGCCGCCCCACTTCGGTGCCAGCGTCTGAAGCCGGATCATATGCGCGGAGAAATGAGCAGGGCTCCGCCGGACGGCTTCCCGCCACACCTCGTCCCGTTGGTCGCGGGGCGCGCTGAGGACGAGCGCCGCGGACATCAGATTGACCCAGGGCGTCGAGTCGTCCGGCATCAGTTCGGCGGCGCGGTGCAGCGGACCGATCGCTTTGGCGCCGATCTGATGCACCATCTTGAAGCGTTCCTGGCCGACGCCTTCGGCCCAGCCGGTGCCGCGGATCGCCATCGCCTCGTCGAGATACGTCGCGCCAGCCATCAGCCACAGCTCCGGCTCGTCCTGCTGCCGGGCGAGTTCCGCGATCTCGTCGGCGTGCCCGACCAGGCCCTTCGACAGTTGATCCAGCCGCAGGCCGCGGGTCTCGGCGTCCTCGCGAGATTCAGCCAGTACGGTTCGCGCTGCGCGAAGGTCACCTTCGCGCAGCCCATCGAGCGCCGCGTCGAGCGCGAGGTCGTCGTAACAGTGATCGAGGATCAGCGTGCGACGTTCGGGCTCGGGCCGCGGCGCACGTCTGCCGAAGAGCTTCACCACAACACCCTATCGGGCGAAAATCTCGCCCTGTCAGAGCTTCGTGATCTCGTCGGCCACGTATCCGGCGGGCTGGATCAACCCCGCGCACCGGCTCTCCCCGCGCGGCGCCGCCGAACGCCGCCGCACCGTCACCGAGTAGAAGTCCTCGCCGCCGCGTACGGTCACGACCCGCGCGTCGGATTCGAGCAGCGGCTCCTCCTGGACGGCGAGCACGTCGTCCAGGCCGGGGAGATCCAGCCGCCGCCGGAGCGCGATCTCCGCGAACTGCGCCCACGCCGTCCGGGCGGACGTCCGGCCGCGAAGCTGCTCCGGTTCGACCTGACCGCGCAGCGCGGCCTTGGCGACCAGCCCCGCTTCGGCCGGGTTGAGCTGGCCGTGCAGGAAACCGTCGGGGACCACCAGCAGGTTGCCCGCCCAGCGATCGCCGCCGACGTGGCTGACCTCCCAGGACCGGCCGGGATGGTTGGTGTTGAGCGCCGAGGCCAGCGGGCGGCCGAGCACCGCGCAGCACATGTCCTTGGTGCCGTGAGTGCAGACGAGGAACAGCGGCCCGTCCACGCGGGTGCCGAGCCCACCGGCGCCTTCCGCGACGGCTTCGAGGTCCAGCGTGGCCAGTTCGCCCAGGTCGTGGATTTCGAGGCGTTCCAGCCAGCGGTTGCCCGGCTCGCCTCCGCCGACGTACACGGAACGGGGGCGATCCGGGTCACGCTGATGTTTGCCGGGACGGCGGATGAGCAGCGGACGGAGCCCGTGCGACCGTCTCAAGTTCTCGAGCAGCTCACGCCGCTCGGCGGGGAAGGCCTCGTCGAGGACGTTTTCCAGCGCGTCCGCGGGCCAGGGGCCCGGCTGTTCGATGAGCAGCCAGCACCGCATGTCCGCCGCGGTGCCGGCGGGGCTCGCCCCGAGCATGCGCGCGACGGTCGCGCAGCCCGGCAACGCGGCGGGCGGCGCTTCCGTGTCCGAGAGCTGAGCGGTCATCGGCTGACCCCTCCGGACCTCACCTTAGGCATGCCTTAGCTTACCCCGTCCGGGCTCCCTTCACACTTCTCGCCTCCTGTGACCTTCAGCCGATCGAGAGCAATCCCTGCGTGGTGAGCTCGCCGAGGAAGGCCCGCACCGTCCCCCGATCGAGTTCGGACAGCTCGGCGAGTCGCTTGACCGCCTGCGGCGAGCCGTCGAGCAGCGCCTTCAGCAGCGGGGTCGCGGCGCTCGCGAAGACGAACCGCTTCCCGTCCGCGAGCAGGGTCACCCGGCCGTCACCTTCTTCGAGCACCGCCCTCGGGACGAGGAACCGGACCTCGGTCTCGTCGCCGTCCGGCAACAGGCCGGGGGTCGCCGCCCAGGGCAGGCCGACGCGCGGATGCGCCGGGGCCGCCGAGTCGCGTTCGGCGAGGAATCTGTCGACGACGTCGGTGGTCAGCGCGGCTTCCAGTTCCGCGCGCAGGGCCGCGGCGCGGGCCGCGCGCTCCCCGGCCGTCCCGAACCGCGGGAGGTCCTGCCGGAACGCGGTGCTCGCCCGCAGCTTGTCGGCGAGCCACGAGACGAGGTCGATCCCCGTCGCCGGGCTGAAGCCGAGCGTGAGATGCAGCGACATCTCCCCCACCGCGGTGACGTCGTGCCAATGCCCGCGCGGGACGTAGAGGACGTCGCCGTCTTCGAGGACGAAGTCGTCGATCGGCTCCCCCGGCCGCTCGGGCTGCTCGACGTCGCGATGCAGCGGGGCGGGCCTGGTCGGGCCGTGCATCCGCCAGCGTTTGCGGCCGGCGACCTGGATGATGAACGCGTCGTGGTCGTCCCAGTGCACGTCGAAACCGTGGGTCACGCCCCAGCCGGCGTACAGGTTGACCTGGACGCTCTCGCGGAGGTCGTGTTCGAGGCTCCTGGCGAGATCGCCGATCGGGTCGCTGAGTTCCTGGATGGCGTCGAGCACCATCGTCGCGCCGCCGCGGAGATGCTCCGTGAAGGGAGCGGCCTGCAGGCGGGGGACGGTGCCACTGCGGCGGGTGGGGACGAGATCGGTGTAGCTCTCCATGGGCACCGGGGTGCCATCGAGCGCGAGGCGCAACCGCGGGAACTCCAGGCGGTGCTGCCGGAGGATCGCGTTCAGCGCCGGCCATGGCAGCAGGTCGGCGAACCGGCCCGCGCGGCCTTCGAAACGGCGGTAGGTCTCGCCCTGGACGTCTTGGAAGAACTGGCTGACCCCGAGCGGAGCCACGAGGTCAGCCAGCGTCGGCGTTTCGGGCACTCAGCCGTCGTTGCCGTCGTTGTCGGCGGCCGCGCCGTTGGCCTTCCCGCGGTCGACCGCGGTCGGGATCTTCTCGACCTCCAGCAGCAAACCGCTGTCGGGAGCCTGCGTACCTGACTGTTCCTGTGCCATCCTGCCACCTTTTTCTAGACGAGCGGACGGACCGAAAATCGGCCTGGAGCGCCGCCAAGCCTACGACACGTTTCGGGAAAATTCACTGTCCAGCAGGGAAAAACGGCCTTGTGAGCGATCTTCGACACCGTGGCGCCGGTTCACCCGGACAGCGGTTCTAAGCTGGCATTCATGGCTGAACCGGCATCCGTCCCCCGCCCGCGATGGGACGCGTTCGCGGCCATCGGAGCGGGTGGCGCGCTCGGCAGTCTCGCCCGCTACGGCCTCTCCGTCGCGATCCCCCACTCCCCCGGCCGGTTCCCGCTTTCCACCTTTGCCACCAACGTTTCCGGCTGTCTGCTGATCGGTGTCCTGATGGCGCTGCTGACCGCGGCTAAGAAACCGCACAGACTGCTACGGCCGTTCCTCGGGGTCGGGATCCTGGGCGGCTACACCACGTTTTCGACCTATGCGACGGACACACTCGATCTTGTGACGGCGGGACGTCCGTTCACCGGGTTGGCGTACGCGTTCGCCACGGTGGCCGCCGCACTGGTAGCCGTCTACGCCGGACACGAGATCACCCGCGCGGTGCGGAAATGACCGTTCTGTTGGTCGCGCTCGGCGGCGGCCTCGGCGCGATCCTGCGATTCCTGACCGACCGGCGCGTCCAGGCCTGGCGGAAATCCGCGTTCCCGTGGGGCACGCTCACGGTGAACGTCGTCGGCTCGGCGATCCTCGGCGTGCTGACCGGCTGGGCACTGCACGGCGGGCAGCCGGACGCGGTCCGCGCACTGCTGGCCGTCGGTTTCTGCGGCGGGCTCACGACGTTCTCGACGTTCGGGTACGAAACCCTGCTGCTGTTCACCGGAAAGCGGCGAGCACGCGCCGTGCTGTACGTCGGCGTCACGATGGCCGCCGGGATCGGCGCCGCGGCGATCGGGCTCCTGATCGCGTCCGCGATCTGGCGCTGACTCAGTCTTCGGGCGCCATCCGCCACGCGGCCGCGGCGATCGCCTCACGCTGTTCGGCCGGGAGGTCGGCGGCCATCTCCTCCAGCTTCGCGACGACGCCTTCGTGGGCGGCGTTCGCGAGCCGGAGCCCTTCTTCGGTCAGCGTGATCTTCAGCGCGCGGCGGTCGCCGGAATCCGCGACCCGCTCGACGAGCGCGCGCCGCTGCACGCGGTCCACCAGACCGGTGACGCTGGACTTCTCGAGATTCAGCATCTTGCCGAGGTCGGTCATCCCGACCCCCGACTCCCCCTGTGCCAGCACGCAGAGCAGCTGCGCCTGCTGCGGCGTGAGGTCGTGAGACCGGCCGACGTCGATGAAAGCCCGCTGCACGAGATGCGAAAGCCGCACCAGCGCGGTCGCGAATCCGAGGTCTTCGGCCGTGGTCATGACCGAAGTCTACTTGACGATCGTTCGGAGTACGAACTACTGTAGTTCGCAGTACCAACATTACGCACTACGAACTAGGGGATCTCATGACCACGACCGTGGCCGTCATCGGCGGGGGATACGGCGGCACGACCGTCGCCAAGGAGCTGGACTCGTTCGCCGACGTCGTGCTCGTCGAGCCGCGCGAGGACTTCGTCCACCACGTCGCCGCGTTGCGCGGGCTCGTCGATCCCGAGTGGACGGATCGGCTCTTCTACCCGTACGCCGGGCTTCTCGAGCGAGGACGGGTGCTGCGCGACCGCGCGGTGAGCGTGGACCAGGGCGGCGTCACGCTCGCGTCGGGTGAGCGGCTCGTGCCGGACTTCGTCGTGCTGGCGACCGGTTCGGCGTACCCGTTCCCGGCGAAGATCGATTTCCACGACAGCGCTTCGGCGAAGGCGAAGATCCGCGCCACCCGGGAGGAACTCGCGGGAGCGGGGAAGGTGCTGCTGCTCGGCGCGGGCCCGGTGGGCCTCGAACTGGCGGGCGAGATCAAGGCGGTGTGGCCGGAGAAGACGGTGACGATCGTCGACCCGGCGAAGGAGATCCTGGCCGGTTTCCCGGACGAGTTCCGCGCCGAGATCCGCCGTCAGCTCGACGATCTGGGCATCGAACTCCTGCTCGGCACTTCACTGACCGAGGCCCCCGTCTCGGAACCGGGGCAGGCCAAGACGTTCACCTCGGGACTCACCGGCGGTGGCGAGGTGACCGCCGACCTGTGGTTCCAGTGCTACGGCGGCGCGCCGCACACCGCGTACCTCGACGGCGAACTGGCCGCCGCGCGGCAGGCGAACGGGCAGGTCGAGGTGACGTCCGAACTGCGTCTGCCGGGGCAGCCCCGCGTGTTCGCGCTCGGCGACATCACCGCGCTGCCGGAGGGGAAGCTGGCGAAGGTGGCCGGTGACCACGCGGAGGTCGTCGTGGCCAACATCCGGGCGCTGATCGAAGGCGGCGAACTGCGCACGCACACACCGGGCGGGCCGATGATCTCGTTGCCGCTCGGGCCTTCCGGGGGCGCGACCTACGCCGAGGAGGTCGGCGTCCTGGACGCGGCGACGACGTCGGAGATCAAGGGGGCGCACATGATGGCGTCGCGGTACGACGAGCTGTTCAACGTCGCCTGAGCCGTCCCCGGATGTCATGAAAGGGTCGTTCAGGACAAAAGATGTCCTGAACGACCCTTTCATGACACGCGTCAGCGCGGAGCGAGACCCCGCACGTGCGCGAACGGGTCCTCACCCGTCGGCAGCAACGCGATGATCGGCGTCGTCAACCCGTTGTCCACATAGGACTGCACCTGCTCGCGGCAGGATTCGAGGCTGCCGTGGACGATCAGGTCGTCGACGACCTCGTCCGGGATGACCTGGTTCGCCTTCTGCCGGTCGCCCGCCGCCCACGCCTCGTGCATCGGCGCGAGCGCCTCACCGCGGCCGAGCCATTCGTGGAACGCGGCGTACACCGGCACGGTCAGGTAGCTCGAAATGAGCATCCGGCCGAGCCCGCGAGCGGCGTTCTTGTCTTCGGTGGGGCAGACGAAGATCCGCGCCGCCAGTTCGACGTCCGGCCCGATTTCCGCGCGCACCTTCGGCACGTCGGAGGCGGCGAGCCAGTTGGTGATGGCGCCGTCGGCCTCCTTCGCCGCCAGCCGCAGCATGCCCGGCCGCAGCGCGGCGAGCATGATCGACGGCGGCGGGTCGGCGGGCCGCTCCAGCCGGAACTTGCTGACGGAGAACGACTCGTACTGCTCGGTGACCTTCTCCCCCGCCAGCGCGGAACGCAGGAACCGCAGGGTGTCCCGCGAGCGCGCGAACGGCGCCTCGAACTCGGCGGCGTTCCAGTTCTTCACGATCACCGGCGACGACGCGCCGATGCCGAGCACGAACCGGCCGGGCGCCAGTTCCGCGACGGTCGCCGCGCTCATCGCCAGCAGCCCGGGCCCGCGCGTGTACACCGGCACGATCGCGGTGCCCAGCCGCAACTGCGGCGCCCACTGCGAAGCCAGCACCAGCGGCGTGAAGGCGTCGTGGCCCGCCGTCTCGGCCGACCACGCGTCGGTGTAGCCGAGATCCGGCAGTTCCCGCACCATCTCCTCGTGCGCCGCGAGCGGCACCCCGGTCAGCGGAATGGTGATGCCCCACCGTTTCATGCGTTCTCCTCGCTCTTGACCGCGGCACCGGACAGCTCACGCACGATCCAGTCCACCTGCGTGCGCATCAGGTTCTCCGCGACCTCTTCGGCCTGCGGCGTCATATGCGTCGCGCCGGCCAGCGGCAGGAACACGTGCGCGCGTCCCTTGGCCAGCAAGGCCGACGACAGGCGCAACGAGTGGGCGACGAAAACGTTGTCGTCGGCCAGCCCGTGCACGATCAGCAGCGCCCGCGAGAGGTCACCGGCGCCGGCGATCAGCGAGTTGTGCTCGTACGAAGCCGTTTCTTCCTGCGGCAGCCCGAGATAGCGCTCGGTGTAGTGCGTGTCGTACAGCGACCAGTCGGTCACCGGGGCGCCCGCGACACCGGCGTGGAAGACGTCGGGCCGCCGCAGCACGGCCAGCGCGGACAGGTAACCGCCGTAGGACCAGCCGCGGATCGCGACCCGTTCCAGGTCCAGTTCCGGATGGAGCGCGGCCGCCGCGTGCAGCGCGTCGACCTGGTCGGCGAGGGTGACGTCGGCGAGTTTGCCCGCGATCTCCTTCTCCCAGGCCGAACCCCGGCCGGGTGTCCCGCGCCCGTCGGCGACCAGCACCGCGAAACCCTGGTCCGCCAGCCACTGCGGGGTCAGGAACGCGTTGCGGGTCTGCAGGACACGCTGGGCGTGCGGGCCGCCGTACGGGTCGAGCAGCACCGGGAGCTTGCCCTCGCTCTCCTCGTACCCGGTCGGCAGCACCAGCGCGGCGCGCAGGCCCCGCTCCCCCAGCGTCAGCCAGGTCAGGTTCGGCACGACGTCGGGGTCGACGGTGTAGGAACCGATCCGTGCCACCGTCTTCTCGCCGGACACCACGGTCACCACCGGGCCGCTGCGCTCCAGGCTCCACGACGAGAGCACGGTCAGCGAAGCGTTGCCGGAACCGACGTGCACACCGTCCTCAGTGGACAGACGACGGAGCTCGCCGCCCTCGGTGCGGAAGACGTGGATCTGCGTCGGGTCGGCCTCCGAGGCACTGAACAGCACCTCGTCGCCGACGTGCAGGATCGAGCGCACCTGCAGTCCCGGCGGGGTGACGGCCACGCCGTCCACGACCAGCCGGTGGTCGCCGTCGGCGGCGCTCTCGCGCACCAGACGGCCGTCGGCGGTCCACGCCGGGACACCCGCGGCGAGCTCGACCCAGTGCTCGTCGGTTTCGGTGTGCAGCACCTCGACGGAACCGGTCGCCGGATCGACCGCCTGGATCTGGAGTTCCCGCTGGTCACGCGACTGGACCGACAGCAACGGCCTGCCCGCGGCGGACCAGTGCACCGCGGCCAGGTACTCCCAATCGGTCTTCTCGACGTCGACGCGGGAGCCGTCGAGGCCGAGGATCGCCAGCGTCACGTCCGCGTTCGTGGTGCCCGCGGCCGGATACGCGACGACGTTGGCCGCCGACTGCGGGTTGGCCGGGTCGGCGATCGTCCAGCGCGGCACGGCCGCCCGGTCGGACCGCTCGGCGAGCAGGCTCTTCCCGTCCGGCGACCACCAGTAGCCGCGGGTGCGGCCCATCTCCTCGGCCGCGATGAACTCCGCGAGCCCCCAGGCGATGTCGTCGCCCGCCTCCTCCACGAGCACGCGGTCCTCGCCGGTCGCCCGGTCGATCACCCGAAGGCGCCGGTCGCGGACGTAGGCGACGTGCGTGCCGTCCGGGCTGGGCCGCGGGTCGACGACCGAACCGTCGACCAGGACCGCGACCTCGCCGGTCGCCAGGTCGAGGGTGTGGAGCTTGCCCGAGAGCGAGAACGCGGCGACGGTGAAGGCGTCGTCGACCGCGTAGCCGACCACGCCGCCGCCGGTCTCCCGGCTGCGCTCGCGGCGGGCACGCTCCTCCGGCGGCAGGTCCTCTTCACCGGGCAGCAGCTCGGCCGCGTCGACCAGCTTCGTCTCCTCGCCCGACGCGACGTCGAACGACCACAGGCTGTGCCGCGGGTCGGTCCCGGACTCGGTCCGCAGGAACAGGATGCGGGAGCCGTCCGGGGCGACCTTGAACTCTTTGGGCGCGCCGAGGGTGAAGCGCTGGGTGCGGGCCTGGCGACGGAGGAACGGGAGATCTTCGAGGCTGTTGTCGGTCACGTCCGCACTCTTTCAGACGATCAAGTGCGGACGCCAACGCCTTCGAGCTTCTTCAGTTCGGTCTCGGGGTCGAAGTCGGCGGGCGGGAACTTCGGGTCCATCTCCTCGATCGTCTCGATCAGCAGCCGCGCGACCAGCCAGTTGCGGTACCACTTGCGGTCGGCCGGGACGGCGTACCAGGGCGCGACCGCCGTGGAGGTCTTGGCGAAGATGTCGGCGTAGGCCTTCTGGTAGTCGCTCCACTGGGCGCGCGCGTCGAGATCGGCGGGGTTGTACTTCCACCACTTCGCCGGGGTCTCCAGCCTCGCCTTGAGCCGCTTCAGCTGCTCCTCCGGCGAGATGTCGAGGAAGACCTTCACGATGGTCGTCCCGGCCTCGGTCAGCTCCTTCTCGAACGCGTTGATCTCGGCGTAGCGCTTGCGCCACTCCGCGGCGGGGACGAGCTTCTGGACGCGCGGCACCAGGATGTCCTCGTAGTGCGAACGGTCGAAGACGCCGACCTGCCCCGGCACGGGGAGCTGTTTGCGGATCCGCCACAGGTAGTGGTGGCGGGCCTCGGCCGCGGTCGGCTTCTTGAACCCGGCGTACCGCACGCCCATCGGGTTGACGAGGCCGAGGACGTGGCCGACGGTGCCACCCTTGCCGGAGGTGTCCATCCCCTGCAGGACCAGCAGGAGGCTGCGGTTCCCGCCGCCGACGCCCTCCGCGTACAACGCCTCCTGCAGTTCGGCGAGCCTGCTTCCGGCGTCCGCGAGGTCTTTGAGCCCCTTGGGCTTCTTGGTCGGCCCGATCGGGAACGAGCCCGGATCGTGCCGCTCGCCGCCCTTGCCGATCCTCAGCGTGTCCCGGACGGAGACGGTGTCCTTTTTCGCCATCCGGCGACGATAACCGCGGTCCGGGTCCCGCGCCTCCGGTGATCGAGTACGGCCATGCACGATTTCGCCACCCGATGGAGTCGATACGCAACGAACAACGGGTCAAAGCAACGTTTCCCGGATGAAAGCAGCCGGATGGGCATCTAACCTGAACGCATGACGACCGCCGACTTCATCGCGCTCGACGAGCAGTGGAGCACGCACAACTACCACCCCCTGCCCGTGGTGATCGCCACCGCCGAAGGCGCCTCGGTCACCGACGTCGAGGGCAAGACCTACCTCGACTTCCTCTCCGGCTACTCGGCGCTGAACTTCGGGCACCGCCACCCCGGGCTCATCGCCGCCGCGGTCGAGCAGTTCGGCCGGGTGACGCTGACCTCGCGCGCCTTCCACCACGACCAGCTCGGGCTGTTCTGCCGGGAGCTCGCCGAGCTGACCGGTACCGAGATGACCCTGCCGATGAACTCCGGCGCCGAAGCCGTCGAATCCGCGGTGAAGATCGCCCGGAAATGGGCGTATCGGGTCAAGGGCGTCCCCGACGGGACCGCGGAGATCGTCGTCGCGGGTTCCAACTTCCACGGCCGCACGACGACCATCGTGTCCTTCTCCACCGACGAGACCGCGCGCGCCGACTTCGGCCCGTTCACGCCGGGCTTCGTCACGGTCAAGTACGGCGACGCCGAAGCGCTCCGCGACGCCATCACCGAGCGCACCGCCGCGGTCCTGCTGGAGCCGGTGCAGGGCGAGGCGGGCGTGATCGTGCCGCCCGCCGGCTACTTCGCCGAGGCGCGGCGGCTGTGCGATGAGCACAACGTCCTGCTGATCGCCGACGAGATCCAGTCCGGTCTCGCCCGCACCGGCACCGTCCTCGCGCTCGACCACGAGGGCGTCCGCGCCGACGTCTACACGCTGGGCAAGGCGCTCGGCGGCGGCATCATGCCGGTCTCGGCCGTCGTCGGGAGCAAGGACGTGCTCGGCGTGCTGCGGCCGGGTGAGCACGGCTCCACCTTCGGTGGGAACCCGGTCGCGTGCGCGATCGGCCGCGCCGTGGTCGGCCTGCTGAAGACCGGCGAGTTCCAGGAGCGCTCGCGAGAACTGGGCGCCCACCTGCACTCGCGGCTCGGCGAACTGGTCGGGAACGGGCTCGCCGAGGTCCGCGGGCGCGGGCTCTGGGCGGGCATCGACATCGCGCCCGGCGGGCCGACCGGCCGCGAGGCGTCGACGGCGCTCGCCGAACGCGGCGTGCTGTGCAAGGAGACGCACGACCACACGCTGCGGATCGCGCCGCCGCTGGTGATTTCCCGCGAGGAACTCGACCGCGGTATCGACGCGATCACGGAGGTCGTCAAGACGCGGTGAACCTTTCGGACGGGTTGTACGTTGCCTGTCCATGGGAGAAGAGCGGGAGTGGGTGGAGCGGCCGCTGGTCGGCACCGAGACGGTGTCGCCGGAGGACTGGTCCGCGAGGGGTAAGGCGCTGCGGGCCGAGGCGCCGACGTCCGCGCACGATCACGCGGCGGCGGGCGAAGGACGGCCGAGTGTGGCGGAGTTCTTCGCGCGGAGCAACGAAGGCCGCCTGCCGGAGCTGGTGGAACTGCGGCGCGAGCGCATGCTCGCGTCGCCGTTCACCTTCTACCGCGGGGCCGCCGGGCTGATGGCCGCCGATCTGGCGGGTTCGCCGGCGTCCGGGCTGACGGCGCAGCTCTGCGGCGACGCGCACGCCGCGAACTTCGGGCTGTACGGCACGCCCGAAGGCCAGATCGTCATGGACATCAACGACTTCGACGAATCGGTGCCGGGCCCGTGGGAGTGGGATCTCAAACGGCTCGCCGCGAGTCTCGTCCTGGCCGGTCGCGAGGGCGGCATCGGCGAATCGGGCTGCCGTGAAGCCGCCGAAGACGCGGTGAAGTCGTACCGGCGCACCATCCGGGGGCTGGCGGAGCTGCCGTTCCTGCGGTCGTGGAACGCGTTGCCGGACGCGTCGGTGCTGAGCAAGGTGCGCGCGCACGACCTGATCGACGACTTCGAGGAAGCGGCCGAGAAGGCGCGGAAGAACACCAGCGCCAAGGTCACCGCGAAGTGGACCAGGCGGATCGACGACCACGAGACCGGGCTCGAACGGCACCGCTTCGTCGAAGACCCGCCGGTGCTCACGCACGTCGACGACGCGACCGCCGAGGCCGTCGTGACCGGCCTGGTGTCCTATGTGGACACCCTGCGCGAGTCGCGGCGGACGCTGATCTCGCGGTACCGGGTGTCCGATGTGGCGTTCCGGGTGGTCGGCACCGGCAGTGTCGGGCTGCGCAGCTACGTCGCGCTCCTGCACGGGAACTCCGGCGAAGACCTTGTCCTGCAGGTGAAACAGGCCAACCCGTCGGCCCTCGCGC
The DNA here is from genome assembly GCF_001905755.1 of Amycolatopsis sp. CB00013. Taxonomy (NCBI): domain Bacteria; kingdom Bacillati; phylum Actinomycetota; class Actinomycetes; order Pseudonocardiales; family Pseudonocardiaceae; genus Amycolatopsis; species Amycolatopsis sp. CB00013. Next base: position 1,093,718 of record NZ_LIWC01000003.1, on the reverse strand, counting down.
CGTTCCTCGGCCTGCCCGCTCCCGAGCACGAGGGCCGCCGGATCGTCGAGGGCGCGCGGCTCGTGCAGGCCGAAACGGACATCCTGCTCGGCTGGACGACCATCGACGGCGTGCCGTACATCGTCCGGCAGTTCCGGAACCTCAAGGGCGACATCGATCCGGCGGAGCTGAAGAAGGACCACCTCGACGACTACGGCCGCCTGGCCGGCGCGTTGCTGGCGCGGGCGCACGCGCGGTCACTGCATCCGCGGATGCTGGCGGGCTACTTCGAGGACGACGAAGACCTCGACGAGGCCATCGGCGCCTACGCCATGCGGTACGCGGACCAGACCGAAGCGGACTTCGAAGCCTTCCGCGCCCTCTGACCCCCCTGCCGCGTTTAGTCCTCTAAATGCGGCAGGTCGGCGGCCGGGGACCAAACCGATCCGGCACCTTCGCGCGGCTCCTCACGGGGGTCGTGAGTGGCGATTAGGGTTCTAACCCGAATCGCCACTCACGACCACCTGGACCGATCGGCCGCCCTCGCGTGATCGAAGACGGAACTCGCGTGATCAGCGGCGGAACACACGAGTGCGGCCGCCAATCACGCGAGTCACGTCCCTGATCACGCGAGTCACGCCTTCGCTCACGCCGCGCCCCGTGTTTCCAGTCCGTGAAGGCCTCCTTGAGGGAACCAGAGTCCCTCAAGGAGGCCTTCACGGACTTCGAACCGGGTGGGTACTGGACCCGAGTCGGCCGCATTTAGTCCTCTGAATGCGGGCTCAGACCAGGGCCAGGACGTCGTCGGCGCAGCCCCAGGCGACGGTGATCCCCGCACCGCCGTGTCCGTAGCAGTGCACGACGCGGCCGTCCCGCTCCAGTCGCACTTCGGGCCGGAACGGCCGCAAGCCGACCTTCGCGCCCAGCACGGGCGCGTCGGCCAGCGCGGGCACGAGTTCCCGGCACCGGCGCACGATGTCGGCGGTCACGCCGGGGTCCGGTTCGACCGAATCGCGGCCGGGCTCCTGCGTGCCACCGCAGACGACGTGGCGGCCGTGCGGGATCACGTGCCGCAACACCGGCGTCGAGCCGTCGACGATCCATTCGGTCAGCCCCGGATCGGCGAGGTGGACGACCTGGCCGCCGACCGGCACCACCGTGCCGTCGCCCGCCAGCCGTCCCCCGCCGAGCCCGGCGGCGTTCACCACGAGATCCGCGTCGAAGTCGTCCAAACGCGACACGGTGCGGAACTCGGTCCGCACGCCCAGCGCGGCGACCTCGCCGGCGAGCCAGGCGAGATACACCGGGGTGTCGACCAGCGCGGTGGTGAAGGTGAGCCGTCCGGGTTCGTGGTCGAGGCCGGGCATGGACAGTGCCCACGACGGCAGCGCCGCCTCACGCGGGACGACGTACGTCCCCCGGAGCATGCGGACGCCGGGGGCACCGAGGGTGCGGTACTCCTCGACGCTCGTCGAGGTCCAGCGGTCGACCCGGTCGGAGTTCGCCGCCAGCGGCGGGAACAGCACGCCACCCGCGACCGCCGACGTCGTCTCCCCCGGACCGGCGTCGGTGAGCACCGTGACGTCGTGCCCGGCCCCCGCCAGCCGGTGCGCGCAGCTCAGCCCGATCACCCCGCCGCCGACCACACTGATCCGCATCGAAAGCCCCCTTCGTCCTCGCGAGCCGTCCTTGCATGGTGACTGATCGCCCGTCACGTAATCTCGCCGGATGAGCGGAAGAGCGCCATACGGGCTGGTCGCGGTGACGTGTGCCGTGATCATGGTCGTGCTCGGGGTGCTGGTCTCCGGCGGAGGTGTCGCCGGTCCGGACGAACTCGCCGTGCGCTGGGTGGAGCGCGCCTTCGGCCCCGACACCGACCTGCTGCGGCTACTGGTGCTGCCGACCGAGGCCTACGTGCTGATCCCGGTCGCGGTACTCGCCGCCGTCCTGTGCCTGATCGGCGGGCGGAGGCTCGAAGCGGTGCTGACCATCGTGGGCCCGCTCGTCGCGATCCTCGCGAACACCTGGGCGCTCAAACCGCTTTTCGACCGCTGGAAGTACACCTACCTCGCCTACCCCAGCGGGCATACCGTCGCGCTGGTCGCGGTGCTGACCGTGCTCGTCCTGCTCGCCCGCCCCGGCGTCGCCAAGGCGGTCATCGCGACGGTGGGCGCGGTGGTGCTCTGCGGCGTGACGATCGGCATGATCGGCCTCGGCTACCACTACCTGACCGATGTCGTGGGCGGCACGCTGTTCGCCGTCGCGACCGTGTGCGCCACGTGGGTCCTGCTCACCTGGGCTGCACGGCGTCGCGCGCCAGTGCCGTCAGACGGCTGACGGCGCGCAGGTACTTCTTGCGGTAGCCGCCGTTCACCATCTCCTCGGTGAACAGCTCAGGCACCGGCTCGCCCGAGACCACCAGCGGGATCGCGCGGTCGTAGAGCCGGTCGGCGAAGGCGACCAGCCGCAGTCCGACGTTCTGGTCGGGTACCGGGTGGATGTCGCGCAGGTGCACCCGGGTCACGCCGTCGAGAAGCCTTCCGTAGCGCGAAGGGTGCAGCTTGCCGAGGTGGTCGCACAGCGCGTCGAAATCGTCCACTGTGGACTCGGGATGCGCGGCGGCGGAGGCTTCCAGCTCCTCGGCGCTCGCGGGCGGCGGCGCGTCCGGCAGGCCGCGGTGGCGATAGTCGGGACCGTCCACGCGGCAGACGCCGAACCGGGCGGACAGCGACTGGATCTCGCGCAGGAAGTCCGCGGCGGCGAACCGGCCCTCGCCGAGTTTGTCCGGCAGCGTGTTGGAGGTCGCCGCGACGAACACCCCCGCCGAGATCAGTTCCTGCAGCAGCCGCGTGACGAGCATGGTGTCGCCGGGGTCGTCGAGTTCGAACTCGTCGATCGCCAGGAACCGGTGCTCCGAGAGCCGCCGCACGGCCTCGGCGAACCCCAGCGCGCCGACGAGGTGCGTCAGTTCCACGAACGTCCCGTACGCCTTGGGCGACGGCGTCTCGTGCCACGTCGAGGCGAGCAGGTGCGTCTTGCCGACGCCGAATCCGCCGTCGAGATAGAGCCCCATCGGCCCGGACGGCGCCTCGTCCCCGCCGCCGAACAACGCGCGCAGCTTCGACTTCGGCTTCCGGTTCGAGGCCTCCGCCACGCGCTTCGCGAACGCGCCGCAGTCGACGACGGCCTGTGCCTGGCTCGGCTCGTCCGGATTGGGCACGTAGGTGGAGAACCGGACCGCGTCGAACCTCGGCGGCGGGACGAGCGCGGTGATCAGCTCGTCGGCGGACAGCTCCGGACGGCGATCGATCAGGCGGGCGGGCATTCGCCGAGGGTAACGGCACCGTCGTCGCGGGTTCACTCTCCCTGACCGGGCGTATCCCCCGCTCAGCGGTGCCGTCGGGCGCGTGCTGGGATGGCGGTGTGCAGCTTTTGTGGCCAACGACACCGGCGGAACCCGTCTCCGACGGCGACCTCGAACGGCTCTACGGGTATCCGGAAGACCTGGCCCGTCCCTGGGTCCAGGTCAACTTCGTCAGCTCCGCGGACGGCGCGGTGGCGGTCGACGAGCTGTCTGAAGGGCTCTCCTCCCCCGCCGACAAGCGGATCTTCCTGATGGGACGGCTGCTTTCCGACGTGATCCTGGTCGGCGCCGGCACGGCGCGCGCCGAGGGCTACCGCGGCGCGCGGATCACTCCCGAACGCGCCGCCCGCCGCGTCTCCCTCGGCCTGTCCGAAGTACCGCCGATCGCGGTCGTGACCCGTTCGGGTGAGCTCGACCCCGAAGGCCCGTTGTTCACCGACACGAAGGTCCCACCGATCGTCATCACCACCGAGAAGGCGCCCTGGGCGGCGCTGGAACGCGCGGGCGCCGAGGTGCTCGTCGCGGGGACCGAAGACGTCGACCTGCATCGCGCGCTCGCACTGCTGGACGAGCGCGGGCTGCGCCGGATCGACTGCGAGGGCGGGCCGGCGCTGTTCGCCGACCTGATCGCGGCCGACCTCGTCGACCAGCTGTGCCTGACCGTCGCCCCGCTGCTGGCGGGCGCGGGCGAACGCCGGATCGCCGACGGCCGCCCGTCCCCGGAACCACGGCGGATGGACCTCGCTTCCGTGCTCTTCGAAGACGGCTTCACCATGTTGCGTTATCGCCGCCGGGAGGGCGGGTGAGCGAGGCCGCGCCGGTTCCGGACGAGGAACTGGCGGCCCGGGCCGCCGCCGGGGACCACGGTGCCTTCGACATCCTGGTCCGGCGGCACACGGCCAGAATGTACCGGGTGGCGCTGCGGATCACCGGCAGTTCGTCGGAGGCCGAGGACGTCGTCCAGGAGGCCTGGCTCTCCGCCTGGCGCGCCTTGCCCGGCTTCCGGTTCGAATCCGCGGTGTCGACCTGGCTCTACCGGGTGACGACGAACGGCGCGCTCGGCGTGGTCCGGCGACGGAAACCGACGGTGCCGCTCGACGAGGGCGACGCGGGCGTCGTGCCTGGTCCGGAGGGGTACGTGGTGAGCGCCGAACAGGTCGGGAGGGTGCTGCGCGCGATCGCCGAACTCGACGTCGGCCAGCGGATCCCGCTGATTCTGCGAGAATTCGAAGGGTTGACCTACGACGAGGTGGCCGAGGTGCTGGAAGTCAGCGTGCCCGCTCTGCGCGCCCGCCTGCACCGCGCACGGGTGGCGCTGCTGGCGAAACTCGGCGACAACCTCCGACCCGGGGAACGGTGATGAGCGAGGATCCGCGCGACGACCCCCGGTGGCAGCAGGTGCGCGCCGCCGCGAGCCGTCCGGTGCCGACGCCGCCGGGACTCGTCGAACGGGTGCTCCGTTCGGTCGGCGGCGTCCGCGGCGGGCACACCACCGCGCCGCTCGACTTACCGTCGTCGGGCGGCAAGACCCAGGTGTCGGAACGGGCGCTGGTGCTGATGACCAGAAGCCTCGCCGCCGAGATCGGCCGCGAGCTCGGCGGGGTCCACGTCTCGGCCGTCGCGCTCGAAGAGGACGTGCTCCAGGTGCTGGTGACGATCCGGTTCGGCGTCGAGGCCGGCGTCGCGGAACTGTTGCGGCACCGGGTCGGCGCGGCGCTGTCCGGCCAGCTCGGTTCGGCCCCGCCCACGATCAACGTCCACGTCGTCGACGTCCACCCGGACTGAACCCCCGCAACTGATTACCCCATCCGGGGGACATCGCGTGACGACTCGGCATGCGCGCGTGTCCTGGTCGGTGAGAGCGTAGGGACCGCCGCGCGCGCAGGTCGCGCGGCACAGGCCGAGAAGGAGCGAACTTCATGGCGCAGCCGAGCGCGAGCAAGCCCGACACCCCCGTCGCGGGGTCGTCGCTCAACGAGGAAGGAGCCGCCGGCAAGACCACGATCTCGTCGGTGGTGGTGCAGAAGGTGGCCGGTCTCGCCACCCGCGAGGTGACCGGGATCCACGCGCTGGGCGGCGGCGTCTCGCGGGCCTTCGGCGCGATCCGCGAACGCATCCCCGGCTCCGGCACGGTCACCACGTCCGGTGTCTCGGTCGAGGTCGGCGAGAAGCAGGCCGCGATAGACCTCGACGTGGTCGTCGAATACGGCGCCCGCATCGTCGACGTCGCGCGCGCGGTGCGCCGCAACGTGATCGGCCAGGTCGAGCAGATCACCGGCCTCGAGGTGATCGAGGTCAACATCGCGGTCAACGACATCCACCTGCCCGACGAGAACGGCGGCGAGACCGAGACCTCGCGGGTGGAGTGATGAACGGGACCCAGACCGGCCTGCTCGCCGGCCTCATCCTCGGCCTCGCCGCGACCCAGGGCTTCACCGCGTTCCTGGTGGCGCTGGCCGTCGGCGTCATCGGCCTCGTCCTCGGCCGCGTGCTCGACGGCGAACTCGACCTCGGCGACCTGTTCGGCCGGGGCCGCGACAAATGACCCTCCCGGCCGAACCGGAGGACCGCGGCACCCTCACCATCGCGCCGTCCGTGGTCCGCAAGATCGCGCAGCACACCGCGGACCAGGTCGACGGGACCACGCGCGCCGAGCGGCGGATCGCCGGGCTCGGGCTGGGGACACACGGCGCGAGCGCGAAGGTCGGCGGCGAGGGCAACGACGTCGATCTCGTGCTCGACGTCGCGCTGAACTACCCGGCGCCGGTGCGGCGGATCGTCGGCGACCTGCGCGCCAGGGTCACCGAGGAGGTCGAACGGATCACCTCGTACCAGGTCCGGGACATCTCGGTGACGGTCTCCGCGCTCCTGCCCGACATCGCGCCCCGCGTCCGCTAGAAGGAGCACCCGCATGCGTTTGTTCGTCCGCCTGCTGTCGGCCCTGCTCGGGCTGGCGCTGGCCGCCGCCGGGGTCCTGCTGGCGCTGGAGGTCGGCTGGGGCTGGTGGCGGCCGGGGCGCGGGCCGCTGTTCGTCCCGTGGGACGACTGGCGCGACAGGCTCGCGGAGCTGTCCTGGAGCGATCCGACCGTCCGCTACGTCTCGATCGCCGTCGCGGTCGTCGGGCTGCTGCTGATCGTGGCGGCAGCCTCGGCCGGGCGGCGCGCCATCCGGCTGACCGATCCGGCGAACGAGGTCAGCGTGACCACGTCGCCGCGTTCGCTGGCCAGGCTGGTCGGGGTGACGGTGCGCGCGCAGGACAACGTCGCGGGCGCGAAGGTCACGGCCACCGCCAAGAAGATCCGCGTCCGCGCGACGAGCAGGCTGGAAACCGAAGGCGAGCTGCGGCCGCGGCTGCTGGAGACGGTCTCCGGTCTGCTCGACGACGTCCCGTTGGTGCGGCGGCCGAAGGTGTCGGTCGTCGTCGACTCCCCGAAGGACCGCCGATGACCCGTTCGGTCTCCGCCAAGGCACTCGGCCGGTCCACCGGCACGGAACGGACGCTGACCGTCCTCATCGGACTCCTCGCGCTGCTCGGCGGCGCCGCGGCGCTGGTGGTCGGCGCGGGCTGGCTCGGCACGTACCGCGCCGACCGGCCGCTCGTGGACCCGATCGCCCTCGATTGGCTGTCACGGCACGCGCTCGCCGGCCGCGTCGGCGCGATCGTGCTCGGCGTCCTCCTGCTGTGGCTGGGCCTGTGGTGGTTCTTCCGGTCGCTGCGCCCGGAAGGCCGCCCGGACCTCGAACTCGACGACGACCTCGTGGTCACCTCCTCGGCCATCTCCGAGGCCGTCCGCCTCGACGCCGAGACGGTCGACGGAGTCGGGCGCGCTCGCGTCCGCGCGGTCGGAGACAAGGAGAACCCGGCGCTGCGGATCACGCTCTGGCTCGTCGAGGGCACCGACCTGAAACGGGTCTGGGAGCAGCTCGACCACACCGTGCTGGCCCGCGCGCGGGAATCGCTCGGGGTGGCCGTCCTGCCGACCGCCGTCCGGATCGAACTCGACACGACGGCACCCCAACGGGTGCGCTGAGCGCGCCGGTGCGGCAAGAATGGCCGTCATGTCGCTTCCCTTGACGTCGCCGATCAAACCGATGCTCGCCAAGCCGGCGAAGGCGATCCCCGATTCCGGCGGGCTGCTGTTCGAGCCCAAATGGGACGGCTACCGCTGCCTCGTGTTCCGCGACGGCGACGAGCTGACCCTGCAGTCACGGTCGGAGAAGCCGCTGAACCGGTACTTCCCCGAGGTCGTCGAGCGGTTGAAGGCGACGCTGCCCGAGCGGATCGTGCTGGACGGCGAACTGGTGGTCGCCCGGGACGGCAAGCTGGACTTCGACGCGCTCACCGACCGGGTCCACCCCGCCGAAAGCCGTATCAAGCTGCTGGCGGAACAGACCCCGGCCGAGTTCGTCGCGTTCGACCTGCTGGCGCTCGGCGACGAGTCCTTTCTGGACGAACCGACGTCGAAACGGCGGGAACGGCTGGAGAAACTGGCCTCCGACGGCATCCACCTCACCCCGGCCACCGCGGATCCGGCGGTCGCGCGGCACTGGTTCGAGCTGTTCGAGGGCGCCGGGCTCGACGGCGTCATCGGCAAACCGCTCGACGAGCCGTACACGCCGGGTAAACGCGTGTTCCTGAAGTACAAGCACTCGCGCACCGCCGACTGCGTGCTCGCGGGGCTGCGCTGGCACGTCGACGGCGAACCGGGCGAGCTGGTCGGTTCGTTCCTGCTCGGGCTCTACGACGAGAACGGCGTGCTGCACCATCCCGGTGTCGTCGGCTCGTTCCCGGTCACCCGGCGGCGTGAACTGGCCGAGGAGCTGGCGCCGCTGATCACCGACGGGGCCGATCACCCCTGGCTGGGCGACAACGTGCGGGAGCACCAGCGGATCCCCGGCGGGATCACCCGATGGAAGTCCAAAGAAGCCCCGTGGGTGCCGCTGAAGCTGGAAAGGGTGGTCGAGGTCGGCTACGAACACACGGAAGGCGGATATCCGTCGCGGTTCCGCCACACCGCCCAGTTCAAACGCTGGCGTCCCGACCGCGAACCGGACTCCTGCACCTACGCCCAGCTCGAAGAGGTCGCCCGCTACGACCTGGACGCCGTGCTGCGCGGCGAGGTGAAACGCACCCGCTAACCGTGTCCTGACATCCGACCTGCGAAGCTCTGTTCCGAGCTTTTGTCATGCCTTGGAAGTGAGGACCAGCCCGTGAGCACCGCCCGCCGCACGCCACGGCTGATCCTGACGACCACCGTGGTGGCGGCCGTGCTCGCGGGCTGCACCGCCGGGCCGTCGGTCCGGCCCGCGGTGATCGACAACGACGGCAAGCCGGATCCCGGCGGTCAGACGACGGCGCAGCAGGTGCCGCTGCCGCCGCTCGCCGAACCCCGGTCGCCGTCGATCAAATGGGAGGACTGCGACGAGGCGACCCGGCAGCGGCTGGGCCAGCCGTCCGTGCCGGACACGCTGAAGTTCTCCTGCGCCAGGGTGCCCACCACGCTCGACGCGCCGGACCTGCCCGGCCGCGGGCTCTCGCGGCTGTCGGTGGTCAAGACCGGCGGCGGACCCATCCCGCTCGTCGTGGTCAACGACGTCGACGGTGAGCCGGGGTCTCTGTACGCCGCGCGGCTGGCCGCGACGCTGCCACCCGAGTTCCTGCAGAAGTTCTCCCTGATCGGGGTGGACCGGCGCGGGACCGGGGCGTCCGCGCCGGTGCAGTGCATCCCGGCGGAGATCCGCACCGATCTGCTGGGCGGCGATCCGACGGCCGCCGACCTCGAAGGCGTCGTCGACGCGGCGCGCAAGGCCGGTCAGCAGTGCGCCATCGAGCTGGACGACTCGCAGGTCGCGATGGACAGCTGGCGGGCCGCAGGCGACCTCGAAGAGCTCCGTGAGCAGCTGGGCATGGACAAGCTGCACGCCCTCGGGCGCGGCGACGGTTCGAAGGTCCTCGCCGAATACGCCGTGCGGTTCCCGGCGCAGGTCGGCCGGGTGATGCTCGACGGACTGCCCGACCCCGCTCCGGACGCGGCCGCGGTACAGGAACAGGTCGCCGCGAGCGCGCAGGCGACCCTCGACGCTTTCGGCGCCGATTGCATCGCGCGGGGCTGCCCGATCGGCGATGCCCGCTCGGCCGTGTCCGCCGTCGCGGACCGGCTCCGCTCGGCTTCCGCGACGACCACCGACGGTGCGGAGATCACGCCGGGGATCGCGCTGTACGCCATCTACTCCGGGCTCGCGCAGCGCTCGCGCTGGGTGGAACTCGCCGAGGCGCTCAAGACCGCGCAGACCGGCGACGTCACCCCGCTGGCCGCGTTCGCCGAACCGGTGCTGAAGGACTCCCGGGCGCGGCCGTCACGGCTGGACGGCACGCTCGCGACCAAGTGCAACGACAGCGCGACCCGGCTCTCGGCCGAGGAACTCACACGCGTGACCACGACACTGCGCGACAAGTACCCGCAGTTCGGCGTCTTCGCCGCGCAGCAACTGGCCTGGTGCAGCCCGTGGCCCGTGCGCCGCGAACCGCTCCCGCCCGCGGGCGCGCCGGGTGCGCCGCCGATGCTCGTCGCGGGCACCGCGACCGACCCGGTCACCCCGGAACAGGGCACCGGCCGGGCCGCCGACCAGATGCCGAGCGCGGTCACGATCACCTGGCAGGGCGCCGGGCACGGCGCGCTGAGCCTCTCGCCGTGCGTGGCGGACGCGACGCGGGCGTTCCTGATCGACGGGAAGGTGCCCGTCGACGGGACCCTCTGCCCGGCCTGACTCCCCACCCGCGTCGCCGCTTGAAGTGTCATGAAAGGGTCGTTCAGGACGTTTTTCGTCCTGAACGACCCTTTCATGACACTTCCGGTGCGACTCCAGGGCGCGTTGTGAAAGCCACTTTCGCAACGTTGAAGGTTGCGAAAGTGGCTTTCACAACCTCACCCGCCCCACACTCCCCACCCGCGTGCCATGAAAGGTCCTTTCCTTGCAAAATTTGCAAGGAAAGGACCTTTCATGGCGTCAGCCGGGACCGAAACGGCTACTGCCGGTAGGACTCCACCTCCGACACCGGCCGCGCCGAAGCCTGATCCGGGTCCTCGTCGAACTCGACCCGCGCCCGCCGCTGCCGCAGCAGGTCCCAGCACTGGTCCAGCTGCTGCTCCACGCTCGCGAGCCGGGACCGGTCGTCCGAGCTGAGCCCGGTGCCGATCGCCCGCGAACGGAGTTCGTGCTCCTCGCTGACCAGTTCGTCGATCCGGCTGAGGATGTCCCCGTCGGCCATACGCACCTCCCGCGAAACGTGGGTTGCTCCATCCGAGACGCTACGCGCAATCCCGGGAATGCGCGTCCCGCCCGATTCGTTACGCCGGGCATGAGCACTGTGGAGCTGACCGCCGCCAACTTCGACCAGGTCGTGTCCGACAACGACTTCGTCATCATCGACTTCTGGGCCGGCTGGTGCATGCCGTGCCGTCAGTTCGCGCCGACCTACGAGAAGGTGTCGGAGAACCACGACGACATCGTGTTCGCGAGTGTCGACACCGAGGCCGAGCAGCAGCTGGCCGCCGCCTTCGACGTGCGCTCGATCCCCACCCTCGCGGTCATCCGCGACAAGACGGTGATCTACGCCCAGCCGGGCGCGCTGCCGGAGAAGACGCTCGAAGACCTCATCCAGCAGGCGCGCGACATCGACATGGACAAGCTCAAGGAAGAGGCCCAGGAGGCCTGACGAGCACGAAGAAGGGGCCCTGCCCGGCGGATTTCGCCGGGCAGGGCCCCTTTGTACTTCAGCGGAACAATGCCACTCGGGACCGGGTCAGCCCTTGGTGGCGAGTCCGCGCAGGAAGAACGCCAGGTTCGCCGGGCGTTCCGCCAGCCTGCGCATGAAATAGCCGTACCATTCGTCGCCGTAGGGGACGTAGACGCGCATCGTCTCGCCGTCGCCCGCGATCCGGCGCTGCTCTTCGGGACGGATCCCGTACAGCATCTGGAATTCGTGGTCGTCCGCCTTGCGGCCCGCGTCCGCCGCGAGCTTCTCGGCGATCGCGATCATCCGGGGGTCGTGCGAGGCGACCATCGGATAACCCTTGCCCTGCATGAGGATCTTCAGGCAGCGCACGTAGGACTTGTCCACTTCGGACTTGTCCTGGAACGCGACCTCCTCGGGTTCGGCGTACGCGCCCTTGCACAGCCGGACGCGGGATCCTTCGACCGCCAGGTCGCGGCAGTCCTGCTCGGTGCGCCGCAGGTAGGCCTGCAGCACCGCGCCGACCCACGGGTACTCGGTGCGCAGTTCCCTGAGGATGCCCAGCGTCGAGTCGGTGGTGGTGTGGTCCTCCATGTCGAGGGTCACCGTGGCACCGACCGCTTCGGCCGCCGCGCAGATCTTGCGGGCGTTCTCCAGCGCGACCTTCTCGCCGTCGGCGGGCAGGAACTGGCCCACCGCGGACAGCTTCACCGACACGTCCGCGCCGAACGCGAGGCCGTCGGCCGCCAGCGCGGTCAGCAGTTCCTCGTAGGCGCGGACGGTCGTCGCGGCCTGCTCGGCGTCGGTGGTGTCCTCGCCGAGGTGGTCGAGGGTGACCCGGAGGCCGTCGTCGGCCAGTTCGCGGACCACCCGGGCGGCGTCGGGCGTCTTCGCGCCGGCGACGAACCGGCTGACCACCGATCGGGTGGCGGGGACGACCTCGACCAGCTTGCGCATCCGCTGGGATCGAGCGGCGGCGAGCAACGGGGCACGCAACATCACGAACTCCTGGTTCTCAGCCCTGGTGGGGGTAACGGACGCTGGTGGGCGGGACGAAGGTCTCCTTGACCGAGCGCGGGCTCGTCCAGCGGAGCAGGTTGAACACCGAACCGGCCTTGTCGTTGGTGCCGGACGCGCGGCCGCCGCCGAAGGGCTGCTGGCCGACGACCGCGCCGGTCGGCTTGTCGTTCACGTAGAAGTTGCCGGCGGCGAAGCGCAGCGCCTCGGACGCCTTCGCGACGGCGGTGCGGTCGTTCGCGATGACCGCGCCGGTCAGCGCGTAGTCGGCGGTCTCGTCGACCAGCTTCAGCACGTTGTCGAAGTCCTCATCCTCGTACACGTGGAGCGCGAGGATCGGACCGAAGTACTCGGTACGGAAGATCTCGTGGTCCGGGTTGCCCGACACCAGGATCGTCGGGCGCACGAAGTAGCCGACGCTGTCATCGGCGGTGCCACCGGCGATGACCTCGATCTCGGGGTCCTCGGCCGCGTTCTTCAGTACGGCGGCGTGCTTGTCGAAGGCGCGGCGGTCGATCACGGCGCCACCGAAGTTGGTCAGGTCGTTGACGTCGCCGTAGGTGATGGCCTCGGTCTCGGAGACCAGTTCGTCCTTCAGGCTCGCCCAGAGCGACCGCGGGACGTAGGCGCGGGACGCGGCCGAGCACTTCTGGCCCTGGTACTCGAAGGCGCCGCGGATCAGCGCGGTGCGCAGGATGTCGACGTCGGCGGAAGCGTGCGCGAGCACGAAGTCCTTGCCGCCGGTCTCGCCGACCAGGCGCGGGTACGTGCGGTAGCCGGAGATGTTGGCGCCGACGGTGGCCCACAGGTGCTGGAAGGTCGCGGTCGAACCGGTGAAGTGGATCCCGGCCAGGTCGCGGTGGGTCAGGGCGACCTCGGAGACGGCCTTGCCGTCACCCGGCAGCAGGTTGATCACGCCCGGCGGCATACCGGCTTCTTCGAGCAGCCGCATCAGCATGTGCGCGGCGTAGCTCTGCGTCGGCGACGGCTTCCACAGCACCACGTTGCCCATCAGCGCGGGCGCGGTCGGCAGGTTGCCGGAGATCGCGGTGAAGTTGAACGGGGTGATGGCGTACACGAAGCCCTCGAGCGGACGGTGCTCCATCCGGTTCCAGATACCGGGCGAGCTGACCGGCTGCTCGGCGAGGATCTGACGGCCGAAGGCGACGTTGAAGCGCCAGAAGTCGATGAGCTCGCAGGCGGAGTCGATCTCGGCCTGGAAGGCGGTCTTCGACTGGCCGAGCATGGTGGCGGCGTTCAGCTTGGCGCGCCACGGGCCGGCGAGCAGGTCGGCGGCGCGCAGGATGATGGCGGCGCGGTCGTCGAAGGACAGCGCGCGCCAGCCGGGAGCGGCGGCCTTGGCGGCGGCGATCGCGTCGTGGGTGTCCTGCGCGGTCGCGCTGTGGATGACGCCCAGCACCGCCTTGTGGTTGTGCGGCTGGACGACCTCGATCTTCTCGCCGCCGCCCTTGCGCTGCTCACCACCGATCGTCGCGGTGATGTCGATGGGGTCGGCGTTGCCCAGCAACTTGAGCGCGCCCTCGAGTTCAGCGCGCTCAGCGCTGCCCGGCGCGTAGTTCAGCACCGGCTCGTTCTTCGGGGCGGGGGTCTGGGTCACGGCGTCCACTGACTGCTCCTGACTTCACTTCGCCGGATAGAGGTCTCACCCCGAACGGTAGACCGGACGGCTTCGCCACGGCTTGTTCGACTGGCTAGAATCGGGGTGACCATCTTGTCCGATCGGCTTAATTCGGTGATGACCTGACCACGGATACGACCACAGGCGCCTCGCTCCGGCATGTCCTCGCCACGCTCGGGGAACCGCTGGTCAGGGTGCTCGCGGCCCCCGGCGGGCTCGGCGTCCAGGTGGAGGACGTCGTCATCCACGATCCGGAGGATCCACCCGACGCCCATCCGGGTGACCTCGTCCTGGTGATCGGCGCTCGCGGACGCTCGGCCTCCGGCGCGATCCGGGCGGCGGGGCGGTCCGGGGCGGCCGCCGTCGCGGTCAAGGCCGGCTCGGCCGTCGTCAACGTCGCGGCCGACGCGGGGATCGCGCTGATCGAGGTCGGCCACGAGGCACGCTGGGAGCAGGTCGAAGCACTGGCCAGGGGCGTGGTCGACGCGGCGCGCGCGGGTGGCGAGGCGGACAGCGGCGAGGTGCTGGGCGATCTGTTCTCGCTCGCGCAGACCATCGCGACACTGACCGGCGGTCTGGTCAGCATCGAGGACACCGCGAGCCGTGTGCTGGCCTATTCGCGGGCGGGCGACGAAGTGGACGAACTGCGCCGGCTTTCGATCCTCGGCCGCGAAGGCCCGGAACGGTATCTCGCGATGTTGCGTGAATGGGGTGTCTACCAGCGGCTTCGCGCCGGTGAAGGCATCGTCCGCATCGACGAGCGGCCCGATCTCGGCATCCGGCGGCGGATCGCGGCCGGGATCCACGCCGGATCGCAGCCGCTGGGCACGATCTGGGTCCAGGAGGGCGCGCATCCGCTCACCGAAAGCGCGGAGGTCGCGTTGCTCGGGGCGAGCCGGGCGCTGGCGCCGCAGCTGATCCGCCACCGGACGCTGCCCAGCCCCGAACTCCGGCTGCGCGAGGATCTGCTGGCGGGCCTGCTCGACGGCCGCGTCGACGCCGAGTCCGTCGCCGACGACATCGGCGCGGATCCCGGGAAACCCGCCATGGTGCTGGCGTTCTCGCTCCCCCGCGACCGGGCCGCGACCGACCGGCAGCTGCGGCGCGCCGAGCTGGTGCACCTGATCACCGTGCACACCGCCGCGTACCGGCGGAGCGCGCTGGTGAGCGTGATCGGCGGCCGGGTCTACGCGCTCCTTCCCGACCTCCCCGAGCACGCGGAAGCGCGGATCCTGGCGCTGGCCAAGGAAATCGTCGGTACCGCGCAACGGCATCTCGACGTCCGGGTGCGCGCGGCGCTCGGCGGTGCCGTGCCCCGGCTCTCGGACGCGGCGGCCTCGCGCGGCGACGCGGACCGCGTGCTGGCGACGATGGCGCGCGGGCACGAGACCGCGGACGTCGCCTCGCTGGCCGACGTCCGCGCCGAAGTCCTGCTCTCGGAGGTACTCGCGTTCCTCGGCGAGCAGCCGAGGATCCGCGATCCTCGGCTGACCGAACTGATCGCGCACGACGCGGAGCACGGCGGGATCCTGGTGCCCGCCGTGCTCGCGTACCTCGACGCGTTCGGGGACGTCCGGCGCGCGGCGCGCGAGCTGAACATCCATCCGAACACGGTCCGGTACCGGGTGCGCCGCGCCGGCGAGGTGTCCGGGATCGACCTGGACGACCCCGCTCAGCGCATGCTCACCCAGCTCCTCTTGCGCCTCTAGGGTTTCCCGTCCCGCATTCAGTCCTCTGGATGCGGTCCTTGCGTGTGCAAGTACCGCATTCAGAGGACGAAACGCGTGGGGTCAGGCCAGGGTCAGGCTGAACCGGCGGTTCTGGACGTCCAGTTTGTCCAGCCGCACCGCGACGGCCGCCCCGGCGGCGAACGGGCCGGTTCCGCCGACGGTCGGCAGCAGCCCCTCCATCCCGGGGGCCACTTCGACGAACGCGCCGAACGGCAGCACCCGCGTGACGACTCCGTCCAGAACGCCGCCATCGGCGTGCGCGACGACGAACTCGCGCCAATTCTCGGTGGGAGACATGCGATTCACCTCCTTTCCGCGCATGGTCCACAGGGGGGACACCTACGCGGAGGCGGGCTGCGGGCCCGCGCGGAGATCAAGCGGCGGCCGGGGAACCCGTCCGCTCACGGCACGAGGCCGACCCGGCAGTCATGGCCGTGACCCTAGCAAAGGTCACGACACGGCCGCCAAGCTGCGAAGGTCGGCGACCTCGGCCAGCGCGCGATAGGACTCCAGCCGCTCCGCCTGGTCGAAAGTGCTGGTGGTCACCAGGATCTCGTCGGCGCCGGTCTTGGTGACGAGGTCCGCCAGCCGGTCGCCCACCTCGTCCGGGGTGCCGGCGAGCTGACCGTCGAGCGCCCGGTCCAGCCGGTCCCGGTCGCGGTCCGACAGCGGCCCGGTGAGGATCTCCTCCACCGGCGACAGCGGCGGGAAGACACCGTGCGTGCGCGAATAGACGGTCGACCACGCTTCGGGGATCAGCAACCGCCGGGCCCGTTCGGCCGTCTCGGCGACCGCGATGGCCGTGGACACCACGACGTACGGCCGCGAAGCCTGCGCCGAAGGCCGGAACCCGGACCGATACCCCTCGATCGCATCGAGCAGCGGACCCTCGCCCCGGACCGGCGCGATCACCAGCGGCAGCCCCAGTTCCGCGGCGAGCCGCGCCCCCGCTCCGGTGGCCAGCAGGAACGCGGGCACGCGCAGACCTTCCGCCGGGATGGCGTGCACGCCCGGATACGTCGTCTGATCGCCCGCGAGGAAGCCCAGCAGTTCGCGGACCTGCTCGCCGAAGCGGTCGGCGTCGTCCTTCTCGTGCCCGAGCGCCTGCCGCACCCCGCCGGTGAACCCGACGGAACGCCCCAGCCCCATGTCGATCCGGCCGGGGAAGAGCGATTCGAGCACGCCGAACTGTTCCGCGACCACGAGCGGCCGGTGGTTGGGCAGCATCACGCCGCCGGTGCCGACCCGGATCCGCCCGGTCGCCGAGGCGACCGCCGCGGCCAGGACGGTGGGCGCCGAACCGGCGACACCGGGCACGCTGTGGTGTTCCGACACCCAGAACCGGTGATAGCCCAAGGCTTCGATGTCCCGCGCGAAGGCGACCGTGTCCCGCAAGGCGCGGGGCGCGTCGCCGCCGCGGCGGGTCGGGGACCGGTCCAGTACCGAAAGCGTGATCACCCTCGGGTCAACGCGTCCGGGCCCGGCGGGCATTCCCCGCTCAGGGGCGCCAGCGCTCGCTGTAGTCCGGGTGGTCGGCGTGCGGCAGCGCCAGCAGCCGCAGGGTCAGGCACCAGTTCGTGCCTGCCTCGTCGGCGGGCACATGGCACGTCTCGCACCAGTACTCGTTGCCGTACAAGGGGAATCCCGGGACCTTCTCCGAAACCGTGGTGCGATGCGCCTGCAGGAGCCGCCGGGTCGCCTCGATCTCGTTGATCATCTGATTGACCGCGTCGAGTTCGATGTCGTTGAGCGAGCGGATCTTCTTTTCGATGACGACCTTGGTCTCACCACGATTGAGCGATTCGTTGATCTCGGTTTTCTTGACCGCCTGCATGATCAACGCCTGGCGTTGCCCCACACGCGCGGCGAGGAAGGCGATCAGGTCGTCCACGGGTACTCCTTCGTCTCCCCCAGCCTAGTGTTCGGAGGGAAATGTCGCTGGCAGGAAGCCCTGCGTTACGGCTGAGTCCCACGCGTCACACAGTCTCGTATCGGTCACGGGTGGAGCGGTAACAGGTTTCTAGATCGACACGAAAGCGCAATCACTCCGCGAGCAAAACGAAGAAGACACGGATGGCGGGCGCGAATTTGTCACCGATACCGCACACCTCGTCACGAAATGCGTTCCCCGTCGTGGCGGGCCTCGCCGTCGCGCTCACTTTGGGCGCCGGCACCGGTGTGGTGGCGGCCACCCGGCCGGGTGAGCCCGTCGCCGCGCCGGCCACTCCGGCGACGGTGACCGTCACGGCGGAGGCCCCGCCCGCGCCGACCGTGACCGTCCCGGCACCGCCGGTCACCTCCGGACGCACGGCCGTCGCTTCCCTCGCGGACCGCTTCGCCGACGGGACCTATCTGGTCGGCACGGACATCCGAGCGGGCTCGTACCGCTCCCCCGGACCGGCACCGGGCGGAAACGGGCACTGCTACTGGGCGCGGCTCCGGCCCGAAGGCGCGTCGAAGATCGTGGCCGACCAGCTGACCACGGGCGCCGCGCGATTCACCGCGCGCAAAGGCGAGTACGTCCAGGTCGCGGGGTGCGAGTTCACCCTGTCCTAAGTGTCGTCGCGCGCCTTGCTCGGCTGGACACGCTTCGGCTCACCGGGCATCTTCGGATAGTCCGGCGGATACGGCATCTCGCCGAGGCCGTGGTCGCGTTCGTCCCGCGCGTACCAGTCCAGCAGCGTCTCGATGCCGAACGCCTGCTCGTCCATCGGCGCGTGGAGGTCGCCGCGCTCGGCGTAGAAGGCGCCCGCGGTGAGGACGTCGAAGTCGTCGGGATCGACCTCGGTCAGCAGATCCCAGGTCAGCGGCGTCGACACCGTCGCCCGTGGGGTGCCGCGGACCGACCAGGACGACGCGACCGTGCGATCGCGCGCCGCCTGGTTGTAGTCGATGAAGACCCGGCCGCCGCGTTCTTCCTTCCACCACGCGATGGTGGCCTTCTCCGGGATCCGGCGCTCGACCTCGCGGCCCAGCGCGATCACCGCGTGCCGGACGTCGATGAAGTCCCATTCCGGCCGGATCCGCACCAGGACGTGCACCCCGCGGCCGCCCGAGGTCTTCGGGTAGCCGGTCAGGCCCGCCGAGCCGAGGACCTCGCGGACCACGCCCGCGACCTCGACCGCGTCGGAGAAACCGGCCTCGTCCGGCGGATCCACGTCGATGCGGAGTTCGTCGGGATGGTCGACGTCGGGCCGCCGCACCGGCCATGGGTGGAAGTCGAAGGTGCCCAGGTTCGCCGCCCACGCGAACACGGCGGGTTCGGTCGGGCAGACCTCCTCGGCCGTCCGGCCCGACGGGAAGGTGATCTTCGCGGTCTCCACCCAGTCCGGGGCGCCCTTCGGCACGCGCTTGGCGTAGAACCACTCGCCCTCGACGCCGTCGACGTAGCGCTTCAGCGTCGTCGGCCGCTCCCCGATCGCGCGCAGCAACGGCACGCCGACCGCGACGTAGTGCTCCACGACCTGGCGCTTCGTGATCCCCCGGGCCGGGAAGTACACCTTGTCCGGGCTGGACACCCGGACCTTGCGTCCGCCTGCCTCGACCTCGATCGGCTCACCGTTCTTGGGCATGCGCCCACCGTATCGCCGATCAGGGCCGGGGATCGGTCTCCAGGATTGCCATGCTGATCGCGTCGTGCCATTCGCCGTCCCACCACAACGCGTCGCGTTGGAGACCTTCGCGGACGAACCCGGACTTCTCGTAGACCCGCTGCGCACGGGGGTTGAAGTCGAAGACCTCGAGCGAGACACGATGGAGGCCGACGACGTCGAACGCGAAGTCCAGGATGAGCTTCGTCGCCTCGGTGCCGTATCCCTTGCCGAAGACGTCGGGCCCGGTCAGGGCGATCCGGAACGAGGCCGAGCGGTTGTCCGCGTCGACGTCGTTGAGCACGACGTCTCCTAGATAGACGCGGTCGTCCTTGCGCAGGATCGCGTAGTCGGCCCGGTCGTCGAGGCCCGGCCGGGACGAGAGCCAGGTGCGGATCTGCTCCTCGGTGAACGTCGCGTGCGTTCCGGTGAACCGGGTGCCCTCCGGTTCGTGCACCGCCTGCCACGCGGGTTCGGAATAGGTCTCGTCGAGCTGCGTGAGCACGACGTTCTCGCCGGTGAGTTCGGGCTGCTCCCGCAGCGCCTCGGTGTCGATCACGGCGGACACGGTACGGTGGACGCGGTGTCCGGGCGTACCAAATTAATCCTCGCGCTCGCCGTACTCGCCCTGTTCGTGGCGGCGGCGGTGCTGCTGCCGATCCCGAGTCCGGCCGGGTTGCGGGCCTGGGCCGCCGAGACCGGACCGGCCACACCGCTGGTGTTCTTCCTGGTCTATTCGGTGCTGACGGTGGCGCCGATCCCGCGCACCGTGTTCAACCTGGCCGGCGGGCTGCTGCTCGGCGCCACGACGGGGATCGTCGTCGGCATCCTGGCGACCACGGTCGCCTCGGGGCTCTCGTTCGCTCTTTCGCGGGCACTCGGCCGCGATCTGGTCACCCGGCACCTGCACCGGGCGAAGGTCCGCGCGGTCAACGACCGGCTTTCGGACGGCGGAGTCCTGGCGATCACCTCCTTACGGCTGATCCCGATGGTGCCGTTCGCTCCGTTCAGTTACCTGTGCGGAGTGTCATCGGTCCGTTTCGCCCCGTATCTGATCGGGACCGCGCTCGGCAGCCTGCCGGGTACGGTCGCCGTCGTCGTCCTCGGCGACGCACTGACCGGGGAAACACCTCCCGCCCTGCTGATCTGTTACGCCGTCTTCGCCGCCGCGGGGGCCATCGGGCTGGTCAAGGTCTTCCGGCGCAAGGCCCCTCCGCTACCCGAACCGAGCGGCGAGGAAGAATTGCCCGCCTCCGCACCGGCGAGCTGACGGGGAGCCGAAACCGCCGCCCGCTACACTCGATCGGGTGCGCGGGACCTGTCAGGCCGCGTAACGCCACCATCACCCGGAGAATGTGTCAGGAGCAGTCGCCATCGACACCGGTCAGCTGATCGCTGGGCACTATCGCCTGGTCGAGCAAATTGGTAGCGGTGCCATGGGGGTGGTCTGGCGTGCCATCGATGTCCGCCTCGAGCGCTCGGTGGCGGTCAAGCAGATCCTCCCGCAGCCAGGTGTCTCCGAGGCCGAACGCGACAACATGCGCCAGCGCGCCATGCGCGAGGCGAAGAACGCGGCCCGGTTCCAGCATCCGAACGCGATCGTGGTGTTCGACATCGCCGAGCACGGCGGCGACCCCTGCCTGGTGATGGAGTACCTGAACGGCCCGAGCCTCTCGGCGATCATCTCCGACGAAGGCACGCTGCCGCTGGGGCGCGTCGCGAAGATCGGCGAGCAGGTCGCGTCGGCACTGGTCGCCGCGCACCGCGCCGGGATCGTGCACCGCGACGTCAAACCGGGCAACATCCTGATCGACGAGTCCGGCACCGCGAAGATCACCGACTTCGGCATCTCCCGCGCGGCGGGTGACATGACGCTCACCCAGACCGGCCTGATCGGCGGCACCCCGGCGTACCTCGCACCCGAGCTTGCGCGCGGTTCGGACCCGGTGCCCAGCTCCGACGTCTTCGCGCTCGGCGCGACGCTCTACCAGGCGATCGAGGGCCAGACGCCGTACGGGAACAGCTCCAACCAGCTCGCGCTGCTGTACGCGGCCGCGAACGGCCAGATCAACCCGCCGCAGCAGGCGGGTGCCGCGACCGCGCTGCTGATGAGCCTGCTGCGCACCGAGCCGACCGAGCGCCCGAGCATGGCCGAGGCCAGGGAGCGCCTCGCCGCGCTGGCGGCGAACGAATCCGGTGCGGGCACGGCCGCCTCGCCGCGGCTTTTCGGAGCGGGCGGCGGTAGACAGCCCGCCGTGCCCGAGACCCCCGGACACGGCATCCCCGGCGGAGACCGCCCGCCGTGGCAGCGGACCGACAAGCCGGCCGCCTCCGCCGCGGCTCCTCCGCAACCCACCAAGACCCACACGCCGACCGCCGCGTTCATCCCGATGCGCTCGCCGTCCGCCCCGCCGAACACCCCGCCGCGTCCGGTCGCCGCGATGAGCCCGCCGCCGTCCGCGGCCGCCCCGATGCGGCCGTCACCCGCCAAGCCGACCGACGCGAAGCGCAAGGCCGTCCTGTTCGCGGGCGCCGGTGCCGCGGTCGTGGTGATCGCCGTGATCGTGTTCCTGATCCTGAACTCGAGCAACGGGGGCAACACCCCGGGTGGGAACAACGCCGGGGCGAACCCGCAGCCGGGCACCTCGGCGCCCAAGTCGAGCGCCCCGTCCTCGTCGCGTCCCGCGCCTGCGGGCCTGGGGAAGACCCCCAGCGAAAAGGTCACCAGCTACTCCAGCGTGGGCAGCTTCCTCCTGGACTTCTTCGACACCGGCAAGATCGGCACGTCCGCGAGCTGGAACAAGCTCACTGACGCGGCGAAGGCCGTGTACGGCTCCGAGCAGGCTTTCGCCGAATACTGGGCCGCGCACAAGGTCACCGGCTCCGAAAAGGCACGAGCCGACAGCGGCGGCGGAAACCCCGACGGGTCGATCGACATGAACATCACGATCAACGGCGGCCCGCGGCCGGCGCTGCGCGTGGTCCAGGTCGGCGGGCAGTACTACATCGACGCCGACACGCGAGTACTCGGCAATTGACGCAGCGTGGCGGGGGTGAGACCCGCCTCGCTGGTGGTAGGCCAATCGCCGATCGTGGCTTACTGTTGCCGGTATGGCCGATAGCGGACCTTTCGGACCTCGCCAGAATCCTCGCTTCCAGGAAGACCTGGTAGGCCTCGACCCGCACGACCCCGAGGCCCGGGCCTTCGCCGAGCACCTGGACCGCATCGAGCGCTGCGGGCCGAACTTCACCGTGGAGGCCTGCCTCGACGGTGTCTCCGATTTCGCCGACTCCAGCAACCGGCTCGGCGGCCTGCGCTGGTGGGTTTCGGCACTGGTCGTGGTCCTCATCGTGCTCGGCGTGATGGTCACCGCATGGGACATCATCGGCCGGGCCATCGCGTGGCTCGCGGGGTAACGTGGAACCGGTGAAAGGCATGAAACCCGTTGTCGGAGCCACGCCGCGCGTGGTCAAGTCCGAGCAGGAATGGCGGGAGCAGCTCAGCCCCGACGAGTACGCCGTCCTTCGCCAGGCGGGCACCGAGCGCCCCTTCACCGGTGAGTACACCGATGAGAAGACCACCGGTGTCTACCAGTGCCGAGCCTGTGGCGCCGAGCTGTTCCGCAGCGACACGAAATTCGAGAGCCACTGCGGCTGGCCGTCGTTCTACGACCCGGCCGACACCGACGCCGTCCTCCTCCGCGAGGACACCACCATGGGGATGCGCCGGATCGAGGTGCTGTGCAAGTCGTGCCACAGCCACCTCGGGCACGTCTTCGAAGGCGAGGGTTACGCCACGCCGACGGATCAGCGGTACTGCATCAACTCGATCTCGCTGAAGCTCGTTCCCGAGTCGTAACCGAACGAAGCGAACCACCGCCCTTCTCGACGCGTTCACGAGGAACAAGAACAGCGTCGGGGAGGGCGGTGTCCTATGAACGACCCTTGGGGGATCTCCGGACCGGCTTTCGCGTGGCTGTACGGAGTCTGTGCCGTACTGCCGGTCGCGCTCGCCGTGGCGAACGAGTGGTGGCTGCGCCGTGACACCGGTGCCAGGACGGTGCCCGGTCTCTATCACCTGGCCGCGTTGGCGGACGGCGCGGAGCGGGTCACCGACACCGCCGTCGCGGGCCTGATCGCGAGGCACTCCCTGCGGCCGGACGGACGCGGCCTCCTGCACCCGGTCGAGCCGGCCCCCGCCGACCCCTTCGAGCGCGCGGTCGTCTCGCTCGTCCACGGCAACGGGACCGGCCTGCGTGAGCTGCGCTCGAAGATGGCTCGGCACGAGGCCGTCAGGGCATTGCGCGCCGATCTCGAACAGCGTGGCCTGCTGGTCTCCGAGAAACACCGCCGGCTGGGCTGGCAGTACGCGATCGCCTTGTCCGTGGCCGTCTTGGCCTTGGGGATCGCGCGGCTGGCGAACGCCGTACCGCTGCACCGGCCGGTCGGTGCCCTCGTGATCCTGATCGTCGGCGTGATCGGCGCGATCGGCCTGGCCGCGTGGCGGCAATGGCCGGACGGCTCCGGCCGGGCGACCGCCGCGGGCACGCTGGCGCTCCGGTACGGCGACTGGGATCGCGGCCTGGCCCGCACCGCGGCCAGGCAGGTGGCGCTCAACGGCTGGCAGGCCTTCCCGGACAAGGTCGTCGCGATCACGCTGATCAGGACCGGCGGCACGAAGGCCAGGCTCTTCGCCGGTACGGCGAGCACGTGCGGCGGAGGCGGCATGTACGTCGCCGGTTCCTCGTGCGGCGGCGGAGGCTCCTCGTGCGGCAGTGGAGGTTCTTCCTGCGGCGGCGGCGGTGGAGGCGGCTGCGGCGGCTGACGGCCCAACTGCCGTCGCCGGACTCCGCGCCGGATGCTCGAATCACGGAACCACGATCGGACCGCGCGGCGTCCGACTACGGTAAGTGCACCTGCTCGTGAAAGGCCCGTGCGATGGAATACACCTGGGGCATCCCCGGACCCACGTTCCTGACGATCTACGCCATCCTGCTGGTGTTCCCGGTGGTCGCCGGTCTCGTGTGGACGATCGCGGCCAAGCTGGGCACCAGAACCCCGAGCGCCGAGGTGAGCGGGCCGCAGCCGACGGTATACGAGTTCGCCTATCTCGCCGGCGGCTCGGACCGGGTGGTCGACACGGCCATCGCGGCGCTAGTCGACCGCGGGACCTTGCGGGTCAGCAGCGCGAAGCAGCTCCAGCTCACCGGTCCCGAGCCTGCCGACCCGATCGAGAAGGCCGTCGCCAAGAGCGCGCGGCCGGGGCACAACGCCACGACCCGCGGCATCCGTGACCGGCTGCGGCTGTCGGGTCCGATGCAGGCGCTCGCCAAGGATCTGGAGGGACGCGGGCTGGTCGTCGTCGATCAGGGGCCACGGATCCGCCGGGTCGTGTACTTCCTGTACCTCGCCGTACTGATCTTCGGTGTGGTGCGCCTGATCGCCGGGCTCGCCGGCGACCGCCCGGTCGGATTCCTGATCCCGATGCTGATCGCGGCCGGGGGCGCGACCCTGATCGCCCGTGCGCTCAAGAACAAGCGGCCGGGCCCGCGGCCGACCGCCGAAGGCAACCGTGTCCTCCACAAGGCCAGGTCCGCCCACGGGCGGGAGCGCAAACGCGGCATCCCGAACGGACCGGGCTACGTCGGCGGCGCCGTGCTGGGTGGTGCCGCGGCGGCGGTCGCGTTCGGCGGCCTCGCCTCTTACCCCGACGAGGAGCTGAGCGCGGCCCTGATCCCGCCGCAGGTCTCCAGCGGTTTCGGCGGCGGTTCGTCCGGCGGCGGTTCTTCGTGCAGCAGCGGCGGGAGCTCCTGCAGCAGCGGCGGGAGCTCGTGCAGCAGCGGCGGCAGCTCCTGCGGTGGAGGCGGCGGCTGTGGCGGCTGACGGGCCCGGCAGGCTCGGGATCGGCATCGGCTGGCGGCACGAGCTCGACCTTTCGATCGCGCGGCTGCCAGGCGTCGACTGGGTCGAGGTCGTCGCCGAGAACCTGCACGCCCGGCATCTGCCGGAGACCCTGGTCGCCTTGCGCGACAAGGGAATGCCGGTCCTTCCGCACGCGGTCTCGCTGTCGCTGGGCGGAGCCGAACCGCTGGACACCGCGCGCGTCGAGCATCTCGCGGAGGTCACCCGCGAGCTCGGCGCACCGCTGGCCAGCGACCACGTGTGCTTCGTGCGCGCGGGCGGCCTCGACTCGGGCCATCTGATGCCGCTCCCCCGCACCCGGGAGGCGCTCGACGTCCTGGTGGACAACGTCAAACTGACGCAGTCCATCGTGGAGGTCCCGTTCGCGCTGGAGAACATCGCGGCGGTACTGGAATGGCCGGACGCGGAGTTCACCGAGTCGGAGTTCCTGCGGGAGCTCACCGACCGGACCGGCTGCCTGCTGATCGTCGACGTGGCCAATCTGTACGCCAACGCCCGCAACCTCGGCACCGATCCCGAGCGGTTCCTCGACGAGATCCCGTGGGAGCGCCTGGCGTACACCCATATGGCGGGCGGTGTCGAACGGGACGGCGTCTATCACGACACGCACGCCCATCCGGTGGTGCCGGAGGTCCTGGACCTGCTGCGCGAACTGCGGCGGCGCACCGAACCGCCCGGCGTCCTGCTGGAACGCGACGACGACTACCCGCCCGACACCGAACTGGCGGCGGAGCTGGCCGCGCTGCGGGAAGCGGTCTCGCCGTGACGTCGCCCCGGGAGCGGCTCGCCGGGCAGCAGGCGGAGCTGCTCAAGGCGCTTCTCGCCGGAGGCGACGCCCCGGCGGGCTTCGACGCGGACCGGCTCCGCATCGAGGCGAACGTCTTGCGGAACAAGCAAAGCAGGCTGGCCGCCTACCTCCGCCCGGACCTCGCCGAAGCCCTCGGTGACCGGTTCGCCGCGCTCTTCCGCGAGTACGCGACGAGCCGTCCGAAGACCGACGCGATCCGCGCGCGGGCCTATGCGGACGCTTTCGGCACGTGGCTCGTCGAGCGCGGCGAGGTCCCGAAGCCCCGAGGCCGGTTCACACGCTGGCTCCGCCGCATTTAGTCCTCTGAATGCGGTTTCACCAAACCGCGCGGTCGCTCCCCGGTACGTGCGTCGCTTCCGTCCATTGTGGATTCGAGCCCGGCAGGGTGCCCGCCATCTTCACCCGGGTGACCCGGCCGAGCTGGCCGTCGACGTCTTCGAGCCACTCGCCGCCGTCGAACCCGGCGGGTCCGGCTTCCTTACGCCCCAACGAGTTCAGCCACTCCCCCGTCCCGGCGAGCGAGGTGCGGACGTGCTGGCTGCCCCCCTCGGTGGCCGCCCGTCGGACGGCGGTCATGATCGCCGCCGCGGTGAGCCAGCCGGTCGCGTGGTCGAGAGCCTGCACCGGAAGCGGTCCCGGGCCGTCGAGCCCGGCCGCCTTGCCGCCCTCGTCCGCGATCCCGGACGCCATCTGAACCAGGCTGTCGAACCCGCGCCTGCGTGCCCACGGCCCTTCCCAGCCGTAGGCGGACAGGTCCGCGATCACGATGCCCGGCCGCAGCTCGGCGATCGCTTCCGGGGAGAAACCCTTGGCGGTCAACGAACCCGGCCGGAAACCCTGCAGCACGACGTCGGCGCGGGCGATCAGTTTGCGCAGCCGCGAGCGCCCGGCTTCGGTCTCCAGGTCGACGTACGCCGAGAGCTTCCCCATCCCGGTGTCGACGGCCAGCGGCGGCACGGTCGGCAGCTGCGCCGAACCGATGTGCATGACGGTCGCCCCGTGCGCGGCGAGCACGCGGCCCGCGACCGGCCCGGCGATGACGTGGGTCAGGTCCAGGATCCGCACCCCGCCCAGCGGCCGGTCGGATTCGAAGAGCCGCACGGGTTCCGACTTCCCGAGCGGCCGGATGTCGGCGACCGGCAACGCGCTCGACGCCTGTCCCTGCTTGTGCGCCAGCCACTCGTCACGCGTGCGCAGCACGGCCGCGGCACCACCCGCGCCGACCACGGCCGACTCGACCTCGTACTTCGACTTGGCCGCCACGACCTTCTCGAACGCCGCGCGGGTCGCGGGAACGCCGAGCCCCCAGCACACGGCGGACACGTGGCGCGGGTAGTTGCAGTGCAGCCGCACCCAGCCGTCGTTCGCGCGGTAGTCGCCGGACAGCGGCGCGCTGAACGGCACCGGCTCCCCGTCGACGCGGACGTACTGCTCGCTGTGGAACGACGCGGCGGCGTGCCGGGTGTCGACCGAGACCTTGCCCGGCTCGATTCCCCGCAGCCGCAACAGTTCCCCGGCCGCGAGCGTCGCCGCGGCGATACTCGTCGTGGCCGCCTCCTCGACCCGGAAGGTCCCGGGCAGCACCGACTCGGGGCCGGTGATCTCGACGGCGTCTTCGGCGAGGGCGTCGCCGGTGAGCGTGGTCCAGACGCGGGTGTCCACGGAGGCCTTCACTAGGGCAGGAGCGCGATCAGCTCGGCGGGCGCCACCTTCGTCCCGGTGTAGAACGGGATCTCCTCGCGCACGTGCAGGCGGGCCTCGGTGCCGCGCAGATGACGCATCAGATCGACGATGCGGTGCAGTTCGTCGGCCTCGAAGGCCAGGATCCACTCGTAGTCGCCCAGCGCGAACGACGCGACCGTGTTGGCGCGGACGTCCGGGTAGTCGCGGGCCTCCTTGCCGTGGTCGGCGAGCATCTTGCGGCGCTCGTCGTCCGGCAGCAGGTACCACTCGTAGGAGCGCACGAACGGGTAGACGCAGATGAACTTGCGGGCCTCTTCACCGGCGAGGAACGCCGGGATGTGGCTCTTGTTGAACTCCGCCGGGCGGTGCAGCGCGACCTGGCTCCACACCGGCGCCGACGCGCGGCCGAGCGGGGTGTGCCGGAAACCGCTGTACGCCGCCTGGACCTGCTCGATCTCCTCGGCGTGCCACCAGATCATGTAGTCGGCGTCGGCGCGCAGCCCGGAGAGGTCGTAGACACCGCGGACGACGACGCCCTTGGCCTCCAGCGCGTCGAGGTACTCGGTGGTCTCCGCGGTCGCCTTCGTGCGGTCTTCGCCGAGCTTGCCCTGCTCGGCCCGGAAGACCGACCAGGCGGTGTAGCGGATGGTGTCATTGAGCTCGTTGTAGTTCAGCCGCGCCATACCGCCATCTTGGCACTGCCCGCGCTCAGGAGCCCTCGTGGGGCGGTGTGATCCCGGCGATGCGGCGGGCGGCGGCGTCGGCGGTGGCGATGCAGGCCGGGAGCCCGACGCCGTGCAGTGTCGCCCCCGCCACGGCGAGCCCCGGGACACCGGCGACGGCGCGTTCGATCCGCTCGACGAGTTCGAGGTGCCCGGTGCCGTACTGCGGCAGCCCGCCACCCCATCGGGTCACCAGGGTGTCGATCGGCTCGGCGGTGACTCCGCTCAGCCGGGCGAGGTCTTCGCGGACCACGCGCACGAGTTCGTCGTCGTCGGCGTGCAGCGCGCCCGGTTCGCCGAAGCGGCCGACCGAGCCACGCACCAGCACCGGGCCTTCGCCGTACTGCGCCCATTTGCGGGACGAGAAGGTGAACGCCTTGGCGGCGAACGGTTTCCCGGCGGCGTCCCGCTCCCCGGCACCGATCAGCACGCCGGACGACTCCGGCAGCGCGGTACCCGGCGGGAGCGCGAGCGCGACGACGGCCATCGACGCGAGTTCGACCTCGGCGAACGCCGAAGACGCCACACCCGCGACGCCGTCGAGCAGCCGCCGTGCCGAAGGCGCCGGAACCGCCAGGAGAACGGAGTCGGCGTCGAGGTCGTCGACCTTCCAGCCGTCGGCGGTGCGTTCGAGCGCCGTCACCGTGGTCCCGGTGCGGATCTCGGCGCGGGACAGCTCCGCGAGCCGCGCGATCAGCGTCCCGAGGCCACCCAGCAGGGTGCCGAAGACCGGCGCCGTGCTCGGCGAGGCGGGCATGAGCGACGCCGCGCCTTCGGTGAGCGAACGCGCGCCGCGGTCCACCGCGGAGGCGAGCCCAGGCATCGTCGCGCGCAGGCCGAGCCCGTCCGCTCCCCCGGCGTACACCCCGCCGAGCAGCGGATCGACGAGCCGGTCGACCAGTTCGTCACCGAACCGCTCGCGCAGCAGCGGGCCGAGCGGCACGTCGCCGGCGGGCAGTTCCAGCGGGGACAGCGACGCCTCGGCCTCGACGAGGGCGCGGCCCTTCTCCGACAGCACCCCGGCGACCGCGTCGGCGGAAGCGGGAACACCCATGACCGTGCCCGGCGGCAGGCCGAGCACGGAGCCGCCCGCGTGGATCTTGGCGCGGGCCTTGGTGGGATGGACGAGGCTTTCGCCCAGCCCGATCTCGCGGACCAGGGCGAGCGCTTCGGGACGGCGGGCGAGGAAGGCCTCGGCGCCGACGTCGTAGCGTTCACCGGCGAGTTCGATCGTGCGGAGTTTCCCGCCGAGCGACCCGGTCGACTCGAAGACGACGATCCTGGCGTCCTCGCCGAGCAGGGTCCGCAGCCGGTACGCCGCGGTCAGTCCCGAGATACCGCCGCCGACGACGGCGACCGTCTTCACGGCCGGAGCTCGTGCACCAGCCCGACCACGCGTGTCAGTACGTCCGGGTCGACGCCGGGCAGCACGCCGTGGCCGAGGTTGAAGATGTGGCCGTCGGCCGCGCGGCCCTCGGCGAGGATGCGCCGCACTTCGGCCTCGATGACCGGCCAGGACGCGTGCAGCAGCGCCGGGTCGAGGTTGCCCTGGACCACGCCGCCGCCGAGCCGCCGCACGGCTTCGTCGAGCGGGATGCGCCAGTCGACGCCGACCACGTCGGCGCCCGCGTCACGCATGGCCACCAGCAGCTCGCCGGTTCCGACACCGAAGTGGATCCGGGGCACGCCGTAGCCCGCGACCGCGGACAGCACCTTCGCCGAATGCGGCAGGACGAACTCGCGGTAGTCCCGCTCCGAGAGCGCGCCCGCCCACGAGTCGAACAGCTGGATCGCGTCGGCCCCGGCGTTGAGCTGCGCGGAGAGGAAGGTGATCGCCATGTCCGCCAGGCGCCCCGCCAGCTCGTGCCACAGCTCGGGCTCGGAGTGCATGAGCGCCTTGGTGTGCTCGTGGTTGCGGCTCGGCCCGCCCTCGATGAGGTAGGAGGCCAGCGTGAACGGCGCGCCGGCGAACCCGATCAGCGGCGTCTCGCCCAGCGAGCCGACCAGCAGCCGGACCCCCTCGGCGACCCGCTCCACCTGCTCCGGCTCCAGCACCGGCAGCGCGCGCACGCCCGCGGCGTCGCGGATCGGCTCGGCGACGACCGGCCCGGTGCCCGCGACGATGTCGATGTCGAGGCCCGCCGCCTTGAGCGGGACGACGATGTCACTGAAGAGGATGGCCGCGTCGACGCCGTGACGGCGGATCGGCTGGAGCGTGATCTCGGCGAGCATCTCGGGGTCGAAGCACGCCTCGAACATCGAGGTGCCCTCGCGCAGGGCCCGGTATTCGGGCAGCGACCGGCCCGCCTGGCGCATGAACCACACGGGGGTGTGAGCCGGGCGTTCGCCGCGCGCGGCGGCCAGGAACGGCGCACCGGGCAGGGCGCGTCGGGCCGCCGGGACGGTCTGCGCGGGAGAAGCAACTGAAGGAGACATCACGGTTCATGGTGCCATGTGCGCTCGGAGGCCTTACTCTCGGCGCGTCTGCGCCCCGAACCGGACGATCGCGTCTTACAGTCGGTTGGTGACCGCGATGACGTCAGTACCCGATCTCTTCCGTGAAGCCGTCGCGGCGTTGCAATCGGTCCGGCCCCGTCCCGAAGTCCAGCTGGAGACGATGCGCCCGCCGCAGCGTCTGGCGCCGTGGTCCTACGCGGTGAGCTGCGAGGTGGAAGGGCCGGCGGACGTCCTGGCGTCGGGGCGGCTGGTGCTGCTGCACGATCCGGACGGCCAGGAGGGCTGGGACGGGGTCCTGCGGCTGGTCATGTACGTCCGCGCGGAACTCGACCGGGAACTGGCGACCGATCCCTTCCTGCCCGCCGTGGGCTGGTCGTGGCTGACCGACGCGTTGGAGACCTCCGGCGCGGAGTGGACGGCGCTGGGCGGCACGGTCACCGAGACCTCGTCGGCCCGCTTCGGCGACATCTCCGGGCCCGCGCGCACCGACGATCTGGAACTTCGGGCGTCGTGGACGCCGACGGACGCCGCGTTGCGGTCGCACGGGCAGGCCTTCTGTCAGGTGATGGCGAGCGTCGTGGGGCTGCCGCCGGTCGGCGTGACGCTGTTCGAGCAGCGTCAGTCCTCCTGAGAGGCTTCCCCCTCGGCTCAGCCGAGGAAACTCGACCATCACACCTTCCTCAAGTACATGAAGGCCCCCTTCCTTGCGTCTAGCGCAGTGAAGGGGGCCTTCATGTACTTGGCTCGAGCGACTCACGTCCAGGGCGCGCCGGTCCCTAAGCCGCCCTCCCCTGGTCCGTGAAGGCCTCCTTGAGGGACTCTGGGTCCCTCAAGGAGGCCTTCACGGACCAGGGCACGGACTCGGCCACGGTCCCGACACGCCGGATTCCCATCAATCGAGACATGGCATTCGGGTTATATTGCGAACACCGGCCATCTAGCGCCGCTAGGAAAACTAGCGCGGTAGCAAAGGTCCCTTGCTCCCCTCCGCGGATCCGTGAAGGCCTCCTTCACTACCCTCAAGGTAGGCAAGGAGGCCTTCACGGACAGCCGCGAGCCACGAAGGGGCCGAAGCGGCTTCGCTTACCCCATTCGCGAGCCCCTCAGGCCGTCTGCACGACGCCGAAAGTCGCTTCAGGGCCATCTGGACTAGACCAGCCCCCACCAGCGCGAAGCCGGTCGCTCAGAGGTCTGGACCACCCCGTTCGTGCTAACCCGGCTGTCACCGTCCGCAACAAGATCGAATCCGCTCACGAATACGCCGAAACGCTTCCGGAGCGTTACCATCACGGTCACCGAGCGGAGCGATCATGACTCTCCGCGAAGTTGATCAAGCCCCACGCCGGAGGCACATTCCGGTCGCCCCGTGAAGGTCCCGGGCAGAGGCACCGGCAGGTGCACGGCTCATCTGCACAGTCGGTTGGACCCTGGTAACCCCAGTGCATCGTGTTCTTTCGGCGATGTGTTAGCCACCGGCTGTGTACTAGCCCGATCGTGTTACTACGAACTCCCTGAGTGACCACTGGTTTGAGATAGATACCCATTCGATCCCCCCGCGAAGGCCTCAGGGCGGCTACAGTGCCATCGACGACACCACTTTCGGTCTAAAGCTGGCGCGGCTAAACGGCCGAAAGTCCCGGTGCCGGTCGGGGGGCACGACCGACTCCAGGGAGGTAGTGACGTGGCTACCGTCGGCATTTCTCAGGCCGTCCGATCCACGCCAGCCGGTTCATTGCCGGCGAGCATGGTTCCGCACCCGCGGGAAGAGCTTTTTTCCGTGTTGGTGGTCGATGACCACCCGCTGTTGAGGGAGGCAATCTCAGCAAGACTCGCACAGATGGGTGCGGGCACCGTCCACGAGGCCGCCACGGTAGCCGAGGCGAGGGCGCGAGCACAGGCCACCGGGCCTTGTGACCTGGCGATCCTCGATCTCGGACTGCCGGATGGCAGCGGCATCGAGCTGGTTACGGAACTCCGTAGCCACGGCTGGCCTCGGGTAGTGGTGCTCGCTTCATCAGACGACCCGTACGCGGTCAGGTCGGCGTTCCAGGCCGGCGCCCAGGCATACCTGCTCAAGTCGGCTTCGCCGGTCGTGGTGACCGACGGCGTCCGCAGGGTGCTCGAGGGCGGCGTCTACGCGGACCCGAGCGTCGCACCGGTCTTGGCCACCGGCACCCGGGTCGCCGGCACCGACAACACCCCGCGCGAGCTTTCCGCGCGCGAGGTCGAGGTGCTGCAGCTCGTGGCCGACGGCCAGAGCAACAAGGAGATCGGCGAGGAACTCAGCCTCTCCGCTCTCACGGTGAAGTCTCACCTCTCCCGCATCGGGCGCAAGCTCGGCACGGGTGACCGGGCTCAGATGGTGGCGCTGGCCATGCGTGCCGGCGTGATCCGCTGACAAAGGCGAACAGCCCTGCGGGGCGGGCGGACCAGGCGCGGTCCGCTCGTCCCGTAGGGTCTTCACCTATGGAAGGCGACCGACCCGGAGCACCGCAGACGGACCCGAAGACCGGCACCGACGACACCGGTGGACCGGTCCTGCTGCGTGAGCCCGCCGAGGGCACTCCACCGGTGATCGCCGACGCGACCGCCCTCGCCGAAGCCTGCGTGAAGATCGCGGGCGGCAGCGGGGCCATCGCCGTGGACACCGAACGCGCGTCCGGCTACCGATACTGGCCCAAGGCCTATCTCGTGCAGCTGCGCCGCGAAGGTGCCGGCTCCTTCCTCATCGACCCCATTCCGCTCGAAGGGCAGCTCGAACCCCTCGCGGAAGTGCTCAACAACGCCGAATGGGTGTTGCACGCGGCCTCTCAGGACCTGCCGTGCCTCGCCGAACTCGACCTGCACCCGAAGAGCCTGTTCGACACCGAACTCGCCGGACGGCTCGCCGGGTACGAGCGCGTCGCCCTCGGCACCCTCGTCGAACTCCTCCTCGGCTACCAGCTGGAGAAGGGGCACAGCGCCGCCGACTGGTCGAAGCGCCCGCTTCCCGTCGACTGGCTGAACTACGCCGCCCTCGACGTCGAGCTGCTCATCGAGCTGCGCGAGAAGCTCGAAGCCGATCTGGAAGCCCAGGGCAAGCTCGAATGGGCCCAGCAGGAATTCGAGGCCGTCCGCACCGCGCCGCCGCCCGCCCCTCGGGCCGAGCCGTGGCGCCGGACGTCCGGGGTGCACAAGATCCGCAGCGCCCGCGGTCTCGCCGCCGTCCGCGAACTGTGGCAGGCGCGCGACGAGCTCGCCCGCAAACGCGACCGCGCGCCGAGCCGGATCCTGCCAGACAGCGCGATCATCAACGCCGTCACCGCCGACCCGAAGACCGTCGAGCAGCTTCAGGCGTTGCCGGTGTTCAGCGGCCGGGTGCAGCGCAAG
Organism: Amycolatopsis sp. CB00013; assembly: GCF_001905755.1. Lineage (NCBI taxonomy): Bacteria > Bacillati > Actinomycetota > Actinomycetes > Pseudonocardiales > Pseudonocardiaceae > Amycolatopsis > Amycolatopsis sp. CB00013. Next base: position 1,059,702 of record NZ_LIWC01000003.1, on the reverse strand, counting down.
TACACCGCGAGCTGGCTGCGGCATCTGCAGGCCGCCCGCGCGCTCCCCGCCGACGAACTGCCCACCCCCGCGCAGCAGACCGACGGACCGCCGCCGGTGAACCGGTGGTCGGACAAGGATCCCGACGCCGCCGCCCGGCTTTCCGCCGCCCGTGCGGCGCTGTCCGCCATCGCGGAGGACCGGCGGCTGCCGGTGGAGAACCTGCTGCTGCCGGAACTGGTGCGCCGCACCTGCTGGCGTCCGCCGTCGGACCTGAGCGAGGATTCCGTCGCCCAGGTCCTGCGCGACGGCGGTGCCCGGCCGTGGCAGGTCGAACTGACGGTCGCGGCGCTGAGCAAGGCCCTCCACTCCGCCGCCGCCTGACCCGCGTTCAGCCCTCCAGCAGCGCTCGCGCGGAGCCGCGCAGAACGGCGTCCGGCTCCCCGAGCCCGACGAGCCTCAGCACGCTGTCGGCCCCTTCGACGGCGTGTGCCTCGACGTCCAGATCCGGCTGGTCGCGCCGGACGATCGCGATGCTCTCGACGAGCCCGAACACGAGGTCGGTCCGGATCCCCTGGAGGGCGGGCGTGACCCCCGCCGCCGCGACGAGCGAGCCGTAGACGCGTTTGAGCTCCGCCCGTTCGGCCCGGAACCGCGCCAGCCGCGGCGACGAGATCTCCGGCAGCAGGTACAGGGCGCCGAGGTTCTGCCGCGCGCTGCCGAGCAGGTGGATGTCCGCGTAGGCCAGCGCCCACAGCCGCGTGCCGACCGGCGCGAGCTTGGCCGACAGCCCGCCCGCGACGTCCAGTGACGGCCGGACGGTGTCCTCCAGCAGCGCCGCGAGAATGTCCTCTTTGGACGGAAAGTGGTAGTAGAGCGACGCCTGGCGCAGTCCGGCGCGCTCGGCGATGGCCCTCGTGGTCGTCGCCGCGTAGCCGGCGCCGGTGAACAGCTCCCCCGCGGCGTCCAAGACGGCGAGCCGCGCCTCGCGCTTGCTCGCCGCGGCGCCGCTGGCTCTCGGTCTGCCCACCCCGGTCGTTTTCGTCATCTATCCGATCCTGCCATTTCTCCGCGAAGATCTTTGTTACGTCCGGCGGTCGGCCCAGGTTACCGAATCCGGTATCTGTTAACACCGCGCTTACCCGGCGGAGATCGGAAGGATCCCGCACGCGCTTAATTTCGGTCAGCCGATCGAAATTCGGCCCTTGAGACAGGAGCCTCCGCAATGCCTTCCGAAGACCTTTCCGCCTTCGGGTACCGCCAAGAACTTCGCCGGACACTGGGCGGTTTCTCCGCCTTCGCCGCCGGTTTCTCCTTCGTTTCCATCCTTACGACGGTGTTCCAGCTGTTCGCCTTCGGCTATTCCTTCGGCGACACGCTCTTCTTCTGGACATGGCCGCTGGTGATCACCGGGCAATTGCTCGTCGCGCTCAACTTCGCCGAACTCGCGGCCCGATTCCCGCTGGCAGGATCGGTTTACCAGTGGGCGAAACACCTCTCCCCCGGATTCGCGGGCTGGCTCGCCGGCTGGATGATGCTGGTGGGCTGCGTCGTGGCGCTCGCCGGTGCCGCGATCGCGCTGCAGGTCGTCCTCCCGTCGGTCTGGAGCGGGTTCCAGCTCGTCGGCGGGGATCCGGCGATCACCTCCCCGACCGGCGCCAGCAACGCGGTGCTGCTCGGCACCCTGCTGATCGTCCTCACCACCGTCATCAACGCGGGCGGGGTGCGGCTGATGGCGCGGATCAACGACGTCGGGGTCGCGGCCGAACTCGTCGGCGTCCTCGTGCTGATCGTCGGGCTGGCGCTGTTCGCCGTCCGCGGTCCGCAGGTCGTGCTCCAGCCCGCGGGTGAGAGCCCGGGGGCCGGCGGTGTCCTCGCTTCGGCCTTGATGGCCGCGTATGTGCTGTACGGCTTCGATACCGCCGCCTCCGTCGCGGAGGAGACGAAGGACGCGCGCCGCACCGCACCACGTGCCGTGCTCCGCGCCCTTCTGATCTCCGGGATCGGCGGGCTGGCCGTCGTCCTCACCGCGCTGATGGCGGCACCGAGCCTGACCGACGGGCAACTCGCCGGGAAGGGACTGCCGTATGTGATCACGGCCGTCTTCGGCGACACCCTCGGCCGGGTCTTCCTCGCCGACGTCGCGATCGCGGTCGTCGTCTGCACCCTGACCATCCAGACCGGCACGGTCCGGTTGATCTACTCGATGGCCCGAGACGGCGCGCTCCCCGGCGCCAAACGGCTTTCCGCGGTGAACGCCCGCACCGGCACGCCGATCGCGCCCGCGGTGCTCTCCGGGACGCTCGCCATCGGGCTGCTCCTGCTGAATCTGGGGAATCCGACGATCTTCAGCACCATCACCGGCACTTCGGTGGTCGTGGTCTATCTGGCCTATCTGCTGGTGACCGGACCGCTGCTGATCCGGCGCCGTCAAGGCCGTTTCACCGCCGAACCAGGCCATTTCTCCCTGGGGCGATGGGCTATTCCGGTCAACGTCGCGGCAGTAGGGTACGGCGCGATGATGATCGTCGACATCGCCTGGCCACGAGCCGAAATCTACGACCTGGCGGGCACCGGTTCCGTCTGGGTCCTGTTGTTCCCGATCGAGTTCGTCGGCGCCGCGCTGCTCACCGGCTATCTCTGCTGGCGCCGCCGCTCCGCGCTCACCACGGTTCCCGTCCCCGCGACCTGAAGGAAGGTTCCATGAGCACGACATCGACCACGTACGGCGCTCGCGACCACGCGCGCGCCCAAGCGGGCACGGTCACCGAAGCGATGCCGGCCATCCCGGCGTCCACCTGGCCGGACCCGCCGCCCGGGATCGACCCGGCGAAGCTGACCTGGGCCGAGACCGTCGCCGGCGGCGGCTACACCCACAAGGTCCTCGCCCGCGGTACCGAACTGCGGCTCACCGACGTCGAAGGCGACGCCTGCGCGCATGTGCTGCTGTACAACGCCGACCAGCCTTGGGAGCGGCTGAACGTCGCGGACACGGTGAAGGTCCAGTGGAACGCCTATCTCGGCGAGGCGATCGCGCTGCTTTCGGACCAGGCGCGGGTGCTCGCGACCGTCGTCACCGACGAGAGCGGGAAACACGACGCCCTCTGCGGGACGTCCACTGTGGACGGAATCGGGCTGTTCACCCTCGCCGCCGCCAAACACGGCCTCACGCCACGCGATCTCCCGCCGAGCCTGTCCTTCTTCCAGGGCGTCCACGTGGAGACCGACGGCGGGCTGACGTTCACCGGTTCGGCAGGCCCCGGCAAATCCGTGGTCCTGCGCACCGAACTCCCGGTGATCGTCCTGATCGCCAACGTCGCGCACCCGCTCGACCCGCGTCCGGACCACACGGTCACCCCGCTGCGCGTCCTCGCCCAGCGGAGCACACCGTCCACACCGGACAGTCCTGAATGGACAGCGTCGCCCGAAGCGCAGCGCGCCTTCGAGAACACCGCCGACTACCTCACCGCTAGGGGCCTGGCATGACGACGATCATCTCCGACACCGAGGTCGCCGCGCGGGCGCCGTACTCCACCGTGCTGCGCGAGGGCGAGACGCTCGCGATCATCGACCTCGGCGGCAACCAGGCCGTCGACTTCCTCTGCTACGACGCCGCCGACACGGCGAAGAGGTACAGCGCGGCCGCCACGATCGCCGCGCAGCGCAACATCTTCCTCACCACCGGCAGCGTGCTGCGCACCGGCGAGGGCGCGCCGCTGCTGACCGTCGTCGAGGACACCTGCGGGCGGCACGACACGATCGGCGGCGCCTGCAGCAAGGAATCGAACAGCCTCCGCTACGGCCAGCACACGCGGTACCAGCACGCCTGCGTCGAGAATTTCCTGACCGAGGGCGCGAAATGGGGCCTCGGCAAACGGGATCTGGTCAGCAACGTCAACTGGTACATGAACGTGCCGGTGGAACAGGACGGCACGCTCGGCATCGTCGACGGCATCTCCGCGCCCGGTCTCGAAGTCAAGCTGCGCGCCGAGACCGACGTGCTCGTGCTGGTGTCGAACTGCCCGCAGATCAACAATCCGTGCAACGGCTTCGACCCGACGCCGGTCCGGATGATCGTCACCGGCGGTGGCGCGTGAAACTGCTCGTCGCCAACCGGGGGGAAATCGCGGTCCGGATCATCCGGACGGCAAGGGAGATGGGCATTCCGACGGTCGCCGTCTACTCCGACGCCGACCGTACGGCCGCGCACGTACGGCTTTCCGACGAAGCCGTCCGGCTCGGCCCGGCGCCGGCGAGGGAGAGCTATCTCCTCGGCGACGCCATCATCGAAGCCGCGCTGAAGACCGGCGCCGACACGATCCACCCCGGCTACGGTTTCCTGTCCGAGGACGCCACCTTCGCCAGGGCGGTGGAGGCGGCCGGGCTCCGGTTCGCCGGTCCCACGGCGGACCACCTCGAAGTCTTCGGCAGCAAGCACACCGCGCGGGAGAAGGCCGTCGAAGCCGGTGTCCCGCTGCTGCCGGGCACCGGACTGCTGGACACCCTGGCCGACGCCGAAGCGGCGGCGGACGGGATCGGCTACCCCGTGATGCTCAAGGCCACCGGCGGCGGCGGCGGGATCGGCATGCGGGCCTGCGCGTCCGCCGCGGAACTCCGCGACGCCTGGGAGGCGGTGCAGAGCATCGCGGCCAAGAGCTTCTCGACTTCGGGCGTGTTCCTCGAACGGCTCGTGACCCACGCGCGGCACGTCGAGGTCCAGGTGTTCGGCGACGGTACGGGTGAGGTGCTGGCGCTGGGCACGCGGGACTGCACCCTGCAGCGACGCAATCAGAAGGTGCTCGAAGAGTGCCCCGCGCCGGGACTTTCCGAAGCGGCGCGGGAGAAACTGGTCTCGGCGGCCGTCGACCTCTGCGCTTCGGTGCGCTACCGGTCGGCCGGGACGGTCGAGTTCATCTACGACCCGGCCCGCGAGGAGGCCGCGTTCCTCGAAGTCAACACGAGGCTGCAGGTCGAACATCCGGTCACCGAGGCGGTGTACGGCATCGACCTGGTCTCGTGGATGCTCCGGCTTGCCGACGGCGACACCGGGATGTTCGCCACCACGCCGTCGCCACGCGGGCACGCGATCGAAGCCCGCGTCTACGCGGAGGACCCGGCCGCCGGGCACCGGCCGAGCGCCGGCCTGCTGACCCGCGCCCACTTCCCCGCCGATGTCCGGGTCGACACCTGGGTCGAGGCCGGGGCGAACGTGACGACGCATTACGACCCGCTGCTCGCCAAGGTGATCACCGTCGGCGCGGACCGGGACGAAGCACTGACGGCGTTGGGCGAGGCGCTCGGCGAGAGCCGGGTGGACGGGGTCCGGACGAATCTCGGTCAGCTGCGCGCGGTCGCCGCGGATCGGCGGCTGCGCGCGGTCACGCACGACACCGCGACGCTCGACACGATCACCGACCCCGAACCGCGGATCGAGGTGCTGCGGGGCGGCACGATGACCACCGTCCAGGACTGGCCGGGGCGGCTGGGGTTCTGGCACGTGGGTGTCCCGCCGAACGGGCCGATGGACGATCTGTCCCTGCGGCTGGGCAACCGCGCCCTCGGCAATCCCGAAGGCGCGGCGGGCCTGGAGTGCACTGTGGACGGTGTCTCACTGAGGTTCACCGAGGACGCAATCGTTTGCGTCACGGGATCGCCGTCACCGGTGACCGTCGACGGCTCCCCGGTTCCACAATGGACACCGGTCGAGATCCCCGCTGGCGGGGTGCTCGACGTCGGCACCGGGACCGCCGGGCTCCGCGCGTACGTCCTCGTGCGCGGCGGGATCGACGTGCCGGACTTCCTCGGCAGCGCGGCCACGTTCACGCTCGGCGGTTTCGGCGGGCACGGCGGGCGCGCGCTGGCGACCGGCGACGTCCTCTCCCCCGGGCCGCTGCCGGAGAACGCCGTCACCGGGCCCGTTCCCGAGGCCGAACGCCCGGTTTTCGCCACGCACTGGGAGATCGGCGCAGCCGAGGGACCGCACGCGGCACCGGAGTTCTTCACCCCGGACGACGTCGAGACGTTCTACGCCACCGACTGGGAAGTGCACTTCAACTCCGCGCGGACAGGTGTCCGGCTCGTCGGGCCGCGGCCGCGCTGGGCACGGGAGGACGGCGGCGAGGCGGGCCTGCACCCGTCGAACATCCACGACACCCCGTACGCGATCGGTGCCGTCGACTACACCGGCGATCTGCCGATCCTGCTGGGCCCGGACGGGCCGAGCCTCGGCGGGTTCGTCTGCCCGGCGACCGTGGTGACCGGGCAGCGGTGGAAGCTCGGCCAGCTGCGGCCGGGCGACACCGTGCGGTTCGTGCCGGTCACCACCGAGCACGCGGGCTCTTTGCGTGTCTCGCCGAGCAAGACGGTCAAGGCGAGCCGAAAGCCGATCGACGACGGCGGCATCCTCGGGCGTCTGTCCACAGCGGACGAGAACCCCGAGGTCACCTACCGGCGCAGCGGCGACGACAACCTGCTGATCGAGTACGGACCGATGAAACTCGACCTGGCCTTGCGGATGCGGGTCCACGCGCTGGCCGACCGGCTGAGCAAGGAAGGTCTGGACGGCGTCGTGGACCTGACCCCGGGCATCCGCTCGCTGCAGGTGCACGTCGATCCGGACGTGCTGCCGGTGCCGAAACTGCTCGGGCTCGTGCAGGAGGTGGAGCACGATCTGCCGCGGACCGGCGACCTCGTGGTGCCGAGCCGGACCGTGCGGATGCCGTTGTCCTGGGACGATCCGGCGACGCGCGAGGCGATCGAGCGGTACATGGCGGGCGTGCGCGACGACGCGCCGTGGTGCCCGTGGAACATCGAGTTCATCCGCCGGGTGAACGGTCTGTCCAGTGTGGACGAGGTCTACCGCACGGTGTTCGACGCGGAGTACCTGGTGCTCGGCCTCGGCGACGTCTATCTCGGCGCGCCGGTGGCCACTCCCCTCGACCCGCGGCACCGGCTGGTGACCACGAAGTACAACCCCGCCCGCACGTGGACCGCGGAGAACTCGGTCGGCATCGGCGGCTCGTACCTGTGCATCTACGGGATGGAGGGCCCCGGCGGCTACCAGTTCGTCGGGCGGACCGTGCAGGTGTGGAGCGGCTGGCGGCAGCGCGGATCGTTCGAGCCGGGTTCGCCGTGGCTGCTGCGGTTCTTCGACCGGATCTCCTGGTACCCGGTGAGCGCCGAGGAATTGCTCGACCTGCGGGCACAGAGCTCGGCCGGGGAACTGGAACTCGACATCACCGACGGCGAGTTCGCGCTGGCCGACCACGAACGCTTCCTGGCCGACAACGCGGCCGACATCGCCGCGTTCCGGGCGAAGCAGAGCGCGGCGTTCGAGGCGGAGCGGCAGGCGTGGGCGGCGGCGGGCGAGTTCGACCCGCGGCCGGAGCCGGTCGGCGCGAAGGTCCCGACCACGAAGGTCGAGGCCCCGCCCGGCGGGCACGTCGTCGAGGCGCCGTTCGCGGCGACCGTGTGGCGGGTGGACGTCGAGCCCGGCAAGACGGTCGACGCGGCGGAGACGCTGGTGATCCTCGAAGCGATGAAGACCGAGGCGCGGATCCCCGCCCCCGCCGGCGGCGAGGTCGTCGAGGTCCTCGTCTCGCCCGGTGATCAAGTCGCCCCCGGCACGCCGCTGGTGGTTCTGGGAAGGAGCGCTGGATGAGCGTGCGGGAGCGGGTGCGCGCCGCGTACCACCGGATCGCGCGGGTCGACCGGCCCGAGATCTGGATCGACCTGCGTCCCGACGAGGACGTGCTCGCCGACGCGGAGAAACTGGAAGCCCGTCGCGCGGCGGGGGAATCCTTGCCGCTGTACGGGAAACTCGCCGCGGTCAAGGGCAACATCGACGTCGCCGGGCTGCCGACGACGGCGGCGTGCCCCGAGTACGCCTACTCGCCCGCCGAGGACGCGCCGGTGGTGGCGCGGCTGCGCACGGCCGGGGCGCTGATCCTGGGTACGACCAATCTGGACCAGTTCGCGACCGGACTGGTCGGGACGCGCAGCCCGCACGGCGCGGTCCGGAACGCGCTCGATCCGGCGTACGTTTCGGGCGGGTCGAGTTCCGGATCGGCGGTCGCGGTGGCGCTCGGGATCGTGGATCTCGCGCTCGGCACGGACACCGCCGGATCCGGCCGGGTTCCGGCGGCGTTCAACGGGATCGTCGGGCTGAAGCCGACGCGGGGGCTGCTGCCGACGACGGGTGTCGTGCCCGCGTGCGCGAGCATCGACTGCGTCACGGTGTTCGCGCGGACGGTCGACGAGGCGACGTCCGCGTTCGCCTGTCTCAGCGAGCCCCGGGACCTTCCGGTGCTGAACCGTCCTTTCCGGATCGGCGTGCCTTCCGAACCCGGGCCTCTCCAGGACGGTTGGGCCGAAGCGTTCACCGCGGCGGCTCGCTCGTATCGGGACGCGGGCGCGGAACTGGTCCCTGTCGACATATCGCCGTTCCTGGCCGCGGCGCGCCTGCTGTACGAAGGCGCCTTCGTGGCCGAGCGGTACTCGGCGGTCGGCGAGTTCATCGACGCGCATCCGGACGCCGTCGATCCGGCCGTGCGGCGGATCATCGGCGCGGCGAAGGACATCCCGGCGCATCGGTTGTTCTCCGACCTCGCCACGCTCGACGGGCTTTCTCGTGAAGCCTCGGCCATTTTGTCCACTGTGGACTGCCTTCTGCTGCCCACGACGACGGAACACCCGACGATCGCCGAGGTCGAGGCCGATCCGCTGGGCGTGAACGCGCGGCTGGGCCGGTTCACGAACTCGACGAACCTGCTGGGCCTGTCGTCGCTCGCCGTGCCCGCCGGGACCGTCGGCGGGCTGCCGTTCGGGGTGATGCTGGTCGGGCCCGCGTACGCCGACCGGATCCTCGCCGACGTCGCCCGCTCGGTGCCGCGGCGGACGCGGATCGCGGTCGTCGGCGCGCATCTGCGCGGGCAGCCGCTGAACCACGAACTGACCTCGCGGGGCGGACGGTTCGTCTCCGCGGGGCCGACGGCGGCCGAGTACCGGTTCTACGCGCTGGACACCGTGCCGCCGAAACCCGGTCTCGTCCGGGTCGCTTCGGGCGGCGAGCCGATCGAGGCGGAGGTGTGGGACCTGCCGCTGAGCGGCTTCGGCGAGTTCGTGGCGGGCATTCCCACGCCGCTGGCCATCGGGAAGGTGCGGCTGGCCGACGGGAGTGAGGTGTCGGGGTTCGTCTGCGAGCCCGGTGCGGTGGAGGGTGCCCAGGACATCACGGAGTACGGCGGGTGGCTCGGGTACCTGGGTCGTTGAGTCGAGTCTCGTGAGTGGCGATTCGGGTTCTAACCCGAATCGCCACTCACGACCACCCGGACCAGGCGTTTTCCGATTTGGTTGGCTTCACCGGACGTTCTGGGAAGAAGCTCACAAATCGTGGCGGCCGGCCGGAGGCTGGGTAGCTTCGGAGTGGTGCCGACCACATCCACCTCCAGCCGCAGGACCGTGATCAGCGTGTTCGCGGCGCTGGGCCTCGTCGTGGCCGCGATGGTGACGCTCGGCGCCACCGGTCTGGCCGTCAAACCGGTGAACGGACAGGCGCTCGCGGTCCTGGAAGAGGTCCCCGGTCCCGAGAGCGGGCCGACCTGCGCCGTCGACAAGCGTTACGTCGACGAAGACACCTTCGGCATGCGCCCGGACGTGATCGAAGCCTGGAACGCCATGCGCGCCAAGGCCAAAGCCCAGAACATCACCCTCTGCGTGAACGACGGAAAACGCAGCCGGGGCCAGCAACAGCGCGAATTCGACAAGGCCGTCGAGCGGTTCGGCTCCGTGGAACAGGCCAAGAAGTGGGCGCTGCAGCCCGAGACGTCCATGCACGTCAAGGGAATCGCCGTCGACATCCAGCCGCTGAACTCGGCCTCCTGGGTGGACAAGCACGGCGGCCCGCTCGGCTGGTGCCGCCGCTACGACAACGAAAAGTGGCACTTCGAGTACGACCCGGCCTACAAGACCGCCGGCTGCCCCGCCCTGCTCCCCAGCGCCACCGGCAACTGACCCGGAACTCGGCCTACGCCAGCTTTTCGACGACGTACTTCGCGGCCTCCGCGAGTAGCGCTTCGTCGTAGGGAGCGTCCTTCGCCGACTTGCTCGACATGATCGCCAGGACGATCGGTGCCTTACCCGGCGGCCACAGGACGGCGATGTCGTTCAGCGTGCCGTACTCGCCCGTTCCGGTCTTACCCGCGATGGTCCAGCCGGACGGGAGGCCCGCGCGGATCCGTCCGGCGCCGGTGACGGTGCGCTGGAGCAGGTCGCGCAGGAAGTCGCGTTTCTCGGCCGTCAGCGTGTCCCCCAGCACGATCTCCCGGTAGTCGGCCGCGAACGCCCGCGGCGTGGTGGTGTCGCGAAGGTCGCCCGGGGTGGCCTCGGTGATGGCCGGCTCGACCCGGTCCATCCGCGTGACCGTGTCGCCGAGACCGCGTGTGAACGCCGTCAGTGCGGCGGGGCCGCCGAGATCCCGCAGCAGCAGATTGCCCGCGGTGCCGTCGCTGAACCGGACGGCGGCGTCGCACAGCTGGCGGATCGTCATTCCCGTGGCCACGTGCCGCTCGGTGACCGGGGCGTGCTTCATCAGGTCGTCCCGCGAGTAACTGACCCGGGTTTCCAGATGCGACAACGGGTTGCGCTGCAGGACCGCGGCCGCCGCGACACCCTTGAACGTCGAGCAGAACGCGAACCGTTCGTCGGCGCGGTGCTCGACGGTGCCGCCGCCTCCTGTGTCGAGCGCGTACACGCCGAGCCTGGCGTCGAACTTGTTCTCCAGCTCCATCAACCGGTCGTGGAACTGGCGGGTGGTGGACGGCGGGGGTGGCGGAGGCGACGGCGCGGGCGGGTTCGCCCGCGTGCAGGCGGCCAGTGACGCGAGGACCGCCATCCCCAGTAGCGCACGACGGGTGACGGCCGGCCCCGGCGAGTTCATCGTGATCCCTCCCCCTGATCACTTCGAACATAGCAATTTCCCCACCGCCCCCGGATCGGCCAAGCGGCCGAGGCGGGTGACCCCGGGAGTGTGCCTTCCCCCACTCGACCGGGCCACCATCCTGGTTACCGACCGGTAACCGGGGCTAGGGTGCGGTCAGGACAACCTCTACTTCAGGAGCATTCGTGGCCGCAGGAGCAACACCGCTCGCGCCGAACGCGCGGTCGGTACGCAATGTCGCCTTCGTCGAAGGGGTGCGGACGCCCTTCGGCAAGGCAGGCGAAAAGGGTATGTACGCCGGCACCCGCGCCGACGATCTCGTCGTCAACGCCATCCGTGAACTGCTGCGGCGGCACCCCGAGCTGCCGCCCGAGCGCGTCGACGAGGTGGCGATCGCCGCCACCACCCAGATCGGCGACCAGGGCCTGACCATCGGCCGCACCGCCGCGCTGCTGGCGGGCCTGCCGAAGTCCGTGCCCGGTTTCGCGCTGGACCGGATGTGCGCGGGCGCGATGACCGCCGTCACCACCACCGCGAGCGGGATCGGCTTCGGTGCCTACGACATCGCCATCGCCGGCGGCGTCGAGCACATGGGCCGCCACCCGATGGGCGAGGGCGTGGACCCGAACCCGCGCATCATCGCCGACAAACTCGTCGACCCGACGGCGCTCGTGATGGGCCAGACCGCGGAGAACCTGCACGACCGGTTCCCGGCGATCACCAAACAGCGCACCGACGCCTTCGCCGCCCGTAGCCAGGAGAAGTACGCCGAGGCCGTGAAGACCGGCAAGATCGGGCCCGAGCTGGTCCCGGTCGCCACCCGGTCCAAGGAACTCGGCTGGGGTCTCGCGACCGAGGACGAGCCGCCGCGCCCCGGCACCACCGTCGAGCAGCTCGCCGGGCTGAAGACACCGTTCCGCCCGCACGGCCGGATCACCGCGGGCAACGCGGCCGGGCTCAACGACGGCGCCACCGCGGCACTGCTCGCCGACGAGGACACCGCCCGCGAACTCGGCCTGCCGATCGGCATGCGCCTGGTGGGCTACTCCTTCGCCGGCGTCGAGCCGGAGGTCATGGGCATCGGCCCGGTGCCCGCCACCGAGAAGCTGTTCGCGCGCACCGGCCTGTCGATCGACGACATCGGCCTGTTCGAGATCAACGAGGCGTTCGCGGTCCAGGTGCTCGCGTTCCTCGACCACTTCGGCATCGCCGACGACGACCCCCGCGTCAACCAGTGGGGTGGCGCGATCGCCTGCGGTCACCCGCTCGCGTCCTCCGGGGTGCGGCTGATGACGCAGCTTTCGCGTCAGTTCGCCGAGCGTCCCGACGTGCGCTACGGCCTGACCACCATGTGCATCGGCATCGGCATGGGCGGCACTGTGATCTGGGAGAACCCGGCCTACAGCGACTCCAAGGGGGCGAAGTAACCATGACTTTCACCGCTGAGCAGGCGAAAGCCGCCTTCCCCGACGAGGTCGTCACCAACGCGGTCACCCGCCTGGTGAAGGTGCCCGGGCTCGACAAGCCCGTCGCGCTGATCACCCTCGACAACGGCCACGACCACACCCGGCCGAACACCTTCGGCCCGCAGGGCCTGGTGAGTCTCAACGCCGCGATCGACGCCGCCTTCGCCGCGGAACCAGCAGCGATCGCGGTCACCGGCAAGCCGTTCATCTTCGCCGTCGGCGCCGACCTTTCCGGCGTCGAAGCGGTCGCGGATCCGGCACTGGCGCGGGAGATCGCGCAGACCGGGCACGACGTGTTCCGTCGCCTCACCGAGACCGAGATCCCGACCTTCGGGTTCATCAACGGCGCGGTGATGGGCGGCGGGCTCGAACTCGCGCTCTCCTGCCACTACCGCACGCTTTCGGAGAACACCGCCGCGATCGCGTTCCCCGAGGTCTTCCTCGGCCTGTTCCCGGGCTGGGGCGGCACGCAGCTGCTGCCGAACCTCATCGGGCCGGACGCCGCGGTCACCGTGATCATCGAGAACGCGCTGGCCCAGAACAAGATGCTGAAGGTCGCGCAGGCGGCGGAGCTCGGCATCGTCGACGAGGTCTTCGGTTCGGCCGACTACCTCGAGCAGTCCCTGCTGTGGCTGGCGAAGGTCGTCAACGGCGAGATCACCCCCGCCCGCCGCGAGATCGACCGCGGCGCGGGCTGGGACGCCGCGATCGCCCGCGCCAAGGCCATTGTGGACGGTCGCACGAAGGGCGCCTCCCCCGGCGCGACCAAGGCCGTCGAGCTGCTGGAGCTGGCCCGCGAGAACGATCTGGACCGCGGCTACGCGGCCGAGACCGACGGGCTCGCCGAACTGCTCATGGACGACACCCTGCGCGCCGGGCTGTACTCGTTCAACCTGGTCAACAAGCGGGCCAAGCGGCCGGCGGGCGCGCCGGACAAGTCGCTGGCACGCAAGGTGAACAAGGTCGGCATCGTCGGCGCGGGCCTGATGGCCAGCCAGATGGCGCTCCTGTTCGTCCGCCGCCTCAAGGTGCCGGTGGTGCTCACCGACGTCGACCAGGAACGCGTCGACAAGGGTGTGTCCTATGTGCACGGTGAGATCGACAAGCTGCTGGCCAAGAAGCGGGTCTCGCCGGACGGCGCGAACCGGCTGAAGGCGCTCGTCACCGGCTCGCTCGACAAGTCGGCGTTCGCCGACGCCGACTTCGTGATCGAGGCGGTGTTCGAGGAGCTGGGCGTCAAGCAGAAGGTCTTCGCCGACCTGGAGCAGTACGTCTCGCCCGAGGCGATCCTGGCGACGAACACCTCGTCGCTGTCGATCACCGCGATGGCGTCGCAGCTGAAGCATCCCGAGCGCGTGGTCGGGTTCCACTTCTTCAACCCGGTCGCGGTGATGCCGCTGCTGGAGATCGTCCGCGCGGAGAAGACCGACGACGCCGCGCTGGCGACGGCGTTCGCGCTCGGCAAGCAGCTCAAGAAGTCGAGCGTGCTGGTCAAGGACGCGTCCGCGTTCGTGGTCAACCGGCTGCTGCTGCGGTTCCTCGGCGAGGTGCTGGTGACCGTCGACGAGGGCACGCCGTTCGACGTCGCCGACAAGGCGCTGGAGCCGCTGGGCCTGCCGATGACGCCGCTGACGCTGATGCAGCTGGTCGGCCCGGCGATCGCCCTGCACGTCGGGGAGACCCTGCACGGGGCGTTCCCGGACCGGTTCACCGTCAGCGAGAACCTCGACCGCTTCGTCAAGGCGGGCAAGAAGGGCGTCTGGCAGTGGGACGCTCACGGCAACGCCACCGTCGATCCCGAGGTGGCCGAGCTCTGGCAGCAGGGCGACTCGCCGTCGACGTCCGAGCAGGTGCGTGACCGCGCGCTGGCCGCGATCGCCGAGGAGATCCGGATCATGCTCGACGAGGGCGTGGTCGCGGAGGCGCAGGACATCGACCTGTGCCTGATCCTCGGCGCGGGCTGGCCGTTCTGGCTGGGCGGCATCACGCCGTACCTCGACCGGGCCGGCGTGTCCGAGAAGGTCAACGGCAAGCCGTTCCTGGCGCCGGGTGTGGCGAGCGTGCCGCTCTCCTGAGCCGCGACGAAAGGCCACCGTCGGCGATCCCTCGATCGCAGGCGGTGGCCTTTCACGTTTTTCGTGGATTCGATGGCGAACGGCTACGTTTTCGTGAAAGCCTGGGGTTCGTACGGGAACGTTCGTCTCCCCGGCCATCCCCCGGGGAGACGGGCATCACAGAACGCCGTGCGTTGGCCGTCCGGACATCGTCCGTTCAACGAGGCTCTTTAGCGTCCGGCCGGTGAACAGCGAAAAACCCGGCGTCGACCGCCGCGGATTCCTCAAACGCGCGGGCCTCGTGTCCGCGGCGGCCGCCGGCGCGCCACTCGCCGCCGCGGCACCGGCGGACGCCCTCGATCTGGATCTCGACCTGCTCTTCGGCCGGGACCGCTATCGGTGGCTGGCGGGCGATCACCACATCCACACGCAGTACTCCTACGACGCGATGTACACAGTGGACGGAATCGCCACCGACGCGCGCCGTCACGGGGCGGACTGGGCGGTGATCACCGATCACGGCCACGCCGCGCACGAGAAGTCGTCGGTCGAGCGGACGAACGCCGCGATCCGGGCGGCGCAGCGCGAACATCCCGATCTCCTGCTGTGGCAGGGCATGGAGTGGAACGTGCCGGGCGCCGAGCACGCGACGCTGTTCTTCCAGGCGGGCGCGGCCCAGGCCGCGAAACTGCGCGAGTTCGAGCGCGCCTTCGACTGGCGGCTGACCGGGACCGAACCGGGCACGCCGGACAACGAGGCGCTGGCCGTCAAGGCGATCCGCTGGCTCGCGGCCGAAGAGCGGGCACGTCGGATCCACGCGCCGGTGGTGGTGATCAACCATCCGCTGCGCAACGGCCGGATCGCCCCGCGCGAGATCCGTGCGCTGCGCGACGCCGCGCCCGGCATCGTCATCGGCATGGAAGGCGCGCCGGGAGCGCAGGCCGACGGTTTCCCCGAACCGCTCGGAAGCGGCGGGGGCGCGCGTGGCGGGTACGGCAACTCGCCCGGCTCGAACTCGTGGCCGGGCTTCCCTGCGTCGGCCTACCGCACCTACGGCGGCTTCGACTGGAGCACCGCGACCGTCGGCGGGCTCTGGGATTCGCTGCTGGCCGAAGGAAAGCCGTGGTGGATCACCAGCAACTCCGACTCGCACTACAACCGCGGCGACACCCACGTCCGGCCCAGCGTCCCCGACGGCTACTACGACGAGCACGGCGGCTACCCGGACCCGATCGACACCGGCGTCCCGCAGACCCTGCCGCCGTACGCGGACTTCGCTCCCGCCGAGTTCAGCCGGACGATGGTCGGCGTGACCCGCCGAAGCCACGAAGGGGTGCTGGAAGGTCTGCGCGCGGGCCGCGTCTGGGTGGCGCACGGCGGGCTCGCGCAGGAACTCGAATTCGGTGCGTACAGCGGCTGGAGCTCGGCGACGATGGGCGGCAGGCTGCGGGTCCGGCGCGGATCCGACGTCACGGTGGTCGTCTCGGCGAAGCTGGCGGCCAGGCCGAACGGCGGCGGCGCGATCCCGCGGCTCGCACGGCTCGACCTCGTTTCGGGACCGGTGACCGGCCCGGCCGCCGACCGCGACACGCAGACCGCCCCGGGTACCCGGGTTGTGCGGTCGTTCGAGCCGCGGTGGGCGCCAGGGCGGCGGGTCACCTTCCGGCACACGTTCCGCGACGTGCGTGAGCCGTTCTTCGTGCGGACACGCGGAACGGACGGCAAGAAGCACGTGCCCGGCGGGATCGAGCCGAGCGCCGACGTGATCGGGCAGTCGAACCCGTTCGAAGACCTGTGGCTGTACGGGAACCCGATCTTCGTGGACGTGCGGTAGGCGACCGGGGCCGGGTCTAGGCGCCCAGTTTGTCCGGGTCCGGCCCCAGCCGCTTCCCCTGCTCCAGCGTCGCGATCGCGGCGGTGTCGTGCGCGTCGAGCGCGAAGTCGAAGACGTCGATGTTCGCCTTGATCCGGTCCGGTGTGACGGATTTCGGGATCACCAGATGGTCCATCTCGACATGCCAGCGCAGCACGACCTGGGCCGGTGTCTTGCCGTGTTTCTCCGCGATCGTGGTGATCTTCTCGTCGGCGAGCAGGTCTCCGCCGCGCGCCAGCGGGCCCCACGCCTCGGTGACGATCTCGTGCTTCTCGTGGAAGTCCCGCAGCAACGGCTGCTGCAGCCACGGGTGGCATTCGATCTGGTTCACCGCGGGAACGGTCCCGGTCTCCTCGATCAGCCGTTCCAGATGCGGGATCTGGAAGTTCGAGACGCCGATCGCCTTCGCCCGGCCGTCGGAGGCGATCTTTTCCAGCGCCCGCCACGTTTCCACGTACTTGTCCTGCGCGGGCAGCGGCCAGTGGATCAGGTACAGGTCGACGTAGTCGAGCCCCAGTTCGCTCAGGCTCGTGTCGAAGGCGCGCAACGCCGAGTCGTAGCCGTGTTCGGTGTTCCACAGTTTCGTGGTGACGAACAGTTCCTCGCGTGGCAGCCCGCTGGTGCGGACGGCCTCGCCGACGCCGCGTTCGTTGGCGTACAGGGTCGCCGTGTCGATGGCGCGGTACCCCGCCTCGATGGCGGTGCGGATCGCGCCGGTGACCTCGTCGTCGCCGATCTTGTACACCCCGAACCCGAGTTGCGGGAGGGATGTTCCGTTGTTCAGCCGAATACTGGGAACCATGCTCGAACCGTAACCCCCGCCGGGGGTCAGGGCAGAGCGGGCAGGTGGACGGTCACCGAAAGACCGCCACCCACAACGGGTTCCGCGGACACCGTGCCGCCGTGCGCCTGCACCGCGGCCCGCACGATCGAGAGCCCCAGGCCGGCACCGGTGCGGGCCGTCCTGGCGACGCCGGCGCGGCGGAACGGCTCGAACAGTTCGGGGACCGCGGCCGGATCGAGCAGCCCGCCCGAAGACCGCACCCGCAGCACCGACCACTGTGGACCGGCCTGCGTGACGACGTCCAGCCAGCCGCCGTCGACGTTGTGCCGCACGGCGTTCTCCAGCAGGTTGCCCGCGATCCGTTCCAGCAGCGCGGGATCGCCGAACGTCGCCGCGCCCTGGGTCGCGAATTCGGTGCGGATGCCGCGCTTCTCGGCTTCGGCGCGCACCGCGCGCCAGGCGCTCGCGACGATCACCGCGAGGTCGACCGGTTCCCTGGCCACCAGTCCCGCGCCGTCCGTACGGGCGAGCAGCAGCAGCGAACCGACGAGCCGCTCGGCCCGCTCCGTCGCGTCACGGACGACACCCGCCATCCGGCGTAATTCGGCTTCGTCCGCTTGCTCATCGGCCAGGGTGACGTCGAGTTCGGTGCGGATGACGGCGAGCGGCGTCCGCAGTTCGTGGCTGGCGTTCGCGACGAAATGCCGCTGCGCGTCGAACGCGGCCTGCAACCGGTCGAGCATGTCGTCGAAGGTCTCGGCCAGTTCCGCGAGTTCGTCCTTCGTGTGGACCTCGCCGATCCGCTCCCCCATCGACTCGATCGAGAGACGGCGCGCGGTACCGCTGATCTCGCGCAGCGGCCGCAGGACCCGCGCGGTGAACGTCCACGCGAGGATCCCCGCCGCCAGCACGACGAAACAGAACGCGACCGCGCCGAACAGCAGCACCCGGTTCCTGGCGTAGACCCGCAGATGCTCGGTGACGGCGGACGCGTCGACCTCGACGCCGTCGACGCGCACCGTGGTGCCGGGCGGAAGCTGCGGCACGGCGGAAACCGCGTCGCCGACCAGATTCCAGGTCAGCCAGAGCAGCAGGACGCTGACCAGTGCCACCAGCCCGGTCGCGAGCAACGTGACCCGCGCGCGCAGGCTGCGGGCACCGGACAGGTTCACCCGCGTGCGGTCCCCTGCTCCGGCACCCGGTAGCCGGAGCCGACGACGGTTTCGATGATGCCCGGCTCGCCGAGTTTCTTCCGCAGGGTCATCACGGTGACCCGGACGGTGGTGGTGAACGGGTCGGCGTTCTCGTCCCACACGCGTTCGAGCAGTTCTTCGCTGCTGACCACCGAACCGGCAGCCGACAGCAGCACCTCCAGCACGCCGAACTCCTTGCGGGTCAGCTCGACCGGACCGCTCGCGCGGCGGACGGTCCGCCTCGCCGGGTCCAGTTCGACGTCGCCCGAAGTCAGCAGCGGCGGCGCGGCCGGGGTCGCGCGGCGGCCCAGCGCCCGCACGCGTGCGACGAGTTCGGGGAAGGCGAACGGTTTGGCGAGATAATCGTCGGCGCCGAGGGAAAGGCCGTCGACGCGGTCCGAAACGGAACTGCTCGCGGTGAGCATCAGGACGCGGGTCAGCTCGCCGGACGCGACGATCTCGCGGCACAGGTCGTCACCGGACATACCGGGCAGGTCGCGGTCGAGCAGCACGACGTCGTACCGGGTGACGGCGGCCTTCTCGTGCCCGTCGTCACCGGTGAGCGCGATGTCCACCGCCATGCCCTCGCGCCGCAGGCCGCGTGCGATCGCGTCGGCGAGGGGTTCTTCGTCTTCGACTACCAGAATTCGCACGACCCTACGTTGCCACATTTACCTGAGAGTGACCTGATTGGACTCGTGAGTCCTTTTCGGCACCTACTGGCTCCTGGCCACTGGTCCCGGGCCCGGTCCGTGATGGCCCCCTTCACGGACTGTGGCTGGCGGTCGACGGGGGAGGATTCCGGCCGTTGAACGTCCGGAATCTTCCCCCGTCACCTCGTCTGCCACCGGTCGCGCCTGGCGCGACCTTGATCAACGGAGGATAGGGGACGTTGAGTGTCCCAAATCCTCCATCGTCGCGCCGGCAGCCGCGGAACCAATCGGTGGCTTCGCGTGATCGGCCGGACGGCACGTGTGATCAGATGGACGACACGCTCGTGGCGATGCTTTCGCCGTGAGTCGTCCGCCCAGACACGCGTGTCGTCCGTCTGATCACACGTGCCGTCCATCCAGTCACGCAAGACCGCCAGTAGGTACTCAGGACGCCCTTCGCCCTAGCCGCCGCTACCACTCACGAGGACCAGCGCAGGGCGAACCACAGCCGCATCCGGGTCTCCGGATCCGCCAGATCCACCTCCAGCGCCCGTTCGATCTGCCCGATCCGGTGCCGGACGCTGTTGCGGTGCACGCCGAGTTCGGCGGCCGTGCGGTCCCAGCCGCCGTGATGCGCGAGCCACGTCCGCAGCGTGGCGACCAGTTCACGGTCACCCTTCCGGTCGAGTTCGTGCAACGGCGCCAGCACCTGGGCGGCGAACCCGGCCGCGGCGCCCGGGTCGATCAGCGCGTCCAGTCCCGAGGGACCTTCCGCCACCACCGGCCGTCCCAGCGCGGCGGCCCGCGTCAGCAGCAGCTCGATCTCACCCGCCGCTTCGGGAAGCCGTCCGGGCGGGACGGGCGAACCCACCACCGCGAGCCAGCCGTCGGCGCGGAGCCGGTCGAGGTCACCGGCCTCCGGCGCCTCGCGGACGATCGCGTCGAAGCGCGGCCCCGGCCGCAGCCGGACGAGCGGGGTGTCGAGCCGGGCGCGCAGCCAGTCGTAGCGGACGGCCACCTCGTTCGGCCCTTTGCGGTACGCGATCCCGGCGACCAGACGGCGTTCGTCCCCGCCGATCACCTCGGTCTCCCCCAGCAGCAGCCCTGTCGCGGTGGCGCCCAGCCCGGCCGCGTCCGAACCCGCGCGGCCCGCCAGCCCGAGCAGCGCCGCCCCGACCGACAGGATCGAGCGGTCCGCGCCGTCGAACCGCTCGACCCGGCCGACCACGACCAGATGCGACGCCGTCGCCTGCGGGTACACCGGCTGCGCGACGACGTGCGTGCCGTCGGCCAGTTCCGTGGTCGCGCTGCGGATCCCCCGGCCGGCCCGCAGCGTGGCGACCAGTTCCCGGACCTCGCCGGGCAGTGGTGACGGAGCCCCGTGGTCTGCGGCCAGGACGTCGCCGACGCCGACCAGCGCCACCCACGCCCCCAGCCGTCCGGCCAGCGCGCTCGCCAGTTCCCCGAGCCCGTCGCCCGCCGCCCTGGTCAGCGCCTCGCGCGCGACCGCGATCCGCCGCTGTTCCCGCTGCCCCGCCTCGGCGAGCGCGACCGACACCGCCCGGCTGATCGCGAGGAACGGCGTCCGCGGCTGGACGACCAGCAGCGGGAGACCGTGCCGGGCGCACGCCGTCAGCAGGGGCGGGGGCAGCGTCTCGTAGGCGCCGGGGGTGAGCCCGAACCCGAGCGCGGAGACGCCGCTGCCGGCCAGCCGCCGGACGTAGCGATCGATCTCGGCCGGTTCCACCGGCAGGTTCACCCCGGCGGTGAGCAGCAGCTCCGCCCCGAGCAGGTACGGCACGGGATCCAGCAGCTCGCTGACGTGGGCCCAGCGCACCGGGGCGTCGAGCGCGCCCGGGCGCAGGGTCTCCACGACCGGGTCGAGTGCGAGTTCCGGGTTGCCGACCACGGCGCGTAACGGGACATTCACATCCGAGTCGAACGGATCGTGGCTTTGGGTCATTTCATCCTCGATCTCCGATGACTTCGGATGGATCATCCCATGTCGTTCAAGCCGCGAACGAACCTACGGTGACCCGAACGAAGCGAACAGCCCCAAGTCAAGGAGGACACCGTGGCCGGTGACTACGCGGTGATCGCGCTCTACATAGCGGGCATGATCGGGGTCGGCTGGTTCGGGCTGCGGCTCGCCAAGACCAAATCCGACTACCTCGTCGCGGGCCGCCGCCTCGGCTGGTTCATGTACTCGGGCACGATGTCCGCGGTCGTCCTCGGCGGCGCTTCGACCGTCGGCGGGGTGAAACTCGGCTACACCTACGGCATCTCCGGCGCCTGGCTCGTGATCGCGATCGGCGTCGGCATCCTGGTCCTGCACACGCTGTTCGCGCGGCGGCTGGTGAAACTCCGCGTCTACACCGTCGGCGAGATGCTCGACCTGCGCTACGGCGGCTCCACCAGCACCATCTCCGGCGTGGTCATGTGGGGCTACACGCTGATGCTGACCGTCACCTCGACGCTGGCGTTCGCCACCATCTTCAAGGTCCTCTTCAACGTGCCGAGCTGGGCGGGTATCGCCATCGGCGGCTCGATCGTGGTGCTCTACTCGGTGCTCGGCGGCATGTGGTCGATCACGCTGACCGACATCGTCCAGTTCGTCATCAAGACCATCGGCATCCTGCTGATCCTGCTGCCGGTCTCGATCGTCTCCGCGGGCGGTTTCGACGGTATGGCCGCGCGGCTGGACGAGAGCTACTTCGAGCTGACCGCCATCGGCGGCGACACGATCTTCACCTACTTCCTCATCTACAGCTTCGGCCTGCTGATCGGCCAGGACATCTGGCAGCGCGTGTTCACCGCGCGGACGCCGGGTATCGCGACCGGCGGCGGCGTCATCTCCGGCGTCTACTGCCTCGTCTACGGTCTCGCCGGCGCGCTGATCGGCACCGCGGCCAAGACGCTGTACCCGAACCTCGCCAGCGCACAGGACGCGTTCGCGACCATCGTCGAGCAGCAGCTGCCCGCCGGGATCCGCGGGCTGGTGCTCGCGGCGGCGCTCTCGGCGATGATGTCGACCGCGAGCGGCGCGCTCATCGCCTGCTCCACGGTCAGCACCTCGGACCTGCTTTCCAAGCTGGGCCTCAAAAAGGCCGTCAACGAAGTGACACGGAACCGGGTCACGACGCTGGTTCTCGGCATCGTCGCGATCGGCATCGCGATGATCGTGGACGACGTCGTCAACGCGCTGACCATCGCCTACGACATCCTCGTCGGCGGTCTGCTGGTCGCGATCATCGGCGGCCTGGCCTGGAAACGCGGCACCCGCCAGGGCGCGCTCGCGTCGATGGTGGTCGGCACCGTCGTGGTCATCACGTTCATGTTCGTCGACGGCGTCGAGGCCAACAGCCCGATCTACTGGGGCCTCGGCTCCAGCCTCGCGGTGTACCTGCTGGTCAGCTTCCTGACCCCGCGTACCTCCGACGAAATCCTCACCGTGTGGACCCGCCGCCTGAACGGCAGCGCGGTCGCCGAAGAAGAAGAGGCGAAACTCGCCGCTTCGCAGTCCTGAAACATCAGAAGGAGACACAGTGCCTGAGCAGAACCCGATCGGACCCGTCGACTCTTCGAGGGTGCCCCGGTTCGCCGGTTTCGCGACCTTCGCGAGGCTTCCGCGGATCGATCAGGTCGAGCGCGCCGACGTCGCCGTCGTCGGGGTGCCGTTCGACGCCGGGGTGTCCTACCGCCCCGGCGCGCGCTTCGGCCCCTCCGCGCTCCGTGAGGCCAGCCGGCTCCTTCGCCCGTACCACCCGGAACTCGACGTTTCCCCGTTCGCCGAAACGCAGGTGGTCGACGCCGGCGACATCGCGCTCAACCCGTTCAACATCGGCGAGGCGATCGAAACGCTGCAGAGCGAGGCCGAGGCGCTCACCGCGAACGGGACACGGCTGGTGACCGTCGGCGGCGACCACACGATCGCGCTGCCGCTGCTGCGGGCGGCGGCGAAGAAGCACGGACCGGTGGCGCTGCTGCACTTCGACGCGCACCTCGACACCTGGGACACCTACTTCGGCGAGCCATACACCCACGGCACCCCGTTCCGGCGGGCGTCCGAGGAAGGCATCCTCGACACCGAAGCGCTGTCCCACGTCGGCACGCGCGGCCCGCTGTACGGCAAGCGGGATCTGGAGGAGGACCGCCGCCTCGGATTCGGCATCGTCACCTCCGGCGACGTCATGCGCCGCGGGGTCGCCGAGACCATCGACGCGCTGCGCCAGCGCATCGGCGGCCGCCCGCTCTACATCTCGGTCGACATCGACGTGCTCGACCCGGCGCACGCGCCCGGCACCGGCACCCCCGAAGCGGGCGGTATGACCAGCCGCGAACTGCTGGAGATCCTACGCGGGCTGCGGGACTGCAACCTCGTCGGAGCCGATGTGGTGGAGCTGGCCCCGGCCTACGATCATGCCGAGATCACCGCCATCGCGGCTTCCCACGTCGCCTACGACCTGGTGAGCCTGCTCAGTTTGGGGAAGAGCGCATGACACAACGCATCGGCGGCGACATCGTCGTCGAAACTCTCCACGCGCTCGGCGCGGACACCGTGTTCGGCCTGCCGGGCCAGCACGCGCTCGGTCTGTTCGAAGCGTTGCGGCGCACGGACGACCTGCGCGTCATCAGTTCGCGGGTGGAGAACAACCTGGCGTTCGCGGCCGACGGGCACGCCCGCGCCCGGCTCGCGGCGGATCCCGAAGGCCCGGTCCCGGTGACGCCGATGATCGTATCGACCGGCCCCGGCGCGCTGCTGACTTTGGCCTCACTGCAGGAATCGCGGGCGGCGTCGGTCCCGGTGCTCGGGATCTCCAGCCAGATCCCGGTCGCCGGGCTCGGCGGCGGACGGCACGGCTATCTGCACGAACTGCCCGATCAGCAGGCCAGTTTCCGCGATGTCGTGAAGTCGGTGCACGTGGTGCGCACCGTCGGCCAGATCCCGACGGCGTTGCGCGAGGCGTGGGAATCGGCGGCGACCGCGCCCTACGGTCCGGTGTGGGTCGAGATCCCGCAGGACATCCTGCTGGCGCCGACGGATCTGCCGCGGATCACGTCCGTGGCCGCACGGCCCGCTCCGCTCGCGCCGTTGCCGGAGCTCGTCACCGAAGCGGCGAAACTCCTTGGCGCGGCGGAGAATCCGGTGATCCTCGCCGGTGGTGGCGCACTGCGCTCGGGCGCGCACGCGGAGCTGAAGGCGCTCGCGGAGGCTTTGCGCGCGCCGGTGCTGTCGACGTTCGGCGGCAAGGGCGTCTTCGGCTGGGACCACGAGCTGTCCGGGCAGTCGTGGCTGGAGGACTGGCACAGCACCGAATTCCTGTCCGCCGCGGATGTGCTGCTGGTGCTGGGTTCCGGCCTCGGCGAGCTGTCCAGCAACTACCGTGAGTTCGCCCCGCGCGGCCGGGTGATCCAGGTCGAGGCCGATCTCGGGAAGCTGGAGTCGAACTACCCGGCGCTGGGTATCCACGCCGACGTCCGCCTAGCCCTGCAAGGACTTCTGGAGCAGGTTCCGTTCCGGCAATCAGACGGCGCCGCCGAAAAGGCGGTGACGGAACTGCTGACGAAGGTGCGTGAACGCCTCGACGGCCAGTCCCTCGAAGCCGAGCGCAAGCTCATCGACGACATCCGCGCGGCGATCCCCGAAGGCACCCAGACGTTCTGGGACATGACGATCGCGGCCTACTGGGCCTGGTCGGCGTGGAATCCCGAGGGCGCGCCGATCCACACCGCGCAGGGCGCGGGCGGGCTCGGCTACGGCCTGCCCGGCGCGCTCGGCGGTGCCGCCGCGACCGGCGGCCCGGCGCTCGCGGTCTCCGGCGACGGCGGCGCGATGTACGGCATCGCGGAACTGGCCACGGCGGTCCAGCACGGGCTGGACGTCACCTGGCTCATCGTCGACGACGGCGGTTACGGCATCCTGCGCGAGTACCTGACCGGCGCGTTCGGGCAGTCCACCGCCACCGAACTCGCCCGCCCCGATTTCGCCGCGCTGGCGAAGTCCTTCGGCGTCGGCGCGATCGTGTCCTCTTTGGACACCGTCGGGAAGGACCTCGCCGACGCGCTGGCCACACCGGGCCCGTCCGTGGTCGTCCTGCCCGCCCTGCTCAAGATGTTCGAGCCGACCCACCTGGAGAAGAAATGACTCAGGTCCTCAATTTCGTCGACGGCGCCGAGGTACCGGCGTCGGGCTCGCGGACGCTCGACCTGGTGAATCCCGCCACCGGTGAGGTCTTCGGCACCAGCGTCCTTTCGGAACAGTCCGATGTGGACGCCGCGCTGGCCGCCGCCGAACGGGCGTTCAAGGTGTGGCGCAAGAGCACGCCCGCCCAGCGTCAGCTCGCGCTGCTGAAGATCGCCGACGCGCTGGAATCCCGCGCGGAGGAGTTCGCCGAGCTCGAAATCCGGGAGACCGGCAAGATCCGCGCCGTCGTGCTGGACGAGGAGATCCCGGAGTGCGTCAGCGCGCTGCGGTTCTTCGCCGGTGCGGCGCGGCAGCTCGAAGGCACCGCGTCCGGGGAGTATCTGCCCGGGCACACGTCGGCGATCCGCCGGGAGCCGGTCGGCGTCTGCGCGCAGATCGCGCCGTGGAACTACCCGCTGATGATGGGTGTCTGGAAGATCGCCCCGGCCTTGGCGGCGGGCAACACCGTCGTGCTGAAACCCGCGGAGACCACGCCGTCGACGGCCGTGCTGCTGGCGAAGGTCGCGGCGGAGTTCCTGCCGCAGGGCGCTTTCAACGTGCTGTGCGGCGACCGCGACACCGGCCGCGCGCTGGTGAAGCACCCGATCACCGAGCTGGTGTCGATCACCGGGTCGACCCGCGCCGGGATCGACGTCGCCACCGTCGCGGCGGCCGACCTCAAGCGCACGCACCTCGAACTCGGCGGCAACGCGCCGCTGCTGGTCTTCGGCGACGTGAACCTCGCCGAAGCGGCCGAGGGCATCGTCGGCGCGGCGTTCTACAACGCCGGGCAGGACTGCACGGCGGGCAGCCGGGTGCTGGTGGACGCGGCGATCCACGACGAGTTCGTCGCGGAGCTGACCAAGGCCGCCGCCGCGCAGACCCCGGGCGAGGACTTCGGCCCGCTCAACAGCGAGGCGCAGTTCGGGCGGGTCCGCGGGCTCGTCGAGCGGCTGCCCTCGCACGCTCGCGTGGAGACCGGCGGCACTCCCGCCGGCGACCGCGGTTTCTTCTTCTCCCCCACCGTGGTCTCGGGCCTGAAGCAGGACGACGAGATCGTTCAGGAGGAGATCTTCGGCCCGGTGATCACCGTTCAGTCCTTTGTGGACGAGGACGAGGCGGTACGCCTGGCCAACGGCGTCCCCTACGGGCTGGCGTCGTCGATCTGGACCAACGACCTGTCACGCGCGACCCGCGTTTCGGGCGAACTCGACTTCGGCTGCGTCTGGGTCAACACCCACGGGCCGCTGGTCTCGGAAATGCCCCATGGCGGCTTCGGGCACTCGGGCCACGGGAAGGACCTCTCGTCCTACTCCTTCGCCGAGTACACCCGCGTGAAGCACGTCATGACCCGCTTCGCCTGATCGCGTTTCGTCCTCTGAACGCGGTACTTGCGTGTGCAAGGACCGCATTCAGAGGACTAAACGCATAGCTGGAGGTCCCCATGGGTGACAAGGTCACCGAAGTCGAGCAGCACGGCATCGCGCCGATCCCGCCGGAGGAACAGACCTCGCGTCCGCGCGACCTGTTCCGGATGGCGTTCGGCGGCGCCAACACCTTCGCCACCATCATCCTCGGGACCCTCCCGATCGCCTTCGGGCTGAGCTTCCGGGCGGCGGTGGCGGCCACCATCGCGGGCGTGGTCGTCGGCGCGCTGGTGCTCTCGCCGATGTCGTTGTTCGGCCCGCTCACCCGGACCAACAACGCGGTCTCCTCCGGCGCGCATTTCGGCGTCGTCGGCCGCTGTGTCGGCTCCTTCCTCTCCCTGCTGACGGCGATCACCTTCTTCGCCATCTCGGTCTGGGTGAGCGGCGACGCCGTCGCCGGTGCGGCACAACGGCTTTTCGGCTTCGACGGCGGCGAAGTGCTCCGCGGCGTCGCGTACGGCGTCATCGCGATCGCCACGCTGGTGGTGTGCATCTACGGCTACCGGTTCATGCTGCT
Source organism: Amycolatopsis sp. CB00013 (assembly GCF_001905755.1). NCBI lineage: Bacteria > Bacillati > Actinomycetota > Actinomycetes > Pseudonocardiales > Pseudonocardiaceae > Amycolatopsis > Amycolatopsis sp. CB00013. The sequence continues at coordinate 1,032,636 of NZ_LIWC01000003.1, read as the reverse complement.
GGTGAACCGGGTCGCCGTGGTGCTGGGCACGGCGATCATGCTGCTCGGCATCGTGGCCTACGGCGGCACGTTCGACCCCGGGTTCGCCGGCACGGGCACCTACGCGCTCGGCGACTTCTGGCCGACGTGGATCCTGGCCGCGCTCACCACGATGGCGAACCCGATCTCGTTCGGCGCCTTCCTCGGCGACTGGACGCGCTACATCCCGGCGCGGCACAGCCGCCGTTCCCTGCTGGCCGCGCCGTTCCTGGCGCAGGTGGCGACGTTGCTGCCGTTCGGGTTCGGCATCGCCACCGCCACCCTGGTCGCGGATCCGGCCGACTACATCACCGGCCTGACCGCGATCTCCCCGCTCTGGTACGCGATCCCGCTGATCGTCGTCGCGCTGATCGGCGGGCTGTCCACCGGTACGACGTCGCTCTACGGGACCGGGCTGGACTTCAGCTCGATCTTCGTGAAGCTGAGCCGCGTGCAAGCGACGCTGCTGATCGGCTCGCTCAGTGTCGTGTTCATCTTCGTCGGCAATTTCGTGCTGGACATGGTGTCCAGCATCAACGCCTTCGCCACGCTGATCGTGCTGTGCACGTCGCCGTGGATGGTGATCATGATGATCGGTTTCGTGCTGCGGCGCGGGTTCTACGACCCGGACGACCTCCAGGTGTTCAACCAGGGCCGCAAGGGCGGGCGCTACTGGTTCACCCGCGGGGTGAACTGGCGCGCGATGGCCGCGTGGATCCCGGCGACGACGCTGGGCCTGCTGACGGCCAACACCCCGATGATCGCCGGGCCGTTCAAGGACATCGCGGGCGGCGTCGACATCAGCATGGTGGTGACGCTGTGCACGGCGGCGATCGCGTATCCCGTGCTGGTGAAGCTCTTCCCCGAGCCGCGGGAGGTCTACTCGTACGCGGAGCCCGTCGCGGAACCGGCCGTCGCGGTCTAGGCGAAGCGGCGCAGCGCCCCGAGGAACAACGCGTCGAAGGCGCGGTCCGGGAGCACCCGGCGCACGAACAGGATCGGCTTCGCCCCGAAACCGGCGGCGTAGCGGGTCTTCGGGCGCCGGGCCCGGACCGCCTTCACGATGACGTCGGCGATCACCTTGGGGTGGGAACCGCGCGCGGCCTGGTCGAAGAACTTCGCGAGTGCCTTCGCCTGCGGCGCGTACGCGGTGTCGCCCGAGGTCTTGAGCAGGTTCTCGACGGCGATGCCGCCCCATTCGGTCTTGATGGCGCCGGGTTCGACCACCACGACGTCGATGCCGAACGGCTTGAGCTCCAGCCGCAGTGAGTCGCTGAGTCCTTCGACCGCGAACTTCGTCGAGTGGTACCAGCCGCCGAGCGGTTCGTAGATCTTGCCGCCGATCGACGAGATGTTCACGATCTTGCCGGAGCCCTGGGCGCGCATATGTGGTGTGGTCAGCTGGACGAGCCGCGCGAGCCCGAACAGGTTGACCTCGAACTGGTACTTCCCCTCCGAGAGCGGCACGTCCTCGAAGGCGCCGTACGAGCCGTAGCCCGCGTTGTTGACCAGGACGTCGATACGGCCGGACTCCTCGATGATCCGCTCGATACCCGCGACCATCGACGCGTCGTCGGTGACGTCCATCGCGAGGACCTTGACCCCGCGCTCGGCGAGACCCGCCATCCGCTCGACGCGCCTCGCGGCGCCGTAGACCGTGTAGCCAGCGTCCTTCAACGCCAGCGCCGTGGCTTCGCCGATCCCCGCTGAGGCTCCCGTGACCAGTGCGACCTTCATGTCCATCTCCTAACTAACCAGTTGGTTGCCAATTCAGGCTGCCACGCGGCCGGGCTAGCTGTCAACCAACCAGTTAGTTAGACTGGGTCACATGGTCAGGGACAAGGAAGCGACCAAGCGGAAACTGCTGGACGCGGCGACGACGGAGTTCGCGACGTACGGCATCGCCGGCGCCAGGGTGGATCGCATCGCGAAGAACGCGGGCGCGAACAAGGCGCTGATCTACGCCTATTTCTGCAGCAAGGAAGAGCTTTTCGAGAAGGTCGTGGAGGAGCAGGTGGACCTCGCCATCCGAACCCTCACGATCACGCCCGCAGACCTGCCCGGCTACGCGGGCAGGCTGTTCGACCGCTACCTCGAGCACCCCCAGCTCCTGCGGCTCATGGGCTGGCTGCGCCTGGAGAACGGCTTCGACGCGGCGCCCGAGGCCGAGGTCCGGGCGCACGCGGACAAGGTCGCCGCGATCCAGGCTGCGCAACGGGCGGGCACCGTGCCGGACCACTTCGACGCCGAGGAACTGCTGAGCCTCGTCGTACACCTGTCGATCCTCGGGTTCTCCTCCCCCACCGCGACGCGCGACCTCGTGGTGCGGGCGGTCGGGCGGATCGTGGGCACCTGAGCCGGGCTTTCGCGCGACCGCCGGGTACGCGGCGGTGAACTCCCGGGGGGGTAGCGCGTGCCATGAAAGGTCCTTTCCTTGCAAAATTTGCAAGGAAAGGACCTTTCATGGCGCGCTTCTCAGCGGCGCGTGTCGTCCGGCGCCGGAGTCCGGCTCGCCAGCCTGGGCTCGATCAGTGGGGTCGTGAGTGGCGACTTGTGTTCTAGCCCGAATCGCCACCCACGAGCCGCGCCCCACCACGCCACTGCCGCGCTCGCTCGCTCGCAGCTGCAGTACGTGAAGGCCCCCTTCATTGCGTCTAGCGCAGTGAAGGGGGCCTTCATGTACTTGGGAAGGCGTGAAGGCCTCCTTCCCTACCTTCAGGGTAGGCAAGGAGGCCTTCACGGACTTGCGATCAACTGCCACCCACATTCAGTAGGTACCTAAGACACCGTTGGCTCTGACCCGATCGCCACTCACGACCGTCGACGCCAGGCTCAGCGGCGCGTGTCCTCCGGAGCCGGAGTCCGGCTCGCCAGCTTCGCCGACCACTCGGTCACCCGCCGCGCCACGTCCTGCGCGGTGAGCCCGACGCGGGCCAGCACCTCCTCGCGCGAACCGTGGTCGTGGAACACCTGCGGCACCGCGAGATCCCGCAGCGGCACGTCGCATTCGGCGTCGCGGAACAACGCGGCCAGCGCGGAGCCGAAGCCACCGTGCCGCCCGCTGTCCTCGACGGTCACGACGAGCTTGTGCTGTTCGGCCAGGGCGACCAGTTCGGCCGGGGCCGGGACGACCCAGCGCGGGTCCACCACGGTCACGCCGATGCCCTGGTCGGCCAGGCGGTCCGCGGCGGCGAGCCCGAGCATCGCGAACGCGCCCACCGCGACGAGCAGGACGTCGGCGTCGCCGTCGGGTTTGCGCAGTACGTCCACCGTGCCGACGCGTTCCACGGCGGGCACCGAGTCGATCACGCCGCCCTTGGAGAACCGCAGCGCCGTCGGCCCGTCCTCGACCGCGACGGCCTCCCGCAGCTCCTCGCGGAGCGTGCCGGCGTCACGCGGCGCGGCGACCCGCATCCCGGGCACCATGCCCAGCAGCGAAAGGTCCCACATGCCGTGGTGGCTGGGGCCGTCCGGACCGGTGATACCCGCGCGGTCCAGCACCAGCGTCACCGGCTGGCGGTGCAGGGCGACGTCCATCAGGACCTGGTCGAACGCCCGGTTCAAGAAGGTCGAATAGACGGCCACGACGGGGTGCTTGCCGCCCATCGCGAGACCGGCGGCCGAGGTCACCGCGTGCTGCTCGGCGATCCCGACGTCGTACCAGCGGTCCGGGTACGCCTCGGCGAACTTGTGCAGCCCGGTCGAGCGCAGCATGGCCGCGGTGATCGCGACGACGTCCTCGCGGTCGGCGCCGATCTTGACCATTTCGTCGGCGAAGACGCCGGTCCAGCTCGGGCCCTTGACCGGCGGCAGGCCGGTTTCCGGGTCGATCGGGTCGGTCTGGTGCATCTGGTCGGCCTGGTTGGTGACCGCCGGCTCGTAGCCGTGGCCCTTCTCGGTGACCACGTGCACGATGACCGCGCCACCGAAGGCACGGGCGCTCTGGAACGCCTTCTCCAGCGCGACGAGGTCGTGCCCGTCGACCGGGCCGAGGTACTTGAGGCCGAGGTCGGAGAACATCATCTGCGGGCTCAGCGCGTCCTTGAGACCCGCCTTCGCCGCGTGCAGCGCCGCGTAGATCGGCTTGCCGACGACGGGCGTGTGCCGCAGCAGTTCCTTGCCGCGGTCCAGCACGCGCTCGTAGCCCGGCTTGAGCCGCAGCGACGCGAGGTGGTCCGCGACGCCGCCGATGGTCGGCGAGTACGAGCGGCCGTTGTCGTTGATGACGATGACGACCGGGCGGCGCGGGTTCGCGGCGATGTTGTTGAGCGCCTCCCAGCACATGCCGCCGGTCAGCGCGCCGTCGCCGACGACGGCGATCGCGTGCCTGCCGCCGCCTTCGAGTTCGAACGCCTTGGCCAGACCGTCCACATAGGACAACGCGGTCGAGGCGTGACTGTTCTCGACGAGGTCGTGCTCGCTCTCGCAGCGCGCCGGGTAGCCGGTGAGGCCGCCGAGCTGGCGCAGCTTGCCGAAGCCGTCATGACGGCCGGTGACGATCTTGTGCACGTACGCCTGGTGACCGACGTCCCACACGATCGCGTCGTCCGGTGAGTCGAAGACGCGGTGCAGCGCCATGGTCAGCTCGACCACACCCAGGTTCGGGCCGAGGTGACCACCGGCGAGCCGCACCTTCTCGACGAGGAAGTCCCGGATCTCCGCGGCCAGCTCGCCGAGCTGGTCCTGGTTCATCCGCTTCAAGTCGGCCGGTCCGTGCACGGACTCGAGCAACGTCACTCTCCCACCTCGCCTGGTTCCTCTTCCGCCGTTCCGGCCAGTCTACGGAGGTCGCCTGAGAGTCTTCCGTCCGCCGCGTCACGGGTCACATGTCAGAAAATCACCACTCGGCACCCAAGGGTGTGAACATGGTCTCTTTTGCCAAGTAGCGGTCACGTCGGGTGGCCGCGATAATCGCTGATCGGCGGTCAGTTCGAAGTACGTTTTCCCGCTGAGAACTCATCAGCGCAGCAGGAGCCGGGTTCGGAGGGCTTGATGGCGGACTTTTTCATCGGTGGCGAGTGGGTCGACGCGGTCGGCGGTGGTCGCCGGGAAATCCGCTGCCCCGCTGACGGGTCGCTGGTCGCGGAGGTCGCCGAGGGCACCCGTGCAGACACCGAAGCGGCCATCGCCGCCGCGCGGAAGGCGTTCGACACCGGCCCGTGGCCGCAGACGCCCGCCCCGCAGCGCGGTGACCTGCTGCTGAAGGCCGCCGACCTGCTCGACCGCGACGCCGCCGCTTTCGCCCGCGCCGAATCGCTTGACACCGGGAAACGGCTGGTCGAGAGCGAATACGACATGGCCGACATCGCCGCGTGCCTGCGCTACTTCGGCAAGCTCGCCGCGAACGACGCGGGCCGCGTGGTCGACACCGGCAACCCGGACGCGTTCAGCCGGATCGTGCACGAGCCGGTCGGTGTCTGCGGCTTGATCACGCCGTGGAACTACCCGCTCCTGCAGACCATCTGGAAGGTCGCCCCGGCGCTCGCGGCGGGCAACACCTTCGTCCTCAAGCCCAGCGAACTGACCCCGCATACCTCGATCATGCTGATGAAGCTGCTGACCGAGGCCGGCCTCCCCGGCGGCGTCGCGAACCTCGTGCTCGGCGCCGGCGCGCAGGCCGGAGCACCGCTCTCGGAGCATCCGGACGTCGACCTCGTGTCGTTCACCGGCGGCCTCGCGACCGGCAAGATCATCGCCGCCTCGGCCGCGGCCACCATCAAGAAGGTCGCGCTGGAGCTGGGCGGCAAGAACCCGAACGTCGTGTTCGCGGACTCGGATTTCGACACCGCCGTCGACTACGCGCTGACCGCGGTGTTCCTGCACTCCGGGCAGGTCTGCTCGGCGGGCGCGCGCCTGATCGTCCAGGAGGAGTGGCACGAGAAGTTCGTCGACGAACTCGTCCGCCGCGCCGAACTGATCCGACTGGGTGGACCTTTCGACCCGAAGGCTGAAACCGGTCCGCTGATCTCGGCCGCCCATTTGGAAAAGATCGAACGCTACGTCGCCGCGGCGCTCGAAGAGGGCGCCGTCCTGCGCACCGGCGGCAAACGCCCCGACGATCGCGAACTCGCGAAGGGGCATTACTACCTGCCGACCATCCTCGACAACGTGAAGCAGGGCAGCAGCGCCGTCGTCGACGAATCGTTCGGCCCGGTGCTCACCGTCGAGACCTTCACCGACGAGGACGACGCCGTCCGCATCGCCAACGACACCCACTACGGCCTCGCCGGCGCGGTGTTCACCTCGGACGCCTCCCGCGCGCAACGGGTCGCGAACCGGCTGCGGCACGGCACGATCTGGATCAACGACTTCCACCCGTACCTGCCGCAGGCGGAATGGGGCGGCTACAAGCAGTCCGGCTTCGGGCGCGAGCTCGGCCCGACCGGACTCGCCGAGTACACGGAGGCCAAGCACATCTACCAGAACCTCCGGCCCGCACCACAGCGCTGGTTCTCCGGGGAGCCCGCGTCCAACTAAAGAGGGGAAACTGCCGATGAGCAATCCTTCCGACGACGGCTTGGCCGGTTTCGGCTACAAACAGGAACTCGAAAGAACGCTCGGCAATTTCCACACCTTCGCCGCCGGGATCAGCTACATCTCGATCCTGACGGGCACCTTCCAGCTGTTCTACTTCGGCTTCAGCTTCGGCGGGCCGGCGTACTGGTGGTCGTGGCCGATGGTGTTCGTCGGCCAGCTGATGGTGGCGCTGTCGTTCGCCGAACTGGCCGCGCACTATCCGGTCGCCGGGTCGATCTACAACTGGTCGAAACGGCTCGGCAGCCCGCACGTCGCCTGGATGGCCGGGTGGATGATGCTCACCGCGTCGATCGTCAGCATCGCCGCCGTCGCGCTCGCGTACCAGATCACGCTCCCCCAGATCTCGTCGTTCTTCTCGTTCTCCGGCGACAGCGCGGTGAACGCGGTCATCCTCGGCACCGTCCTGATCCTGTTCACGACGCTGGTGAACGCCTGGGGCGTCAAGCTCATGGCCCGGATCAACAGCGCCGGGGTGTTCATCGAACTGATCGCCGCGGTCCTGCTGATCGTCGCGCTCGCCGTGAACATCACGCGGGGCCCGGAAGTCGTCATGCAGACCAACAACACCGGCGCCGACCAGCCGTGGGGCTACTTCGGGGCGTTCCTGGTCGCCTCGCTCGCGTCGACCTACGTCATGTACGGCTTCGACACCGCCAGCTCGCTCGGCGAGGAGTCGCACGACCCGCGCAAGAACGCGCCCAAGGCGATCCTGCGCGCGCTGATCGCGTCGTTCGTCATCGGCGGGCTGATCCTCATCCTCGCGCTGATGGCCGTGGGCGACATCAACAACCCGGAGATCGCGACCGGCGGCCTGCAGTTCATCGTGCTCGACGTCCTCGGGAGCACGATCGGCACGATCTTCCTGCTGGCGGTCGTCATCGCCATCACCGTGTGCAACCTGGCCGTGCAGTCGGCCGCGATCCGCATGATGTTCGCGATGGGCCGCGACAACAACCTGCCCGCCGGGAAACACCTGGCCCGGGTGTCGCCGAAGACGAAGACGCCGGTGATCCCCGCGATCGTGTCCGGCGTGATCGCCGTGCTGATCCTGGTGGTCAACGTCGGCCAGCCGCAGATCTTCACGGTGATCACCAGTATCGGCATCATCATGATCTACCTGGCGTACCTGCTGGTCACCGTCCCGATGCTGGTCAAACGTTTCCGCGGGCAGTGGCCGCCGCCGAAGGTGGCGGGCACCAAGTACTTCTCGCTCGGCAAACTGGGGCTGCCGGTCAACATCCTCGGCGTGCTGTGGGGCGGCGCGATCGTGGTGAACCTGGCCTGGCCGCGGCGCGAGGTCTACAACGCGACCGAGCCGTACCACTGGTACCTCGAATGGGGGGCCGTGCTGTTCGTCGGCGCGGTGGCGGTCGTCGGTTTCGCGTATTACTGGTTCGTCCTGCGGCACAAGAGCGGCGTCCTGGCCGATCACGCCGCGGAAGCACATCCCGAGGAGGCAGCACAGTGACCGGAGAGTTCGACTACATCGTCGTCGGCGGCGGGACGGCGGGTTCGGTGGTCGCGGCGAGACTCTCGGAAGATCCGGACGTCACCGTGGCACTCCTGGAAGCCGGACCGTCCGATGTGGACGATCCGGCGGTGCTGGAGCTGACCAAGTGGATGGCTCTGCTGGAATCCGGCTACGACTGGGACTACCTGGTGGAGCCGCAGGAGTCCGGCAACTCGTTCCTGCGCCACGCCCGCGCGCGGGTGCTCGGCGGCTGCTCGTCGCACAACTCGTGCATCGCGTTCTGGGCACCGGCGGAAGACCTCGACGAATGGTCGTCACTCGGCCTGCCCGGCTGGGCTTCGAAGGATATTTTCCCGCTGTACCAACGTCTTGAGACCAACGACGGCCCCGGCGACCACCACGGCCGCTCGGGTCCGGTGACCATCCGCTCGGTGCCGCCGAACGACCCGACCGGTGTCGCGCTGCTGCAGGCGTGCGAGCAGGCGGGGATCCCGAGGACCGAGTTCAACTCGGGCAAGACCGTGACGCACGGGGCGAACTGGTTCCAGATCAACGCGCGTGAGGACGGCACGCGGTCGTCGGCCTCGGTGTCGTACCTGCACCCGATCATCGGCAAGCGGCCGAATCTGGAGATCATCACCGGCGCCCGTGTCCGGCGGCTGTTGTTCGAAGGCAAACGCTGCACCGGCGCGGAATACCTGGCCGACGACCTGATCCACGGCGTCCAGCTGCGCGCGCGGCGTGAGGTGATCCTGTCTTCGGGCGCGATCGACACCCCGAAACTCCTGATGCTGTCCGGGATCGGCCCCGCTTCCCATTTGCGCGAGGTCGGCGTGGACGTGCTGGTGGACTCCCCCGGCGTCGGCGAGAACCTGCAGGATCACCCCGAAGGCGTCATCCAGTGGGACGCGCTGCAGCCGATGACTACCGAATCCACTCAATGGTGGGAGATCGGCATCTTCACCACCACGGAGGAAGGCCTCGACCGGCCGGATCTGATGTTCCACTACGGCTCGGTGCCGTTCGACATGAACACCCTCCGGCAGGGCTATCCCACCACGGAGAACGGCTTCTGCCTGACCCCGAACGTCACGCGTTCGCGGTCGACCGGGACCGTGCGGCTGCGCAGCCGCGACTACCGGGACAAGCCGAAGGTGGACCCGCGGTACTTCACCGATGAACACGACATGCGCGTGATGACCTACGGCATCAAACTGGCGCGCAAGATCGCCGAGCAGCCCGCGCTGGACGAATGGGCGGGCACGGAACTGGCGCCCGGCAAGGACGTCAAGACCGACGACGAGATCGCGGACTACCTGCGCAAGACGCACAACACGGTCTATCACCCGTCGTGCACCGCGAAAATGGGCGGCGACGGGGACCCGATGGCCGTACTGGACGCCCGGCTGCGCGTGCGCGGCGTCGAGGGCCTGCGGGTCGCCGACGGTTCGGCAATGCCGTTCCTGGTCGCGGTGAACCCGTGCATCACGACGATGGCGATCGGTGAGAAGTGCGCGGACCTGCTGAAGGAGGACGCGCGCTCCTAGGACTCGCTCGTCCGGCCCCCTGGCTTCGGTCAGGGGGCCTTCTTCTTGCCGGAAAACCGGTGGAGCGGCCACCGGCGGGCCATTACCGTGCTGCCGGACCACGTCGCCGAGCCGAGGGCCTGCCGTTGTACACCCTGTGAGACCTCCCGAGCGCTGATTTCGTCGCGCGTCGCGTCTTTCGCGCCGCGCCTCCTTTTGCTGCGGATTTCTCACTGAACGGGTGTACTTCCCATGCTCGAAAACTGGGTGGTCGTTCCCACCTGCCTTCCTGCCGTCCTCCGCCGTTGCCACGCCTGCGGATCCGGGCGTTTCCGGGCGAACGGCAAATTCCGGGTCAACGCCAACCACAAACTCATCGATGTCTGGCTCCTCGTGCTCTGCACTCGGTGCGGGGACACCGCGAAACTCACGATCCTGGAGCGGGTGAACGTGCGCTCCGTCCGGCCTGAACTGCTGGAGCGACTGCATGAGAACGACCTCGGCCTCGCCGCTGAACTACTCCAGGATCCGGCCGTGCTCCGCCGTAACCACGTCGCCCTCGATTGGGAGGGCGCCTGGCGGCTCGATACCGATTCCTTGTGTCACGGGGACTTTCGCGATGTCTCGGTTCATTTCGAGGCCCGGATTCCGCTTCGGCCCGTGCGGCTGATCGCGGAAGGGTGCGGTCTTTCGCGGGGCGAGGTCGAGAGACTGATCGAGGAGGGGAAGGTGGTTTCGGCCGTGCGGTTGCAAGGGAAGGTTTCCGGGGATTTCACTTTTACCCTGAAGCGCTGACCCTTGGGTCTCGCACTCACGTGATCAGCGGCGCGCCCTGTGTTCTTAAGTCCGTGAAGGCCTCCTTGGAGTCACGACGCACAGCACTCAAATCACTCATCAGTGGCAAATGCGCAATTGCCGTCGTCGCTTAAAATTACGAATGATTCGCTGTGCATTTTTCGGTAATATGGAGATGTGCCCGAGACGACCATTCCCGAACTGCCGCAGGAGCTGTGGCGCGCCGGCAAGCTGGAGCTTGCCCACGGCGTGACGCACCTGCTGCAGGTCATGAGAGTGGCCTCCGCCGGACTGGGGAACTTCCTGGCGGAGATCGAGTCGCGGGGCGCGGAAGACTTGTTCGGCTACGGGAGCGCGGCATCCTGGCTCGCCGATGTCGCCCGGATCTCCCTTGGCGACGCGCAAGACATGGTGAACCGGGCTCTGGCCTTGAACCCCGCGCCGAGCGTCGGTGGCGAGGTCGCCGTGTTCGCGCCCGCGACCGCCGCCGCGGCCGAGGACGGCGCGCTCGGGGAGCAGCACATCGACCTGATCCTGGAGATCCTGCGCAAGATCCCGTCCGACGTGCCCGTCGAGGACCGAGCCGGGGCGGAGAAGATCCTCGCCGACCTCGCCCGCGACGCCGGACCGAAACAGATCGCCGAGGCCGGAGCCGATCTGCTCGCACACCTCGACCCCGACGGGAACGAGCCGAAAGACCCCGAGCCCGCCCCGCCGCGCCGCGAGGTGTTCGTCGAGCGCCGCAAGGACGGCTTCTGGAAGCTCTCCGGCTTGCTCGACCCCGAAACCGGCGCCCGCACCGCGGCCGCCCTGGACGCCTACGCGGCGAAGCGGCCCGTCGACGAGTTCGGCCAGGCCGACCACCGCACCCTGCCCCAGCGCCGAGGCGACGCGTGGGCCGAACTCCTCGATCTCGCCATCGCCTGCCCCGACCAGCCGGGCACTTCCGGTTACCGCACGCTGGTGCACGTGACCGTCGGGCTCGATGCGCTGAAGACCGGACTCGGGACCGCGTGCCTCGACTTCGTCGGCCGGATCACCGCCCGCGAAGCCCGGCTGGCCGCCTGCGACTGCCTGATGATCCCGGTGGTGCTCGGCGCCGCCGGCGAACCCCTCGACGTCGGACGGATGAAACGCTTCGTCACCCCCGGCCAACGCCGGGCCCTGAACATCCGCGACGGTGGCTGCGCGTTCCCTGGCTGCCATCGAGCGCCGAAACACTGTCACGCCCACCATATTCGGCACTGGGCCGACGGCGGCCCGACCGATCTTCGGAACCTGGTCCTGCTTTGCTCCTTCCACCACCGGCTCATCCACCACGGTGACTGGCAGGTCCGGATGGCTCCCGAGGGGATACCGGAATTCGTGCCGCCCCAATACCTCGACCCGCTACAGGTGCCACGGCGCAACACTCTCCATCGCGTCGTGACCTGACCTTCGCCCCATCCCGAGGAGCCCGCCGACCGCACCGGCGACGGGCTCCTCGGCATGCCCCTATTCAGCCCCAGACGCTTGTGCCTCACGAAAGCCACATTCGGGACATCACATGTCCCGAAGGCGAACCAGCATTTGGGTACCTACGTCCGACCTGCGTGGGCGCGACGACCGAGTGGGGAAGATCTCGGACGTTGGACGGCCGGAATCTTCCCCACTCGCCCAAGACGACAGCCAGCACCAGCTTCACTGCCCCACCTCCTTCGCCAACGGGTCAGCAAAGTGGCTTTCGCGACACGTACCCAGACCACAGGCCTCCCAAAACCACCTCGGCGGCGTAGTGAAGGCCTTCGTCACCCCTGGCCGAGCGGGAAGAAATGCCAACCCATTCCAACCCGAAACGCCACGCAGCCTCCTCAAAGGTAAATGGCCGCCGGAGTTCCCCGATTCCCCGTCATCTGGTCCAGCGCCCATGCCCGCCCGAACTCGGCCAGCGCGGGGCCCGACCAATACGCGGGAATACTGATCCCCTTCCACAGCGGCATCTTCGGCCCGCTCAGGGTTCCGTGACTGACCTGCACCTGGACCGCGCCTTCCACCCAGGTGAAGACGAAATGCGCGTACATGAACATCCACGCCTGCCTGCCCAGCAGATCACGCGCGAGCACCGGCCCTTCGGAGGGGTACGGCGCCGTGTAGATCACTTGCTTCCGACCGCTGCGGTAACTGATCTCCTGTGCCGTGACACCAGGAGGAAGCATTGAGGGTTCCACTCGATCAGTCCTCCACAATGGTGATCGTGCCGTGCCCGTCACAGCCGGAACAACCTTTTCCATCACAGTCGCCACAGACCGAAGTAAGATAGTTCATGATTTGAGAAAGTTAGCGAGCACGACGACACCCGGACAAGCCGAACGAAGCCACTCCATTCCGACGGATTACAAATTCGGAATTATTGCAGCAGCGCAACGCATTCGACGTGGTGCGTCATCGGGAAAGCGTCGAAGGCGCGCAGATCCACCAGCCCGTATCCGTGCTCCTTGAACAGCGCGATGTCGCGCGCCAGGGCGGCCGGGTCGCACGCCACGTAGACGATCCGGTCCGGGGATCCCTCCACAATGGACTCCACGACCGCCTTGCCCGCGCCCTTGCGCGGCGGGTCGAGGACGACGACGTCCACCGGTTTGGGGGCATCGGCCAGCAGGTGTTCGACGCGGCCGGAGCGCCAGCGGACCTGCGGGAGGTCGGCCAGGTTCTCCTCGCCGTCGGCGACGGCACGCCGTCCGGATTCGATGGCCAGGACCCGTCCGCGCGGGCCGACCTGTGAAGCGAGCACGGACGCGAAGAGGCCGACGCCGGCGTACAGGTCCCAGGCCACGCCGTCGCGCGGTGCCTCGGCCCACTCCGCGACGACGGCGGCGAGCGCGTCCGCGGCGGCCGGGTGGACCTGCCAGAAGCCGTGTGCGTCCAGGCGCCAGTCGCGACCGGCGGCGTGCTGGACGGCGATGCCGCCCGCCAGCTGCCGCGACCGGGTCTTCCCGTGGACCGTGGACAGGTCGCGAAGGTGCACTTGCCCCTCGCCGTCCTTGGTGACCTCGATTTCGCTGCCGGGCCGCCAGTTGCGCGACACGACGTCGTCGAGCGCGCCGGGGACGGTGATCGGGCAGTCGTCGACCGCGATCACGCGGTGGCTGTGGTGCGCGCGGAAGCCCGCCTTGCCGTCCTTGCCCGCGACGAGCCGCACGCGGCTGCGCCAGTCCAGCGGGCCACCGTCGAGCGCCTCGACGACGACGTCGCGCTCGATCCCGGCGAGGCGCTTCAGCTGCTCCATGACCACGGCGGCCTTGAGTTCGCGCTGATGCTTGGGCGTGGCGTGCTGCCAGTCGCAGCCGCCGCACTCCCCCGGCGCCGCGAGCGGGCACGGCGGCTCCACGCGTTCGGGGGATGCTTCGAGGACCTCGATCGCGTCGGCACGGCAGAACGAGCCGCCCTTGTCCTCGGTGACCGTGGCCAGGACCCGCTCGCCGGGCAGCGCGTGCCGGACGAACACGACCCGGCCCTCCGTCCGGGCGACGCAATGCCCGCCGTGCGCGACCGCGCCGACCTCCAGCTCGATCGTTCGTCCGAGCCAGGTGCCGGTCGACGCGTCCACACTCATTCTGCTTTTTCCTTGTTCTTCTCGGGTTGCTTGACGACCGGGGAGAAACCGCGCCGGACGTCGCCTGCCGCCGGACGCGCCTTCCGGTCTCGTTTGATCGCCTTTTCCGACGATTCGAGCTGCCACGGCACGCTGGTCACCATGACGCCGGGCTGGAACAGGAGACGTCCCTTGAGCCGCAGCGCGCTCTGGTTGTGCAGGACCTGCTCCCACCAGTGCCCGACCACGTACTCGGGGATGAACACGGTCACCACGTTGCGCGGATTGTCGCCGCGGACGCGTTTCACGTAGTCCAGCACCGGTTTCGTGATCTCACGATACGGCGATTCGATCACCTTCAGCGGCACCTTGAAATTGTGGTCGTCCCATTCCTGGACGAGTTTGCGCGTCTCGACGTCGTCGACGTTCACCGTCACGGCTTCGAGGACGTCCGGCCGCACGGCCTTGGCGTAGGAGACCGCGCGCAGGGTCGGCAAGTGCAGTTTCGAAATCAGCACGATCGCGTGGTTGCGCGAAGGCAATACGGCCGGTTTCCGGTCCATTTCGCGCAATTCCTCGGCGACCCGGTCGTAGTGCTTCCGGATCGCGGTCATCAGCACGTAGATCGCCACCATCGCCGCGATCGCGATCCAGGCGCCGAGGAGGAACTTCGTCACCAGCACGATGATCAGCACGGTGCCGGTCATGGTGAGGCCGATCGCGTTGACCGTCTGCGAACGCCGCATCCGCCGCCGCACCGTCGCGTCGGTCTCCTTGGCCAGCAGGCGGTTCCAGTGCCGGATCATGCCCGCCTGGCTGATCGTGAAGGAGACGAACACTCCGACGATGTAGAGCTGGATGAGCTTGGTGACCTCGGCGTCGAACGCGATGATCAGCACCAGCGCGAAGGCGGCGAGGAACAGGATGCCGTTGGAGAAGGCCAGCCGGTCGCCGCGGGTGTGCAGCTGGCGCGGCAGGTAACGGTCCTGGGCGAGGATCGAGCCGAGCACCGGGAAACCGTTGAACGCGGTGTTCGCGGCCAGCAGCAGGATGATGCCGGTGGCGAAGGAGATGTAGTAGAACGCGGGGGTGAAGTCGGCGAACACCGCCTGCGCGATCTGCGCGACGATCGTCTTCTGCTCGTAGCCCGCCGGTGTGCCGGTGAGCTGGGTTTCCGGGTGCTCGGCGAATTTGACGTCGGTGATGATCGCCAGCGTGATGATGCCGACCAGCATCGTCACCGCGAGCACACCCATCATCAGCAGGGTGGTCGCGGCGTTCTTCGATTTCGGCTTCTGGAACGCCGGGACACCGTTGCTGATCGCCTCGACCCCGGTCAGCGCCGCCGCGCCGGAGGAGAACGTGCGCAGCAACAGGAAAAAGAACGCGAAACCGGTCAAAGAGGTTTCTTCGTGCAACTGGAAGTCCGCGCTCTCGGCGCGCATGTCGGCGCCGGAGGCCGCCTCGATCAGGCCCCAGATCACCATGCCGAGGATGCCGATGATGAACCCGTAGGTCGGGATCGCGAACGCTTTGCCCGATTCGCGCACTCCGCGCAGATTCAACGCGGTCAGCACGACCACGATGATGACCGCGGCGATCACCTTGTGCTGCGCCACCCACGGAATGGCCGACCCGATGTTCGCCACACCGGACGAGGTCGACACCGCGACGGTGAGCACGTAGTCGACCAGCAGCGCGCTGGCGACGGTGAGGCCGAATTTGCCGCCCAGGTTGGTGTTCGCGACTTCGTAGTCGCCGCCGCCACTGGGATAGGCGTGCACGTTCTGCCGATAGGACGCCACCACGACCAGCATGACGAGCGCGACGGCGACGCCGATCCACGGCGCGAACGCGTACGCCGACAAACCGGCGACGCTGAGGGTCAGAAAGATTTCCTCAGGCGCGTAGGCGACGCTCGACAACGCGTCGGACGCGAAAATCGGCAGCGCGATGCGCTTCGGCAGCAGCGTATGCGAGAGGCGGTCACTCCGGAATGGACGTCCGAGGACGAGCCGCTTCAATACGGTCGGGAACTTCGACACCGCAGAAGACTAACGGTCCGCCCCCAAGGTAGGTTCGGCGCTGGTATGTCTGGGTACCTGCGGACGGGTGAACGTCCGACGACGAAGGAGGCAGGGCGTGCACGTGGTGATCATGGGATGCGGCCGGGTAGGCGCATCCCTGGCCGCGGCGCTGGAGCGGCTGGGGCACGAAGTCGCCATCATCGACAAGACCCAGCAGGCGTTCCGGCGGCTCGGCAGTGATTTCCACGGCCAGCAGGTGGTCGGCGTCGGTTTCGACCGGCAGGTGCTGATCGAGGCCGGGATCGAACGCGCGGGGGCTTTCGCGGCGGTGTCCAGCGGCGACAACTCCAACATCATCTCGGCGCGGGTGGCCAGGGAGAACTTCGGCATCGACAAGGTCGTCGCCAGGATCTACGACCACAAACGCGCGGCGGTCTACGAACGGCTCGGTATCCCGACCGTGGCGACCGTGCCCTGGACGACCGACCGGTTCCTGCGCACCCTGCTCCCCGACGGCGTCGCCTCGGAATGGCGGGACCCGTCGGGCAGCGTGGCGTTGCTGCAGCTGCCGCTGAACGAGGGCTGGGTCGGGCACAGCGTGCGCGACCTGCAGGACACCACCGGCGCGCGGGTCGCGTTCATCATGCGGTTCGGCACCGCCGTCCTGCCCGACACCAAGGCCGTGATCCAGGCGGACGACGTCGTGTACGTCGCCGCGAAATCAGGCACTGTCAGCGACGTGACCAGCGTCGCCGCTCGCGAACCGGAAGAGGAGAACTGATGCGGGTCGCGATTGCCGGGGCCGGCGCGGTCGGCCGGTCGATCGCCGCGGAGCTGATCGACGGGCGCCACCAGGTGATGCTCATCGAACGCGAGGCCGACCAGTTCGAGCCGCACACCGTCGAGCAGGCGGACTGGGTGCTGGGCGACGCGTGCGAGGTCTCGATCCTCGAGGAGTCCGGGATCGAGGAGTGCGACGTCGTGATCGCCGCGACGGGCGACGACAAGGCGAACCTCGTGGTGTCGCTGCTGGCGAAGACCGAGTTCGCGGTGCGCCGGGTGGTGGCGCGGGTCAACAACCCGGCCAACGAATGGCTGTTCAACGACGCCTGGGGCGTCGACGTCGCCGTCTCGACCCCGCGGATGCTCGCGGCGATGGTCGAGGAGGCGGTGAGCGTCGGCGATCTGGTGCGGCTGATGACGTTCCGGCAGAGCCAGGCGAACCTCGTCGAACTCACCCTCCCGGAGGAGACGCCGCTCGCGGGCAAGGCGGTCAGCGAGATCAACCTGCCGCGGGACGCGGCGCTGGTGACGATCCTGCGCGGCGACCGGGTGATCGTGCCGCAGCCGGAAGACCCGCTGGAGCCGGGTGACGAGCTGCTGTTCGTGGCGACGTCGGACGTCGAACCGGAGATCCGGACCGCGCTGGGCTATTAGTTGTCGACGGCGGGCGCCTGCGCGTACTTCGCGCGCAGGCGGGCCTCGACCTCTTCGTCGGTCTCCTCGCGCGGGGCCTCTTCGGCCTGCGCCTTGAGGTGCTTGTCCGACCGCCGCACCGCCCAGACGACGGTGAGCAGGCCGAGCGCGTACAGCGGATAGCCCATCGCGATCTTCGCGAAGGCCAGCCAGCCGGTGTAGTCCTCGTCGTAGAGCCAGCGCTGGACGACGAACCGGGCACCGAAGATCAGTGCCATCGCGGCGGTCGCGATCGAGTAGGAGATCAGCGACTTCTTGTCCTTGCGCCACGCGTGGCCGCTGCCGTTGAGCGCGTTCCACACCACGCCGGCGAGCGGCCAGCGGACGAGGATCGACAGCACGAAGACGCCGCAGTAGACCAGGCTCGTCCAGATGCCGAACAGGAAGAAGCCCTTGGCCGAACCGGTCCGGTAGGCGATGAACGCCGCGATCGCGACGCCGAAGAACCCGGAGATCGCGGGCTGCAACGGCTCCTTGCGGACGATGCGCAGCACGGTGATCGCCACCGCGCTGCCCACCGCGGCCCAGATCCCCACCGTGAGCCCGAAGATCGCGTTCGCGATCACGAACACGATGACCGGCAGCGAGGAATAGAACAGTCCGGACAGCCCGCCCATCTGTTCCAGCAGGGTGGGCTGGGGCTTCTTGTCTTCGGTCTTCTCTTCGCCGCCGACGGGTTCAGTCACGATGCGGGATCAACTCACAGGGCTCTGAAGTTCGTAATAGGGGTTGTAAAGCACCTTCTGACCATCACGTTCGGCCATCCGGCCGCGCACCTTGATGGTTCGCCCGGGTTCGATTCCGGGGATCCGGCGGCGTCCGAGCCAGATTAGCGTCACACCCTGTGTGCCGTCGAACAGCTCGGCCTGCAGGGTCGCCGCCTCGTTGGTCGGGCAGAGCTCCACGCTGCGGAGTCTGCCGAGCACCGTCACCTCTTGACCCGACCGGCAGTCGCAGGCGCGCTGCGCTCCGCCGGCCTCGGATTTTTCGGACAGATCGTCGGCGTCGAGATCCTCGACGTCGCTGGTCAGCTTGCGGACCAGCCGGCTGAAGTAGCCGCCGTCTTTGGCGGACATAACGGTGCTCCTGTGCTCCGGGGCCCCCGACTTGAACGGCCCGTGCGTAATCCAGCGTAACTGTGCTCGGACCAGGACAACGGGTTTGGGAGAAGATCGCAACGTGACCTCCGCTATTCCGCCTACGACGGCAGTAGTACTCCCCGGCACCGGGTCCGACGAAGTGTTCGTGCGCGCCGTGTTCGGCGGTCCGCTGCGGGCACTCGGCATCCGGTTGCTCGCCCCTCCCCCGCCCCCTGGCGAGCGGCTCGCGGAGGGCTATCTCGAGGAGCTGGACCGGCTCGCCGACGAGCACGGTCCCCTGCTCGTCGGCGGCATCTCGTTCGGCGCGCACCTCTCGGCGGAGTGGGCGGCACGGAATCCGGGCCGCTGCACCGGCCTGCTGGCCGCGCTCCCGGCCTGGAACGGCCCGGCCGGGCGAGCACCCGCGTCGCTCGCCGCTCGGCTGTCAGCGGATCTGGTGGCCGAAAACGGGGTCGACGGCGCGCTGGCGAAATCCTCCGACGGCGTCCCGGAGTGGCTCGCGGCGGAACTCGGCCGCGCGTGGCGGCGGCACGGCGACGGATTGGCGGCGAGCCTGCGCACGGCGGCGGCCCATCCCGCGCCGTCGCTCGAAGACCTCAAGAGTCTCGACGTGCCCGTGGGGATCGGCGCGTGCGTGGACGATCCGATCCATCCGGCGGAGGTCGCCCGCGCCTGGGCGGACGCCCTGCCGCGCGCCGAGGTCGGCGAGTCGACGCTCACCGCCCTCGGCGCGGACCGGGAGTCACTGGGCCGGGCGACCGTGCTGGCCTGGCTGAAAGCCCGCTAGCCCTGCTGCTCGGCGATGTGCTGCGCGACGGCGTCGGGCAGCGTGATGGTCAGCGGGGTGCGGACCGGCATCGGCGCGTCACCGCGGTCGACGATGGTGTGCCGCACGATCTCCCGCAGCACGGCGGGCGCCTGCGACGCCTGCGACTGCGGCCCGGCGATGACGCCGCGGAGCATCCAGCGCGGGCCGTCGACCCCGACGAACCGCAGCGCGACGTCGCCGACGATCGCCGACAGCTCCAGCCCCCACTCCCCCATGCCGACCGAGACCTTGGCGCCGTCGGCCCGCAGCTGCTCGGTGAGCTCGGTGCTGACGTCCTTCCACAGGCCGCCGGACCGCGGTGCCGCGTAGCCGCTGACGGTGATCTGGCCCTGTTCGGTGACGACGTGCACCGCGCGGACGCCGCCGCTCTCCGGGTCCATCTCGACCTGGACCTGGGAACCGTCGGGCACCGGCACCTTCACCGAGCCGAGGTCGATCCTCGGGATGCCGTCCTCGGGCGCGTCGGCGAGGTCGAAGGGGCCGTCGGAGGTCTCCGACAGCTGCGACTCGATCTCTTCGTCGGCGTCGTCGGCAACTGGACGCTCGTCGACCTCGGGCGCGGCGTGCCGTCCGGTCGGCTTCGCGCGCTTGCGTCCGAAAATCCCCACTAGTTCTCCGTTCCTTCCCTGGCTCCGGCTCCCAGTGTGGCGTGTCCGCCCGTGGAGCCATACCCTCCCTCGCCGCGCTCGGACGGCTCGAGCTCGGCGACCTCGACGAACTCGGCCTGTTCGACCCGTTGCACGACCAGCTGGGCGATCCGGTCGCCGCGGGTGAGCACGACCTTCTCGGAGAGATCATGGTTGATCAGGCAGACGCGGATCTCACCGCGGTACCCGGAGTCGATCGTGCCGGGGGTGTTGACGACCGAGAGGCCGACGCGGGCGGCGAGACCCGAGCGGGGGTGGACGAAGCCCGCGTACCCGGGCGGCAGCGCGATCGCGACACCCGTGCCGACCACGCCGCGTTCACCGGGCGCGAGCACGAGATCCGAGGTGGTGACGAGGTCGGCGCCCGCGTCGCCGGGGCGCGCGTAGGCGGGGAGGGGGACCGAAGGATCGATCCGGGAAAGCAGTACCTGAACGGTGGACACGGGCGGCGAGACTACCCTGAAGAGGTGGTTGAAAGTGTGAGCGCGGCCGAAGGCGGCGACGTCAAGCATTCAGAGCGGCTCTATGTCCCGTGGTGGGGCTGGCCGTTGCCGCTGCTGGGCGGCGGGCTGCTGGCGGCGGAGATCGACATGGGCTACCCCGGGCTCCGCGGCTGGCTGCCGTACGTGGTGCTGATCCCCGCGGTGATCGCGCTGATGGTCTCGCTCGGCCGGTCTCGCGTCCGGGTGACCGGCGGCGCCGAGCCGGAGCTGTGGCTGCGCGACGCGCATCTGCCGCTCAAGTTCGTCGGCGACGTCGACGTCATCGACAAGGAAGCGAAGCGCAAGGCGCTCGGCCGCGACGCCGATCCGGCGGCGTTCGTGCTGCACCGGGGCTGGGTCGGCCCGGTCGTGCGGGTCTGGCTCACCGACCCCGACGACCCGACGCCGTACTGGCTGTTCAGCACCCGGCATCCGGAGAAGGTGGCCGCGCTGCTCCGCCACCCCGCCTCGAAGTCCTAGACACAGAAAGGGGGCCGACCATCCGGTCGGCCCCCTTTGTTCCTGTTTCAGTCCCCGAAGCCCCTGTCGCGCCGTCCCCTGTGCCCGTAGGCTCAGGCGCAGTCACGGCAGATGAGCCGGCCGCCACTCTCCTCCGCGAGCCTGCTGCGGTGGTGCACCAGGAAGCAGACGGAGCAGGTGAACTCGTCGGCCTGCTTGGGCACGACCTTGACGGTCAGGTCCTCCCCGGAAAGTCCGGAGAGGTCCGCGCCCGGCAGCTCGAAGTTCTCGGCGGTCGCGTCCTCGTCGACGTCCACGACGCCGGACTGGTTTTCGTTACGCCTTGCCTTCAGCTCTTCCAACGAGTCTTCGGCCAGCTCGTCGGCTTCGCTGCGGCGCGGAGCGTCGTAGTCGGTCGCCATTAGTCCCTCACCCCTGCGATGCTTTCGATGTCAGATGGCCCGGACCCGCGAGCGCGCGGCTCGTGAGTCCTTCGTGCCGCTGGTTAACGTCCCAGCGCCCCTGTTTGTGCCCGGCTGGGCAGTGAGCGAGGTCTCTCTTTTGCGCCTCTTACTGCCGCCTGAGCCCGCGAAGGGTAGCTCACGTCGATACCGGCTCTGCAACGAGTCAGACATTGCTGCGATTACGTCACCCAACAGGGGGAACCCTGCTGTCAAGACGCCTGTCGTCCGAATGGGTTGCCCCCGCGTCGGGTACCTCACCCCTTGGGCCCGGCTGCTTGCCCGGAGTGGCCATCGCGTGGTGCTATCCGGAGGCCCGCGCCGATCATCCGCGCCGCAACGCATAGGCTGATCGGACACGATGGTGAGATGAAGCACCGTCCGGGGATCCGGGCTTTGGGGAAGGGACTGGCAGGTGGCGTCGGGGAACGGCATCGGGGACCGCGGGGCGAGGCCGTATCGCAAGCACAAGCCGCTGCCCGCGCTCATCGTCATCGGGGTGATGGCGCTCGGCGCGGTGATCGTCTGGGTGAACGTCGTCGCGAGCAAATCCGACGTCGACGCCAGGGTCCGCTGCGATCCGCCGCCCGTGCCGCAGCAGGGTGTCACCTACACGCCGCTGGCGCACAACGGCCTCGACGACCGCGCGCCGGTCCCGCCGGACAAGGTCGCCGTCCAGGTGCTGAACGGATCCCAGGTGCGCGGGCAGGGCGGCATCGTCACCAGCACGCTCCGGGAACTCGGTTTCTCCCAGATCGTCGAGCCGGACGTCGACCCGGCCTACAAGAACGCGGAAGCCAAATGCCGCGGCCAGATCCGCTTCGGCGAGAACGGCGCCGCGGCGGCCCGTACGCTGAGCCTGGTGGTCCCGTGCGCCGAACTGGTCAAGGACAACCGCAAGGACGCTTCGGTCACGCTCACCACCGGCACCCTGCTCGGCGACATCCGCCCGAAGGCGGAGGCGCGCCAGGTCCTCGACCAGCTCACGAAGTGGTCGAAGGCGCAGCAGGGCAGCGGCGGCGGTGAGCAGTCCGCGGGCGGCGGTGCCCCGGTGATCGACCAGGCACTGCTGAAGGCCGCCCGCGAAGCCCCCTGCTGAGGCTCTCTCAAGCGCTATGAAAGGTCCTTTCCTTGCAAATTTTGCAAGGAAAGGACCTTTCATGGCATTCAGATCGTGCCCACACCCGAGTCGATGAGCGCCTCACGCAACGGAGCAGCGATCGACGGCGCCACCGCGAACGTCGCGTCCGGCCCCAGTTCCGCGTCCTCGCCCGGCAGCGACACCCGAGCGCCCGCCTCGGCCGCGATGAGCGCGCCGGCGGCCCAGTCCCAGTGCCCGAGGCCGTGTTCGACGTAGGCGTCCAGCCAGCCTGCCGCGACGGCGCACAGGTCGAGCGAGGCCGCCCCGTTGCGCCGGACGTCCCGCACCCGCGTCGCCAGTTCCGCGACGAACCGGGCCTGCTTCGTCCGCCGTTCCACCTTGTAGGCGAATCCGGTGCCGACGAGCGTCAGATCCAGCCGGGAAGGGGCGTTGACCGACAGCGGCCGCCCGTCGAGGAACGCGCCCTGCCCCCGCGCGGCGGTCCAGCGGCGCCCGCTGACCGGTTCGACGACGGCGCCCGCCACCGACACTCCGCCGACCTGCGCGGCCACCGACACGGCGAACCAGGGCAGCCCGTAGAGGAAGTTCACCGTCCCGTCGATCGGGTCGACCACCCACGTCACGCCGTCACCGGCGACGCCCCCGCCCTCCTCGCCGAGCACGGCGTCGTCCGGGCGCAGTTCGGCGAGCCGGGCGCGCACCAGCCGTTCCGACTCGTGGTCCACCGCGGTCACCACGTCGGTGTCGGCGGATTTGGTGTCCACGCGCACCTCGCGGCCCGCGTTCATCCCGGTCCAGGCCTCGTGGACCAGTTCGGCGGCCTCGCCCGCGACACGCTCGGCGACACCCTTCAGCAACGTCTCGTCAACTCCCACGTCCGCCATGTCACCACATCCGGTTAAAGTCTCCGAGGCAGGCTTCTGAATCGTGCGAGAAGGGACCACGTCCGTGGTGGAGGCGACCCGAGGGTTCGGTATCGACATCGGCGGCAGCGGGATCAAGGGCGCGCTGGTGGACTTGGCGCAGGGACAGCTGATCGGCGACCGGATCCGCATCGACACGCCGAAGCCGTCGACCCCGGAGGCGGTGGCGGACGTCGTCGCCGAGATCACCGGCCAGGCGGGCTGGGACGGCCCGGTGGGTGTCACGCTGCCCGCGGTGGTCAAGAAGGGCGTCGCGCACACCGCGGCCAACATCGACCGCAAGTGGATCGGCACCGACGCCGACGCCCTGTTCGCCAAGCGTCTCGGCCGCGGCGTCGACGACATCGCGATGCTCAACGACGCGGACGCCGCCGGTATGGCCGAGATCCGCTGGGGCGACCCCGTGGCGCGGCGCGGCGTGACGGCGCTGCTGACCTTCGGCACCGGTATCGGCAGCGCGGTCTTCCAGGACGGCAAGCTCGTGCCCAACACCGAGTTCGGCCACATCGAGGTCGACGGCTTCGACGCGGAGAAGAAGGCCGCGGCGTCGGTGAAGGACAACGAGGACCTGTCGTATCCCGAATGGGCGGAACGGGTGAACAGGTATCTCTCCGTGCTGGAAAACCTGATCTGGCCGGATCTGTTCATCGTCGGCGGCGGGGTCAGCAAGAAGTCGCACAAATGGGTCCCGCTGCTGGACATCCGCACCCCGGTGATCGTCGCGTCGCTGCAGAACAACGCGGGCATCGTCGGCGCGGCGGCCGCCGCGGCGGAGGGCATCGAGCACTGACGCGACCGCGCTGACATCCACCCCGCGGATGTCACTTCGGCGCGTCGCACGGCGTGTCGCGCCCGCCGGTCGGTGGTCCGCGCCGCGACGCTGTCACGTATCGTCGTTACAATGGAACACGGCCCCCGGCGGCGGCACTCACGAGAACGAGGGAAACCGCAGGCCGAGGGGTGTTCCCCGAAGTTTGAGGCAGCCGAGACCATCACGCCTCGGCTCGTCATGATCGACCGCTGCGAAAGGGCGTAAGTGGCAGCCGCAAGAACCGCAACCCGAAGCGGGACGAAGACAGCGACCGCAGCCGGCGAGCCGGCCGACGAGGCAGCCACCGACGCGGCGAAGCCCGCGGCGCGCAAGACCGCCGCCAAGGCGGCCGGCGCGAAGAAGGCCCCGGCGAAGAAGGCTCCGGCCAAGAAACCCAGCACCAAGGGTGCGAAGACCGAAGACGGCGACCCGGAAGACGGTCCCGGCGACCTCGACGAGGCCGACCTCGAGACCCCGGATCTGTCCGACCTCGAAGAGGTCGAGGTGGATGTCGTCGACGCTTCCGTCACCGAGGAGACGGACGAGGACGCGGAGTCCGAGGAGGACGTCGAAGAGACGCCCGCCCGCGGGCGCCGCACGTCGACCGACAAGAACGCCGGAAAGACTTCCGACAACCCGGACTTCGTCTGGGACGAGGAAGAGTCCGAGGCGCTGCGCCAGGCCCGCAAGGACGCCGAGCTCACCGCTTCGGCCGACTCGGTCCGCGCGTACCTCAAGCAGATCGGCAAGGTCGCCCTGCTGAACGCCGAGGAGGAGGTGGAGCTCGCCAAGCGCATCGAGGCCGGGCTCTACGCCGCCGAGCGCGTCCGCAACGCCGAGGAGGAGGGCGAGAAGCTCGTCACCCAGATGCGGCGCGACCTCAAGTGGATCGTGCGCGACGGTGAGCGGGCGAAGAACCACCTCCTGGAGGCGAACCTCCGGCTCGTGGTCTCGCTGGCGAAGCGCTACACCGGCCGTGGCATGGCGTTCCTGGACCTGATCCAGGAGGGCAACCTCGGTCTGATCCGCGCGGTCGAGAAGTTCGACTACACCAAGGGCTACAAGTTCTCCACGTACGCCACCTGGTGGATCCGTCAGGCGATCACCCGCGCGATGGCCGACCAGGCCCGCACCATCCGTATCCCGGTGCACATGGTCGAGGTCATCAACAAGCTCGGCCGCATACAGCGTGAACTGCTGCAGGACCTCGGTCGCGAGCCCACCCCCGAAGAGCTCGCGAAGGAAATGGACATCTCCCCGGAGAAGGTCCTCGAGATCCAGCAGTACGCCCGTGAGCCGATCTCGCTCGACCAGACCATCGGCGACGAGGGCGACTCGCAGCTCGGTGACTTCATCGAAGACTCCGAGGCCGTCGTCGCGGTCGACGCGGTGTCGTTCACGCTGCTGCAGGACCAGCTCCAGTCGGTGCTGCAGACGCTGTCCGAACGTGAGGCGGGAGTGGTGCGGCTGCGGTTCGGCCTCACCGACGGCCAGCCGCGCACGCTCGACGAGATCGGCCAGGTGTACGGGGTGACCCGTGAGCGCATCCGGCAGATCGAGTCGAAGACGATGTCGAAGCTGCGTCACCCGTCGCGTTCGCAGGTGCTGCGCGACTATCTGGACTGAGCCCAGGGTTCACGGAAGACCCCGTCACCGTTTCGGTGGCGGGGTTTTTCGCGTCCGGTGTCGAATCGCGGCCCGCCCGTTCGACGCGTGGGTATGACGAAACCTCACGCCACCAAGAACCTCGACCGCTACGGAGCCGCGGAACTCCCCTGGAGCCGCGCGCGGGACGTCCTCGCCGAGGACACCCCGACCGCCGACCTGACCTTCTTCGTGACCACCGTGCGTCCCGACGGGCGTCCGCATTCGGCGGGCGTCGGCGCCGTCTGGGTGGACGACGTCCTGTACTTCAAAGGCGGGCCGGGCACCCGGCGGTCCCGCAACCTGGCCGCGAACCCGGCGTGCGCCGTTTCGGTGCGGCTGCGGGGAATCGACCTCACGATGGAGGGCGAGGCGCACCGGGTCACCGATCCGGCGACGCTGGAACGGGTCGCGGCGGTCTACCGGACGGGCGGCTGGCCCGCGACGGTGGAGGGCGACGCGCTCACCGCTCCCTTCAGCGCGCCCAGCGCGGGCGCCCCGCCCTGGTATCTGTACCGCCTCGCCCTGCGCCGGGCCATCGGCGTGGCGGGCGCCGAACCCCATGGCGCCACGCGCTGGGACTTCACCCCGTGATCTCGTGAGTGGTAAGGACGGTCGTCGAGGGGCGCTCGGGTCTCGGAGCTTGATCAACGGAGGATCAGGGACACTCAATGTCCCCGATCTTCCGTTGATCAAGCTCGCACGACCCGGTTCGCTGCCGAGTGGGGAAGATTCCGGACACTGAACGTCCCAAATCCTCCCCACTCGCCGACATCGGCTCCACCACGACAGCGGGACGAGGCCAAGTCGCTACCACTCACGACCTCCCCGTCAAGGTGGTCCACGGGACGTGGACGGTGACCCGCTCCCGTAGCTGCTCGTTCATCAGCCACAGCTCCCCCGTCGCCGGCCAGTACGACAGGTTCTGCGAGTTCACCGGCGCCCGGCCGCTCAGCCGCGACGTCGAAGTGCCGCCGACCCCGCCGTGCAGGCACGAAGGATGGTCGCCCGCCACGCCGGCGTACTCGGGGCACACACCGGTCAGCACGAAATATCCGTTGCGCGCCACCGCTCCCTGCATGCCCCACACCGGCGACACGAAGCCTTCCTTCGCGTGCACGGTGCCGTCGGCCGACACCTTGGGCAGCCCGGTCGCGCGGTCGAACGGCCACCGCAGCACCCGGCCGCCCGCCGCGTTCGGGATGTGCTCCGCGGTCACGATCGAGCCGTCACCGTGGTCGAACGACATCGTCGCGAGACACGGCCGGATCCCGGGCGCGTTGGTGCAGGCACCGCCGCCGGGGTACCAGTAGGCGCCGATCTGCGGCATCGCGTAGTCGTAGAACGCCGCGTGGTACTTGCCGTCCGAACCCTTGCCGACGACGCCGGAGCTGTCGTCGACCTTCCAGAAGTGCGTGGTGTCGAAGACCCGCACCACACCCCCGGTGGTCGCGACGAACAGCCGGTTCCCGATCCAGGTCATCCCGTGACCGTGTCCTTGCACGACGGCGAAGTTGTCGTTCGACGTCGGTTCGACGAGCAGCACATGCCGGTAGCCCAGCCCGGTCGCGTCCACAAAGGACAGACGAACCATGGTGTCGCCGGGAGTGTGCCAGGACGTCGCCACCACCCGTTTGCCGCCGACCTTCCCGGTCGCCGCGTCGGCGTCGCCGGAACCGGTCAGTCCCTGCGGTATCCAGTCGTTGGTCTTGTCGTCGTTCGCGTCTTCCCAGCAGAATCCCGCCGGGTTCAGCGCCGCCGCGAGATACGTGGCGTGGCACAGCGGCCGCGCCTTCCGGTTCGCCGACGACAGGATCTCCGGCAGCCCACGTGCCGGGAGGTGGTTCTCCAGCGCGGCGATCCGGGCGCCGTAGGTGCCGAAACTCGAACCGGACGTCCAGCGGAAACCGTCGACCGTGGCCGCGTCCAGCTTCGGGAAGGCCGCCGCGGCGGAGGCCACGCCAGGGATGAACGCGAACACCAGCAGGAGTGAAGCGAGAAGTCCCAGCCTCTTCATGCCCGCGAGCCTCCCGGCCGCGCGCATACTTTCGATACAAACCGCGTCAGGACACGGAAAGCCCGCGCTCGGCCAGGGATTCCTCGACGCGCAGCCGTTCGATCTCCCGGTCGAAACCCTCCGGCAGTTCGGCCAGCCGGTGCACCACCTCGACCTCCCGGCAGGCCTGGACGAGCAGCGCGTCGTACGCCTGCCTGGTGCCGTACCGGCGGACGGCGGAGGCGCCGGACGGAAGCTCCGCCAGCTGCCGGTGCACCCGGCGGAGATCGGCGGCGAGTTTCTCGATGGGCGGCCCGGCCGGGAGTTCGGGTCGGCGGCGGCCACGCCACCACCGCAGCCCGGCCGGCACTTTCAGCGCGCACCAGAAAAGAACCGAAGGCGCCACGGCGACCACGGCGTACAGCGCGACAGGCCCGATGGCCATGACTCATGGTAATCCCGCACGGAGCACCGGAGAAGCCGCGAATCCGGGCTATATTCGCGACTGTGCTGACCGAGGGCTACCGCTACCCGGACGCCGGCGACCACGTCACCGGTGTGTTCATCCGACGGCACGAACCCTACGACGGCTACTGGACGGCCAGCGAGGACCGCGCGCTCGGGAAGGTCGCCGAACGGCTCACCGAGATCCTCGCCCCACGCGAGCGGGTCAAGGCGCTCGACGCCGGCTGCGGCGAAGGCCGCCTTCTCCCCTGGCTCGCCCGAATCTCCGTCGACGTCACCGCTGCGGATCCCGACCCGGACCGGCTGGCCAAGGCACGCGAGACCGTCGTCGAAGACACCGAG
The DNA here is from genome assembly GCF_001905755.1 of Amycolatopsis sp. CB00013. NCBI lineage: Bacteria > Bacillati > Actinomycetota > Actinomycetes > Pseudonocardiales > Pseudonocardiaceae > Amycolatopsis > Amycolatopsis sp. CB00013. The sequence continues at coordinate 1,003,954 of NZ_LIWC01000003.1, read as the reverse complement.
TTCTCCTTCGCCGTCTCGCCGATCACGGATTTGGACGGCGGCCCGTACGACCTCGTGATGTGCAGTCACGTCATCCAGCACGTGCCGACGCCGGACGTCGGACCGATCCTGCGGCGGCTGGCCGGGATCACCGCGCCCGGCGGCGTACTGGTGCTCGCCTACAGCCGGTCACCGATCGGGCAGGGCGCGTTCAGCCTCGACAGCGTCGAAGCGGGCGACGAAGTCCGCTCACGCCGGGTATCGCGCGAAGAGTTCGACCAAGCGCTGCACGACGGCGGCCCGGCGCTCCCGGTGCGCTACCTGGACCCGGCGGAGATCGCCGCCGACGCGGCCGAAGCGGGCTGGCGCACCGAGTGGGAGTGGACGTACCACGTCCTCGACGATCTCGGCCCGGCCGACGAGCACATCGACCGCGACGAACTCGTCAACGCCTCCGGTCCGCTGCGCCGCCATCTCGGCCGGGACCTGATCACGGTGCTGCGCCGCCCATGACCGCGGTGCTCCTCACCTTCGCGTGGGCGGTCCCGCTGTCGGAGCGGGAGGCCGGGAAGGTGCTGGACGGCGGACGGGACCGCGGCCTGCTGGCCCACCTCGACGGGAAACTCGGCGACGAGTGGACGGCGGCGGAGAATTTCCTGGCCAGTTACACGACACCGCCCCGAAGACGGGTGCTGCGCAAACGCAGGCTCGCGATCCGCGTCGGCGAGACCGGCCTGCCGTGCGAACTCGTCGTCACCTGGCATCCCGCCTATCACGCGATGACGCTGGTCCTCGCCACCACGATCACCGGCGCGGCGGCGGACGGGCCCGCCGCCGAGTTCGACCTCGCCATCGCGATCCTGCAGAGCCTTCAGGGCCGGGAGACGTCGAACGGGGAGAAAGGGCTGCACGGCCGCTACGGCGAGAAGACGTTCCCTTCGCTCCTCAAGGCCGTCACCCACGTCTTCGAGGACCTGACCAGGGGTTGCGACCTCTCCGAAGGGCTCGGCCGCAAGGGCTGGTGCGTCGAAATGCGGTCCCACGACGGGCATCCGCCCGCCCAGCGGGTCGCCGCCGATCCCCGGCCGTTCTACGGGATGGCGACCAGCGACGAGGGCTGGCGGTTCGTGCCCCGCGAGGTCGCCAGGGACGCGCTCGGCCCGTCGTGGGGCACGCGGTCCTTCGTCGCCGCGTACACGATGGCGGGCGGGATCGTCTGCCTCAACAGCAAGGATTCCGAATACGTCGAGCACCAGGCCGAGCTGATGCGCGGCCCGTTCGGCGACGCCGAACCGTATTTCGGCATCGACAGCGAGATCGGCGGGCTCGACCACGGGATGCTCTTCATCCTCGAACGGGTCCTCATCCGGATGGCGCTGGCCGACCAGTGGCTGGCGTCGATGAAGCAGACCGGGAGCCGGACCCGGCTGCTGCGCGGCTCGCTCGACGACATCCTCGAAATGCTGCATTCGGTGCTGCCGCCCGAGATCGATTCGCTGGAGCGCCGGCTGGTCACCAGCATGGGCGTGGAGCGGATCATCGCCCAGCTCGACCGCCAGGCCGAGGCGATGGACGAGGAGACCAGGTACGCCTACGAGAACACGGTGAGCGCGCGGGTCACGCGGCTCACCGTGGTGACCGTCGTGCTGACGGTCGTCACCATCGTCCTCGGGGTCCTGCAGGTGCTCGTCTCACTCTGACCGGCGCCCCTTGCGGGCGCGTTCGGCGAACAGCACCCCCACGCCCGCGGCCACCATCAGCGCGCTCGCCACCACGTGCATCCCCGGCGGGAGCAGATGGAGCTGGACGAACCAGCTCGGGTTCGTGCTCCCCAGCAACCGGTTGATCAGCCCGCCACCGCCCTGCACCAGCAGGAGGATCCCCAGCAGTTCGATCATCGTCGTGCCCCTTCCTCGACCCGGTCCTTCGGGGAGAACTCCTGCCACAGCGGCCCGGTGGCGAACCAGATGGCGGTCACGACCCCCAGCCGCGGCAGCCAGCCCCACAACGGGTCGACCTGTGCGGTGCCGCCCGCCATCACGATCAGCAGGAGCAGCACCCCGGCGGCCAGCCCGCAGGCCAGCACGCATTTGAACCAGTCACGCCATTCGGCGCGCAGCTTGTCCCGGCCCCTCGGCTTGGGCGGCGGTGGCGGCCCGCCCGCGAACCGGTGCGCGAACCGCACGTCGGCCCATTTGATCATCGAATGCCCGAACACCACGCTGAAGCCCAGGTACACCGCGGCGAGGCCGTGCACGAAGTTCGCCGTGGCCCCGTTGCGCAGATCGATGACGGTCGCGACCAGCACGACGATGTCGATCACCGGGGTCAGGAGCAGCAGCGCGACACCGGTGCGCTTGAGCTTGAGCGGATAGCGGGCCACGAGGCCGGCGAGGATGGCGACCCAGAAACCGATCTCCCCGCCAGCGATCACGGCCGCCATCGGGTTTTCCTCGATGAAGTCCCAGATCCTGTTCACGAGCCGAGTCTGTCTCGCGAGCGGGCGAGGCCGCGTCGGCGAACGGCACGAGATCATCGTCATCAGTTCGTAGGACCCCGCGGCGGGTGCCGGTGTGCTGGGATGGGACGGTGCCCACGTTCGTCCCGCGCCTGAACCACCTCGCCGAATGGAAACAGGACCTCGTCATCGCCTTCGGCACCTGGGTCCTGGGCGTGCTGGTCTATCTCAGCGGGATGCACGTGCTGCTCAACGGCAAGGACGACACGCCGCTGTGGATCCGGCTGACCGAACTGACCGTGTTGTGCCTCCTGCAGGTGCTGCGCCGCAAGGTCCCTTTAGGACTGTTGTGCGGGCTCGTCGTCCTCGGCGTGGACATCGCGTTCGGTCCCTCGCTGCCGATCTTCGTCATCTTCACCGACTTCCTCTACGCGACGACGCTGTACGGTTCACGCCGGGTCAGCCGGGTGATGATCGGTGTCGCCGCGGTCGGCACGCTCGCCGCGGTCTGCCTGGCGCTCCTCTTCTCCGCGCAGTGGCGCACGGCGATCCTTGTCGCATTCGCGTTCCTGCCGTTCCTGGTCACCCCTGTGTGGTGGGCGGCCAACGTCCGTCAGCAGCGGGACATCGCCCACAACGAGCGGGCGAACGCGGTCCAGCTGGCCACGATCGGCGAACTGGACCGGAAGGCCGCCGTGGCGGGCGAACGGTCGAAGATGGCGCGGGATCTGCACGACGTCATCGCCGGGCATCTCTCGGCGATCGCGATCCAGTCCGAAGCCGCGCTGTCGATGGCCACCGCCGATCCGAAGCTGTCCAGGAAGGTGCTGGAATCGGTGCGGGAGAACAGTGTCAGCGCGCTGGAGGAGATGCGCGCGATGATCGGGCTGCTGCGCGCGGACACCGAGATCGAGCCGACCGCGCCCGCGCGGCTGGCCGAACTGTCCAAACTGGTCGAATCGGCGCGGGCGAGCGGGCTGGCGGTCGAACTCGGCGCCGTACCGGACCGGTCCGCCGACCTGCCCGCCGCGGTCGACCTGACCGCGTACCGGATCGCGCAGGAAGCGCTGACCAACGCGATGAAACACGCTCCCGGCGGGCGGGCCGTCCTCGACATCCGGTCGAGCGGCGGCATACTCACCGTCGAGGTGCGCAATGATCTTCAGCCGGGCTGCCCCGGCGACGGCGGGACCGGTCTCGGCCTGCTGAACATGCGGGAACGCGCCGCCGCGGTGGGCGGCACCTTCACCGCCGGGCCGTCCGGCGGCCGCTGGCTGGTCCGCGCCGAACTGCCTCTGGAGGGGTCTTGAGCGACGGGAACATCAGGGTGCTGGTCGCCGACGACCACGGCGCGATCCGTGCCGGGCTGATGATGATCCTCGGCAACGCCGAGGGTATCGAGGTGGTCGGCGAGGCCGCGGACGGCGCCATCGCCGTCCGCCAGGCGAAGGCGCTCAAGCCGGACGTCGTGCTGATGGACGTGCGGATGCCCGGGGTCGACGGCATTGCCGCCACGCGGGAACTGACCGCGGAGGGGCTGTGCGAGGTCCTCGTGCTCACCACCTTCGATCTCGACGAGTACGTCCACGCCGCGCTGCGGGCGGGCGCGGCCGGGTTCCTGCTGAAGTCGGTGGAGGCGTCACGGCTGATCGAGGCGGTGAAGCTGGTCGCGGCGGGCGAAGGGGTGCTCGCGCCGCAGGTCACGCGGAAGCTGATCGCCGCCTTCGCCGCCGGGACCCGTGAACCCTCCGTCGCCCCCGCCGGGCTCGAAGACCTGACCGAACGCGAGCGCGAAGTGCTGGCGTGCCTGGGCGGCGGCCTGTCCAACGCGCAGATCGGGACGCGGCTGCACATCGGCGAGACGACGGTGAAGACGCACGTCTCCCGGGTGCTGACGAAACTGGGGCTGCGGTCGCGGGTGCAGGCGGCGATCCTGGCGCAGGAGAACGGTGTCGTGCTGGAGGGGTGAACTCCCACCACGACTGTCGCGCGTGGGCTGAAGGCTCCCTTCACCGCGTCTGATGCGGCGAAAGCTCCCTTCGCCTCCGCCGGGTACTCCTCCCACCGATCTGCGAGGTGGACGGCGATCTTCTAGCGTGACCCTTCATGCGGCGAACTCTGGACGTGGACGAGGTCCTGAAACGGCAGGACTCCGGTGAGCTGAAACGCCGCCTGCACGGGCGCGACCTGATCGGGTTCGGGGTCGGCATCATCATCGGCACCGGCATCTTCACCCTCGCCGGGGTCGAGGCGAAAACGCACGCGGGCCCGTCGGTCACGCTGTCGTTCGTGCTCGGCGCCGTCGTGGCCGGGCTGGCCGCCCTCTGCTACGCCGAACTCGCCTCCAGCGTGCCGACGGCCGGAAGCGCCTACACCTACGCGTTCGCCACCCTCGGCGAGACCTTCGCCTGGATCATCGGCTGGGACCTGCTGCTCGAGTTCGCCCTCGGCGCGGCCGTCGTGTCCCGCGGCTGGTCCGGCTATCTCGCGAATCTGATGGGACTCTCCCCCGACTGGTTCGGCGAAGACGCGAAGGTCAACATAGGCGCGGTCGTGATCATCGCCGTGCTGACCTTGATCGCCGTCCTCGGGATCAAGGAGTCGGCGCGGGTGACGAACCTTCTCGTGCTGGTCAAGGTCGCGGTCTGCGTGCTGATCCTCGCGGTCGGCGTGTTCTACATCCGCGGCGAGAACCTCACCCCGTTCATCCCCGCCGCGCAGCCGCCGACGGAGACCGCCGGAACCCTGCATCAGCCGATCGTGCAAGCCGCGCTCGGGCTCGAACAGTCCGTCTACGGTATCGCCGGGATGGTGACCGCCGCGGCCGTCGTCTTCTTCGCCTACACCGGTTTCGAGGCACTCGCCAACCTCGGCGAGGAGACCGTGAACCCGAAACGCGATCTGCGGGTCGGCATCCTCGGCGCGCTCGGCGTCTGCGCGCTGCTCTACATCGGGGTCTCGCTGGTGCTGACCGGGATGGTGCCGTTCGCCGAGATCGACGCGGGCGCCCCGCTCGCCGACGCCTTCGACCGCGTCGGGCAGCACTGGGTGGGCGCGCTGATCTCGCTCGGCGCGGTCACCGGGCTGACGTCGGTGATGATGGTGGAACTGGTGACGATCGGCCGGATCGGTTTCGCCATGGGCCGCGACGGCCTGCTGCCGAAGAAGTTCGGCACGGCGCATCCGCGCTGGGGCACCCCGCACCGGATGACGATCGCCGGCGCGGTGCTGATCGCGGTGCTGGCCGCGTTCGTCCCGATCTCCGAACTCGCCGACATGGTCAGCATCGGCGCGCTATCGGCGATGATCATCGTCGCGCTGGCCGTCCCGGTGCTGCGCAAACGCCGCCCGGACCTGGAACGTCCGTTCACCGTGCCGTTCTCGCCGTATCTGCCCATCGTGGCGGCGCTGGCGTGCTTCTACCTGATGCTGAACCTGGACGTGATGACGTGGCTGCGGTTCGCCGCGTGGCTGGGCCTCGGCATGCTGATCTACGTCTTCTACGGGCGCAAGCATTCCCGTTTCGCGAAGGACGAGCTCAGCTCCACAGACCGGCCGTCGTGATCGCGTCGACGGCGGCCTCGGCGTCGCCGTCGTCCACCACGACCAGCATCCGCTTCAGCGCCGCGGCCACCCATTCCACCGGCTGGTCGTGCAAACCGTTGTCCCCCAAGGACGGGTAGCCGTCCATAATGGACACGAGAGTACCTTCGGCGCCGATCCGCATCCCGGCGGCCAGCACGTGATGCCCGCCGGGCGGGCGCCAGCGCGACGACCACAGCGGCGGGATACCGGTGTCGAGATAGTCGAGCAGCGCTCGCGCCGGGGTGTCGTGCGCGCCGAACTCGGCCGGGTCGACCTCCGCGATCAACGCGACCCTCGGCAGCCGCCACAGCGCCGCGAGGAGCATGAACAACGAGTGCGGCGCCCAGTTCCCGGTGGCGGGCACGGCGACGAGCCGTCCGCCGGACAGCGTCCCGATCGCCCGTGCCAGGCCTTCGTGCATGGTGCCGGACAGGGCCGCGACCTCGTCCTGGCCCGCGACGTCGAAACCCGCCGCGCGCAGGGCGGCCAGCGCCGTGAAGGGTCCGGCGAGCCCGTCCCGCTGCGGGAGTTCGGCCCGCGCGACGGCGACGAGGTGCTCGCCCCCTGGCAGCCAGCGGCGACCGGACAGCCCCGTCCGGTCGCCGTCGATTCCGGACGACATCAGTCTTCGAACGTCCACGACTGCATGATGAACGGCCCGTCGTTCGACGCCCCGGCCGAGGTGTAGGTCGCCAGCGCGGCCTTGTTGTCCGTTTCGACGCCGACCCACATCCCCCGGCAGCCGCGTTCCCGCGCGATCCCGGCCAGCGCGTCGACGAGGTCGCGGCCGATCCCGCGCCGCTGGTAGTCCGGGCTGACGTCGAGTTCGTTGAGGAACATCTCGGTGCCCTTGTCCGGATGCGTCACCTCGGTACCGGTGATCATCCCCGCGGGCTCGCCATCCTCGTAGGCGATGAGGAGGTGGTTCTCCTCCCCCGCGAGGAACTTCTCGGACGCCTCACGGTGCGCGGGGCCGTCGAACAGGTGCTGAGCGGCGACGACCTCCTCGACGGTGCCGGCCCGCCGGATCTCGGCCACGTGTCCTCCCGGTGCTGAAAGCGCCACAGACCGCTCAGTATCCCGCTCAGAGGGGCGCCGAGTCATCACGTTTCCCCGGAGAGCGCAGCGCGACCCCGGCGACGACGGCCAGCGTGCCGAGGGCCTCGGGCAGCGCCGGGACCTGACGGAGCCAGAGGAAGCCGATGACGCCCGCCGTGACCGGCAGCAACGCGAGCAGCAGCGCGAACCGCGCCTGCCCGGCCTTGCGCAGGACGACTTGGTCGAGCCCGTACGGCACGACGGTGGCGAGCACGCCCACCCCGACGCCGAGCAGCACCAAACGTGGCGAACCCCACACCGCGCCGGTGCCGAGCGCCAGCGGCGACAGCACCACGGTGCCGACCGCGAACCCGACGGCCAGCCCGTCGATCCCGTTCCCGCCGACCGCGACCCGCTTCCCGAGCAGGATGTAGCCCGCCCAGGCGGCCGCCGCGCCGAGGGCGAACAGCACGCCGAGCAGGCTGCCTTCGAGCCGGACGTCCGCGATGGCGACCACGCCGGCCACCACCAGCAGCAGCGCGAAGACGTCGCGGCGGGTCCGCGAGCCGAACGCGGCCACCACCACGGGCCCGGTGAACTCGAGGGCGACCGCGGTGCCCAGCGGCAGCCGCGCGATCGCCTCGTAGAAGAGCACGTTCATCCCGGCGGTGACGACGCCGAAGGCGCCCGCGAGCAGGAACGTGCGGCCGGTCCACGCCGAGCGAGGTGGCCTGCGCCACGCGAGAAGGACCACTGCCGCCCCGAGACAGCGAAGCCAGGCCACCCCCGCGGGGGAGGCGACCGAAAAGAGACCTACGGCGACGGCCGCACCGGCGTACATCGAAATTCCGCTGAGAACGAACAAGATCGGCGACGGCACGCTCGGAAGACGGTTCCGGACGACTGCGATTCCCACCCCCGCATGGTGCCTGACGTGGGAAAAGGCCCTTCGGCGGGGAGTCTTCTCCCACGTTGCGTGATTACGCTACGGCATCCGAGGTAATTACCAGTGACAAATGAGACACCCGCACGGGAACACTTGCGGGCCGCCAAACGTCTGGAAGAGTGGAAGCACGAACACGGCGGGGCCGGGAACGAACGTTGCCGGCATCAGTGCCGAAGTGGTCGTAGCTGGATCGATGGCACCGGGCCACCGGTGCCGGGACGGAGGGAGACTCCAATGACTTCACCGACGCTCACCCGCCCCGAACTGACCGCTGCCGACCGATGCGACCGGTGTGGAGCTGCAGCCCAGGTTCGAGCCATTCTCAGCACCGGTGGCGAGTTGCTCTTCTGTGGTCACCACGCCCGCGCACACGAGACGAAGCTCAAGGAAATGTCCGCGGACATTCAGCGGTAGCCCACCAGTCCACGACCACCGGCGGCCGGCTACTCCCCCAGGGGAGAGAGCCGGCCGCCCTGTTTTTTGCCTGCGGCCGCCCTGGTTTTCGCCTTCAAAAACATACATACAGCATGTATGTTAGTTGCCATGACGACCAGCGACCTCCTCGGTGAAGCACATGTGGTGGACCTCGGCGACGCCCGCATCCGCTATCGCGACCGCGGCGAAGGGCCTCCCGTGGTCTTCGTGCACGGCCTGCTGACCAACGGCCTGCTCTGGCGCAAGGTGGCGCCCGCGGTCGCCGACGCCGGCTTCCGCTGCCTGACCCCGGACTGGCCGCTCGGTTCGCACGAGATCCCGGTCCCCCATGCCGAGCTGAGCCCGCCCGGGGTCGCGGCGCTCATCGCGCGGTTCCTCGAAGCGCTCGACCTGACCGACGTCACCGTGGTCGCGAACGACACCGGCGGCGCGCTGACGCAACTGCTCATGACCACGAACCCGGAACGGGTGGGCCGGGTCGTGCTGACCCCGTCGGACTCCTTCGAGCGCTTCCTGCCGCCGTTGTTCTCGGGGCTGAGCCCGCTGGCGCGGATCCCCGGCGGCGTCGGGCTGGTGACCGCGGCGCTGCGCTGGCGGTGGCCGCTGAAGGCGACGGACTTCCTCTGGCTGGCCAAGCACCCGGTCCCGGACCACATCCTCGACGCATACCTGCTGCCGAGCCGCCGGAGCGCGGAGATCCGCGACGATCTGCGCCGGTTCATGGCGAGCGTCGACAACCGCTACACCCTCACCGCCGCGGAGCGGCTGCCCGCGTTCACCAAGCCCGTGCTGCTGGCCTGGGCGCCGGAGGACCGGCATTTCCCGTTGTGGGTCGGCCGCAAGCTCGCCGGGGTCCTGCCGAACGCCGAACTGGAGACGATCGAGGATTCCTACACCTTCGTGCCGGAGGACCAGCCGGAGCGGCTGAGCGGCATGATGGTGGAATTCCTGCGTGCCCACGCCACGACGTAGCCAGACCGAACGCTCGCAATCGACGCAGGCCGCGTTGATCACGGCGGCGCGGACGCTGTTCGCCGAACAGGGTTACGCCGCCGTGCCCGCCGACGAGATCGTCCGGGCGGCGGGTGTCACCCGCGGCGCGCTGTATCACCACTTCGGGGACAAGCAGGGGCTGTTCCGGGCCGTGATCGAGCAGATCGAAACGGAGATCACCGAGGATCTGAAGACCGTCCTGGGCGCCGCGGGCGACCCGTGGACGGGGGCGCTCGGGGTGCTGAGCCGGTTCCTGGACCTGTGCCTGCGGCCCGAGGTGGTGCGGATCGCGCTCACCGACGCCGTCTCCGTCCTCGGCTGGCAGGAATGGCGTGAGCTGGAGAACCGGTACGGGCTGGGCCTGATCACGGAGATCCTGGAGTCCGCCGCGACGGACGGGCTGCTGATCGACGCGCCCATCCCGGAACTGGCGCAACTGGTGCTGAGCGCCTGCGCGGAGGCCGCGCTGATGATCGCGCACGCCGAAGACCGCGAAGCCGCGAAGGAGAAAGCCCTGGCCGCCCTGGTGGCCCTGCTGTCCGGCCTCGTGACAGAACGCATTTAGTCCTCTGGATGCGGTCCTTGCGTGTGCAACTACCGCATCCAGAGGACTAAATGCGAGCTAGACGGTGTCCAGAATCATTTCAAACGCCGCCTCAGCCGCACCCAGCAGTTTCACGTCCGCCCCGAGCGCCGAACTCACGATCTGCGTCCCGCCGACGGCCCGGCTGACCAGGCTCCGCCGCCGGACCTCGGCCGCCACCGACTTCACGACCGAATCGGGCAGCACGGTGAGCAGGTCGCCCAGCACCACCAGCTGCGGGCCGAGCAGGTTGACCACGTTCACCAGGCCCAGCGTCAGCCATTCCGCGAACTCCGAGAGCCGCTCCTCGGCCGCGTGCGGATCCCGGCCCAGTTCGCGCAGCTCGAACAGGATCGCCCCGCGCGGGGTGTCCTCGGGCAGGTCGAGGGCGCGGCACAGTGCCGCCTCGCCGACCTCGGTCTCCCAGCAGCCGCTGGACCCGCAGTAGCAGGGACGGCCGCCCGGCCGGATCGCCATGTGCCCGATCTCGCCGACGTAGCCCGCGCCGCCGCGCAGCGACGAGCCGTCCGCGATGATCCCGCCCCCGACACCGACGTCGGCGGAGACGTACACGGCGTCCGACGAGCCCCGCGCGGCGCCGCGCAGGTGTTCGGCGATGGCGCCTAGTTCGGCGTCGTTGCCGACCAGGACGGGGATGCGCAGCACACCGCCGAGCCGTTCCCCGAGCGCCACGTCGGTCCAGCGCAGGTTGGGGGCCTCGTGGACGTGCCCGTCGGCCCGGCGGACGACGCCGGGCACGGACACGCCCGCGGCGATCGGCTGTACGCCGAGGTCACCGGCCAGCACGGTGGTCGACTCGATCACGTGCGTGATCACTTCGTCGGCCTCGCGCGTCCGGCCGTGGAGGTTCCAGCTGTTGCGCCCGAGGATCTGGCCACCGAACCCGACCAGCGCGATCGCCACGTGTTCGACCTGGAGATCGACCGCGAGCACCACCGCCGCATGCGGCTGCGGCAGGACCAGGAGCGAAGGGCGGCCCGCCCCTCGTCCCGGCCTCGGGACCCGCTCCTCGACGACCCCCGCTTCCGCGAGGCCGTCGACGAGGGTCTTGATGGTGCTGCGGTTGAGCCCCAGCTCGGTGGCGAGGGTCGCCCTGGTGCTCGGGCCGCTGACGTGCAGCAACCGGAGCAAGGTCGTGCGGTTGTGCCTGCGCACCTCGTCTGGTCGTGCAACGGGTGTGCTGGTCACGGGCTTCATCATTCCATGCGGACTCAGCGCGGCGACGCAGCCGCGCGGCGCCGGGACAGCGCGTCCACCGTGGCCGCGAGAAGCAGCACCAGACCGGTGACGATGTTGACCACCGCCGCCGACTGCTTCAGCAGGCCCAGCGCGTTCTCGACGACCGCCAGCACGAGACCACCGATCACCGCGTCGACGACCCGGCCCTTGCCGCCGAACAGCGACGTACCACCGATGACGGCGGCACCGACCGCGAACAGCAGCGTGTTGAGGCCACCGGCCTGCGGGTCGACCGAACCGACCTTCGACGAGTAGACGATCGCGCCGACCGCCGCCACCGCCGAGCAGATGACGAACACCGAGGCGCGGATCTTCTCGACGTTGATACCGGCGCGGCGAGCCGCCTCGCGGTTGCCGCCGACGGCGTAGATGTGGCGGCCGTACTGCGTGCGGTTGAGCACGTAGGTGCCGAGCACCAGCAGGCCGAGCACGATCGGCACGACGTACGGGACGCCGGAGATGACGATGTTCGGGTTCGGCGCACGGTTCAGCGTGAGCAGATAGGTCGCGATCGCGGCGACCACGCCGATCGCGCCGACCTTGAACAGCACCATCGGCGTCGGCTGGGTGACCAGGCCGCGCTTGAGCCGCGAGAAGTGCTGGCCCAAGGTCACCGCGGCGAAACCACCGGCGGCGATCAGGAACAGGACCCAGCTGCCCACAGTGGACAGATTGCCGTTGGCGACCTTGAACAGCACGTCGGAGGTGCTGATGCCGAGCGTGCCGCCCTCACCGATGAACTGGAGGATGACACCCTGCCAGGCGAGGAAGAGCGCCAATGTCACGACGAACGAGGGCATGCCGATCTTCGAGACGAGGAAGCCGGTGAGGACACCGATCGCGCCGCCGACGGAGATCGCGAGCAGCATCTCGATCCACGCGTTGGCCGCGGTTCCCGAAAGCACGAGCGCGATGGCGAGCACGGCGAATCCGACACCCGCCCAGATCCGCAGGATCACGCCGAGCAGGGCGGCGATGGCGAGGACGACGAGGAACGCGATGAACACGCCGTTCCCCATGCCGCCCAACAGGTTTCCGTTGCGGACGTAGTGCATCGCCAGCACCGCGGCGGTGACGCCGGACGCGGTACCCGCGGACAGGTCGATCTCGCCGAGCAGCAGCACGAACACGATGCCCATCGCGATGATCGCCTTGCCGGCGCCCTGTGCCATCAGGTTCGCGATGTTGTTCATCGTCAGGAAGGTGTCCGACAGCGAGGCGAACACGATCACCAGCACGAGCAGGCCGAGCAGCGCCGGGAGCGAACCCAGCTGTCCGGCCTTGAGCCGGGAGAAGTAGTCGCCGACGGCTTCGCGCGTCGACATCGATGTCGTGTCGATGCCGAAGTCCGTGATGGCCGCCGACGGGTTGAGCGCGGCGGCCGCCGACTTGCCCCCCTCCGGCGAGGCGGGCTTTGCAGGTGTCTCAGTCATTTCCGGTTCTTTCTCGCCTCTGCTCAGAGGACGGCGGCTTCGGGGCGGGCAAGGCCGAGGTCGCCGGAGCGACCGGCGGTGATCAGTTCCACTACCTGGCCGTGGGTGACGTCCTTGGTGTGCACCTCGGCGACGAGACGGCCGAGGTAGAGCACCGCGATCCGGTCGGCGACCTCGAAGACGTCGGCCATGTTGTGGCTGATCAGCACCACACCGAGGCCCTGCTCGGCGAGACGGCGGACGAGGTCGAGCACCTGACGGGTCTGCGCGACACCGAGCGCGGCGGTGGGCTCGTCGAGCAGGACGACCTTCGAGTCCCACAGCACGGATTTCGCGATCGCGACGGTCTGCCGCTGCCCGCCCGAGAGGGCCGAAACGGGCGTGCGGACGGACTTCACGGTGCGGACCGAGAGCGAGGCGAGCGTCTCGCGGGCGGCCTTCTCCATGCTGGCCTCGTCGAGCAGCCATTTGCTGCCGCGTTCCCGGCCGAGGAACATGTTCTGCACGATGTCGAGGTTCTCGGCGAGCGCGAGGTCCTGGTAGACGACCTCGATGCCCAGATCGGCGGCGTCGCGCGGGCCGTGGATGTTCACCTGCTTGCCCTGGAACGTCACCGTTCCCGAGTCGTAGCCGTGGATTCCGGCGATCGACTTGACCAAAGTGGACTTACCGGCACCGTTGTCGCCGACCAGCGCGGTGACCTCGCCGGCGCGCACGTTGAAGTCCACGTCGTGGAGCACGTGGACCGGCCCGAAGCTCTTGTTCAGCTGCTTCAGTTCGAGGATGGGTTCACTCATGGGGGGTTCTCCCGGCTGGGTACCGGGCCGGTGCGCTCCGTCGGGGGAACGCACCGGCCCGGTCGTCTGGATTTAACGGGTCAGGAGATACCGAGCTGCGTGCACGCCGCGGCCAGGTCGCCGCCGCAGATCTCGGCCGCCTTGACGTAGCCCTGCGTCACGACCTCCTTGACGCCTTCCTTGGTGGTCAGCTTCGGCTCGAGGAGCACGGACTTGACCTCGCGGTTGCCCTTCGGGTCCTTCGCCTTGCCGGTGGCCAGCGCGTCGGCGCCCGCCTTGTCGCCCTTGGCCAGCAGGACGGCGAGCTTCGCCGCGGCCTCGGCCTCTTCCTTGATGGGCTTGAAGACGGTCATGTACTGGTCGCCGCGCAGGATGGCCATGAGGCCGTCCGCGGTGGCGTCCTGACCGGTGACCGGGACCTTGCCGTTGAGGCCGTTCTTCTTCAGCACGGTGATGACCGCGCCGGCGAGACCGTCGTTCGCGGCGACGACGCCGTCGACCTTGCCCTTGTTGTCGGTCAGGATCTGCTCGAAGGTCTGGCCGCCCTTCTGGTTGTCCCAGTTGTCGATGGCCTGCTCGCGCACGAGCTTCAGGTCGCCGCTGGCGAACTTCGGCTGCAGGACGGACTTCTGGCCGTTGGCGAACAGCGTCGCGTTGTTGTCGGTCGGGGCACCCTCGATCATGACGACCTCGGCGCCCTTCTTGTCCTTCAGCGCGTCGGCGAGACCCTGGCCCTGAAGCTGGCCGACCTTCTCGTTGTCGAACGAGACGTAGTAGTCGGAGCTGCCGCCGAGGTTGAGGCGGTCGTAGTCGATCGTCGGGATGCCCGCGGCCTGCGCCTTGCGGGCGACCGCCGCGCCGACCTCGCCGTTGATGGCGGCGATGATCAGGACCTTGACGTTCTGCGCGATCATGCCGTCGGCCAGGGTGGTGAACTTCTGGACGTCGCCCTGGGCGTTCTGGACATCGGCGTCGAAGCCCGCGTCCTTGAGCGCCTTGGTCAGGAAGGGCTTGTCGAAGGCCTCCCAGCGCGCGGAGGTGGCGGTCTCCGGCAGGATGACGCCGACCTTGCCACCGGCGGCGGCACCGCCGGGGGCGGGCGCGGACTGCGAGGAGTTGCCACTGCCCGAGTCGGCGGTGTTGGCGCCACAGGCGGAAAGCACCAGGCCGGCGCCCACCGTCGCGGCGAGGAGGGTAAGGGTTCTGCTGCGCATCCTCGTTCCTTCCGGATTTTGCTCGCGGGCGGCGATCCTCGAGGACCGGTCGCACCATCGCGCATATGTTGTGGGCGACAACATATGCCGCCGAACGGGTTTCGCGGAAGACGGCTGAATCGATTAAGCCTCATCAAATGGACACGGTTTGGCAACGTGGCCGTAGCAAGACGTACGAAGTCTAGGTGCGCTGACGGTGTGACCGCCACCACTCACTGAGCGTGATCAGTGCAGTCCGGTTCTCCGCCCCCGAACGCTATGAAAGGTCCTTTCCTTGCAAATTTTGCAAGGAAAGGACCTTTCATAGCGCTTGCCAGGGAGCGGTCACCAAGAACGCAGCGTGACGATCCGCTCTTCCAGCTGCTCCACCGAAGCCATCGCGGTCGGCGGCCCGCCGCAGACCCGGCGCAGTTCGTTGTGGATCGCGCCGTGCGGTTTCCGCGTCCGGTGGTGGTGCACGCCCACCAGCGCGTTCAGCTCCTTGCGCAGCGCACCCAGCCGCTCGCTGACCGACTGCGGCCGCGCGACCGGCGCCGCCTCCTCGGCCTTGGGCTTGCGCCGCTTCTCGTCGGAGAGCTGCTCCTCCTGCCGCTTCCGCAGCAGGGCGCGGACCTGGTCCGGCTCCAGCAGCCCCGGCAGGCCGAGGTACTCCTGCTCCTCGTCGGAACCGGAGAACACCGCGGTGCCGAACGAGTTGCCGTCGTAGATCACCTGGTCGAGCTCCGCGGAGGCGCCCAGCGAGGTGAACGCCTTCTCCTCCTCGCCCGGTTCGTCCTCGGTGCGGTTGGCCTGGGCCAGGAGTTCGTCGTCCCAGCCCTCCTTCTCGCGGTGGGGCTTGCCGAGGACGTGGTCTCGCTGCGCCTCCAGCTCGCTGGCCAGTTCCAGCAGCACCGGCACGCTCGGCAGGAAGACCGAAGCCGTCTCGCCGGGTTTGCGCGAACGCACGTACCGGCCGATGGCCTGCGCGAAGAACAGCGGGGTCGACGCGCTCGTGGCGTAGACACCGACGGCGAGACGCGGGACGTCGACGCCTTCGGACACCATCCGGACCGCGACGAGCCAGCGGTCGGTCGAGTCGGAGAACTCCTTGATCCGCCCGGACGCCTTGGGGTCGTCGGAGAGGACGACCGTCGGGTTCTGGCCGGAGATGCGCTGCAGGATCTTGGCGTAGGCGCGCGCCGAGTCCTGGTCGGTGGCGATCACCAGACCGCCCGCGTCCGGGATGCCGTTGGCCCGCAGCTGCGCGAGACGCGTGTCCGCGGCCTGCAGCACCGACGGGATCCACTCGCCGGCCGGGTCGAGGGCCGTACGCCAGGCGCGCGCGTTCTGCTCGGCGGTCAGCGGCTCGCCGAGCCGCGCGGTGAACTCCTCCCCAGCGCTGGTGCGCCAGGAGGCCTCACCCGAGTAGGCGAGGAAGACGACCGGCCGGACCACGCCGTCGGCGAGTGCGTCGGCGTAGCCGTAGGAATGGTCGGCCTTGCTGCGCTGGAAGCCCGAGCCGTCGGCCTCGTAGCTGACGAACGGGATCGGCGAGTCGTCGCTGCGGAACGGCGTCCCGGTGAGCGCGAGACGGCGGACGGCGGGCGTGAACGCCTCGCGGATCGCGTCGCCCCACGATTTCGCGTCACCGCCGTGGTGGATCTCGTCCAGGATGACCAGGGTCTTGCGGTTCTCGGTGCGCACGCGGTGCAGCGTCGGATGCGCGGCGACCTGCGCGTAGGTGACCGCGACACCTTGGTAGTCACGCGAGGTGACACCGGTGCCGTTGCGGAAGTTCGAGTCGATCGCGATACCGGCGGCCGCGGCCGAGGCGGCCCACTGGTGCTTCAGGTGCTCGGTCGGCGCGACGATGGTGATCCGCTCGACGGTCCGGTCGCTCAGCAGCTCGGCAGCGATCCGGAGACCGAACACCGTCTTGCCCGCGCCCGGCGTCGCCACGGCCAGGAAGTCCTGCGGTTTCTTCGTGAGGTACTTCGTCAGCGCTCGCCGCTGCCAGGCACGCAGCGGGCGGGCCGTGCTGTCCTTCGCGGCGGGAGGCGCGCCCAGCTCGCCTCGATCGCGTTCAACGGTTTCCGACATGCAGGTCCCCCTCCTCCCTCACTCGAAACGCCTGGTCATCCACCCTGACACAAGCGAAAACCCCCACTTGGGTATCCGGCCGCGACGCCGGCGCCTGAGGTGAGGGCACTCCGAAGAGCCTACCTCGGAGCCCCGTGGAACGCGGGAAGCGCCACCCCCGTTGTCGGTTTACTCACCCGAAAACCCAGGGGTGGCGAGCCGAATGGCGCGGCATGGACCATGCTGGACACCGTCAAGGGCGCTCGGCGCCGGCGGAGGAGCTGCATGAGCGAGGAGAACGGCCGTCCCGACACGGCCGCCGAGGTCGCGAAGGGCCGCAGGGGGCCGTTGCGCCTGCTCAGCCGCACGCTCAGCAAGGCGTGGGACGGCAACATCTTCTCCGAGGCCGCCGAAGCCGCGTTCTGGCAGACGTTGTCGCTGCCGCCGCTGCTGCTCGGTCTCCTCGGTTGCCTCGGTTTCGTCGGCGATTGGTTCGGCCAGGAGGTCGTGACCGCGGTCCACGACCGGATCATCACCTTCAGCAAGACGATCTTCAGCGACAACGCCGTCCACGACATCATCGAGCCCACGGTCAACAGCATCCTGTTCGTCGGCAAGGGCGAGATCGTCTCCGTCGGCTTCCTGATCTCCCTGTGGGCCGGTTCTTCGGCGATGTCGTCGTTCGTCGACGCGATCACCGTCGCGCACGACCAGTACGGCGTCCGCAACGACGTCTGGCAGCGGATCTTCGCGCTGCTGCTGTACCTGGCCGGGCTGGTCATCCTGGTGGTCGGGCTGCCGCTGCTGGCGATCGGGCCGGACCTGCTCCCCCAGTTCTTCCCCACCGACTGGCGCGGCACGGTGTCGTACTGGGTCGGCACGCTGTACTACCCGGTGCTGGCCGTGATGATCGTGCTGGCGCTGACGACGCTGTACAAGCTGGCCCTGCCGCGCAGGCTGCCGTGGCACCGCGGGCTGCCGGGCGCGATGCTCGCCATGGTCGTGTTCCTGCTCTCCAGTATCGGGCTGCGGATCTACCTGAACTGGATCACCAAGACCGGCTACACCTACGGCGCGCTCGCCGCGCCGATCGCGTTCCTGTTGCTGATGTTCTTCATCGGGCTCGCGGTGGTCGGCGGCGCGTACTTCAACAGCGCGATCCAGGAACTGTGGCCCGCCAAGGCGACGAAACGCCAGCGCCGGAAATGGCGGCGGCTGGAAATGGAACGCGCCAGCGAACGGATCCGTGCCGAAGAGGGGCGCAAACTGTGGGAACGCACGACCGTCCCGCTCCGCCGTCCCCGCCAGAACGGTGAAGCCGAACCGGAACAATCGGTGAACGAGGAAACGCAGAGCGAAGCCGATCAGGTGTCCGAACGGCAAAGCTGAGGGGCACCTCATCCCGAAGTCGTACTCCGATTCCACCCGTGGTGTGAATCCAGTCCACCCGCCGCCATGAAAAGCTCGCGGTAACCGCCCGTCCCGAGCTATTCCTGGGGGATACCGCCATGTCCACGCTGGCCAGGCTGAGCCTGCGCAACCGAAGTCTCATCGGGCTGCTCGCCCTGGTGGTGATCGGCTTCGGCGCCTTCGCCCTGCCGCAGCTGAAGCAGCAACTGTTCCCGTCACTGCAGTTCCCGCAGGCGCAGGTCATCACGCCGTACGCGGGCGCGTCGCCGGACGCGGTCGACCGTCAGGTCACCGAGCCGCTCGAAGGCGGGCTACAGGGTTTGAAGGGGCTCGAAGAATTGAGCTCGACGTCGTCGGAGGGGCTGTCGCGGATCACCGCGCAGTTCGAGTTCGGCACGGACATCGACGCGGCCGTCGGGCAGATCCAGCGCGTCATCGACGGGCTCAAGGCCCGGCTGCCGCAGAACAGCGAGCCGACGGTGTCCGCGGGGTCCACCGACGATCTCCCGGTCGTACTGCTCGCCGCCGGGACCACCGGCGACCCCCAGGCGCTCGCGCCCGCGCTGACCGGGGAGGTCGCGCCGGAACTGCGCAAGATCGACGGCGTCCGCGAGGTCGACGTGACCGGGGTGCGGCAGCCGCGGGTCACCATCGCGCTGGACTACGCGAAGCTGGCGGCCGCGGGGGTCGACCCGTCGTCGATCGCCACCACGCTGCAGACCGCCGGTGCCGCCGTCCCGGCCGGGACGCTCACCGAAGGCGACAGGACGCTCACCGTCCAGGTCGGCGGCGGACCGACCACAGTGGACACGATCAAGAACCTGTACCTCACACCTTCGCAGCCTTCCCGTCCCGGGGCGCCGGCGGGCAAGCCGGTGAAGCTCGGTGAGGTCGCGGACGTCCAGGCGGGCTTCGCGCCGCCGACGTCGATCACGCGCACCAACGGCAAACCGAGCCTCGGGCTCTCGATCACCATGGTGGAGAACGGGAACGCGGTCGCGATCTCGGAAGCGGTGCGGGACAAGCTGCCCGAGCTGTCGAAGAAGATCGGCGCCGAGATGAGCGTCGTGTTCGACCAGGGCACCCCGGTCAAGGACGCGATCAGCGGCCTGACCACCGAAGGCCTGCTGGGGCTGGCGTTCGCGGTCGTGGTGATCCTGCTGTTCCTGATGTCGGTGCGCTCGACGCTGGTGACGGCGGTGTCGATCCCGCTTTCGGTGGTAGTGGCACTGCTGGCGTTGTGGACCGGCGATCTTTCGCTCAACCTGCTCACCCTCGGCGCGCTCACCATCGCCATCGGGCGGGTGGTCGACGACTCGATCGTGGTGCTGGAGAACATCAAACGACATCTGGCCTACGGCGAGGAGAAGCAGCGCGCGGTGCTCGACGGCGTGCGCGAGGTCGCGGGTGCCGTGACGTCGTCCACCCTCACCACGGTCGCGGTGTTCCTGCCGATCGCCTTCGTGGGCGGATTCGTCGGCGAGCTGTTCTCGCCGTTCGCGATCACGGTCACCGTGGCGCTGCTGGCGTCGCTGCTGGTCTCGCTGACGATCGTCCCGGTGCTGGCGTACTGGTTCCTCAAGCCGCCCAAGGCCCCGGCCGACGAACGCGAGGCCGAGCTCACGCGCCAGGCCGCCGAGGACAAGGAACGCCGCGGGCTGCTGCAGCGCGCGTACGTGCCGGTGATCCGGTTCGCGACCCGGCGCCGCGTCACCGTCGTGCTGCTGGCGCTGATCATCTTCGGCGGCACGGTCGGGCTGGCCTCGCAGCTGAACACGAACTTCCTCGACCAGTCCGGCTCGACGACGCTGAGCCTTTCGCAGAAGCTTCCGCCCGGCACCAGTCCCGAGGCCAAGGAGAAGGCCGCGGGCGCGGTGGAGCAGGCGCTCGCCGCCGAACCGGCCGTCGAGACGTATCAGGTCAGCATCGGCGGAGGGAACTTCTTCGGCGGTGGCGGGACGGCGACCAGCATCCAGGTCACCGTCGCCAAGGACACCGATCTCGACGCGCTGTCGGATCGCTTGCGGGGCAAGCTGGACAAGCCGGAGCTCGGCGAGGTCAAGATCGGCGCGGAAGCCGGCGGGTTCAACTCCGACCAGATCTCGATCACCGTCACCGCACCGGACGAAGCGGCGCTGAAGCCCGCCGCCGAGCAGGTCCGCCAGGCGCTGTCCGGCGTCCCGGACCTCACCGAGGTGACCAGTGACCTCGCGCAGGGCTCGCCGCGCGTGCAGGTCGAGGTCGACGCCGCCAAGGCGGCCGCGAGCGGGCTTTCGGCGACCACGATCGGCCAGATCGCGAACCAGGCCATCGCCGGCCGCACGGTGACGCAGCTGCCGGTCGACGGTCAGCGCACGGACATCGTGCTGCGCGCGGGCACGGCACCGGTGTCGGTCGACGCGGTCAAGGCGCTGCCCATCCCGAGCGCGACCGGCGTGGTCCGGCTGGACTCCGTCGCCACCGTGTCCACAGTGGACGGCCCGGCCGCGGTGCACCGCACCTCGGGTGAGCTGAGCACCACGGTCACCGCCAAGAACACCGGCGCGGACCTGGCCGCCACCACGAAGGCCATCCAGTCCAAACTGGACGGACTGACCTTCACCGGCGGCGCGGCGTACAAGCTCGGCGGGGTCAGCGAGGATCAGCAGGAGGCGTTCGGGAACCTGTTCCTCGCGCTGCTGGCCGCGGTCGCGATCGTGTACCTGATCATGGTGGCGACGTTCCGCAGCCTGATCCAGCCGCTGATCCTGCTGGTGTCGATCCCGTTCGCGGCGACCGGCGCGATCGGGCTGCTGCTGGCCACCGGGACCGCGCTGGGCCTGCCCGCGCTGATCGGGATGCTGATGCTCGTCGGCATCGTGGTGACCAACGCGATCGTGCTGATCGACCTGATCAACCAGTACCGGGCTTCGGGGATGAGCGTCGCCGACGCCGTCGTCGAAGGCGGCAGGCGACGGCTGCGGCCGATCCTGATGACCGCGGCGGCGACCATCTTCGCACTGGTCCCGATGGCGCTCGGGCTGACCGGGCAGGGCGGGTTCATCGGGCAGCCGCTGGCGATCGTGGTCATCGGCGGGCTGGTCAGCTCGACCCTGCTGACGCTGATCCTGGTGCCGACGCTGTACACGATGGTCGAGACGCGGAAGGAGAAGCGCCGCGCGAAGAAGGCGGCGCGCCGGTCCCCTGCGGCTCCGCATTCGGAGGACCTCACCCCGGAACCCGCCCGGTAACCCGGAACTCGCGTGATCGAAGCCGTGACTCGCGTGATTGGAGCAGGTACGCCTCCAATCACGCGAGTCACGCGTCTGATCACGCGAGTCACGCCTTACGGAACCGCCACGTCTTGCTGTCGAAGGCCACGCACCACGAAGGCGAGAGCACGACGACCCGCAGGGTCCCGTCGGCGGCGACGTCGATGCCCTCGGTCTCGAAGTTCCCGCCGCAGGTGCTCTTCAGGGGCAGTTGCCCCAGCGACGTCACCCGCCCGGTCACGTCCGAACCCGAGAGCGCGCCGGAAAGATCCACCTGCAGCAGCGGCTTCGTGGTCCCGAACAGCGAGCCTTCGGGGTCGTCGGACGAGCACAGCAGCCGGGTCGCGGTGACGAAGTCGCAGCCCTGGATGTCCCGCACGGGCTTGTCGAGCCGGATCGCGGACGAGTACGGCAGGTTCGCCGAGGGGTTCGTGTGCGCGACGCCGGGCATCGGGTGCACGAGGAGGCGGTCCATCGTGCCCCACTCGCCCGCCACCATCCAGCGCGCGTCCGGGGTCACGGCGGCGAACGAGTTGTTGTTCGCCTCCCACGATTCCAGCGTGTGCGTGTAGTTCGCCCACTTCCCGTCGGGCGACTCGACGCGGAAGAGCTTCGCTCCCCGGTCGTCGCGCTGGTACGGCTCGACGTACCAGCCTTGCGCGGAGCCCGGGTCGCCGACGTGGTTCCAGCCCTGGGTCGAGAGGCTCATCGGGACGGTCGCGATCCCGGTGTAGCGGTAGATCGTCCCGGACGGCCGTTCGATGGTGGCCAGGCCCTGGCCCTCGTCGAGCGGGCGGGCGTTGTCCGAACCGACCGTGGTCCAGCCGGTGACGGCTTGGGCGGCGGCGGGTGAGAACACCGCGACCAACGCGGCGATGGCGAGCACGATCCCGGTTCTACGCATGAAGGCTCCGTCCCGGCTGGGTTTCGCTGGCGGGTACTGATTACCAGCGAAGACCGGGACGGGCAGCCGCCATGTGAAGGATTTTCAGATTTTGTCCGGTATCGGACACCGGACGGACACTCAGTCGCCCGGCTTGAGACCGTCGTAGATCTTCTTGCAGTCCGGGCAGACCGGCGAACCGGGCTTCGCCGACTTCGTCACCGGGAAGACCTCACCGCACAGCGCCACCACGTGCGTGCCCATGACCGCGCTTTCGGCGATCTTGTTCTTGCGCACGTAGTGGAACATCTTCGGCGAATCGTCGTCGGTGCCGTCGGTGCCCTCGGGACGGGTATCCGGCTTCGGAAGGGTCTGTGTACTCACCCCTCCATAATGCCCCAAATCCTCCTGCGCACACCGACGACCTGGCAGGATCTCGCCCATGTTCCAGAAGGTGCTCGCGACGTTCGGCTCGGGCGGGGCGAAGATCGACGCCCGGCTGCTCGACCGCACGGTCTCCCCCGGCCGCCCGTTGCGCGGCGAGGTCCTGCTGCTCGGCGGCGAAGTCGATCAAGAGATCAACGGTCTCTCGGTCAAACTGCTCGCCAGGGTCACGCTCCCGGACGAGCGACGCCCCGGCGTCGAGGACCTCGAGTTCGGCACCCAGCAGCTCGCGGGCAACGAGCGCATCGGGCCCGGCCAGCAGGTCCGGATCCCGTTCGAGGTCGCCCTGCCCTGGGAGACGCCGATCTCCAGCGTCTTCGGCAAACCGCTGAACGGGATGGCCGTCGGCCTGCAGACCAGCCTCGACATCGCGAACTCCGTCACCGACCCGGTCGACGTCGACGCCGCCGCGATCGAGCCGCTGCCCGCGCAGAAACGGATACTGGACGCCTTCAGCCGGATCGGCTTCGTCTTCCGCGAGGCCGTGCTGGAACGCGGCCGGGTCGACGGCGCGGTCCAGCAGCTTCCCTTCTTCCAGGAGATCCGCTTCACCCCCTCGCCGCGGTTCGCACCCGTCTTCACCTCGGTGGCGGTGACCTTCCTGTCCTCGCCGTCGGAGACCCAGGTGGTACTGGAGGTGACCAAACGGGTCCGGGTGTCCAAGAGCGGCGGCTTCGGCGGACGCGGCCAGGAGTTCCTCGGCCTGTTCAAGGTCGACCACGCCGCGCTGGAGCGGGTCAAGTGGGAGCCACAGCTCGAAGGCTGGCTGCACGAGGTGGCCAAGGCACGCGGGATCTTCGACTGATGGACTGGCCGACCGCGATCACCCGGCTCGGGGGCGATCACCAGATCGCCGCCGTCGCGTGGAACGACCTCCAGGCCCGCTACGCCGAACCGCACCGGCGCTACCACGATCTCGGGCACGTCACGGCCGTCGCCCGCGACAGCGGGGCCCTCGCCGTCGCCTTCGGTCTCGGCGCCCGCGAACGGGCCCTCGTCGCCATCGCGGCGTGGACGCACGACGTCGTCTACGACGCCCGCCCCGGCGAGGACGAGCAGGCCAGCGCCGCCTGGACCCGCGACGAACTCACCAACGCC
Organism: Amycolatopsis sp. CB00013; assembly: GCF_001905755.1. Classification (NCBI taxonomy): domain Bacteria; kingdom Bacillati; phylum Actinomycetota; class Actinomycetes; order Pseudonocardiales; family Pseudonocardiaceae; genus Amycolatopsis; species Amycolatopsis sp. CB00013. The sequence goes on along the minus strand of NZ_LIWC01000003.1, from coordinate 980,089 downwards.
GGCGTCCCCGCGGCCGACGTCGAACGTGCCGGGGAACTGGTCCTCAGCACGATCCACCACGCCGCCCCCGACGAAGACCTCCTCGCCACGGCGCTGCTGGACGCCGACCTGGCGATCCTCGGCGCCCCTCCGGAGGACTACGAGCAGTACGCGAACGGTGTCCGGGAGGAGTACTCGATCTACTCCGACGAGGACTGGCGGGCGGGCCGCACGGCCGTGCTCGAAAACCTGCTGGCCAGGCCACGGCTCTACCGCAGCGACATCGCGCGGGCACGCTGGGAGGGCAAGGCACGCGAGAACCTCTCGAACGAACTGACCCGATGGCGTGACGCGGACCCACATCACCGATGATGTTCGTTCGTGACTCCGCAACTGTCCCTTCACGAAGAGGTCGCCTCCGCCCTCGCCGCCGGTGACCCCGTCGTCGCGCTGGAGAGCACCATCCTCTCCCACGGTCTCCCGCCCGGCCGCAACCTCGACGTCGCCCGGCGGCTGGAGAAGGTCGTGCGCGACGGCGGCGCCGTCCCCGCGACCATCGCCGTCCTCGACGGCGTCCCCCTGATCGGCCTCACCGGCGAGCAGCTGGAACGTGTGTGCGCGCCCGGCGCGGACCTGGACAAGCTGTCCCTGCGCGACATCGGCCCGGCCGTCGGCCTCGGCCGCTCCGGCGCGACCACGGTCGCCAGCACCGCGGCCCTGGCCGCCGCGGCCGGGATCGGCATGTTCGCCACCGGCGGGCTCGGCGGCGTGCACCAGGGCGCGGCGCAGAGCTGGGACGTGTCGGCGGATCTGGGCGTGCTCGCGAAGGTGCCCACCACGGTCGTCTGCTCGGGCGTCAAGTCGGTACTCGACATCGCCGCGACCCTCGAAGTGCTGGAGACCAACTCGGTACCCGTGCTGGGCTACCGCACCGGCGAGTTCCCGGCGTTCTACCTCCGCTCGTCCGGTTTCGAGGTGCCGTGGCGGGTCGACGACGCCGCGCAGGCCGCCGCGGTCATCGCCGCGCACCGGGCGCACGCGTCTTCCGGTGTGCTGCTGGCGAATCCGATCCCGGAAGCGTCCGAAATGGACCGTGAACTGCACGACCGGCTGCTCGCCGAAGGGCTGGAACTCCTCAAGACCCGTGGCGTGCACGGGAAGGACGTCACGCCGGTGCTGCTGGAGCATTTCCACACCGCCAGCGAAGGCGTGAGCCTCGACGCGAACGAGGCCCTGGTGCTGTCCAACGCGGAACTGGCCACCGAGGTCGCCGTCGCGCTCGCCGGGACCGCGGCATGAGCGGCATCGTCGTCGTCGGCGACGTCGGTCTCGACGTCGTCGCGCGGCACGAAGGCCCCATCCCGCACGGTGGCGACATCCGCGCGAAGGTCCACTTCACCAGCGGCGGCGCGGGGGCGAACACCGCGCTGTGGCTGCGGGCCGAGGAGACGGAGACCACGCTGGTCGCCCGGATCGGGGACGACTCCGGCGGCCGCATGGTGAAGAGCGAGCTGGAGGCGGCGGGCGTCCGCTGCGAGTTCGCGGTGGACCCCGAGGAACCGACGTTCTGCGTCGTGGTGCTCGTCGACGGCGCGGGTGAGCGGAGCATGCTCGCCGACCGCGCGGCCAACGCGAAGTTCAGCCCGGAGGACGTCACCGAGGCGGCCCTGGCCGGGGCGAGTCACCTGCACCTCTCGGGCTACGTCCTGCTGTACCCGTCGTCACGGCCCGCGGCGCTCGCCTCGCTGGCGGCGGCGAAGAAGGCCGGGCTGACGACGTCGGTCGACCCGCAGGCGGCGACGCTGATCACCGATCCCGCGGCCTTCCTCGACGACGTGCGCGGCGTGGACCTGCTGATGCCGAACACCAGCGAGCTGGTCGCGCTGACCGGGTCGAGTGACCCCGAGGCGGCGAAGGAACTGCTGGACTATGTCGGCGAGGTCGTGGTCACCGCCGGTCTCGACGGCGCCAGCTGGGTGGACGCGAGCGGCACCATCACCTCGGTGCCCGCGCAGCCGGCGGAGTGCGTCGACTCGACCGGCGCCGGGGACGCCTTCGACGCCGGTGTGCTGGCGGCGTGGCTGCGCGGCGAGTCCACCGTGGAGGTGCTTCGGGCCGGGACGCGGCTGGGGGCCCAGGCGGTCGCGAAGGTCGGGCCGCAGCCGTAGCCCCTCATCGAGCGCTATGAAAGGTCCTTTCCTTGCAAAATTTGCCAGGAAAGGACCTTTCATAGCACGCGCGAAACGAGTCAGCCGCCGTCGATGACGCGGTGACCGGAGCTTTCGATCCGCGTCGGCTCCGACTGGTACCGGTTGACCTTCTCGCTCTTGCGCGGCGGACGGTCGTTGGCCACCAGGACGGCGATCCACGGCAGCGGGATCGAGATCGCGATCAGTGCCAGCGCGAGCCACCAGGTCTGGTAGAAGATCCCGGCGAGGATCAGGCACGGGATGCGGAACGACATCATGATGATGTACTTCCGCTTCCGCTTGGCCAGCTGGTCTTCGTAGGACGGGGCGGCTTCGGTGATCAGCACCGGAGCGGGTTCCCTCGGTTCGGGACCGTGGGCGGGCGCGTTCACAGCACCACCTCCGGCTTCCATGCTCCCACTCGCCGGGCTCATCCGACACCCGGGTGGGTGAGCCGGTGCAAAGCCGCGACCACGAGCGTCTCGACGCCGGCCGAAAGCGTCGGATGCGGGATCGGCGCGAAGAGCGGCGAATGGTTCGACGGGATGTCCTGTTCGAAACGCCCGGCGGTCATCGCGGCGATCACCTTGCCCTCGTCCAGGCCGCCGACCAGCCAGAACACCGACGGCACCCCGGCGGCGCGGCCGAATTCGCTGAAGTCCTCGCTGCCGGTGACCAGCGGCGCGGGCATCACCCGGCCTTCGCCGAAGTGGTCGCGGAAGGCGGCGGTGAGGCCCTCGGTGGCCGCGTCGTCGTTCTCGGTGACCGGGAACGCGCCGATCCGCTCGATCTCCGGCGGTTTCGGCGCGCCCGCGGTGGCCGCCTCGCCCTGGACGATCCGTTCGACCGCCGCGACGACCTTCTCCCGCACCGCCTGGTCGAAAGACCGGATGTTGACCTCGAGGACGGCGTGGTCGGCGATGATGTTGTGCGCGGTGCCGACGTGCAGCGACCCCACGGTCACCACCGCCGATTCGGTCGCCGAGATCTCCCGCGACACGATGGTCTGCAGTTTGAGCACCACGGACGCGGCGAGCACGGCGGGATCCACCGTGGTCTCGGGGCGCGAGCCGTGCCCGCCCCGGCCGTGCAGGGTGATGCGGAGCGCGTCGGTGGCCGCCATGATCACGCCCGGCCTGGTCAGCACCCAGCCCGCGGGACCGGGCACGACATGCTGGCCGAGCACCACGTCGGGCTTGCCGGCGGGGGCGAAGACGCCGTCGCGGACCATGCCGGCGGCGCCGTCCCCGGCCTCCTCCCCCGGCTGGAAGACGACCATCAGCGTGCCGGACCAGTGCTCGCGTCCGGCCGCGAGCAGCGAGGCGGCGCCGGAAAGCCAGGTGGCGTGCATATCGTGGCCGCAGGCGTGCATCACCGGCACGTCGCGGCCGTCGGCGTCGACCCCGCGCGCGGTGCTCACGTACGGCAGGCCGGTCTTCTCCTCGACCGGCAACGCGTCGATGTCGGCGCGCAGCATGACTTTGGGGCCGGGGCCGTTGCGCAGCACGCCCAGGACGCCGGTGCGCCCGATACCGGTGTGCACCTCGTAACCGTCGGCCTCCAGGCGCCGCGCCAGTTCGGCGGCGGTGCGGGTTTCGGCGAACGACAGCTCCGGATGCCGGTGGAGGTCGATGTACAGGTCTTCCAGTCCGGGCAGCGCCGCCTGCAGCGGTGCCAGGACACTTTCGAGGCTCACGACCTCATCCTGGCAGTATTACCCACCGTGAGCACACGAGCGGCCCTCCCCGACCTGTCCGACGACGTTTGCGCGAGGCTCCGCGACGCCTTCCGCCGGACGGGTTACGACACCGACGGCGTGGTCGAAGCCCTCGGCTCCGCGCACGGTGCCCTCGGACGCGGCGAACCCGAACTCGCCTACCGCGCGACGCGCGACGCGGGTGAACTCGGCACGCTGATCCGGCTGTTCCTCCTCGGCTCGACCGAACCGGAGAAGGACGTCGAGGCCGCGTTCGCGCCGCTTTCCCTCGATGACGCGGTCGCCGTCACCCTGCTCGTGCCCGTGGCCGACGGCTACCGCGCCGGTCTCGACGTCCGCCCGCACGGCGACGACGAAGGCTCGTGGTGGGTCGTCGCCGACCTCGACGCCGACATCCTGGGCCGCACCGTGCCCGAAGACCACGTGCTCGGCGTCGGGCACGCCTCCCTCAGCCTGATCCGGGCCACGAGCCGCCGCGAGGTCGGCAGCCTGCTCGACGTCGGCACGGGCAACGGCGTCCAGGCGCTGCACGCCACCCGGCACGCGAAGAAGGTCACCGCGACCGACGTCTCGGCCCGTGCGCTGGCGCTCGCCGCGGCCACGTTCCGGCTCAACGAACTGGACGTCGAACTCGTCCGGGGCGAATGGTTCGCGCCGGTCGCGCGGCGCCGGTTCGACCAGATCGTCTGCAATCCCCCGTTCGTGGTGGGCCCGCCGCGCGTCGACTACACCTACCGCGACTCCGGTCTCGCCGGTGACGACGCCAGCGCGCTCGTGGTGCGGCAGCTGCCCGGGTTCCTCAACGACGGCGGCACCGGCCAGCTCCTGGCGTCCTGGCTGCACGTGAAGGGCGAGGACTGGGGCGATCGGGTGACCCGCTGGCTGCCCGCCGAGACCGACGCGTGGTTCGTCCAGCGGGACATCGCCGATCCGGGCCTCTACGTCGGCACGTGGCTGCGTGACGCGGGCATCGACCCCCGCTCCCCCGAAGGCCGCGCGAAATCGGGCGCGTGGCTCGACTGGTTCGCCGAGAACGACGTCCAGGGCATCGGTTTCGGCTTCGTCACCCTCCGCCGGGCGGACGGCGCGACCCCGACGATCGTGTGCGAGGACCTGCGCCAGGCCTACGACGACCCGCTGGGCGCCGAGGCCGCGAACTGGCTGGACCGGGTGGAATGGCTTCGCACCAACGGGGATTCGCTCCTCGATGTCCGGTTCCGGGTCCCGGAGACCGTTCTTCTGGAGAGCGTCGCCGAGCCGCGTGAAGAGGGCTGGGCCACGACCGTCCAGCGGCTGCATCGCACCGACGGTCCCGGTTGGTCGCACGAAGTGGACGAGCTCGCGACACGGCTGCTCGCCGGTTGCCAGGGCGCTTTGCCGCTGGAGGATCTGATCGTGCTCCTGGCGGCCGCTCAGGGCCTGGAACCGGAGGAACTGGCCGAGGCCGCGCTCCCCGTCGTCCGGGAACTGGTCCGGCACGGCATGCTGCTGCCCGCCGTCTGATGCGGGCGGTGGTGGCGAGGGTCACGGAGGCGAGCGTGACCGTCGGAGACGAGGTGACCGGCGCCATCGACGAGCCGGGTTTGCTGGTGCTGCTGGGGATCCACGTCGACGACGACGTGTCCAAGGTGCCGACGATGGCCCGCAAACTGCACGAAGCTCGCATACTTCGCGACGAGGAGTCGTGCGCCACCACCGGCGCACCCCTTCTCGTCGTAAGCCAGTTCACCCTTTACGGCGACACCCGCAAAGGCCGCCGTCCCTCCTGGACCGCGGCCGCCCGGCCCGAGGTCGCCGAACCGCTCGTGACGGCCGTCGTCGACGCGTTGCGCGAACGCGGGGCCCGGGTCGAAACCGGCCGGTTCGGGGCCATGATGGCGGTCCGGAGCGTGAACGACGGTCCGTTCACCCTCCTCATAGAGGTCTAGACCATGTTTCTCTCTCCCTGGGCACGGGCATTCTCAGGAAAAGCTCAGGGTTGGTCGAGCAACGCCCCAGGTCAGCCGCCCGTCTCCTCTGTAGCGGCCGGGAACGTTTTCGGACCTCCCGGCGTTGAGCCAAGTGTCCAGCCAAGCTGGGCCGACGAGGAGTAGCGGGTTTTCCACAGGGCCTGTTACGCCGAGGCGGATCCGGCGGACACATCGCAGCACGTTCAGCCCGTGACCGGGGAGGCAGAATGTCAGTCCAGACTCTCGAACGCGAAGCGCGCGGGATTCGCGAGCGCCGTATCCCGGCGCAATCCACCCAGGAGCCGGTGAGCACGGGGGCGCTCACCGACGCCGACCTCGACGCCCAGAGCCCGGCCGCGGACCTCGTTCGCGTGTACCTCAACGGAATCGGCAAGACGGCGCTGCTGTCCGCCGCCGACGAGGTCGAGCTGGCCAAGCGCATCGAAGCCGGCGTGTTCGCCCAGCACATGCTGGACACCGCCGAGGGGCTCACGCCGAAGCGGCGTTCGGAGATGTCCGCCCTCGTGCGTGACGGCCACAGCGCGAAGAACCACCTACTGGAGGCCAACCTCCGCCTCGTGGTCTCGCTCGCGAAGCGCTACACCGGCCGGGGGATGCCGCTGCTCGACCTGATCCAGGAGGGGAACCTGGGTCTGATCCGCGCGGTGGAGAAGTTCGACTACTCCAAGGGGTTCAAGTTCTCGACGTACGCCACCTGGTGGATCCGCCAGGCCATCACCAGGGGGATGGCCGACCAGGGACGCACCATCCGGCTGCCGGTCCACCTGGTGGAACAGGTGAACAAGCTGGCCCGCATCAAGCGCGACCTGCACCAGCAGCTCGGCCGGGACGCCACCCACGAGGAGCTGGCCGCCGAATCGGGTATCCCGGCGCACAAGATCTCCGACCTGCTCGACCACTCGCGTGACCCGGTGAGCCTCGACATGCCGGTCGGCACCGAGGAGGACGCCCCGCTCGGTGACTTCATCGAGGACTCCGAGGCGACCGACGCCGAAAGCGCCGTGATCTCCGGTCTGCTCCAGGACGACCTGCGCCGCGTGCTCGCGACGCTGGACGACCGCGAGTCCCAGGTGATCCGTCTGCGCTACGGCCTCGACGACGGCCAGCCGCGCACGCTCGACCAGATCGGCAAGCACTTCGGGCTTTCCCGTGAGCGCGTTCGGCAGATCGAGCGAGAGGTCATGTCGAAGCTGCGTCAGGGTGAGCGGGCGGACCGCCTGCGCGCCTACGCTTCGTAGTGGCACAGAGCCTTTCGGCGCGGAAAAAGCAACACCCGTTCGGCAGCGTTGACTTATGACCTGCGTCACGAGACCGTCGAGCAGGTAAAAAGTCTTCGCGGTCGGGTGTTCGCGCCCGGATCGCTTTCCCCGGGAGGTCGGGTCCGTCGGGGTGGGCCCGGCCTCCCGAACTATTTGTGGGGAGCGGCGACAAAATGCAGGGCGGGAATTGCATGCGGTCCCGTGGGTCGTGAGTGGTAAGTGTCGTTCTAACGACACTTACCACTCACGACCCACGGGACCCAGCACCCGCCCGCAGTGGCCTCGGTTACGTCAGCCGTGGCCTCTCGGGCGTCTTGACCGGGCTTGGGTACCGTGAGCGGGTTCCCGATGCCGGCAAAGGAGCCCGCGCAGTGGCGCCCACCACGTTCCAGCACACCGAAGTCCTTCCGCTCGCCAAGGACACCCGCACCGAGTACCGGCTGATCGGCACCGAAGGTGTCGAGGTCGTCGAAGCCGCGGGCCGGAAGTTCCTCAAGGTCGAGCCCGAGGCGCTGACCAAGCTCGCCAAGACCGCGATCACCGATATCCAGCACCTGTTGCGCTCGTCACACCTGGCGCAGCTGCGGGCGATCGTCGACGATCCCGAGGCCAGCGGCAACGACCGGTTCGTCGCGATGGACCTGCTGCGCAACGCGGCGATCTCCGCCGGCGGCGTCCTGCCGATGTGCCAGGACACCGGCACCGCGATCGTGATCGGCAAACGCGGCGAAGGCGTGCTCACCGGCGCCGACGACGAGCGCGCGCTCTCGCGCGGTATTTTCGACGCCTATCAGGAGTTGAATCTGCGCTATTCGCAGATGGCGCCGGTGAATTTCTGGGATGAGCGCAATACGGGCACCAACTTGCCCGCGCAGATCGAGCTCTATCACAAAGACGGTCAAGGCGACCCGAGCTATGAATTCCTGTTCATGGCCAAGGGCGGCGGCAGCGCGAACAAGACGTTCCTCTATCAGGAAACGAAAGCCGTCCTGAACCCGAAGCGCCTCGCGAAGTTCCTCGACGAGAGGCTGCGCAGCCTCGGCACCGCGGCCTGCCCGCCGTACCACCTCGCGATCGTCGTCGGCGGCACGTCGGCGGAGTTCAACCTGAAGGTCGCGAAGCTGGCCTCCGCCCGCTATCTCGACGACCTGCCCACCGAGGGTTCCGAGCTGGGTCACGGTTTCCGCGACGTCGACCTCGAACAGCAGGTGCTGGAGATGACGCGCCAGTTCGGCATCGGCGCGCAGTTCGGCGGCAAGTACTTCTGCCACGACGTCCGCGTGATCCGCCTGCCGCGCCACGGCGCGTCCTGCCCGGTCGGCGTCGCCGTGTCGTGCTCGGCCGACCGCCAGGCGAAGGCGAAGATCACCGCCGACGGCGTGTTCCTGGAGCAGCTGGAGCGCGACCCGGCGCAGTTCCTGCCGGACGTCACCGAGGACGACCTGTCCGACGAGGTGGTGACCGTCGACCTGAACCGGCCGATGGCCGAGATCCGCGCCCAGCTCTCGCAGCTGCCGGTGAAGACCCGCCTGTCGCTGACCGGTCCGCTCGTCGTCGCCCGAGACATCGCGCACGCGAAGATCGCCGAGCGGCTCGACGCGGGTGAAGAGATGCCTCAGTACCTTCGCGACCACCCCGTGTACTACGCGGGCCCGGCGAAGACGCCCGAGGGCTACGCGTCGGGTTCCTTCGGACCGACCACCGCGGGCCGCATGGACTCCTACGTCGAGCAGTTCCAGGCTGCGGGCGGTTCGCTGGTGATGCTGGCGAAGGGCAACCGGTCCAAGAAGGTGACCGCCGCGTGCAACGAGCACGGCGGGTTCTACCTCGGCTCGATCGGCGGCCCGGCCGCGCGGCTCGCGCAGGACTGCATCAAGAAGGTCGACGTGCTCGAGTACGCCGAGCTGGGGATGGAAGCGGTCTGGAAGATCGAGGTCGAGGACTTCCCCGCGTTCATCGTCATCGACGACAAGGGCAACGACTTCTTCGAGGCCACGTCGGAACCGGTGCTGCAGATCAGCTTCCGGTAGTCCACGATCCTGTCCGTGAAGGCCTCCTTCACTACCTTCAGGGTAGGGAAGGAGGCCTTCACGGACTCGATGGATCGTCACGTTCGCCCCGAACGCACCAACAGTCGCAACGGCTGCGCGTGAAGGCCCCCTTCCCTCGGCTGAGCCGAGGAAACTCGACCTTCGCACCATGTCGCAGTACATGAAGGCCCCCTTCCTTGCGCTAGACGCAGTGAAGGGGGCCTTCATGTACGTTCGTCAGGTGCAGGACGCTATGAAAGGTCCTTTCCTTGCAAAATTTGCAAGGAAAGGACCTTTCATAGCGCGCGTTGGGGGTCAGCGCATCTGCTTCAGGACCACGGTCCGTTCCCCCAGCGGCGCCGAAAGCGCCACCGAGATCACCGGATGCCGGATGTCCATCGTGCACATCTGGCCGGTCTGGCCCTTCAGTTCGGTCAGGTTGACGGTGACCCTGGTCCCGTCCTGCTGCGCGGCCTCCGCCGTCGCGTGCCCGCAGCCGCCTTCCTGGCCGCGGATGTTCAGGATCGTCCCGCCATTGCTGGTGTACACCTCACGCGGATAGTCCGCGGGCAGTGCCGACGCGTCGAGCTGCTTGTCCGGCAGCTTGGTGCTGCCTTCGGGCACCTCCTGGCGCGGCGCGCCGGGCACACCCGGCTGGCTTCCCGGCTTGCTGGTCGGCGCGGGAACCGACGACGAAGGCGGCGCGGTCGGGGACGGCGGCACGGTACTCAGGGTGCCGCTCCCGGGTCCGGCCGCGGGTTCCGCCGCCTGGTTCTGCGCCCCGCAGGCGGATACCGCAACGACGATCAGGCCAAGGCCGATGGCATTCGTTAAGTACCTCATGTGACTGGGACGGAACGAAGCCGCCATCGGGTTGCATCCCGAACCCGGTCAAACGACGACCTTCCGGGTGCCGAGCGGCTGGGCGAGTTTCACCGGCAGGACGGCGTAGCGGATCACCTGCGGGCACATCTGCCCCGGCTTCGCGTGGTCGATGGTCACGGTGACCACGACCCTTTGCGCGTTCTCCTCGGCGAGGTTCGCCCTCGCCTCGTCGCAGCCGCTCAGTTCGATGTGCACGGCCAGGCCGTCGTTCTCGGCGCTGACCTGTACGGGCAGTTGGGTCTCGACCTGGGACGGCGGCAGCATCTTGTCCGAGGGCGGCGGGCCGACGGTCGGCCGGGACATCGGCGGTTTCGCGACCGGCGGGCTCGCCGGGAGCGAGGTGGGCAGATCCGAAGGTGTGGTGACGACCGGAGGGGTGCTCGTGTTCGCCGGAGCTCCGGGGCCGCCCGCGCCGCAGGCCGCCGTCGTCGCGGCGAGCACGATCACCGCACCCAGCGTCTTCGCTGCGTTCATCATGGTGTCGAGACGGAACGAAGCGGACGAATGGTTGCATCACCGCTGTGCCGCGCGGCCGCGCGCCAGCCCGAGGACCACCACCCCGGCCAGCGTGACGGCCAGCAGCAGCACGGTGCTCGCCGACGCGAGGAACACCTGCCCCCGGTCGGTGAGCGCGAAGATGCTCGCGGGCAGCGTCCGCCAGTCCGGCGGGTACAGCATCATCGTCGCGCCCAGTTCGCCCATCGACATCGCCAGCGCGAGGCTCGCCGACGCCGAGATCGACGGCAGCAGCACCGGCAGCCGCACCCGCAGCAACACCCGGGCCGGGGACGCGCCGAGGCTCGCCGCCGCCTGTGCCAGCAGCGGATCCATCCGCGCGATCGCGGCCGAGACCGTGCTGTAGGAGAACGGGAGCAGGATCATCACGTGCCCCAGCAGCACGATCCAGCGCGTGCCGTTGAAGGCGAGCGGCGGACGGCTGAACGCGACGAGCAGCGCCAGCCCCAGTACCACCGACGGCACCGCGATCGGCAGGTGGAACAGGGTGTCGACGGCCTTGCGCAGCTTCGGCGGCGCCGACCGCGACGCGAGCGCGGCCCACGTGCCGAGCAGTACCGACACCAGCGACGCGATGACACCCGTCTGGATGCTCACCGCGAGACTCGCGAACGTCTCCCCCGACAGCGCCTGCGCAAAATGCGAGCCGGTGAGCGCGCCCGGCAGAAGTCCCGTCCAGTTGCCGGCGACCGACGCCAGCACGATCATCAGCAGCGGTGCCAGCACGATCGCGGTGAACAGCACAGCGAACACCACCCACAGTAGGACTCGGCTACGCCTGGTCCACAGCAGCACGGCCGCCTCCCTTCGTCAGTCGCCGGTAGGTTCCGTACAGGGCCAGGGAGAACACGACGTTGACCACCGCGATGACACAGGCCTGCGGGAAGTCGAACGTGACGATCCCCTTGCCGTAGACCAGCATCGGCAGCGTCGTGACGTCCTTGGCGCCGAGGAACAGCACGATGCCGAACTCGTTCATCGCCAGCAGCATGGTCAGGCAGGCTCCGGAAGCCAGTGACGGCAAGGCCTCCGGCAGGATCACCTGGCGCAGCACGCGGCCGGGTTTCGCGCCGAGGCTGGCCGCGACCTCCATCTGCGCCGACGACACCTGGCCGAACGCGGCGAGCGCGGGCCGCATCACGAACGGCGTGTAGAAGGTGATCTCCGCCAGCAGGATCCCGAACGGCGAGTACAGGAACCCGCCCGCGCCCAGGATGCCGGCGCTGCCGTAGATGAAGGTGAACGCGAGCGCGATGAGGAAGGACGGGAACGCGAGCACGGTGTCCACCAGCCGCGAGAGCGTCCGCGCGCCGGGGAACGGCACGAACGCGATCACCAGCGCGAGGAACGTTCCCAGCACCACACAGCCCGCGGTGGCGCCGAGCGCGAGCGCGACGGTCTTCCAGGCCGCGTCCCGGAATTCCGCCGAGCCCAGGACGTCCAGCCACACCGAAAGCCCGAACTCGCCCGTCTTCGATTCCAGCGACTGCAGGACGACCAGCACCAGCGGGTAGCCGAAGAAGCCGAGCAGGACGAGCACCGGCGGCAGCAGGAGCCAACCGCGACCGGGTCGTTTCTCCTGTCGCCGCGCCGGTGCCGCCGCCGTGGTGGCGAGCGCGAGGCCGGTCATCCGACGCCCACCAGCGGGCAACCGTCCGGAATGGACACTCCGACGCGCTGCCCCACGTTCGGAAGGCCGTCGATGTCCGGCACCTCGGCGCGGACCTCGTTCCCGTCGTGTGCGAATTCGAGGTCCAGCCGGAAACCCGTGCCACGCCACTGGACACCGCGCAGGACCGCGGGCAGCGCGCCGGGGGTGTCCGCCGCGGTGATCCCGACCCGGTGCGGCCGGACGCCGAGCGCGACCGGCTGGCCCGCCCGGAAGGTCCCGGACGGATCGGCCGCCAGTTCGCGGTCGCCGAGGCGGACCCTGGTGCCGTCCGCCTGGATCAGCTCGACCGGGAGGAGATTGGACGCGCCGAGGAAGCTCGCGGTGAACTCCGTCGACGGCCGCTGATACAGCTCACGGCTCGGGCCGAGTTCGACGAGCTTCGAGTCGCGCATGACGGCGATCCGGTCGGCCAGCGCCAGCGCCTCGCCCTGGTCGTGGGTGACGTAGATCAGCGTGGTGTCGGGCAGTTCGGCCCGCAGCCGCAGCAGTTCCGCGACCATGTCCTCGCGCAGGGCGGCGTCCAAAGCGGACAGTGGTTCGTCGAGCAGCAGCACCCGCGGCCGGATCGCCAACGCCCGCGCGAGCGCGACGCGCTGCTGCTGCCCGCCCGAAAGCTCACGGGGGTAACGGCGGGCGTACTTGCCCATCCCGACCAGTTCCAATGCCTCGGCGACCCGGCCCGCCGTCTCGGCACGGGGCGTTTTCCGTGCCTTGAGGCCGAAAGCGACGTTGGCCTCGACCCGCATATGCGGGAACAGCGCGTAACTCTGCACGACCACGCCGAGGCCGCGCCGGTGTGGCGGCAGCGCGGTGACGTCCTCGCCGTCGAGCAGGACCCGGCCGGTGCTCGGCACGACGAAGCCCGCGAGTGCCTTCAGGGCCGTCGACTTGCCGGAACCGGACGGCCCGAGCATCGCCAGCGTCTCCCCTCTCGCCACGGTGAGGTCCAGTGGCGAGAGGGCGGTCGTCCGGCCGAAGCGGACCGACACGCCGCGGAATTCGACCGCCGGGGTCATCGGCCCACGGCCTTCTTGTACGCGGCGAGGTCGGCGTCGAGCTTCGCGAGGACGGCGTCCCAATCCGGCTGCCAGATCTCGACTCCGGCGAGGGCCGCCTTCACTTTGTCCGCGCGCGGGCCGGACGGCGTGACGTCGGTCCGCGACGGGGCACCGAAGGCGTCGACGGCCTTGCCCTGCACCTCGGGCGAGAGCAGGAAGTCCAGGAACTTCTTGGCGTTCTCGGCGTGCGGCGCGTTGTTCACCAGACCGGCGTAGTACGGGAGGGCGAAGGTGGAACGCTTGCCCTGCGCGTCGGCCGGGAAGAAGACCTCGAAACCGCCGCTCTTCTCGATCTCGGCGAGGTTCATCTGGACGTCGCCGTTGGCCACCAGGATCTCGGCCTTGGCCACCTTCGGCTGGAGCTTGCCGGTGGAGGACGACGGGCCGACGTTGTTGGCTTCGAGCTTGGCGAGGTAGTCGAGCGCGCCCTGATCTCCGAGGACGTGCTGCAGCTGCAGCAGGACCGCGGTGCCATCGCCCGCTTCGCCGGGGGTCGAGTACTGGAGCTTGCCCTTGAGCGACGGGGACAGGAGGTCGTCCCAGGTCTTGGGCGAGGCCTGCGGGTTGCGGATGAAGCTGAGGTAGTTGTTCATGAGGGCGAAGTAGCGGCCCTGGCCGTCCTTCTGCCCGGCGGGAACCTGGTCGATCCCGGCGGGTGCCGTGGCGGCGAGCAAGCCCTGCGACGCGGCCCGCTGGATGAACGGCGGCAGCGTGACCAGGATGTCGGCCTGGGTGTTGGCCTTCTCCTTCTCCACCCGCGAGGCGACCTCGCCGGATCCGGCGGTGACCGCCTGGACGGTGATCCCGGTCTTGGCCTTGAACTCCTCGATGCGCTGGGCGTACCAGTCCTCCAGACCGTCCACTGTGTACAGCGTGACGGTCTGGTCGCCGGACGCGCCACCGGCGGTCCCGCCGCAGGCGCCCAGGGTGAGGGCGAGCAGACCGGCGAGGGCGGTGGCCGCGAGTTTCTTCATGTCGTCAAAGCTCCTTTTAGGACAGCAGGGCAGGGAGGTCGCGGACGGATTCGAGGACGTGGGTGGCGCCGGCGGCTTCGAGTTCCGGCTTCTTCGCCGATCCGGTGAGCACGCCGGCGACGAGCGAGGCACCGGACCGCAGCCCGGTCTGGACGTCCGAAGGGGTGTCACCGGCGACGGCGACGCGGCGGACATCGGTGACTTCGAGCCGCAGCGCGGCGGCGAGGACGAGGTCGGGGAACGGGCGGCCGCGTACCCCGTCGCCCGGCGCCAGCACGGCGTCGGCGAGGCCGTGCCAGCCCAGCGCGTCGAGGATCGCGTTCTGCGTGTCCGGCGCGAAGCCGGTGGTGAGCGCGACCTTCACGCCGTGGGCGCGCAGTTCCTGGATCGTCTGCTCGGCGCCGGGGATCGGCTCGCAGTGGCCGTCGGCAACGAGTTTCCCGTAGGCGTCCTGGAAGGCGGTGTTCGCGCGCTGGGCGAGCTCCTCGTCGCCGTCGAGCAGGGCGCGGAAGACGACGATCTTGGACTGCCCCATCGTTTCGACGACGTAGTCGAGCATGCCGGGGAAGCGGCTGTCCTTTTCGGACACTCCGGCGGCGGCGATCGCGGCGGTGAAGGCGCGGATCACCAGGCCGTCGTCGGCGACGGTGGTGCCTGCCATGTCCAGGACGACGAGTTCGGTGTTCACCAGGACAGCTCCTCGGCGGTGTCTTCGGCGATGGCGGGGGAACAGGTCATGCCGCGGCCGCCCGGCCCGGTGACGAGCCAGGCGTTGTCCGCGACGCGGGCGCGGTGCACGATCCGGGAGGTGTCGGTGGTCTGGGCGTAGACCCCCGCCCAGCGGCGGGTGATCCGCGGCAGCGGCCGGCCGAGCAGCGCCCCGGCGACCTCGGCGAGGTGGTCGTACGGCGCTTCGGTGGTGTCGAAGGAGAACGGCTCGTCGTACTCGTGGGTGTCGCCGATGGTCAGCGAGCCGTCGAGGCGCTGGACCATGAGCAGCTGCATCTTGGCGGCCGCGGCGACCTCGCCCTGCGGCTGGCCCGCGTTGAGGCCGTCGAGCGCCTCGCCGCGGTACGCCGGGTAGTACCGGAAGCTGTCCGCGTCGGCGACCGTGGTGGTGAGGGTTTCCCCGAGCGGCTCGGTCTGGGCCATCTGCAGCCGCACGCGGCGGACCGGCGTCGTCCCGGCGAGCTCCTTGACCAGGCCGCCGGTCCAGGCTCCGGTGCACAGCACCACGACGTCGCCCTCGTGGGTCTCGCCCGTGTCGTCGACGACGCCGCGGTCGGTCAGGTCGCGGATCTCGCGGCCGGGCACCCAGGTGTAGCGGCCGCTCTTCGCGAGTTCGGCGCGGAGGGCGGGCTGGGCGACGCGCGGTTCGACGGCGGCGTCGCGGTCGCACCAGAGCGCGCCGAGGAATTCGCCGCGCAGGGCCGGGTTCAGTTCGCGGGTCTCGGCGGCGTCGAGCAACTTGAAGCCGCGGTCTTCGACTGTGTCGGCGGCCGCCCGCGCGACGGCGAGTTCGGCCTCGGTGCGGACGACGGTGAGCGAGCCGTTCGGCCGGAAGCCGATCCCTTCGACGCGTTCGCCGATGCGCTCCCACAGCACTCGCGCCCTGGCGGCCGTCTCCAGTTCGGGACCACTGGCGCGGCCGCCGACCCAGACCAGGCCGAAGTTGCGCACGGACGCGCCCCTGGCCTCGGGTTCCCGTTCGATCTGGACGACGTCGTGGCCGCGTTCGACGGCCTGCCAGGCGTGCTGGGTGCCGAGCACTCCGCCGCCGATGATGAGGATTCGCACACCGCAGACGCTCGCCTGCGCGCACCAACGCTCCGTGACCCCCGCCCTAACCCCAGGTGAAGTGCCTCCGAAATGTGGACCAGACCTGTTATCTTCGCGTTACTTTACTCCGCGTTTCGTCCTCTGAATGCGGTCGTTGAATCCGCAAATATCGCGTTCAGAGGACTGAATGCGTGGGTGGCTACTCCACGCGGCCCAGTCGGGTCTCGAAGGAGAGCCGGTCGCCGCGGAACAGCGAACGGACACGTTCGAACGGGACCCCGTCGGTCCCCCACGAGGTCCGGTGCATCAACAGCATCGGCAGTGCCGGGTTCGTCCCGATCAGCAGCGCCTCCCGCGGGGTGGCGAGCACGGTCTCGACCCGCTCCTCGGCGCCGTCGAAGACCACCCCCAGCCTTTCCCGCAAACAGGCGTAGAGCGACTGTGTGGGATCGAACACATCCATCAGCGTCGGGAATCGCGCGGCGGTGAGATAGGTCGATTCCAGCCCGACCCGCTCGTCGTCGGCGAGCAGTACCCGTTCGATGTGGATGACGTCGTCTTCGGGATCGATTTCCAGTTCCGAAGCCAGCGACGGACCCGCCTCACGGCGTTCCAAAGAGATCAAATTCCGGCCCGGCTGAATGCCCTGCCTCCTGAGTCCTTCCGTGTAACTCACCAAGGCGAGCGGCTGGACGAGCTTGGGGCCCGCGACGTACGTGCCGCTCCCCTGCCGCCTGCTCAGCCGCCCTTCCAGCACGAGTTCGCCGACGGCCTGACGGACCGTCGCACGGGAAACCTCGAACCTTTCGGACAGTTCCCTTTCGGTGGGAAGTACCGCCCCTTGGCCTAATTCGGAGATCACGTCGAGCAGATCGACTTTGACCGCGTAATAGCGGGGAATGCGGCCGTGCTCGGGAATTCCGTCCCGAACCGGGCCGTCGGCGGGGGGATGCAGTCTAGGCGAACGCGCTTTCACGATCCAGATCCTAGGCCCGATTCCCCATGCCTGTACTGACCCGAACGAAGTGTTCATGCCACGCTCACACTCGTGGCCGAAAGGGCACCCCTCGGCGGTCGTTCAGCCTTCCGGCGGTTCCGGCGATCACGGCCTGGGAGTAGAGGCGTTGGGCGCTCCGGCCTACGCCATTCGTCGGCGACCAGGACCGGACGTCCGTTAATCACCACCATCGGCCGAAAGATCCGAAGAAAGTTGGTTGTCCCCGTGTGTGCCCACCTGCTGTAGTCAGTTGGCCGCAGTCAGTCTCCCTGCCTCCACTGTGGACAGCCGGAAGGAATGAACCCTTGAACATCAAGCGTCGGTTCAGCCTGCTCAAAAAGACCCTGATCGCCGTCGCGGCGGCCGGAACCCTGGCGGGCCTCGCCACGGCTCCGCAAGCCGCCGCCGCGCAGCCGCCGTCCACCGACGTGGTCGGTGGCACCCGGGCCGCTCAGGGCGAATTCCCTTGGATGGTCAGGCTTTCCATGGGTTGCGGCGGTGCGCTCTACACCCCGCAGATCGTGCTGACGGCCGCGCACTGTGTGTCGCGGACCGGGGCCAACACGGGTATCACCGCCACCCTCGGCGTGGTGGACCTGCAGAGCACGGCGGCCAAGAAGGTCAAGTCGACCTACGTGTACCGGTCGCCGACCTACCCCACCTCCACCGGTGGTGACTGGGCGCTGATCAAGCTCGCCAGCCCGGTCAGCGGTATCCCGACGCTGCCGATCGCCACTTCGACCGCCTACAACAGCGGCACCTTCACCGTCGCCGGCTGGGGTGCCGCGACCGAGGGTGGCGCGCAGCAGCGGTACCTGCTCAAGGCCACCGTCCCGTTCGTCTCCGACTCGACCTGCAAGGCGCAGGGCGGCAGCTACGCCGACCTGATCGACAGCGCCGAGATCTGCGCGGGCAACATCAACTCGGGCGGCGTCGACACCTGCCAGGGTGACTCGGGCGGCCCGATGTTCCGCCGCGACAGCGCCGGGGCCTGGATCCAGGTCGGCATCGTCAGCTGGGGCGAAGGCTGCGCGCGGGCGCACGCTCCCGGCGTCTACACCGAGGTGAGCACCTTCGCGACCGCGATCAAGAACGCGGCCGCCGGGTTGTAGTTCCACCGCACGGCATGCCATGAAAGCCCCCTTCACCACAACGGCGTGGTGGAGGGGGCTTTCTTCTTTCAGGGAACCGTCAACCGGCGGAGTCGAAGCGAAGGGGACTTTCCCCGCATCGCACGCGGGCAAAGTCCCCTTCAGCTCACCTGACACGCGTCAGCGGGTCTTGTCCAAACGCGACAGTGTCTCTTCGTACCCCGAAACGAGTTCCGCGATCACGTCGGCGACCGGGCGCACCCGGTCCATCCGCCCGACGATCTGCCCCACCGGCATCGAGACCACGCTCGGATCCGCCGCGTGGTGGATCCGGTTGTGCGCGTGGGAGACCAAGAGGTTCTGCAACGGCATCGGCAACGGCTCGGGCGCGTCGGGCGCGGCCCACGCCTCGGTCCACCGCGTCTTGAGCAGCCGCGCCGGTTTGCCGGTGTAGATCCGCGTGCGGACGGTGTCGGACGACCCCGCCGCGACCAGTGCCCGCTGCATCGCTTCGGACTCCCCCATGGTCTGGAGGTATTCCTCGGTGGCGAGCCAGAAGGAGCCCATCCAGACCCCGGACGCGCCCAGCGCGAGCGCGGCCGCGACCTGCCTGCCCGAGCCGATCCCGCCCGCGGCGAGCACCGGGACCCGGTCGCCGACGGCGTCCACCACCTCGGGCAGCAGGACCATCGACGCGATCTCGCCGGTGTGTCCGCCCGCCTCATAGCCTTGTGCCACAACGATGTCGACGCCGTTGTCGACGTGCCGGACGGCGTGCTCGGCCTTGCCGGCCAACGCCGCGACCGGCACGCCCTTCGCGTGACATTGCTCGATGACGTCCACCGGCGGTGACCCCAACGCGTTGGCGATCAACCGGATCGGGTGTTTCAGCGCGACCTCGACATGGGACCGGGCGACCGAATGCAGCCAGCCCAGCACACCGGCGCGTTCGTCGGTGTCGTCCGGCAGCGGCGGCACCGCGAGGTCGCGCAGCGTCCGCTCCACGAAGTCGCGGTGCTCCTGCGGGATGTGCTTCGCGAGATCGATCGACGTCCCTTCGGCCGGGATCTTCGCCGGCATCACGATGTCGACGCCGTACGGCTTCCCGCCGGTGTTCTCGTCCATCCAGGACAGGACGGCGTCGAGTTCGGCCGCGTCGTTGAACCGCACGCAGCCCAGCACGCCGAGCCCGCCCGCCCGGCTGATCGCCGCGGCCACGTGCTCGGACGGAGTGAACCCGACGATCGGCAGGTCGATCCCGAGCCGGTCGCACAGAGACGTCCGCATGTAACTCCTTACGCCGGTTGGATGGTGATGGGTTCGTGCTCGGCGGCGTAGCGCTGGGCCCAGGGGTAGTCCGGCTTCCCGCTGGGCGAACGCCCGATCTCCTCCGCGAGCCAGAGACTGCGCGGCACCTTGTACCCGGCGATCTCGGTCCGCACGTGGGCTTCGAGCGCGGCGACGTCGAGTTCCTTGCCGGAGCGCGGCTGGATCACCGCGGCCACCCGCTGGCCGAGCCGGTCGTCGGGGATGCCGATGACGAGCGCGTCGAAGACGTCCGGATGCGATTTGAGCGCGCCCTCGACCTCTTCCGGGTACACCTTCTCGCCGCCGGTGTTCACGCATTGCGACCCCCGGCCGAGCAGGGTCACCGTGAGGTCTTCCTCATAGCGCGCGTAGTCACCCGGGACGACGTACCGTTTGCCGTCGATCTCGACGAAGATCTTCTCGGTCTTCGCGGGATCCTTGTAGTACCCCAGCGGGACGTGCCCGCGCCGGGCGATCAGGCCGATCGCGCCCGGTTTCGGCTCGACGAGCGCGCCGTCGTCGTCCACGAGGATCGCGTCCTTGCCGAAGTTGACCCGCGGACCGGCGGAATGATCGCTGTCCTTGCTGACCATGCCGATACCGGTGAACCCGCTTTCGGACGAGCCGATCGCGTCGGTGATCACCACATGCGGGAGCAGCGACAGGAATTCCTGCTTCACCGACTGGGAGAACAGGGCCGCGTGACTCGACACCGCCACGATCGACGACGCGTCGTAGTCACCCTCGCGATAGGCGTCGATCAGCGGCCGTGCCATCGCGTCGCCGACGATGGTGAGGACCTGGACCTTGTTGTCCTGCACGGCTTTCCAGACTTCGTGCGCGTCGAACCGCGGGACGAACACGACCGGGCTGCCGGTGAACAGCGCGCCGAACGCGGCCCACTGCGCGGCGCCGTGGATCAGCGGCGCGGCCGGGAGCCGGACCAGGCTGCCCGACTTGCCCTGTTCGGCGAGCGTCCACTCGTCCGGGACGTACTCGCCGGTGACGAAGTTGATGCCGCCGCCGAGCGCCCGCCAGATGTCCTCGTGGCGCCACAGGACGCCCTTGGGATAGCCGGTGGTGCCGCCGGTGTAGAGGATGTAGATGTCGTCGGCGCTGCGCTCGGCGAAGTCCCGCTCGGGCGAGCCTTCGGCGAGCGCGGCTTCGTAGTCCACGCCGCCGTAGGACGAGTAGTCGCCGTCGCTTCCGTCGTCGACGACGACAACGTGTTTCAGTTTCGGGGTTTCCGGCAGGACGGCGGCCACCTTGTCCGAATACCCGCGTTCGTGGACCAGCGCCACGAGGTCGGCGTTGTCGAACAGGTACCGCAGTTCGCCGTGGACGTAGCGGTAGTTGACGTTGACCGCGATCGCGCGCAACTTGTACGCGGCGATCATCGATTCCAGGGCCTCGATCGAGTTCCGGGAATAGACACCGATGTGGGATCCGGGTCCCACGCCGTGTGCGGCGAGGTGGTGCGCCAGCCGGTTGGCGCGCTCTTCCAATTCGGCGAAGGTGACCCGCCGATCGCCGCAGACGACCGCGATGCGCTCCGGCACGGCGTCGACGGCGTGCTCGAGTAGATCCGCGATGTTGAGTGCCACGTCCTCAAAGTAGAACATGTTATCGTTCTGGGCAATGGCCGCTCTACGGGAGGTTCAAGTGGGCGAACCGCACGCGCTGGTGGAAAAGATCGAACACACTCTCGTGGTCACGATGAACCGGCCCGAGGCCCGCAACGCGCTCAGCGGCGAGATGCTCGGGATCATGGTCGAGGCGTGGAACCGGGTCGACGAGGACGACGACGTCCGGTGCTGCGTGCTCACCGGAGCGGGTGGCGCGTTCTGCGCGGGCGCGGACCTGAAGTCGATGTCGAAGAACTCGCCGTCCGATTCGTTCGAGAAGGGCACTTTCGACCCCAGCAAGATCGAGGGGCTGCTGAAGGGGCGGCGGCTGACGAAGCCGTTGATCGCGGCCGTCGAGGGCCCGGCGATCGCGGGCGGGACGGAGATCCTTCAAGGCACCGACATCCGTGTCGCGGGCGAGAGCGCGAAGTTCGGCGTGTCCGAGGCGCGGTGGAGCCTGTTCCCGATGGGCGGTTCGGCCGTGCGGCTCCCCCGGCAGATCCCGTACACCGTCGCCGCCGACCTGCTGCTGACCGGACGCCACATCACCGCGGCCGAGGCGCTGGAGATCGGCCTGATCGGCCACGTCGTTCCGGACGGCAAGGCATTGGACAAGGCGCTCGAACTCGCCAGCCTCATCTCCGCGAACGGCCCCCTGGCGATCCGCGCGATCCTCAAGACGATGCGCGACACCGAGGGCATGCACGAGGAGGAAGCCTTCAAACTCGACGCCCAGTACGGCATCGAGGTCTTCGCGAGCGAAGACGCGAAGGAAGGCCCCCGCGCCTTCGCCGAGAAGCGCAAGCCCGTCTTCCGGGGCCGCTGACCCCCTGCGTTTCGTCCTCTGGATGCGGTAGTTCGCCGGCGAACTACCGCATCCAGAGGACGAAATGCGTCAGGGGGCGCGGTGACCTTCCCAGTACGGGTCGCGGAGCTTGCGCTTGTAGAGCTTCCCGTTCGGGTCGCGCGGGAGTTCGGGCAAGTAGTCGACGGAACGCGGAAGCTTGAACTTCGCCAGCCGCGACGCCGCGTACTCGAGGATCTCCGCGGTCAGCTCCTCGGAGGGCTCGACCCCGTCCGCGGGCTCGACGACGGCCTTGATCGCCTCGCCCCAGTCCTCGTGCGGGACACCGAACACCGCGACGTCGGCGATCTTCGGATGCATCACCAGTTCGCCCTCGATCTCCGCCGGGTAGATGTTGACCCCGCCCGAGATGATCAGATCCGCCTTGCGGTCGTGCAGGAAGAGGTAGCCGTCCTCGTCGAGGTGCCCGACGTCGCCGAGGGTGAACAGGTCCCCGACCCGCGCCTTGTCCGTCTTGGCCCGGTCCTTGTGGTACTCGAACTTCGAGTCGCCCATCTTCATGTACACCGTGCCGGTCTCGCCGGCGGGCAGTTCCGTGCCCTCGTCGTCGAGGATCTTGATCGTCGAACCCGGCCACGGCAGCCCGACCGAACCCGGTTTCTTCAGCCATTCCTCACCCGAGATCGCCGTCCCACCGCCTTCGGTGGCCGCGTAGTACTCGGTGACGACCGGACCCCACCAGTCGAGCATCCGGCGTTTGACCTCCAGCGGGCACGGCGCCGCGCCGTGGATCATCACGCGCAGCGAACTCAGGTCGTAGGCCGCGCGGACGTCGTCCGGCAGGGCGAGCAGGCGGCGGAACTGCGTCGGGACCATGTGGCTGTGCGTGACGCGGTGCCGGTCGATCAGCCGCAGCATGTCCTCCGCGTCCCAGCGGTCCATCAGCACCGCGGTATGGCCCAGCTGCAGGGAGATCGCGACGAAGTTGAGCACGGCCGTGTGGTAGAGCGGCGATCCGCACAGATGCACATGGGCGTCGTGCGGCGCCAGCCCGAAGATCCCGAAGAACCACGTCGACGCGGCCGGTACGGAGTCGGGGTCGGCACCGGTCAGCGGCCGCCGGACGCCCTTGGGCCGCCCCGTCGTCCCCGACGTGTAGAGCATCGGCGAGCCCGCCGTGCGCCGCTCCGGACGACCGTCGCCCTCACCGGAGCCGAGTTCCTCGATCCGGCGGAAGCCCTCGACGTCGCCGACGGCGAACCGGCCGCGTTCCGGGATCCCGGCCTCGTCGGCGGCGGCGATCGCGACGTCGGCGAACCGTTCGTGCGCGAGGAAGGCCTTGGCGCCGCTGTCGGACAGGATGTAGGCGACCTCCGGCGCGACGAGATGCCAGTTGACCACCACGATGTACAGACCGGATTGGATGGCGGCGAAGTAGGCCGCCACGAGTTCGTCGCCGTTGGGCTGCAGGACGACGACCACGTCCCCGGCCTCCAGCCCGAGCGCCTGCAGGCCCCGGGCGTACGCGTTCGCTTTCGCGGCGAGGTCCCCGTAGCCGATCGAGCGGCCGTCCGGATCGACGAGCGCGACCCGCTCGGGCTCCTGCGCGGCGATATTCCAGACCCCAAGGGTCCCGGTAGCAGTCGACATACCGCGAATCTAGAACGCGTTCCACTCAAGGGCAACCGCCAGCCAAGCCCACATGGCCGATCTTGCCGGAAAATCGAGAACATGTTTCACTCAGGATGTGAGCGCACCTGAACTCCCGCTGTCGGCCCCGCTCAACGTGGGCTTCGACTACACGCGTTCGGTCGGCCCGGTACTCGGCCGGTTCGTCGACGCCCTGCGCGAGCGCCGCGTCGAAGGCGTCCGGGGCAGCGACGGCCGCGTCCACGTGCCCCCCTTGGAGTACGACCCCGTGACCGCCGAAGCCCTGTCCGAGTTCGTCCCGGTGGCCTCCGAGGGCGAGATCGTCTCCTGGTCCTGGATCGCCGAACCCGTCGACGGCCAGCCGTTGTCGCGGCCGTTCGCGTGGGCGCTGATCCGGCTCGACGGCGCCGACACCTCGATCCTGCACGCCGTCGACGCGGGCACGCCGTCGAATGTCCACACCGGACAACGCGTGCGGATCCGCTGGGCGGACGAAACCGTCGGCCACATCCGGGACATCGCCTACTTCGTCCCCGCCGACGGGCCCGACACCGAACCCACCGAGGCGCCTCCCCCGGTCGCGAAACGCGAGGAGGGCGCGCCGGTCAGCGTGGTGATCACGCCGATCCACCTGCGCTACGAGCATTCCGCGTCACCCGAGGAAAGCCGGTACCTGCGCGGGCTCGCGGAGGGGAAGCTGATCGGCCAGCGCTGCCCGTCGTGCGAGAAGGTCTACATCCCGCCGCGCGGCGCGTGCCCGACCGACGGTGTGCCGACCACCGACGAGGTCGAACTGCCCGACACCGGCATCGTCACCACGTTCTGCATCGTGAACGTGCCGTTCCTCGGCCAGAAGATCAAACCGCCGTACGTGGCCGCGTACATCCTGCTCGACGGCGCGGACATCGCGTTCCTGCACCTCGTCCTCGGCTGCGACGCCGCCGACGTCCGGATGGGCATGCGGGTGCGCGCCTCCTGGAAACCGCGGGACGAATGGTGGACGTCGCTGGAGAACATCGGCCATTTCGAACCGACCGGCGAACCCGACGCGCCGTACGAATCCTTCGCCCACCATCTGTGAGGACCACCGTGCCAGATGTAGCAGTCGTGGGCTTCGCGCAGGCCCCCAAAGTCCGCAGCACCCCGGGCACCACCAACGGCGTGGAAATGCTGGTGCCGATCTTCGCCGAGGTCTTCGAGCGCACCGGTCTGTCCAAAGAGGACATCGGGTTCTGGTGCTCGGGTTCCTCGGACTACCTCGCCGGCCGCGCGTTCTCGTTCATCGCCGCGGTCGACGCCATCGGCGCCTTCCCGCCGATCCACGAGTCGCATGTCGAGATGGACGCCGCGTGGGCGTTGTACGAGGCATGGCTGAAGATCCGGATGGGCGAGGTCGACACCGCGCTGGTCTACGGCTTCGGCAAGTCGTCCGCCGGGCAGTTGCGGCGGGTGCTCGCCCTGCAGATGGATCCCTACGTCGTCGCGCCGTTGTGGCCGGATTCGGTAAGCGTCGCCGGGATCCAGGCGCGGCTGGGCCTCGAATCCGGACTGTGGTCGGAAAAGGACCTCGCCGAAGTCGCCGCGCGCAGCCGCGCCGACGCCGCCGGCAATCCCGCCGCGCAGCTCTCCGGAACGGTCGAAGTCGCGGAGCTGCTCGACGCCCCGTACTTCGCGGATCCGTTGCGAGCCCACGACATCGCCCCTATCACCGACGGCGCCGCCGTCCTCGTGCTCGCCTCGGCCGAACGGGCGGCGGACCTCGTCGACAGCCCCGCGGTCATCACCGGGATCGAGCACCGCGTCGACTCCCCCGCGCTCGGCGTCCGGGACCTCACCAAGTCGCCATCGACGGCGGCCGCCGGGCGGGCGCTCGACCTCGACGGCGTCGAAGTGGCCGAACTGCACGCGCCCTTCACGCATCAGGAATTGATCCTGCGTGAGGCACTCGGCCTCGGCGACCAGGTGCGGATCAACCCCTCCGGCGGCGTCCTGACCGGTAATCCGATGTTCTCGGCGGGACTGGCGCGGATCGGCGAGGCGGCGAACCGCGTCCTCGACGGCACCGCGCGCAAGACCCTCGCCCACGCGACCAGCGGCCCCGTCCTCCAGCAGAACCTGGTCGCGACCTTGGAGGTCCTCTCGTGAAGCACCTCGCGGCCGTACTGGGAACCGGCCAGACGCATCACAAGGCCAAACGCACCGACGTGTCCATGCCCGGCCTGCTCCGGGAGGCCATCGACCGGGCGATGCTCGACGCGGGGACCGGCTGGGACGACATCGACGCGGTCGTCCTCGGCAAGGCGCCGGATCTGTTCGAGGGCGTGATGATGCCCGAACTGTTCCTCGCCGACTCGCTCGGCGCGACCGGGAAACCGTTGCTGCGCGTGCACACCGCGGGTTCGGTCGGCGGGTCGACCGCGCTCGTGGCGGCGTCGCTGGTGCAGGCGGGCGTGCACAAACGGGTGCTGACCGTGGCCTTCGAGAAGCAGTCCGAATCGAACGCCATGTGGGGTCTGTCGATCCTGCCGCCGTTCCAGATGCCGGTGGGCGCCGGGGCGGGCGGGTACTTCGCGCCGCACGTGCGGTCCTACATCCGGCGGTCCGGCGCGCCCGACCATGTCGGCGCGATCGTCGCGGCCAAGGACCGCCGCAACGGCGCGCTGAATCCGTACGCGCATCTGCGGCAGGCCGACATCACGGTGGAGTCGGTGCAGGCGTCGCAGATGCTGTGGGATCCGATCCGCTACGACGAGACGTGCCCGTCTTCCGACGGCGCGTGCGCGATGGTGATCGGGGACGAGGCGTCGGGCGACGCCGTACCCGGTGGCGCCGCGTGGATCCACGCGACCGCGATGCGCACCGAGCCGACCACGTTCGCCGGACGCGACCAGGTCAACCCCCAGGCGGGCCGGGACGCCGCGGCCGCGCTGTGGCGCGACGCCGGGATCACCGACCCACTGTCCGAAGTGGACGCCGCCGAGATCTACGTGCCGTTCTCGTGGTTCGAGCCGATGTGGCTGGAGAACCTGGGGTTCACCGACGAGGGTCAGGGCTGGAAGCTCACCGAGGCGGGCGAGACCGCGCTCGGCGGACGGCTGCCGATCAACCCGTCGGGCGGGGTGCTCTCGTCGAACCCGATCGGCGCGTCCGGGATGCTCCGGTTCTCCGAAGCGGCCAAGCAGGTGATGGGCCGGGCCGGGGACTACCAGGTCGACGGCGCGCGGATCGCGCTCGGGCACGCGTACGGCGGCGGTTCGCAGTTCTTCTCGATGTGGGTGGTGGGGTCGGCGAAGCCGAGCTAAGAGCGACGCCGGGGCCGGAGGCGTTGCGCGGCCAAGGTCGCGACCACCCCGGTCACCGCGCCGACCAGCGCCGGCTTGAGCCCGTGCCGGTCGGGTGCCGCGACCACCGGCCGGACCACCACGGGAGGCGGAGGCTTCACCGGGTCCGGCGGGGCGTCGCGCGCGGTCGCCGTCCAGGCCGTCACGAACACCAGCATCCGCGCCACCAGCGAGATGAAGAAGATCAGACCGATGATGGAACCGAACGCGACCCCGGTCGGCGAGTTCCCGATCAGGCGCAGGTAGATCCCACCGGCCTGCTTCAGCAGTTCGAAGCCCAGCGCCAGCGCGACCGCGCCGCGCATCGCGCTGCGGACCCCGACCGGTTTCCGCGGCAACCGGGTGAGCACCCAGAGGAACACGAGCCAGTTCGCCAGCAGCGCCAACGGGATCGAGATCGCCGACAGCACGTTGTGGCCCCAGGCGGTGTCGTCGACCCCGGCCAGCCCCAGCAGATACCGGCCGAGCGCGGACCCCGAGATGGTGATGGCGAACGAGAGCAGCAGCGCGCTCGCGAGGCCGAGCAGCGCGAGCAGGTCCGCGGCGATCGTGCGCAGCAGCGGGAGATCCGACCGGTTCTGGCCCCACAGCGCGGTGAGCGCGTCCCGCAGCGAGTTCATCCAGTTCCAGCCGGAGTACAAGCCGATGATCAGACCGATGATCCCGACGCTGGTGCGCTGCTCGACGAATCCGGTGAGCAGCTCCCCCGCCTTGTCACCGAGGCCGCCGGGCAAGGTGCCGGTGATCGCGTTCAGCATCGACTCGATCAGCTGTGGCTGGCTCGCCAGCACGAAACCCGCCACCGAAACCGCGACCATGAGGATGGGCACCAGCGAGAACAGGCTGAAATAGGTGATCGACGCGACGTAGTGGTAACCGCCGTACTCGATGTAGCGGTTCACCGCCCGCGCCACGTGGTCCAGCCAGCGGTAGCGGGCGCGCAGCCGCTTCCATTTCGTCGATGCCTTCTTCTCCCTCACACGCCAATGTCTACCTCAGGCAGGTCACGGCTCGTGGGCAACACGCGATCAAGCGAGCCCGATCAGCCGCGAGCCGTCGTCCTCCGGCAGCGACGGGCCCGCGGTCGCCAGCACGGTGTTGCCGAGAAAGTCCAGCTCACAGCCGAGGGTGGAGAGGAACGCGGTGTCGGCGGCGTCCCGTCCGGTGGCGATCCGGCAGAGGCTCTGCCTCGGCGCGAGGCCGGTGGCGTCGAACACGTACCATCGGCCGTCGATCGCGGCCTCGAACACGGCGTGGAAGTCCATTGGGGACAGTCCGGGCGCGTAGACGGCGGCGAACCGGGCGGGGATGTCGAGCACGCGGCACAGCGAGATGCAGACGTGCGCGTAATCGCGGCAGACCCCTTCCCCGGCGAGGTAGGTGTCGACGGCGTCGTCGGTCGGCGAACCGGAACCGACCACATAGGACAGGTGCTCGCCCACGTGCCGGACGATCGCCTCCACCTGGGCGCGCGCGTCGGGCAGGCCGCCGAAGCGGGACAGCGCGAGCCCGCCCATCCGGTCCGAGGGGCAGTACCGGCTGGGCCTGGTGTAGCGGATGACGTCGTCCAGGCCGACGGGCTCGGCCTCGGCCGGGTCGAGCGTGCGTTCGGCCCGGTACCGCACGACGTGATCACCGGGCGGCAGATCGACGACCTGAGCCCGGGTCCCGTGTTCGAACGCCACCTGGCGCGGCGGCGCGGGATAGGCGAACTCCTCTTGCCCGGCCCCACCGGCGAGCGCGATCACGAACGCGGCGAGGCCGGGTTTCGTGACCCGGAAGGACATTTCGACGTCGACCTGTACGTGGGGACCCATGGCCCCATGGTGCCCCACGAGCGCGGTCGCGGCCGGTCAGGCGTAGCGGACCTGGTAGTGCTTGATCCCGTTGAGCCAGCTCGACCGGAGGCGGTCGGGCGGGGCGAGCTCGGCGATGTCCGGCATGACGTCGGCGATGGCGTTGAAGATCAGGTCGATCTCCAGCCGCGCGAGGTTGGCGCCGATGCAGTAGTGCGAACCCGTGCCGCCGAAACCGACGTGCGGGTTGTCCTCGCGGAGGATGTCGAACTTGTCCGGCTGCTCGAAGTGGTCCGGGTCGAAGTTCGCGGAGCTGTAGAACATCCCGACCCGGTCACCCTTGCGGATGTGCTGCCCGCCGAGTTCGGTGTCCCGGGTCGCGGTGCGCTGGAAGGCGACCACCGGGGTGGCCCAGCGGACGATCTCGTCCGGCGCGGTCTTCGGGCGCTCCTTCTTGTACAGCTCCCACTGGTCGGGGTGATCGAGGAACGCCTTCATCCCGTGCGTGATCGCGTTGCGCGTGGTCTCGTTGCCGGCGACGGCGAGGAGGATGACGAAGAAGCCGAACTCGTCCGACGCCAGCGATTCGCCGTCGACGTCGGCCTGCACCAGCTTCGTGACGATGTCGTCCATCGGGCATTTTCGGCGTTCTTCGGCCATGTTCCAGGCGTAGCCGACGATCTCCGCCGACGCGGCGAGCGGTTCTACCTCGTACTCGGGGTCGTCGTAGGAGACCATCTGGTTCGACCAGTCGAAGATCTTCAGGCGGTCTTCCTGCGGGATGCCGATCAGTTCGGCGATGGCCTGCAAGGGAAGTTCGCACGCGACGTCGACGACGAAATCGCCGGAGCCCTTCTTCTTGGCCTCGCTGACGATCCGCTCCGCGCGATCGCGCAGGGTGTCCTCGAGCTTCGCGATCGACCTCGGCGTGAAGCCCTTCGACACGATCCGGCGCAGCTTCGTGTGCTGCGGGGCGTCCATGTTGAGCAGGACCAGACGGTTGGCTTCGAGGCTGTCGTCGGTCATGTTCTCGTCGAACCGGATGATCGCGGTCTTCTCCCGCGAGGAGAACAGCTCGCTGTCCCTCGACACCGCCTTGACGTCATCGAGCCGGCTGACCACCCAGTAGCCGTCATCGCGGAAGCCCGCGGTGTTGTGCGGCTGAGGGTTCCACCAGACCGGTGCCGTGCGGCGGAGTTCGGCGAACTCCTCCAGAGGCAGTCTGGTGGCGTACAGATCCGGATCGGTGAAATCGAAACCGGCGGGGATCAGGGGAGCGGCCACGGGCTACCTCCTACGCGGTTCGCCAATGAAACACGTTCTAGACCCGATTGAAGCATACGGCGTTTACCAAGTGAAGAGTTTCAGTGAAACCCGTTTACTCGGCCCGCGCGGATCTTGCGATCCCTGCAAGAAGCGGGAACGGCGACCAGTGATCAAAATCCGGCCGACCCTGGGATCGCTTGCCCAAATCAAGAACGTGTTCTACTTTTCTCGGTAGTGAACAGTGTTTCCCAGGAGGCGAACGTGGGTAGTCCGGTGATCGTCGAGGCGGTCCGCACCCCTATCGGCAAGCGCAGGGGGCACCTGGCGGGGCTGCACGCCGCCGAGATCCTCGGCGCGGCGCAGCGCGCCCTGCTCGAACGCGCGGGCGTGGATCCAGCGCTGGTCGAGCAGGCGATCGGCGGCGCCGTGACCCAGGCGGGCGAGCAGGCGGGCAACGTCACGCGCACGGCGTGGCTGCACGCCGGGCTCCCGGAGACCACGGGCGCGACGACCATCGACGCCCAGTGCGGCTCGGCGCAGCAGGCGACGCATCTGATCGCCGGGCTCATCGCGGTGGGCGCGATCGACGCCGGCGTCTCGTGCGGTGTCGAGGCGATGAGCCGGGTCCCGCTGGGCGCGAACCGCGGCGAGGGCATCGGCACGCCGCGGCCCCAGTCGTGGTCGATCGACATGCCGAACCAGTACGGCGCGGCCGAGCGGATCGCGGAACGCCGCGGGATCACCCGTCTCGACGTCGACCGGTTCGGGACCGAGTCGCAGGCCAAAGCCGCCGCCGCGTGGGCCGCGGGGCGTTTCGACCGCGAGGTCGTCGCGGTGAAGGCACCCGTGCTCGGCGAGGACGGCACGCCGACCGGCGAGACCCGGCTGGTGTCGCGCGACCAAGGGCTTCGCGACACGACCGTCGAAGGCCTCTCCAAGCTCAAGCCCGTCCTCGAAGGCGGCGTGCACACGGCCGGGACGTCGTCGCAGATCTCCGACGGCGCGGCCGCGCTCCTCCTGATGGACTCGGACCGGGCCAAGGCACTGGGCCTCAAGCCGCGAGCGCGGATCGTCTCGCAGGCTTTGGTCGGCGCGGAGCCGTACTACCACCTCGACGGCCCCGTGCAGGCGACCGAACGCGTCCTCGCCAAGGCGGGGATGACGATCGGCGACCTCGACCTCTTCGAAGTCAACGAGGCGTTCGCTTCGGTCGTGTTGTCGTGGCAGCGGGTACACCGGCCCGACGAGGCCAAGGTCAACGTGAACGGTGGCGCGATCGCGCTCGGGCATCCCGTCGGCAGCACCGGCGCCCGCCTGCTGACCACGGCGTTGCACGAACTGGAACGCCGCGACGCGAGCACCGCGCTGGTGACGATGTGCGCCGGCGGCGCGCTTTCCACCGGCACGATCATCGAACGGATCTAGTTCGAGCCGACCTCGACCACCGGACCGTTGTCCGGCCTCGCGAGCCTTTTGAGCCCCTGACCCTCCTTCCAGAAGTCGAAATAGATGGTGTTGCCCTCGACCCAGGTCAGCACCGCCTCGGTGAGGTCGAGCCGGAAGACGTGCGCCTCCCCGTCGTCACCCTGCAGGCGGGCGACCTCCGCCGGATCGGTGATCTCGACGGCCTTTCCCGACACCTTCGCGTCCGCGCCGCCCTCGTCGATCGCCGAGGCGGCGTGGATCGCGAATCTGCCGTCGTGCTGCAGATCCTTCGCCTTCATCGCGCCGATCATCGAACCGATCAGCAGGTCCTGCTCACGGAAATCGACCTCACTGCCACTGACCCGGGGCGAGCCGTCCCGCCGGACCGTCGCCAGCACATGCGACTTCGCCGCGGTGAACCGTTCCTTGATCTTCTCCGCCAGCGCGGGTGCCTCTTCACTGAACTGCTGCCACGTCGCCATGCGCACCAGCGTCCCACCGGGGTCCGACAGTTTCGAGCGGTCAGGGCCGCGGCGCCCCCATCGGGTTCGGCAGCGGGATCGCGCCGGTGTCGAAGATCCGGCGGCTCAGCGGGACGGCGATCCGCACCAGCTCGGCCACCCCGTCCTCCCCCAAGGCGTCGAGCGGGCCGGCGGCGAGTCGATCGGTCTCGTCCTCGATCCGTTGGCGCAGCTCGATTCCCGGGCCGGTGAGCTGGAGATCGCCGTCGAGGATTCCCCGTTCGGACAGCCGCGCGACACTCGCGTCCCACTCCTCGTCGGACCAGCCACGGTTGATCTGGATGACCTCGCGGGTCACCGCCCCGCTGCCGATGTGGGTCAGTGTCGTGTCGAGCCCGCGCAGCCCGGCGGTGACGGCGGAGAGCACGTGACCGTCCCCGCGATGCTCGCGCAGCACCGTCGCCGCGAGCCAGACCCGGCCCGTCGTCGTCGCGGGCCTGGCGACCGAGGACCAGGCGGCGGCGAGCGGCCTGGCCGCGTAATCGCAGCCGGTGACGGCCTGTTCGAGCAGATCGGCGAGTTCCCCGAGAGGCGCGTCGGCGGGAAGGATCCGGTTCAAGGCTTCCTCGACGGCCTCCAACCGGCTCTGGAGGACGACCTCCGGTTCGGCGTATTTCCACGCGTCGGGCAGGGATCGCGCCACCATCCTCGGCGCGAACCCGAAGAGCATCGCGGTCGCGGGTGGTTCCGGCAGCGGCCCGAGCGGGGCGACCCGGCCGGCGAAGTAGCCCATCCACCAGCCCGGCAGTCCCGCCGCCTTGGCCGCGGCCGCGGTCTCCGGGGCGAAGTAGACGACGGCGTGCAGCGGCTCGACCGCTTCCCAGAGACGGCGCTGAGGTGACTTCACTCCCCCATCTTGCCTGGCCGAAAACCGGATGCGGCGCTTCGCGACATGGTGTGTGATCACGAGATGGTGATCAGCTTGGAGAAGCCGGGACCCGACGGACTGAACGAGGCCGTCGAGGCGCTGCGCGAGTGGCAATCCGAAGGCGTGGCTTGGCAATTGCATCCCGGCGACCTCGGCTGGTACTGGCGTAAAGGCACGGCCGCGACGGCCGAGGCGGTCCGGATCTGGCGCCGGGACGGCCGGATCCTCGCTGTCGGGTTTCTCGACGGGGCCGACCTCCTGCGGCTCACGACCGCGCCGGACGTCCGCCGGGACGAGGAACTGGCGCAGCGTGTGGCCGAAGACGTGGCGGCGCCCGAGCGTGGTGTCCTGCCGTCCGGGCAGGTCTCCGTCGAGGCGCCGATGGACGCGTTGCTCCAGGACGTGCTGCCCGGACACGGCTGGCACGTCGACGAGGAAGAGCCATGGACGCCACTGAGCCTCGACCTCACCGAACCGGTGAAGGCCCCCGACCTGCGGATCGAGACGGTCGGACCCGATCTGGCGGCCGCGTGGGCCGACGTGATCGGGGCGGCGTTCGGCGGATCGACGTTCACCGCCGAAACGTGGCGGACGATGGCGGCCGCGGCGCCGTACGCCGATGCCCGGTGCCTGCTCGGCTTCGACGACCGAGGTGACGCCGTCGCGGCGGTGGCCGTGTGGTCGGCCGGTCCCGGCAGGCCAGGCTTGCTCGAACCGATGGGCGTGCACCAGGACCAGCGCGGTCACGGATACGGCCGGGCGATCACCGTCGCCGCGGCCGCCGCGCTCCAGGAACTCGGATCGTCGAGCGCGGCCGTGAACACCCCCAGTTCCAACGTCGGCGCCGTGACGACCTACAAATCGGGCGGGTTCCGGCCGTGGCCCGAGACCCGGGACCTGACGCGAAACGCCTCGTGAGCGAAGGCGTGATTCGCGTGATCAGAGACGTGACTCGCGTGATGGGAAGCCGCACTCGAGTGTTCCGCCGCTGATCACGTGAGTTCCGGCTTCGATCACGTGAGTGCGGTGCCGTAAACGGGTTCAGGCACGGGAGCGTCCGCCAGAAGTTCCGCCACGACGGGACCGAGTTCACCCGGCGACCACCGGGAACCCTTGTCCCGCACCGCGCCGTGCCGCCAGCCCTGCGCGATCGAGACCCGTCCGCCGTCGACCTCGAACACGCGGCCGGTGACCGCGGACGACTCCTCGCTGCCGAGCCACACCACCAGCGGCGACACGTTTTCCGGGGCCATGGCGTCGAAACCGTCGTCCGGGGCGGCCATGTCGTCGGCGAAGGCGACTTCGGTCATCCGGGTGCGGGCGGCCGGCGCGATCGCGTTCACGGTGACGCCGTAGCGCGCGAATTCGGTCGCCGCGACCAGCGTGAGACCCAGGATGCCGGACTTCGCGGCCGCGTAGTTCCCCTGTCCGACGCTGCCGAGCAGGCCGGCCCCGGAGCTGGTGTTGATCACCCGCGCCACCCGGGTCCGGCCCGCTTTCGCCTCGGCCCGCCAATATTCGGCGGCGTGCCGCGTCGGCGCGAAATGCCCCTTCAGGTGGACGCGGATGACGGCGTCCCATTCGTCCTCGCCGAGGTTGACCAGCATCCGGTCGCGCAGGAAACCCGCGTTGTTGACCAGGACGTCCAGCCCGCCGAAGGTCTCGACGGCCGTCCGCACCAACGCCGCGGCGCCGTCCCAGGAAGCGATGTCGTCGGTGTTCGCCACCGCTTTGCCGCCGAGCGCCTCGATCTCGTCGACGACGTCCTGCGCGGGCCCGGCCGATCCGCCGCTTCCGTCGATCCCGGCGCCGAGGTCGTTCACCACCACCCGCGCGCCCTCGGCGGCGAACGCGAGCGCGTGCGCCCGTCCGATACCGCGACCGGCTCCGGTCACCACCACGATCCGGCCGTCGGCGATCCCGCTCACACCGGCTCCTTTCGTTCTTTCACCAGGGAATTGGAAGCGGCGAGGAAGGCAGGCACCTCTCCCCCGCCATGGACGGTGAGGCAGGCTCCGCTGACATAGGAGGCCAGCGGGGACGCCAGGAAGACCGCACAGGAACCGATCTCGTCCGGATCCGCCAACCGTCCTAACGGGACGGTCGCGCCCACGGCCTCGATGCCCGCCTCGTCGCCGTAGTGCAGATGCGAGTGCTCCGTCCGCACCATGCCGACGTCGAGCCCGTTGACCCGCACCTTCGGCGCCCACTCGACGGCGAGCGACGCGGTCAGGTTGTCCAGGCCGGCTTTGGCCGCGCCGTAGGACGCCGTCCCCGGCGACGGTCTCGTCGCGCTGACGCTGCTGATGTTCACGATGACGCCGCCGCTTTCCTGCTCCTGCATGACGGCGTTCGCCGCACGCGCGACGGCCAGCGGCGCCAGCAGGTTCAGCGCGACGATCTTCTCGTGGAACCGAGGCGACGCGTGCGCCGCCTCGGCGTACGGCGCGCCGCCCGCGTTGTTGACCACCACGTCGATCCTGCCGTGGCGCCGGACGATCTCCTCGATGAGCGCGTCGACCTCGCCCGCGTCCCGGACGTCGCAGGAGATGAAGGTCGACGCCTTCTCCCCGGCGCACACCGGCCGCTCGGGTTCGGTGCGGGCGCAGGTGACGACTTCGGCGCCGGCGCGCAGGAAAGTCCTGGTGACACCGGCGCCGACGCCGCGGACCCCACCGGTCACCAGCACCACGGCGCCATCGAGCCGGAGTTCGAGTGCCATGCCGGGCCTCCTTCACGGTCGCTGTACCCGGGCCGGACGTCCTGCTAACGTACCAAGCAAGTGCTAGGTTTGGTAGCGGAGAAGGGTGCCCGATGACCGTTTCCACCCACTCACCAGAGCCCGGCATCGCCGTGGTCACGGTCGACGCGCCCCCGGTGAACGCGCTGAGCGTGAAGGGATGGTTCGCCCTCGCCTCCGCCGTCACCGACGCCGGGCGCGACCCCGCGACCCACGTGGTGGTGCTGCGCGCGGAAGGCCGCGGGTTCAACGCGGGGGTCGACATCAAGGAGATCCAGCGCGATCCGGGCTACGGCGCGCTGATCGGCGCCAACGAGGGCTGCGCGGCGGCGTTCTCCGCGGTGTACGACTGCGCGGTCCCGGTGATCGCCGCGGTACAGGGTTTCTGCCTCGGCGGCGGGGTCGGCCTGGTCGGCAACGCGGATGTCGTGGTCGCCAGTGACGACGCCACTTTCGGGTTGCCCGAGGTCGATCGCGGCGCGCTGGGCGCGGCGACCCATCTCGCGCGCCTGGTCCCCCAGCATCTGATGCGGGCCTTGTACTACACGGCTTCCACGATCACCGCGGCCCAGTTGCACCACCACGGTTCGGTGTACGCCGTCGTCCCGCGGGAGGAACTCGACGAAACCGCGCTCGGCGTCGCGCGGCAGATCGCGGCGAAGGACACTCGCGTGATCCGCGCCGCGAAACAGGCCATCAACGGCATCGACGTCCAGCCCGTGCACCGCAGCTACCGCTTCGAGCAGGGATTCACCTTCGAGCTCAACCTGGCGGGCGTTTCGGACGGCGCGCGCCAGGAATTCTTGGACGGTAAGGGGAAGTGATGGCCGACAAGCGGATGACGCCGGACGAGATCGTCGCCGAACTCGAGGACGGCATGACGATCGGGATCGGCGGCTGGGGCTCGCGGCGCAAGCCGATGGCGCTGGTGCGCGCGATCCTGCGCTCGCCGGTCAAGGATCTCACCGTGGTCTCCTACGGCGGTCCGGACGTCGGGTTGCTGGCGTCGGCGGGCAAGCTCAAGCATCTCGTCTTCGGCTTCGTCACGCTCGACACGATCCCCTATGACCCGTGGTTCTCGCGGGCGCGGGAATCCGGGTCGATCACCGTCACGGAACACGACGAAGGCGTGTTCGGAACCGGTCTTTCCGCTGCCGCGCAACGACTTCCGTTCCTGCCGACGCGGGCGGGCCTCGGCTCCGGCGTCATGGATCTGAACCCGTCGCTGCGCACCGTCCGTTCGCCGTACGACGACGCCGAAGAACTGCTGGCCGTGCCCGCGCTCAAGCTCGACGCGGCGTTCGTCCACCTCAACCGCGCCGACGCCCGGGGCAACGCGCAGTACCTCGGACCGGATCCGTACTTCGACGAACTGTTCGCCCTCGCCGCCGACAAGTGTTACGTGTCCACGGAAAAGATCGTCGAGACGGCCGAGCTCACCGAAGCGGGCCCGGTGCAGAGCCTGCTGCTGAGCCGGATGCTCGTCACCGGGGTGGCCGAAACGCCGAACGGCGCGCATTTCACCACCGCCGTCCCGGACTACGGCCGCGACGAACGTTTTCAGCGCCACTACGCCGCATCGGCCAAGGACCTCGACGCGTGGCCGGAATTCGTCGACAGGTTCCTGTCCGGGGACGAAGCGCACTATCAGAAGGCCGTCGCCGAGTTCGGGGAGTCCGCGTGAGTGACATCAGCCGTGCCGAGGTGGCCGTCGTGGCCTGTGCCGAATTATTCCGCGGAGACGGCGAAATCGTGGTGAGCCCCATGGGGTTCATCCCGTCGCTGGGCGCGCGGCTGGCCAGGCTGACGTTCGAGCCGGACCTCCTGCTGTCCGACGGCGAGGCGTACCTGATGACGCCGGACGCCGTCGTCGAAGGCTGGCAGCCGTTCCGCAAGGTCCTCGACACCGTGGTGCCGCGCGGAAAGCGGCACGTGGTGATGGGCGCCAACCAGATCGACGGCGAGGGCAACCAGAACATCTCGGCGATCGGCGACCATTCCCAACCCAAGAAACAACTTCTCGGCGTACGCGGCGGGCCGGGCAACACGGCCAACCACCGCACGAGCTACTGGGTTCCCAGGCACGGCAAGCGGGTTTTCGTCGATCAGGTCGACGTCGTGTCCGGCGTCGGTTACGCCAGGGCGCGCGAAGCCGGCTTGCGGCACCACGACGTCCATCGGGTCGTCACCAACCTCGGAGTCCTGGACTTCGGCGGCGAAGACCACGCGCCACGGCTGCTTTCCGTACACCCAGGGGTTTCCGTGGACGAGGTCGTCGAGGCGACGTCGTTCCCGCTGAGCACCGACGGCGTCACCGAGACCCGGCCGCCGACCGAGTCGGAACTGCTCCTGATCAGGACCAGCCTGGACCCGAAGTCCCTGCGGGACAAGGAAGTTCCGTCATGAAGACGGCGCTGACCGAACTGGCAGGCATCAAGCACCCGATCGTGCAGACCGGGATGGGCTGGGTCGCCGGGCCGCGGCTGGTGTCCGCGACGGCGGAAGCGGGCGGCCTCGGCATCCTCGCGTCCGCCACGATGACCTACGACGAGCTGGCGGCGGCGATCAAGGAGGTCAAGAGCCGCACGTCGAAGCCGTTCGGGGTCAACCTCCGCGCCGACGCCGAGGACGCCGCGCGCCGGGTCGAGCTGCTCATCACCGAGGAAGTCCGCGTCGCGTCCTTCGCGCTCGCCCCGAAGAAGGACATGATCGCGCGGCTCAAGGACAACGGCGTCCTCGTCGTCCCTTCGGTCGGCGCGGCCAGGCACGCGGAGAAGGTCGCGGGCTGGGGTGCCGACGCCGTCATCGTGCAGGGCGGCGAGGGCGGCGGGCACACCGGCGGGGTCGCGACGACACTGCTGCTGCCCTCGGTACTGGACGCGGTCGACATCCCGGTGGTCGCGGCGGGTGGCTTCTTCGACGGGCGGGGGCTGGCCGCCGCGCTCGCCTACGGGGCGGCCGGGGTCGCCATGGGCACCCGGTTCCTCCTGACGAGGGAAAGCACCGTCCCCGACGAGATCAAACAGGCGTACCTCGCCCGTGATCTCAACGGCACCGTCGTCACCCGCAAGGTGGACGGCATGCCGCATCGCGTGCTCCGGACGGAACTGGTCGACGCGCTCGAATC
The DNA here is from genome assembly GCF_001905755.1 of Amycolatopsis sp. CB00013. Classification (NCBI taxonomy): domain Bacteria; kingdom Bacillati; phylum Actinomycetota; class Actinomycetes; order Pseudonocardiales; family Pseudonocardiaceae; genus Amycolatopsis; species Amycolatopsis sp. CB00013. Next base: position 941,501 of record NZ_LIWC01000003.1, on the reverse strand, counting down.
CGCCGGTCCGGTGAGCGGGCTCGCCCGTGCCGCCCGCAACGCCGCGAAGTTCCGGAAACTGACCGGGCTGTCGTGGCGTTCGCTGGCCACCGAAGGACTGCGGATGAAACGCGGCGGCGACCGGACGTGGTCCCAGGTCCTGATGGCCGCCAACACGCCGATGTTGCTGCGCGCCGGCCTGGTCGAGGGCGACCGGAGCGCCGGTGTGCTGGCGTCCGGGCAGGTCGTCGGGCTGCTCGACGACCTGCCCGCGGTCGGCGACCTGATCGAGAAGATCGTCGCCGACGCGACCGGCATCCTGCGGCGGCTGGCCTCGGAGTGAGCGGCCGGGCGCGCTGTGCTTGACTTCGGCCATGATCTCGGAGAGTCGTTGTCCGGTCGAGGACGGTGAGCTGTACGTCCGCAGCACCGGCGAAGGGCCGCTTCTGCTCCTGATCGCGGGCGGGCTGGGCTCGGCGGACACCTTCCGGGCGATGACGAAGCTGCTCGCGGACGACTACACCGTCGTCACCTACGACCGGCGCGGCCACTTCCGCAGCACGGACACCAGCACCGGCCCGGTCAGCGTGCCGAAGCAGGCCGACGACGCCCACGCGGTGCTCCAGCACGTCGGCGGCGGCCCCGCGAGTGTGTTCGGGACCAGCGCGGGCGCCATGATCGGCCTCGACCTCGTCGCCCGCTACCCGGACGCCGCGACGATGCTGATCGCGCACGAACCGCCCGCCATCCAGCTGCTGCCCGACGCGCTCGGCTGGCTGGACGAGGCCAACGCGCAGGTCCGGCTCGCCCAGGCGGGCGACCTGATGGGGGCGTTCAAGCGGTTCACCGACGGGATCGCCGGTGCCGCGCTGCCCGAACTGCGCGCGATCCGGCTGCCGAACGAGGAGGACTGGAAGCGGCTGTTCGGCCGCGAGCTGGCCGAGATCCTCGACTATCTTCCCGATCTGCGGGCCCTGCGCCGGAGCAGGACCGAGATCGTCCCCGTCGCTGGGGTCGGCAGCCGCGGGCACTACCACTACCAGCCCGCGAAGGTTCTCGCGCTGGAGCTGGGGTTGCCGTTCACGGAGGTCCCCGGCGCGCATCTGGCGCCGCAGCGGAACCCGGCTCAGTTCACCGAAGCGTTGCGGGGTTTGCTCGAAGGCTGAGTCACGGCATCAGCGGCAGCTTCCCGACCAGCTTGTCGATCCGGTTGCGCGGGCCGACGATGCCGATCGCGCAGTAGTCCATCTCCTCGGTCGGGATCTCCTTCATCGTCGCGAGGAAGTCGGTGTAGACCCGGATTTGCTGGGCGACGGCGGGCATGTCGGCGACGTGGCAGCCCGGCGAGGCCGCGGCCTTGGCGCGGATGGCCCGCAGCTTCCCGGCGTCGGCCGACAGGATCGAGCAGCCGATCCAGGGCAACCCCGTGTAGTGCTCGCCGCCGGCGTCGACCGCTTCGTCGCCGAGGAGCCCGGTGACGCCCCGCGCGGTGGCGACGGCGGTGCAGACCGCCGCGTTGACCGCGCGGCCGGGCGGCAGCTCGCTGTTGACCACGATCACCCACTTCAGCCGGGCCGACCGGGTGGACGCGGTGAAGTCGATCTCCTCGGGGGCGAATCCGATGGCCGTACCGTACTCGGACATTCAGCTGGTCTCCTGCTCACTTCAACGGATGAACAAGGCCAAGCTAGGAGGACATACGAGTACAGTCCACCGTGTTCGTACTTAATACGGCGAGAGGGCCGCGATGGCGCAGTTGGACGAACTTGATAAGGCGATCCTGGCGCAACTGCAGTCGGACGCACGGAAGACCAACCGTGAGGTCGCCGCCGCGGTGGGCGTTTCACCGACGACGGCGCTGGACCGCACGCGCGGGCTGCGGGAACGCGGCGTGATCCGCGGCGCGCTGCTGGACGTGGACCTGCCTTCGATCGGCCGCGGGGTGCAGGCGCTCATCGCGGTGCGGGTGCGCCCGCCCTCGCGGCGGAACATCGAGGGCTTCCGGAACTGGGTCAACGTGCTGCCCGACCTCGTCGGGCTCTACGTCACCACCGGGACCGAGGACTTCATCCTGCATGTCGCGGTGCCCGACAACGACGCCCTCTACGCCTTCGTGATCGACAAACTGACCGAACGCCCCGAAGTGGCCGACGTGCGCACCTCGATGGTGTTCGAGCACAGCAGGCGCACCAAGATCACGCCGGTCGACCGCTAGAGCTCCCGGATGACGCGGGCCGGGTTGCCCGCGGCGAACACCTTCGACGGCAGGTCACGCGTGACGACACTGCCCGCGCCCACCACCACGTCGTCCCCGATGGTGACCCCGGCGCACACGATGACCCCGCCGCCGAACCAGGCGTTGTTCCCGATGGTGATCGGCGCGGCCGATTCCCAGCGCTGCCGCCGCAGTTCGTGGTCCTCCATGGGGTGCAGCGCGGTCAGCAGCTGGCAGCGCGGGCCGATCGAGCAGTCCGAGCCGATCTTGATCGGCGCGCAGTCGAGCAGGATGGCGTCGTAGTTGAGGAAACTGTTGGCGCCGATCTCGATCAGGTAGCCGTAGTCGCACTGGAACCGCGGCATGATCCAGGAACCCTCGCCGAGCTTTCCCAGCAGCTCACGCAGAATCGTGTCCCGCTCACCGGTCTCCTCGGCGCCGGTGTCGTTGAACCGGTCGACGAGTGCCTGCGCGCGCCTGCGATCCGCGACCAGTTCGGGGTCGTTGTCCCGGTACAGCTCGCCGCGCAGCATGCGGTCCTTCTGTTCACCCATGCGGCCAACCTACCGAAAAGACCCTGCCGGCGACTTCCCTCGGGGAGCCGCCGGCAGGGCTGGGTGAATGCTTGCGGAGCGTTCTTCAGTTGTGTCGATCGGTTTCCGGGTAGGGCCGGCCCGGCGGGTGGGTGAGGTGTAGGGGGGACCCGCCGGGCCGGAGTTTCTTCCTTTCTCTTCGCAGGATCCTGCTTCCGCTTCAGGGCGTCATTCGCGGCACTTGCGGCCTTCGTTGACGCAGTCGACGAGTCGGTCCATGACCCGGCCCGGCATCACGTTCGCGAAATCGTCGTGGTCGGAGAAGGGGTTGTGGTCCTCCTCGGGGAACGAGTCCACTTTGTACTGTCCGTTGACCTGGATCTGGCGCGGGATCTCGTAGGTCAGCGAGATGGTGAGCTCCGGGACGGCGGTGAGGCCGTTGGCGCATTCGCCGTTCTCGTCCGGGTACTTGATGTGGTCCCGGTGGTTTTCGCTGTCGATGTTGTTCCCGTCCAGACAGCTCGGGAACGTGTGCACCCGTTTGACGTCGCTGCCCTCGGGACAGATCGGGTACTGCTTGATGAGCCTGTTCTCGAAGCCGGTGCACGTCCAGCTCTCCCGCGCGTTGGCGGGGCCATTCGTGGTGACTTTCGCGTCACCGTAGAGGATCCGGAGGAACTTCGGCATCTCCTTCACCTTCTCGCGGGCGTTGCCCTTGAAGGTGATGTCGACGACCGCGGGACGCTGGATCTCACCGTCGTTGCCGGCGAGTTCGTTGTCCGCGTTCGGTTCTTCGAGCTGAGCCTGCTCCTGCTCGTTGTCCTGGTTCTGGTTGTTCTGATTCTGGTTGTTCTGGTCCTGATTGTCCTGGTCCCGCCGTCGATTCCGGTCGCCGTCACGGTTCTGCCGCTGTCCGGCCTCTTCCTCGGTGTCGATCCGCACCACCGGCCAGAAGTACGCCGATTCGTCGCCGTTCGCGCAGGTGGTACCGGCGCCCAGCAGACTGTCGTTGTCCGAATCCGCGTTCGTGGACAGGTTTCCGACGTAATCGTGCAGATGCTGGGCGCCGTTGCGGATACCCGGCTGCGCGATGAAGTTGTCGGGATTGAAATGCCCGTTCTCGTTCCTGCCGCAGTCGACGGTGAACGAACCCGTGGACGCGTTCCGGCCCGGCCGCGGCTCGTCGACGTTCGGCCGCACCTTCGTGATGTCCACGAACTGCGACTTGTCCACCTCGTCCGCGGAGGCGCGCTCGGGGTCGCCGGTCGTGGTGGACACCACCAGCCCGCCGACCGCGATCGACAGGCCCAGCAACGCGGTCGCGATCTTGGTCCTGCGGGCGATACGATGGCGCCCTTGATTTCGTGCCATTGGCTGCTCACCTCATTCGTTTCCGGGCACGCCGATCACTCGTGCCCGGGCATGAGCCACGCATTCGTCGAATACGGGAAATAGCCGCATTCGCGGCGAACCCTTCTGTTCGCCCGCCGATTCAGATCCGGCTATCTGGAGATACGGCTCCCCTGTGGATCCGGTTCAAAACGCGATCCGGCCGTTATCTTTCCGTTATATAGAGAACCGGGCAAAGGTCTCGTGGTCGCCAGCTGCACCGAAGGGGGCTCTCGCTGCGTCTGATGCGGCGATGGGCCCCTTCGCGTCGTGTCGGTGATGCCGGGGGCCGGGCGGTTTCGCGTGACCGCAGGGACGACACACGTGATCAGACGGACGACACGCGTGTCCAGGCGGACGGCTCGTGGACTACCGGCGCACGACGGCCAGCACGGTGCCGTCCCGCTTGTGCACCTCGAACCGTTCGATGTCGGCCTTCTGCAACGCCGTCGAACCGGTGATGACGAGGGGATCCGGGGAACCCGGCACGCCGTACCCCTTGGACGGCACGCTCCAGTTGTTGACGACGTACGCCTCTCCGCCGTGGGAGTAGGCGAAAAGCTGGCAGGTCATCGGCCCGATGAGGCCGCGCAGTTCGAGCTCGACCGCGGAGCCCCACTCCTTCTCCTGCACCGTGACCTCGGCCGCGACGGCGTTGCCCGCCTCGGACCAGCCGAACGGGGCGGCGCCGCCGTCCGGGCCCGCCTCGCGTTCCCGTGACGACAACGGGGACGGCACCACCGAGGTCACGACGGAAGGCGCGGCCTGCGTGACGACCGGCTCACGATCGGTGAGCGAAAGAACCGTGAGCGGTCCGCCGACGACGAGTACGAGCACGGCGGCCGCCGTCGCCAGCCGGACGACCTTGCGCCGTCGGCCCGCCTTGGCGGCGTCCGCGAGCAGCATCCGCAGCACCCGGGGGCCAGGGCCCTTCACGGGCGGATCCGGCCAGCTCTTCTTGACCATGTCCAGGATGTCGGGCAGGTGGTACATCTCCACCAGCTCGACCTGACATTCGGGGCACTCCAGCAGATGCGCCTCGAACCTGGCGTGATCCTCCTCGCCGAGGACGCCCAGCACGTAGGCGGCGATATCCGTGTGGACGGCTCCGGACACCTCGCTCACCCCCGCTCCTGCAGCGCCCTGCGCAGCGCGCGCACAGCGTGGTGGATCCGCGATTTCACCGTACCCGGCGGAACCCCCAGCGTCGCCGCGACCTCGTTCACGGTGCGGTCACGCAGGTAGGTCTGCTGGACGGCTTCACGTTGTTCCGGGGAAAGATTGCGCAGGGCCTCGTAGACGATCATGGCCGCGAGCGTCTTCTCCGATTCGTCCGGCACTCCGATCGAATCCGACTCCAGTTCCTCCACCTCTTGAGGGCGGGCGCTCCGGCTCCGCCAGCCGTCGATGACGATGCGCCTGGCCACGGTGAACAGCCACGCGCGCAGCATTTCCGGCTGCCGGTCGAGTTTGCCAGCGTTGCGCCACGCCTTGATGAGCGTCTCCTGGACCACGTCCTCGGCCCACTGGCGATCGTGACCGGTCAGCTTCAGCACGAACGCCATCAGGCTCGATCCGAACTCCTGGTACAACGCCCTGATGAGGTCGTCATGCCCGTTCGACGCGGGTTCATGATCGACAATTGGCTGCAGTATCCGAGAGTGGCGTCCCACGCGGCACATCTTTGTGGGATCAGGGGCGATAAGTCCAGTACCAAAACCGTTCCGGCCCGGTTCATCGCACGAGGGAAAGTTTTTTGAACCGTTCCCTCCCCGTGACCGTATCCCCTACCGAAGACCCCCGACCCGGCGTTGTCCCCCGCACCGCCGAATCCACTGTGGATCATGGATGTCCCTCTTGAATGTCCACAGTGGAATTAAACCTGCCTGCACACCATCTCCCCGCGGTGATGGCGTTCTCCTCTGCCCCGACTGGAGGATTTCCGTGAACCCCGTGTCACGCTCGGTCATACCTCTGCCCCTCGTCCTGGCCGCGGTCGCGCTGACCGCCGCCTGCACCACCGGTACCGCGGGACCGAACGGCTCTCCCGGCGCGGCCTCGACCGCGGGCACAGCGCAGATCCCGGGAATGCCCGACCCCGCGGCCGAACCCGCCCCCGGTGTCACGGCGGCGATCCTGTTCGACCTCGGGCCGATCGTCACCGACACCAGCGGCTTCACGCTGTACCGCTACGACAAGGACACGGTGAATCCGCCCAAATCGAATTGCGCCGAAACCTGTGCGCGGACCTGGATTCCCGCCAAGGCCGGCCCCGACCTCGTGGTGACCGGGATCGATCGCGCCCTGGTCGGCACCGTGACCAGGGACGACGGCACCGAGCAGGTCACGCTCGCGGGCTGGCCGCTCTACCGCAACGCCAAGGACGCGATGCCCGGCAACACCGGCGGGCAGGGCGTCGACGACGCGTGGTTCCCCGCCAAGCCGGACGGGACGAAGGTGCTGCTCACCGCCGAGACCTGGCAGGCCGATGACCTCGGCATCTGATCTCCCCAGACCCGTCCGCCCGCTGCTCGTCCTGCTGATCGCGGCCGCGGTGAGCCTTTTCGGACCCGTCGGCGACGCGCACGCCCAAGAACTCTCCGCGGCGGACAAGAACCTGATCGTCAACGTCAAACTGGCCGGGCTGTGGGAAATGCCCGCCGGGATGTGGGCGCAGGAACGCGGGAAGAGCAAGCGCACCCGCGAAGTCGGCCGGACGTTGATGATCGACCACGGCAGGCTCGACACCGCGACGCACGCCATCGCCGACCGGTTCGGCATCGCCCTGCCGGCCGAGCCGTCGGATCAGCAGTCCGCGTGGCTCGGCGAGATGAAGGCCGCTCGCGACGACACCGAGTTCGACCGGATCTTCGCCAACCGGCTCCGGTACGCGCACGGGGTGCTGTTCCCCATCATCGCGCAGGTCAGGGCCGGTACCCGCAACGACGTCGTCCGTGATTACGCCACCACGGCCAATCAGGCGGTGCTGCGGCATATGACGCTGCTGGAGAGCACCGGTGTCGTCGACCAGTCGCTGATGCCGGAGGCCCCGGTGCCGCAGTCGAATTCGGCCAACGCCGCGATGGACGTCGGTTTCGGCGACTTCGCGCTCGGCCTCCTGCTCGCGGTGGCCATCGGCGGTGGACTGTTCCTCGCCGTGCGGGCCCTGCGCAGCAAGAACACCCGGACCCGCAACCGCGCGGCCGTCCCCGAACCGGATCCGGTTCCCAGTGCCCCAGGAGAGATCAATGTATGACCAGTGGTCCGAGGTGGTGATCGTGCTGACCCAGAAATCGGACACCGACCCCGGCATCAAGGGCATGGCGCAGACCTCCGCCCGGATCTCGTACGGCTTCATGTGCCTCACCCTGTGCTGGGGCGTGTTCACCGCGACCGGCTGGATCAAGTCGCTGACCGGGCGGAAGGCGCTGCGCAACTCGCATATGGTGCTCGGCATCCTGACGCTGTCGTTCGGCGTCGTGCACGCGATGTCGTTCCTGTTCCTGCCCGACGGTTTCACCCTGGCGCAGATCTCGATCCCGCTCCTGCCCGGCACCTTGGCGCGGCACGAACTCGGCGTCGTCGGGCTCGAGGTCATGATCGCCGTCGCGCTGACCGGCGGGATCAGCCGGTTCAGTTCCTATCGGCGCTTCCTGTGGATCCACCGCCTCGCCTATCCGGCGGTCGGGATCACCGCGCTGCATTCGTTCTTCGGCGCCATGGCCAACGGACATCTCGGCCTGCTGTGGTTCGGCGGGATCACCCTGCTGGTCCCCGTGGTGCTGCTGACCGCGCTGCGGTTCACGCCGACCCGGTACCTGGAACGCCTTGGCCTGGTCGAAGAGCTGGTCTGAAGACTTGGAGAGACGAAAGATGATCTTCGGAAGCATACGGCGTGGCACCCGCGTCAGCGTCGACAACGAGCGGTGCGAGATCTTCGGCTTCTGCGAGATGGAGGCGCCGTCCACCTTCAAGATCGGGCCGGACGGCAAGCTCCGCATCCGCCGGATGGTCGACCGGGACGGGCTGGACCAGGCCATCTCCGCCGCGCGGCTCTGCCCGAAACAGGCCATCAGAGTCAAGGGAGAAGGAGCGTACGACGATGAGTGACGGAGATCGGATCGTCATCGTCGGCGCGGGCGTCGCCGGGCTCCGCTCCGCGGAACGGTTGCGGGAGCTCGGTTTCGACGGCGAGATCGTGCTGGTCGGCGACGAGCCGCGGAAGCCGTACCACCGGCCGATGGTGTCGAAGGAGCTCGTCACCGGCGGGGTGAAACCGGTGGCCGCGAGCCTGGAGCCGTACCTGGACCTGGACGTCCACTGGCGGCTCGGCACCCGCGCGACGTGGCTGGACAGCAAGGAGCGCACGGTGCACCTGCCGGGCGGGGAATCCCTGTGGTACGACGGGTTGATCATCGCGACCGGAGTCTATCCCCGGCATCTCCCCGGATCGCCGCGCCACGACCCCCGGGTCCGGGTGCTGCGCACCGTGGAGGATTCACTGGCCGTCCGGCGGGCTTTGGGCAACAGCAACAAATCCGTCGTGGTGATCGGCAGCGGCTTGATCGGGAACGAGTTCGCCGCGTCGATGCGGTACATGGGCCGGGACGTCACGCTCATCGGCCACGCGAAGGCGCCTTTGCACCGCTTCGGGGAGCGGATCGCGTCGGCGCTCACCAAGGAGCATCAGCACCATCGCGCGAAGCTGGCGATGAACACCGAGGTGCGGAACTGGATCAGCACCAAGGAGACGGTCGGCCTGCACCTGACCAACAACCAGTTCCTGGTGGCCAGCTGCGTGGTGCTTTCGATCGGCAGCGTGCCGGCCGTCGACTGGCTGCGCGGCTCGGAGCTGACCATCGACGACGGCGTGCTCTGCGAAGCGACCCTGTTCGCCACCGGGGCGGAGGACGTCGTGGTCGCCGGTGACGTCGCGAAATGGCCGAACCTGCGGATCGACGAGACCCCGCGCCGGGTCGAGCATTGGATGAACGGCGTCGAATCCGGGCGCGCGGCGGCGGAAAGCCTGATGCTCGGCCGCGGCAACGCGCGGCCGTACACGCCGCTCCCCCGCGCCTGGTCGTCCCTCTACGACGCGCGGTTGCAGACCGTCGGGATGCCGTCGCTGGGCAAGGACACGATCGAACTTTCCGACGGCGTCACCGGTTTCGTCCGCGACGGCAGGCTGATCGGCGCGGCGGGCTGGGACCGGCCGAAGGCGATGATCCACTGGACCGCCGAACTCGACCGGCGGCTGCCGGTGCCCGAGCCGGTGTTCCCCGCGCCCGCTCCTTCGCCGGCGGACACGCCGATCGGGGAGGACATCCTCGCCCCGTTCGAGCGGGACTTCCTGTCCGAGACTCCGACCGAGGCCGTTCCGGCGCCGGAAAGGATGCCCTGGGCTCGCGTTCCCGCCGGGTGACCCGGGAGCGCGAACGGACCGGGGCCGCGCGCGGCGGCCGCGGTCCCCTCAGGTGGCGGTGGGCAGCTGGGCCTCCGCACCCACCGCCACCCCCTGGGGACGCCGGGAGGTACCGGACCGACGGTGATTCGGGCTCCGTCGGGTACCGCCCTCCGGGCTCCCCGTATCCGGTCGGGGCCCTTCCAGGCTTGACTCACCTGGGAGGGCCCCGATCTACGAGGACGGCGGCTTCACCACCACCGTGTCGTCCGGCCCGACCACACGCCCGTCCGCAGCCCGGATCTCCAGGCCCCGCAACGGAAGCCCGCCCTCGCGATCCACCAGTTCCGACCGCGCCTCCCCATCGGCGAAGAAATGCGCCTCGCCCCATTGCCGCAGCGCGACGATCACCGGGAACAGGTCCCGTCCCTTCGGCGTCAGGACGTACTCGCTGTACGTGCTCCCGTCTGAAGCCGGGACCACTTCGAGCACCCCGTGCCCGACGAGCGCCCGTAGCCGCGCGGACAGGATGTTCTTCGCGACGCCCAGGCTGCGCTGGAACTCCCCGAAGCGGCGCACACCGTCGAAGGCGTCACGCACGATCAGGAGCGACCACCAGTCGCCGATCGTGTCGACCGAGCGCGCCACCGGGCAGGAGGCTTCGTCGAACGTCGTCCGCTTGACCATGGTTGCATCTTACAACCGCAGTGCCCTACCGTCAGGTGGTAGCAAGTTGAAACCATCTGGAGGGTCTGTGCATCGCGGTGTCGTCCTGTTGTTCGCCGTGGCCGCCGGGACGGCCGTCGCCACGATCTACTTCGCCCAGCCGTTGCTCGTCACCATGGGCACCGAGCTCGGTATCGCCTCCTCGACCGTCGGCGGCATCGTCACGCTCACCCAGCTCGGCTACGGCCTCGGCCTGTTTCTCCTGGTCCCGCTCGGCGACCTGCTCGACCGGCGGCGGCTCGTCGCCGGTCTGCTGACGCTGCTGGCGATCGCCGAACTGATCACCGCGACCGCCGTGAACGGCTTGACACTGTTCGCCGGGATGGCGGCGATCGGCGTGCTCGCGGTGGTCACGCAGCTCCTGGTCGCGTTCGCGGCGTCGCTGGCCGCGCCCGCCGAACGCGGACGCGTGGTCGGTCTCGTGACGACCGGCGTCGTCCTCGGGATCCTGCTCGCGCGCACGGTGTCCGGCACACTGGCCGACCTCGCCGGCTGGCGCGCGGTGTACGTCGTGTCCGCCGGAGTGACGGTGGTGATCGCGATCGTGCTGTATCGCATCCTTCCCGCCACGGCGCCGGGCAAGACCATGGGCTACGGGCGGTTGCTGCGGTCCACGTTGTCCCTCTTCGCCGAGGAGCCGGTCTTCCGGACACGCGGAACGCTGGCGTTGCTGATCTTCGCCGCGTTCGGCACGTTGTGGAGCTCGGTCGCCTTGCCGCTCAGCGAGGACGGCCTGTCGCACACCGCCATCGGCGCGTTCGGGCTGGCGGGGGCAGCGGGCGCGCTGGCGGCGGCCCCCGCGGGACGGCTCGCCGATCGCGGGCGGGCACGATGGACGACCGGGCTCGCGCTCGGCCTGCTCCTGCTTTCCTGGATACCGCTGGGTTTCACCCGCACGTCACTGTGGGCGCTGGTGGTCGGCGCGATCCTGCTCGACCTCGCCGTCCAGGCCGTGCACGTCACGAGCCAGACCCTGATCTACCCGCTCCGGCCGGACGCCGGAAGCAGGTTGATCGGCGGCTACATGATCTTCTACTCCGTCGGCAGCGGCCTGGGCGCCATCGGCTCGACCGCCGTCTACGCCGTCGCGGGCTGGACCGGCGTCTGCCTCCTCGGCGCGGCCTTCAGCGCTCTCGCGCTCGTAGTGTGGAGTGTCAGAGACGTTCGATGATGGTGACGTTCGCCGTGCCGCCGCCCTCGCACATCGTCTGCAACCCGTAGCGGCCGCCCCGTCGTTCGAGTTCGTGCAGCAGGGTCGCGAACAGTTTCGTCCCGGTCGCCCCGATGGGATGGCCGAGCGCGATCCCGCCGCCGTTGACGTTGACGCGGTCCGGATCGGCGCCGGTTTCCTCGATCCACGCCAGGACGACACTCGCGAACGCCTCGTTGACCTCGAACAGGTCGATGTCGTCGATGCTCAGCCCGGTCTTCCGCAGCGCGTGCGCGGTCGCCGGGATGGGCCCGGTCAGCATCCACACCGGATCGGCCGCCCGCACGGAAAGGTGGTGGATCCTGGCGCGCGGGGTGAGCCCGTGTTCCTCGACGAACTTCTCCGACGCGATGAGGGCCGCGCTGGCGCCGTCCGAGATCTGGCTGGCCACGGCCGCGGTGATGCGCGAACCCTCGCTCAGCGGTTTGAGCCCGGCCATCCGCTCCAAGCTGGTGTCGCGCCTGGGCCCCTCGTCCAGGGCGGCACCGGCGAACGGAGCGATCTCGGCGGCGAAGCGGCCTTCGTCGATGGCGGCGATCGCGCGCCGATGGCTGCGGAAGGCGAACTCCTCCATCGCCTCACGGGTCAGATCCCAGTGCTCGGCGATCATGTCGGCACTGCGGAACTGCGAGACCTCGACGCTGCCGTACCGCTCCTGCCAGCCCTTCGAGCCGGAGAACGGGTCTTCGAAGCCGTACTCGCGCCCGGCCAGCATCGCCGCGCTGATCGGGATGGCGCTCATGTTCTGTACGCCGCCGGCGAGGACGAGGTCCATCGTCCCGGACAGCACGGCCTGCGCGGCGAAGTGCACGGCCTGCTGGCTCGAACCGCACTGCCGGTCGATCGTCACACCCGGCACGTGGTGCCCGAAACCCGCGGCGAGCCAGGCCGTGCGCGCGATGTTCCCGGACTGCGGTCCGAGCGTGTCGCAGCAGCCGAGGATGACGTCGTCGACCAGGTCGGCCTCGACCCCCGTTCGCTCGACGACGGCCTGGATGACGTGGGCGCCGAGGTCGGCGGAATGGACACCGCTCAGCGCTCCCCCGCGTTTGCCGACCGGGGTCCGGACCGCGTCCAGGACATAGGCTTCAGCCACGCCGCCTCCTCTTCGTCGCGATGCCGTCCAGCAGGATCCCGAGGTATTGCTGCGCGACGTCGTCCGCGCTCAGCGTGCCGCCGGGGTTGTACCAGCGCACCGCCACCCAGACGGTGTCGCGGATGAACCGGTAGGTCAGTTCGACGTCGAGGTCCTCGCGGAACACGCCGGCCGCGATGCCGTCGGTGAGGATCCCGTTCCACAGTTTGCGGAATTCGGTGTTGCGGTCGTTGAGGTAGTCGAACCGCGGCAACTGCATGAGATGCTTCGCCTCGGATTGGTAGATCGCCACCTCGGCGGGCCGCCGGTGAATGGATTCGAACGACGCCACGACGACGGCTTCGAGCGTTTCCCGCGGGCCTTTCCCTTCCGCGACGATCTCGGCGTAGGCGCCGAAGAGTTCGTCGAGGAATCCGGTGAGGATCTCGTCGGCCATCGACTCCTTCGAGTCGAAATGGTGGTAGAGGCTGCCCGAAAGGATGCCCGCCGCGTCCGCGATGTCCCGCACGGTGGTGGAGACGTACCCGCGCTCGGCGAACAGCTTCGCCGCCAGGGCGAGCAGTTCGGCGCGGCGGGACCCTGGGCTGGCTTTCATCGCTACCTCACGCATGCTGGGAACTCACGGACACGACCTCGCCGGTGAGGTACGAGGAGTACTCACTGGCGAGGAACACCATCACATTCGCCACTTCCCACGGTTCCGCCGCCCTCCCCGAGACCTCGCGCGCGGTGAGTTCGGTGAGCAGTTCGTCGCTGGTCACCTTGGCCAGGAACGGATGCATCGCCAGGCTCGGCGCGACCGCGTTGACCCGGATGCCGTGTTCGGCGACGTCGACGGCGGAACATCGGGTGAGCGCCATGACACCCGCCTTCGCGGCCGCGTAATGGGCCTGCCCGGCCTGCGCGCGCCAGCCGATCACCGACGCGTTGTTGACGATCACCCCTCCGTCGCCTTGGGCGATGAACCGGTTCACCGCGGCCCTCGTCGCGCGGAACGTGCCGTTGAGGGTCACGTCGATGACCCGCGCCCATTCGTCGTCAGTCATGTCCACAATGGACTTCGTACCGCCGAGACCGGCGTTGTTGATGAGTACATCGATCCGGCCGTAGCGCGCGGCGGCGCCGTCGATGAGCGCCTGTACCTGATCTTCTCGCGTGACGTCGCAGGGAATCGCGTGCACGTCACCGAGTTCGGCGGCCTTCTCGCCCAGCCGCCGCTCGTGCCAGTCGCTGATCACGACACGGGCGCCCTCTTCCATCGCGCGTTTCGCCACCGCGGAACCGATCCCGGTGCCGGCCGCCGCCGTCACCACGACCACCTTGTCCCGCAGTAGATTCGCCCCCTCGGGGTACTTCGGCACCGGGATCACGGACGTACCTCCCTTGGCAGGCCGAGCACCCGCTCGGCGATGACGTTGCGCTGGATCTCGTTGGAGCCGCCGTAGATCGTGTCGGCGCGGGTGAAGAGGAAGAGCCGTTGCCAGGCGTCGAGCCCTTCTTCCGCGACCATTCCCCGCGCGCCGCGGACGAGCATCGCGAGTTCCCCGAGGTCGCGATGCCAGTTCGCCCAGACCAGTTTGGACACTTCGGCCACTCCCGGCGACGAGTCGCCCAGGGTGCGGATCGCCTGCGCCCGCATGACCTCCAGACCCACCCAGGCGCGGTCGATCCGTTCGGCGATCACCGGGTCGTCCGATGCGATCCTGGTGAGTTCTTCGAGTTCCCGGCGGAAGCCGACCTGCTGCCCGAGCGTCGCGACCCCACGTTCGAAGGCGAGGGTGCCCATCGCCACGCGCCAGCCGTCGCCGGGTTCGCCGACCACGAGGTCTTTCGCCGTGCGGGCGCCGTCGAAGAAGACCTCGTTGAACTCGGAAGTCCCAGTGAGCTGTTGGATCGGCCGGACTTCGACGCCGGGCTGGTTCATCGGGACGAGCAAATAGGACAGTCCTTTGTGGCGTTTCGAGCCGGGCTCGGTGCGGGCGAGGACGAAACACCAGTCGGCGACGTGCGCGAGGGACGTCCACACCTTCTGGCCGTTCAGCACCCACTCGTCGCCTTCGAGGGTCGCCGTGGTCGCCACGGCGGCGAGATCGGAACCGGCGCCGGGTTCGGAATACCCTTGGCACCACAGTTCTTCGACGGCCACGATCGGCGGAAGGAACCGCTTCCGTTGTTCCGGCGTGCCGAACGCGATGAGCGTGGGGCCGAGGAGTTCTTGCGCGAGATGGCTCACTCGCGCCGGGGCATTCGCTCGCGCGTACTCCTCGTGGAAGACGACCTGCTGGTCGAGCGTCGCGCCCTGTCCGCCGTGCTCGACCGGCCAGCCGACGCAGGTCCAGCCCGCCGCCGCGAGCCGCCGCTCCCACGCCACGCGTTCGTCGAAGGCCTCGTGCTCCCGCCCCGGACCACCCGAACCGCGCAGTTCCGGCGGCAGGTTCTCCGCCAGCCAGGTGCGCACACGGTCACGGAAACCGTCCTGAGCCACGCCTGCCTCCTCTAGCCAAACCAGAGCCTGCTGCGTAGGCTACCCTACCAAGCACTTGCTAGGGAGGCTCGATGTCCGAAGGGACCATCCCGGCGGCGCTCGACAGGGCCGCGGAGCGCTTCGCCGGCCGGGAAGCGCTGGTCGACGGCGAAGTCCGGCTCACCTATGCCGAACTCGCCCGCCGGGTGCGGCAGACCGCGCGGTTCTTCGAGGGCCACGAACGGGTCGCGATCTGTTCCCCCAACACGTGGCATTGGGTCGTCGCCGGGCTCGGCGCGCTGTACGCCGGTGCGACGCTGATCCCGGTCAACACCCGCTTCACCGCGCGCGAAACCGTCGATATCCTCGAACGCGCGAAGGTTTCCGCGCTGGCGATCACCGGCACGTTCCTCGGCACGGACCGGCTGGCGGACCTCGGTTCCGCTCGCCCGGGCACCGTGGTGCGCATCCCCGTCGAAGGCCCCGAGGAGCCCGTCGACGGCGTCACGGAATGGGACGCACTCTCCGGTCTCGACAGCGATTTCGTGAGTCCCGCACAACCCGGCGACGTCAGCGACATCCTGTTCACCTCCGGGACCACCGGCCGCAGCAAAGGCGCGATGAGCAGCCATCGGCAGGCACTGAGCGTCGCCGAAGCCTGGGCCGAGTGCGGCGGGTTGACCGAAGAAGACCGGTACCTCGTGATCAACCCGTTCTTCCACAGCTTCGGCTACAAGGCGGGCATCCTCGCCGCCGTGCTGCGGGGCGCGACCCTGGTGCCCCAACGCACCTTCGACGTCCGCGAGACCCTGCGGCTCATCGAAGCCGAGCGGGTCACGGTGCTTCCCGGCGCGCCGACGATCTACCAGGTACTCCTGGAGGCGCACGAACGCGGGAACCACGACCTCTCCAGCCTCCGGCTCGCCGTGACCGGCGCAGCCACCGTGCCGGTGACGCTCGTCGAGCGAATGCGGACGGACCTGGACATCGACACGGTGCTCACCGCGTACGGCCTCACCGAAGCGGTGGTGGCCACGATGTCCCGCCCCGAGGACGACGTCGAACTGGTGGCGAACTTCTCCGGCCGCGCGACGGCCGGCTTCGAGGTGAAACTCGGCGAGCACGACGAAGTCCTGCTGCGCGGGCCGAACGTGATGCTGGGCTATCTCGACGATCCTGACGCCACCGCGAAGGCCGTCGACGCCGACGGCTGGCTGCACACCGGCGACGTCGGCGTGCTGAACGAACGCGGGTACCTGAAGATCGTCGACCGGATCAAGGACATGTACGTCTGCGGCGGGTTCAACGTCTACCCGGCCGAGGTCGAGCAGGTGCTGAGCCGCCTGGCCGGGGTCGCCGAAGCCGCCGTCGTCGGCGTGCCGGACGAACGGCTCGGCGAGGTCGGCAAGGCGTTCATCAGGCTCACCCCTGAGGCCTCACTGTCCACAGAGGACGTACTTGCCCATTGCGAAGGCCAGTTGGCCAACTACAAGACTCCTCGATTTGTCGACTTCGTGGCGGAGCTTCCGCGAAACCTGTCGGGGAAGGTACTGAAACGCGTGTTGCGGGAGGAGAACGGATGACCGTCGAGTACGAGCGGCGCGGGCCGGTGGCCGTCGTCACGATGAACCGGCCGGAGTACCGGAACGCGCAGAACTCGGCGATGACCTACGCGCTCGACGCCGCGTTCACCCGCGCCGTCGACGATCCCGAGGTCAAGGTGATCGTGCTGGCCGGCGCGGGCAAGCATTTCTCCGCCGGGCACGACATCGGGACACCGGAACGCGACGTGGACGTCTCGTTCGAACGCAAGGCGGTGCTGTGGTGGGACCACGTCGGCGCCGAGGGCGGTGATCAGCGGTTCGCCCGCGAGTCCGAGGTCTACCTCGGCATGTGCCGCCGGTGGCGTGAGATCCCGAAGCCGACCATCGCGAGCGTGCAGGGCGCGTGCATCGCGGGAGCGCTGATGCTGGCGTGGGTATGCGACATGATCGTCGCCTCCGACGACGCGTTCTTCGCCGATCCCGTGGTGCGGATGGGAATTCCCGGCGTCGAGTACTTCGCGCATCCCTGGGTCCTCGGCCCGCGCGCGGCCAAGGAGGTGCTGTTCACCGGAGAGCGCTTCACGGCGCAACAGGCCAAGGAATGGGGCATGCTGAACCGCGTCGTCCCCCGCGCCGACCTCGAAACCGAGACGATGGCGCTCGCGGAGAAGATCGCGGTGATGCCGCGGATGGGGCTCGCGCTCGCCAAGAAGGCCGTCAACCAGGCCGAGGATCTGATGGGTCTCCGGTCCGGAATGGACTCCGTGTTCGGGCTGCATCACTTCGCGCACGCGCACAACGCCGAGGTCTCCGGCGGCGACTCGCTGGGCGGGCAGGACGCGCGCTCGATGCGGAACGCGAGTTCGTGATGAACCTCGACCTGGACGAGCGGACACTCGCCTTCCGTGACGAAGCCCGCGCCTGGCTCGCCGCGAACGTCCCCGCCGAGCCGCTGAAGTCGTTCGACACCGCCGAAGGATTCGCTCAGCACCGCGAGTGGGAAGCCCGGCTGGCCGACGCCCGATGGTCGGTCGTCTCATGGCCGCGTGAGTTCGGCGGCCGGGACGCGAGCCTCCTGGAGTGGGTGCTGTTCGAGGAGGAGTACTACGCGGCGGGAGCGCCGTTGCGGGTCAACCAGAACGGCATCTTCATGCTCGCGCCCACGCTGTTCTCCCATGGCACGGAAGAACAGCAGGCCAGGGTCCTGCCGAAGATGGCGCGCTCGGAGGAGGTCTGGGCGCAGGCGTGGTCGGAACCCGAGGCGGGCAGCGACATCGCCGCCCTCCGGAGCACCGCGACCCGCTGTGACGGCGGCTGGCGGGTCAGCGGGCAGAAGACGTGGAGCTCGCGGGCGACGTTCGCCGATCGCGCGTTCGGCCTGTTCCGCAGCGACCCGGAGTCGGTGCGGCACAAGGGACTCACCTATCTGATGGTGGATCTGCGGGCCGCAGGGGTCACCGTACGGCCGATCCCCCAGCTGGACGGCGAACCGGGGTTCGCCGAGATCTTCTTCGACGACGTCTTCGTCCCCGACGAGGACGTGATCGGCACGCCGGGCGAGGGCTGGCGGGTCGCGATGACCACGGCGAACAACGAACGCGGCCTGTCCTTGCGCAGCCCCGGCCGGTTCCTCGCCGCGGCCGACCGGCTGGTCTCGCTCTGGCAGGAGGCGGGGCGCCCCGCGCATACCGCGGACCGGGTCGCCGACGCGTGGATCGGCGCGCGGGCCTACCAGCTGTACACCCTGGGCACGGTCACCCGCCTCTCCGGCGGCGCCGAGCTCGGGCCGGAATCGAGTGTCAACAAGCTGTTCTGGTCGCATCTCGACGTCGCGCTCCACGAGACCGCGCTCGACATCCTCGGCCCGGACGCCGAACTGCGGGGCGCCTGGAGCGACGGCTGGCTGTTCTCCCTGGCGGGACCGATCTACGGCGGGACCGACCAGATCCAGCGGTCCATCGTCGCCGAACGGTTGCTCGGCCTGCCGAAGGGGGCTCGATGAGGTTCGCACTCTCCGGTGAGCAGGAGCAGTTCTCCCGCAGCCTGAACGATCTTCTGTCCGGTGTGGACACCGACACGGCCAACCGCGCCTGGGCGGAGGGCGATCCGGGCCCCGGGCTCAAGATCTGGCGGCGTCTGGCGGAACTCGGCGTGACCGCGCTGGCGGTCCCCGAGAAGTACGACGGGCTCGGCGCCACACCGGTCGATCTGGCCGTCGGCTTCGAACGGCTCGGTTACCACTGCGCTCCCGGCCCATGGACCGACACCGTGGCCGTCCTGCCGTCCTTGTTGGACGACGAGCTGCTGACGTCGGTCGCATCCGGTGAAACGCTGGCTTCGGTCGCGTACGCACCACACGTGCCGTACGCCTTGGATGCCGACGTCGCGGACGCTCGCCTGGCGGTCGAGAACGGCAGGTTGCGCGCGTTCACGCCCGGCGCGCTTCTGTCCTCTGTGGACAGTTCGCGGCGGCTGTTCCCGCCAGTGGCCGGCGACGATCTCGGCACGGCGCTCGACGCGGACCGCGCGTTCGAACTGGGCTGTCTCGCCACGGCGGCGCAACTCCTCGGCGCGGGACGGTGGCTGCTCGACACGTCGGTCGCCTATGCGGCGCAACGCAAGCAATATGGGCGCGAGATCGGCGGGTACCAGGCGGTCAAGCATCTGCTCGCCGATGTGGCGACCGCGCTCACGCTGGCGGAGCCGCTGCTGTTCGGCGCCGCCGTCACCCTGGACCGTCGCGACGTCTCCGCGGCCAAAGTGGCGTGTGGCGACGCCGCGCATCTCGCCGCCCGGACGGGGCTGCAGGTGCACGGCGCGATCGGCTACACCGCGGAGCACGCGCTCGGCCTGCGCCTGACCGGGGTCCGCGCGCTGGTCGGCGCCTGGGGTACGCCGCGATTCCACCGGGAGCGAGTGCTGTCATGACGTTCACCGCCGAACAGGACGCGCTGCGGGACAGCGTCCGCAAACTGCTGGACCGGGAAGCGGATCCCTGGCCGGAGCTGTGCGAACAGATCGGCGTGGCGGCGCTGGCCGTGCCCGAGCGGTTCGGCGGACTCGGCGCCGGG
Source organism: Amycolatopsis sp. CB00013 (assembly GCF_001905755.1). NCBI lineage: Bacteria > Bacillati > Actinomycetota > Actinomycetes > Pseudonocardiales > Pseudonocardiaceae > Amycolatopsis > Amycolatopsis sp. CB00013. The sequence goes on along the minus strand of NZ_LIWC01000003.1, from coordinate 921,873 downwards.
ATGACGGAACTACAGTTGGTCGCCGAAGAACTGGGCCGAGTGCTCGCGGACGTCCCGTTCCTCGGCTCGGCCGTGCTCGCCGTGCACGCCCTCCTGGCCACCGGCAACGACGAGGCTTGCGAGCGCCTGCTCCCCCGCCTCGCCGAAGGCACCGTCGGCACGGTGGCCTGGACCGACGCCGATGGCCGTTGGGACACGCCTGCCTGCCGTGTCGTCGACTCCGCCGTGGAGGGTGAGGCGCACTATGTCCTCCACGGTGACGAGGCCGAGATCCTCCTGGTCGTGGCAGATGGCTCGCTGTACGAGGTCTCCGACGCCCGGCGTGTGCGGACTCCGGCGATGGACGAAACGCGTCGGCTGGCCCGCGTGCGTTTCGAGAGTGCTCCTGCCCGGCTGCTCGGTCCCGTCGACCTCGGCGCGCTGCGGGACGTCGCGTGTGCCGTCCTGGCCGCCGAACAGGCCGGGGCCGCGGCGCGGGCTTTCGAGCTGACGGTGGAGTACAGCAAGCAGCGGCACCAGTTCGGCAGGCCGATCGGCGGCTTCCAGGCGTTGAAGCACCGGATGGCGGACCTCCACGTGCTGGTGGAGACCGCACGTTCGGCGGCTTACGCGGCTCCGGAGTCGAGCAGGCTGGCTGCGGTGGCGAAGGTGCATTGTTCGGAGGCGCTGGCGACGGTGGCGGGCGAGATGATCCAGCTGCACGGCGGGATCGCGATCACCTGGGAGCATCCGGCACATCGGTACTTCAAGCGGGCGCATGGCGCGGCGCGGTTGTTCGGCTCGCCTGGGGAGCATCTCGGGAGGGTGCGGCCTACTTCTGATCCAGGAACCGGGTGATCGCGCGGATGCGATCCCCGTCGAGGGTGAGGACCATCAGCCCGGCGGGTGACTCGCCATGGCGGCAGCGGAAGGCGGGCTGGTTGTTCGCCCGCGCCGGCGTCATGGCGAAACCCTCCACGGGAACGGCCATGGTGACGCGGAGGAAACCCGCGATCGCGTCGAGGCCGTGGTACTCGTGCGGTGCCGGCGGCATGGCCAGCCAGGCGTCGTCGGTGAGCAGGCCGAGGACGCCGTCGAGGTCGCCCGCGGTGAAGGCGTCGGCGAATCGCCTGGTCAGCTCGCGTTCCTGAGGTGACGGCCGGTGCCCGGCGCTCTCGCGATGCTTGTCGAGCGAGGCGCGGGCGCGCTGAAGGATGCCTTTGACCGCCGTCTCGGTGGTGCCGAGCATGCTCGCGACCTCACCGGCGGGGAAACACAGGACGTCGCGCAGGACGAGCGTGGCGGCTTGTCTCGGCGGGAGGAGCTGGAGGCCAGTGATGAAGGCGAGCTCGATCGCCTCCCTGGTCCCGTAGCGCGCTTCGGGACCAGGGTCGCTGTCGGCGACGCGCTCGAGGAGCTCGTCCGGGTACGGCTGCAACCAGGTCATCTCGCCGCGACGACTCGGTTCCGGCGGGTCGAAGGGCGGCACCGGCTCCGGTGGGCGACGGCGGCCCGCGTCCCGCAGCGCGTTGAGGCAGCGGTTGGTGGCGATGCGGTACAGCCAGGTGCGGAGCGACGAGCGCCCCTCAAAGCCGTCGAGGCCCCGCCATGCGGCCAGGAGCGTTTCCTGGACGGCGTCCTCGGCGTCGGTGAGGGAGCCGAGGATCCGGTAACAGTGCAGGTGGAGCTCGTGCCGATACGTCTCGGCGAGCTCGCGAAACGACTGCTCGTCCGTTGCCCTGGTGCTCACAGACCGTTCCTTTCGCGGCGGGGGTGGTGTCTGACTGGATGAAGACCGACGAAAGGAACCATCATGACCAGTCCCGCCTTGGATGTCGCACTCTCCTACCACCGCGCGTGGACCGGCAAGGACTTCGAGAAGGCGATGACCTACGTCGCCGACGACATCGTCTGCCACACACCCGGAGGGCCGCTCTCCGGCGCGGAGGCGTTTCGCGGGTTCATGGGCCCGTTCACCGAGATCCTGACCGGGTCGACCCTGCTTTCGTCGTTCGGGGACGAGACGACGGCGTTGCTGATGTACGACACCGCGACCCTGCCAGTGGCGAGCGCGCCGGGGGCCGAGTTGCTGACGGTGCGGGAAGGACGGATCGTGGAGTTGCGGATCGTGTTCGACCGGGCTCCCTTCGATGCGGCCAGGGCGGCTGCCGCAGGGGGTAACGGCTAAGGCCACCTCGGGGTCCAAGCGGACGAGACCAGGGCACGCCAGTTCGAGAGCGCGGTGGTGCCCTACCCGTCGCACGTCCGGGTAGCCGCGGGGCGGTTCCGCGCCGATCAGAAGGGCGGGGTTTCGTCCTCCGGTTCGGTCCGCGGGTCGTGGAGTGGTTCGGGGGCTGCGGTGTAGGTGCGGCCGGTGGGGGTGGTGATGGTCATGCCGCCGTTGCCGGTGGGTTCTGCGGTCCAGCCGGGTTCTTCTTTGAGCATGTTGTGGATCTTGCAGGCGGCGTGGCAGTTGTGGTGGTCGGTGTCGCCGTTCCGCGCCCAGGTGGTGATGTGGTCGATCTCGGAGAATTCGGCGGGGCGGTGGCAGCCGGGGTGGGTGCATTCGCGGTCCCGCGCCTTGATCAGACGAGCCAGCGAGGCCGGGGGCCGGTAGGTGCCGGGGCTGGCTTCGAGGAGCTGTCCGGTGGTGGGGTCGGTGATCAGCCGGGACCAGGTCGAGCCGGGATCGGCGGCGATCTCCCGGGTGAGCCAACCGGGGATGGGCCCGTAACCGGCAAGCGTCGCGGGGTCCTCCCGCGCACCGGTCAAGGTCAACAGGTCGACATAGACGTGGATGTGCGCGCGAGGTGTGCCGTGACCATCCTCGGCCAGCAGCCGCTCGGCGAAGATATCCGCCCGGTGCTGGTCGAGGGTGCGGGTTTGGTCGATCTTGCGGCGGGCTTTGGCGGCATGGCTCAGCGACGCGTAGATCGAACTGGCGACTTCGGAGGGGAGCCAGCCCGACAGCTTCGACATGGTCTCGTCTTCGTGTTCCAGCGACACATGCCGCAACGCGCGTTTGGCCTCGGCGCGTTCCCGGTAGCCATCGGGATCGAATTTCTGCACCGCGTGATCCACCGACTTCCGGATCGCGGTGGGATCGCGACCGGCGAGACGATCCGCCATCCAGGCATCCACCTCGGCGGCGACCTCGTCGGACACCTCACGGGTCAGCTGACTGACCTTCGACGCCTTGTACAGATCGATGTCACCGTTTTCCAGCGCTGCCAACGTGTTCGGCAACCGTGCCACCAGCGCACACGAGGTTTCCACCAGTAGGTACGCCTGATTACGAGAGACCGAGAACGCCAACGCGACCTCCTCGGTCACCGATCTTCGCGAGCCACCCACCACGGCGAACCCGGCTATCGAACGCACCTGCCGTCCCTGTGCACGGCGAAGCACCACCTCCTCGTCATAGGCGGCGTCGAGAAAACGAGCGGCTTTCGGATTGAAAGCAAGAGACTGGGTCATGACCAAGATCATACTCGAACATTCGTTCGACTGCCACGAATGGAGTAGCGACCGGGCGAAAACCTCAGAAAATCTTCCCCGCTGAGCGAAGGCCCTCCGGAGCCGGACGCTCACTGCCCGCCGAGCACTTGCCGCCAGACCTGTTCGAACTCGTCGCCGGTGATCCTGGACGCCGCGAACCCCCGCTGCGCGTTGATCTCGGCAAGAGGCGGAACGGGGACCTCTCCCAAACCTGTGCCGCCGACCTCGCGCTCCTCGTCGGCCCAACCGAGCCTGCCGTCGCGGAATCGCTCCACTTTCCGGCGCTCATAGCCATCGAGGCCGACCTCGCTGAGGCTCTCCACAGGCTCCTCGGCGAATTCGTGCGCCCACACGACACGCAGGTACCACATCCGCGCCCTGATCATCACGCCCTCAGGGTAGGGCCAACCCCCGCACCAACCCACCGGCGCACCACATTCACCCCACCCCCGCCCCGAACCAGACTCACAACGGTGACCGCAAACCTCCGCACAGGCAGCGATTTCGCCCGTTTGTCCCGCCGCGTCAGCGAAGCGGGCCTCCTCGACCGCCGTCCCGGCTACTACGTCTTCCGCATCGGCCTGGTCGCCACCCTCTTCGTCGGCGGCTGGATCGCCTTCTTCGCGATCGGGGATTCCTGGTGGCAGCTGGGGATCGCCGTGTTCCAGGCGGTGATGTTCGGCCAGATCGCCTTGCTGTCGCACGATCTCGCGCACCGCCAGGTGTTCCGGACCCGTCGCCCGAGCGAGATCGCCGGCCGGATCGCGGGCAATCTCGGTGTCGGCATGAGTTACGGCTGGTGGATGGACAAGCACACCCGCCACCACGCGAACCCGAACCACGAGGACCTCGACCCCGACGTCGATCCGGACATCCTCGTGTGGTCGAAGGAGCAGGCGCGGGCCAGCAAGGGACTTCCCCGGTTCATCGGCCGCTACCAGGCGTTCCTGTTCTTCCCGTTGCTCACCCTCGAAGGTCTGAACCTGCACTTCTCCGGTATCCGCGCGGTCTGGAAGCCGGGTCTGCGAAGGCGCGGGCTCGAAGCGGCCTTGCTGCTGATGCATTTCGCGCTCTACTTCAGCGCGCTGCTCGTGGTCCTCTCGCCCGGCAAGGCACTCGTCTTCTTCATCGTCCACAAAGCACTGTGGGGTGTCTACATGGGATCGATCTTCGCGCCGAACCACAAGGGGATGCCGATCCTGTCCGGCGACACCGAACTCGACTTCCTGCGCAAGCAGGTGCTCACCTCACGCAACGTCCGCGGTGGCCGCGTCGTCGACGTCGCGCTCGGCGGGCTCAACTACCAGATCGAGCACCACTTGTTCCCGAGTATGCCGTCGCCGCATCTTCGCCGCGCCCGGCCCATCGTCCAAGAATACTGCGCGGAAATCGGCGTCCCGTATCACGAGACGGGGCTCCTCGAGTCGTACTCGCTCGCGTTGCGGAGCCTGCACGAAGCGGGTGAGCCGATCCGACTTTCGTCGGGTTCACCGGCTGAGACGCCCGCCGGACGCCGTTGACACTCCAGATACGGCTTCTTACTTTCAGTGCATGTCGCCCCCGAAGATCTTCCCCGGCGCCACCCTGCATCCAGAACCGTTCCCGCGGGCCCTGCGCGCGGCGATCACGGCCAGCGGGCTCCCGCTCGACCGGATCCGCCATCGCCTCGAACTCCGCGGCGTCTCCATCAGTGTGCCGACGCTGAGCCATTGGCAGTCCGGCAGACGGAGACCGGAACGCCCGGAATCGCTCCGGGCGCTCGCCGAACTCGAACAACTGTTGTCGTTGCCGCCGTTGGCCTTGCGTTCCTTGCTCGGCCCGCCCCGGCCCCGCGGACGAAAGAGCTCGGTCCCGGCACAGCGCCGGGACCGAGCCACCCCCGAGGGAACCTATCCGACGTAGAGCGTGCGGTTCGGGCTGCCGCTACCGGGGTTGGTGACCTTCCCCGGAGTCGAAGCGCTGATCAGCGCCTGAGCGACCTGCGCCGCGGTGGCGCCGGTGTGCGAAGACAGGTACAGCGCCGCGGCACCCGCCACGTGCGGCGCGGCGAACGAGGTGCCGTTACCGGTGTAGGTCGCGGTGTCGTTGTCCTTCCAGGCCGACGTGATCGAGACACCCGGCGCGAACAGGTCGACCACGGAACCGTAGTTGGAGAAGGAAGCGCGGCGGTCGGTGCGGTCCGCCGCGGCGACCGTGAGCGCCTCGGTGACCCGCGCGGGCGAGGTGTTCGCGGCGTTCACGTTGGAATTGCCGGCGGCGATCGTCCAGGTGACCCCCGACTTGATGGAGTTCCGCACCGCGGTGTCCAGCGCGGTCGAGGCGCCACCACCGAGGCTGGCGTTGGCCACGGCGGGCTTCTTGGCTTTCTTGGTGATCCAGTCGACGCCCGAGATCACCCCCGCCGTCGTGCCGCTTCCGTCGGAGCCGAGAACGCGCACCGGGTACAGCGAAGCACCCTTGGCGACACCGTATTTCGCACCGGCGATCGTCGCCGCGACATGGGTGCCGTGACCGTAACCGTCGTCCGCGTTGGTGTCATTGTCGACGAAGTCGTAACCCTGCTTCACCCGGCCGCCGAAATCGGTGTGCGTGGCACGGATCCCGGTGTCGAGAACGTAGACGTTCACATTCGAAGCGGTCGTCGAATAAGTGTACTTTCCGTCCAGCGGAAGATCGCGCTGATCGATGCGGTCGAGCCCCCACGACGGCGGATTCGTCTGCGTCGCCTCGGCGCGCAGCACCTTGTTCTGTTCCACGAAGGCGACCGCCGGGTCGGCCGCGAGCCGTTTGGCCTGCCGCTCCTTCAGCGCCACCGAAAAACCGCTGATCCCCTGCGTGTACTGCCGCCCGATGGCACCGCCGAACTTGCTTGCCAGCGAAGGCTTGTCGGCGGTCGAGCCGTCCTTGAGCACGACGATGTAGCTGTCGGCGACGGCGCCTTCCGCACCGGCGCCGACGATCGCGCCCTCGGCCGCCTGCGCCGGCGTCACGCCTGCCAAGACCGTGACGACGGCGGCGGCCAACCCGATTCCGGCCAGTCTGCGAGAATTCACGTTGCTGTCCCCATTCCTTGGTGAGCTTCCGCCGAAAACGCTAAGCGGAAGCCACCGGAAAGGACAGCTTTACATTTTTTCGTTTATACGGATTAAAGCCAGTCGTCGGGACGCGGCCACGGCATGAGCGCGGCGAGCGCGTCCGTCACCGGTTCGGTCACCGTGTACCGCCCGCGGTGGAACAGCAGCGGCCGATCGTCGGACGGTTCCCCGAGCGCGGTGACCCGGCCGACGACGACGTAATGGTCCCCCGCCTCGTGCACCGCTTCGAGCGTGCAGTCGATCCACGTCAAAGCCCCGGTCAGCAAAGGAGATCCGGACGGGGCGGGGGTCCAGTCGACCGACGCGAACTTGTCCGCGCCCCGCGCGCCGAACACCGCGCTGACGTCTTGCTGGTCTTCGGCGAGCACGTTGACGGCGAACCGGCCGGACTCGGCGAGTACCGCCCACGTCCGGGAAGTCTTGGCAGGGCAGAAAAGCACCAGCGGCGGATCCAGTGAAAGCGCCGCGAAAGACTGGCACGCGAAGCCCACCGGAGCCTCGCCGTCGTGTCCGGTCACGACCGCCACGCCCGTGCAGAAATGTCCGAGCACCGTGCGGAACCGTGCCGGATCGATGTCCGCGCCGAGGTCCGTCACCGGGGTCACGACTGCCCCGGCGGACGGGCGCCGACTGAAAAGTCGTGTCCCCACAAGGAAACCGCCGTACTCTCTCGGGCGATCCAGCTTTCGTCGTCCACTTGACGTCCCTCGCAGCCGTATTCGACATCGAAGCCACCAGGGGTCTTCATGTAGAACGAGAGCATCAGATCGTTGACGTGCCGCCCGAGGGTCGCCGACATCGGCACCTTCCGGCGGATGGCCCGGTCGAGACAGAGACCGACATCGTCGGTGTTCTCCACTTCGACCATGAGGTGCACGATGCCGCTGGGAGTCGGCATCGGGAGGAACGCGAGACTGTGGTGACGCGGGTTGCAGCCGAAGAACCGCAGCCACGCCGGTGCGCCGTCGGCGGGCCTGCCGACCATCTGCGGCGGCAGTTTCATCGAGTCCCGCAGCCGGAACCCGAGCACGTCGCGGTAGAAGCGCAGGGACGCCTCATCGTCGTGTGTGGACAGGACGACGTGCCCGAGCCCCTGCTCACCGGTCACGAACTTGTGCCCGTACGGGCTCACCACGCGCCGATGTTGCAGCGCGACCCCGTGGAACACTTCGAGTGTGTTGCCCGAGGGGTCCTCAAAGGACACGAGGCCGTCGACCCGGCGATCAGCCAGCTGATCCGGCGTGCCTTCCTTGTACGGCACCGAGTGCGCGTCGAGCGACGCCCGGATCTCGTCGAGTTCGCCGGCGTTGGCGACCTCCCAGCCCGCGACGGCGAGCCTGTCGCGCTCGCCGGGGAACACCACGAGCCGCGCCGGGAAATCGTCCATGCGCAGGTAAAGCGCCTCGGGATTCGTGCCGGAACCCTCGACCATGCCGAGGACCTTCAGCCCGTATTCGCGCCACGCGGCCATGTCGGTGGCTTCGATACGCAGGTAGGCGAGCGAACGGATACCCATCAGGAGGCTCCCAGGAAGTCGAGTGCCAGCCGGTTGAACTCGTCGAACTTCTCCAGCTGCGCCCAGTGCCCGCAGCCGCCGAACACGTGCAGCTGCGCACGCGGGATCGTCTTGAGCGCGAGCAGCGCGCCGTCGAGCGGGTTCACCCGGTCTTCGCGCCCCCAGATGAGGAGCACGCGCTGGCGCAGGCGATGCGCCTCACGCCACAGCATGCCCTCTTCGTAGGAGTCCGGCTGGGCGAAAGACTTCCCCATCGCCTTCATCGCGGCCAGCGACTCCGGCGCGCTCGCGGCGGCGAACCGCTCGTCGATCAGTTCGTCGGTGATCAGTGACTGGTCGTGCACCATGATCCGCAGGAAGGCTTCGAGCTTCTCGCGGCTCGGCCCCGGCGGGGCACTGAACCGGCCGAGGTTCTTGATGCCTTCCGTGGGATCGGGCGCGAACAGGTTGACGCTCAGGCCGCCCGGCCCCATCAGGACGAGCCGCCCGGCCCGCTTCGGATGGTTGAGCGCGAGCCGCACGGAAGCCCCGCCGCCGAGCGAGTTCCCGACGAAATGCGCCCGCTCGATCCCGAGTTCGTCCATCAGCCCGACCACGGCGTCCGCGCTGTGCCGGAAGTACTGCGGATGCTCGGTCGGTTTGTCCGACCGGCCGAACCCGGGCTGGTCGATGGCCAGCGTCCGGTAGCTCTTGCCGAACACCGGCAGGTTGCGGCCGAAGTTGCTCCACGCCGACGCGCCGGGCCCACCGCCGTGCAGCAGGATCACCGTCTCCGCGTGTTCCGCACCCGCCTCGTGGTAGTGCAGCTTCAGTCCACCTTGGACGGTGACGTACTTGCCTTCGGTCATCAGACCATCGCATTCTCGACGGGCAGCCCGAAGGCGCCGGTTCCGAACATGACGTAGGCGCGCTCGGCGTCGTTCGCCGCGTGCACCCGGCCGGCGTGCGCGTCGCGCCAGAACCGCTGGATCGGGGTTCCGGCCTGCAGCGCGCGGCCGCCGGAGTTCTCGAAAAGCCGGTCGATGGCGAAGATCGCGCGTTCCGTGCCGCGGACCTGGTCGCGGCGGACCCGCAGCCGCGTGGGGAACGGGAGCTTCTCCCCCTGGCACGCCAGCTGGTACAGCTCGTCGATGTTGTGCGTCAGCTGGAGCCAGGCCGCGTCGATCTCGCTGGCCGCCTCGGCGATGCGCACCTTCGCGAACGGGTCCTCTTTGGACTGTTCGCCCGCGTACGCCGCGCGGACCCGCTTGCCCTGGTGCTCGACGTGCGCGTCGTAGGCGCCCTGCGCCATCCCGATGATCGGCGCGGTGATCGTGCTCGGATGCACCGAACCGTACGGCAGTTTGTACAGCGGCCCGGTGTTGATCTCCTGCCCCGGGGTCTTGCACTTCGACGTCGCGATGAAGCTCAGCGCGCGGTGTTTCGGGACGAACACGTCGTTCACGATGATGTCGTTGGACCCGGTGCCGCGCAGGCCCACGGTGTCCCAGACGTCTTCGATCGTGTAGTCGGAGATCGGCACCAGGTAGGTGCAGAAGTCGACCGGTTTGCCGTCCTTGAACGTCGGCCCGCCCAACAGCACCCAGGTCGCGTGGTCGCAGCCGGAGGAGAAACTCCAGCGCCCGCTGAGCCGGTAGCCGCCCTCGACGACGTCCGCCTTGCCCATCGGCGCGTACGACGACGAGATCCGGACGTCGGTGTCGTCACCCCAGACGTCCTGTTGCGCCTGCGCCTCGAACAGCCCGAGGTGCCACGGGTGGACGCCGAGGATGGAGGCGACCCAGCCGGTGGACCCGCACGCGCTCGCGACGAGTTTGACCGCGGTGTAGAAGCTCACCGGGTCGGCTTCGATGCCACCGAAGGTCTTCGGCTGCAGCATCTTGAAGAACCCGGTCTCCTGCAGGGATTTGACGGACTCCTCGGGAACGCGCCTGGCGTCCTCCGCCTCCTGCGCCCGCTCCCGCAGGACCGGCAGCAGCTCCCGGATCCCCGCGATCACGTCCTGCGCGGCGTGCTCGCTCATATGCGTTCCCTCTCTCGCCATACTCCGTGAACCGGATCCAAGACTAGAACACGTTCTCGTTTTTGTCGACCGATCCCCGGTCGAGCGCACTGTGCAGTCCGGCACGCCGACCGGAAAACACGCAGTCGGCCAGCGACAGACCGCTCACATAGGACCTAGAACAGATTCCCACCGCGGTCCGGCCCGCCGCGTACAGACCGCGGATGGGGACCCCGGCCCCGGACCGCACGGCACCGGTCTCCTCGTCGACGACCAGGCCACCCAGGGTCAGCATCGGGCACGGATAGCCGAGGTTCGGCTTGATCGAGACGTCGATCAGCGAATACGGCGCCCGGTCCAGCGGCCGCGCGAATTCCGCGGGCTTACCCACCGGATCCGCGCCGGAACGCGCGGCCTCGACCGTGGCGGCGAGCCCGCCCGGATCGACGCCCGCCTTGCGCGCGACCTCGTCCAGCGACCCGGCGACGACCCGTTGCCGCAGGAGATAGCGCACCTGAAGTCCTTGGAACCATTGGCTTTGCCCGCGCGCGTCCCGTTTGACCTCCCCGACGATGGCGTCGTCGACCAGCAGCCAGCCGCGGCCGCCGTGCTCGGTGATCATGCGTTCGCCGACGGCGGCGCCGTAGCGGGATTCGTCGATGATCCGGCCGCCCGACTCGTCCACGAGCAGACCGCCGAGGAACGCCGACGGCGGGGTGATGAACCGCCAGGCGGAGATCCGCCCGAGTTCGGCGGTGGCGCCGCCCGCCTCGACGCCCATCCGGATACCGGATCCGTCGTCGGCCGAGGTCCCGAGCGCCAGCCCGCCCCGGTACGCGGGCGCGTGCTCGCGCACCATCTCACGGTTCGCGATGAACCCGCCCGCCGCGAGAACGACCCCGCGTGTGGCGGAAATCCGCAGTTCACGGCCGTATCGGCGTTCGATCCGCTCCGCCCGCCGGTGCAACGACTTCCGCAGCGACGGCACGTAGATCCCCGGTTTCGCGGCATACGCGGACAGCTTCCGATGTGCGGCCCGCACGTGAGCGGGAGCGTCCCGCAGGGTGGACACCACGACGCCGGTGACGGTGCCGTCGTCGTCCACGATCAGGTTCCGCGCCGCCGTCTGCGGCAGCACCTGGATCCCGCGGCTCCGGACCGCCTCGGCCAGGCGTTTCATCAGCAGTTTCCCGGAAGTGCCGGGACCCTTGACGCGATGTCCGCGCGGCGCCGGCTTGGCCGCCTCGCGGAAACCGCCTGCCGCCTCGCTGCCCGAGTAGTACAGATAGTGCTTGTCGCTCGGATAAGACGTCTTGTACGGGCACAGACTGCCCTCGAAGGGGACGCCGTTGCCTTCCAGCCAGGAGATCATCTCCGTACTACCCGCGCAGAATCGCCGCAGGGTCTCCTCGGAGACGACGTCGCCGACCTCGAGCCGCAGGTAGTCGTACATCGCGTCGACGCTGTCGTCGACGCCCGCGTCCCGCTGCTGCGCCGTCCCGCCACCGGCGTAGACGACACCGCCGCTGACCGCGCTCGCGCCACCGCCGGAGAACCGGTCCAGCACGAGCACCCGGGCACCGGCGTCGGCCGCTTCGATCGCCGCGCAGGCGCCCGCCGCACCGAAACCCACGATCACCACATCCGCGACGAGGGAGTCCATGGCCCTACCCTAGAACTAGAACACGTTCTCGTCTATGGTGACTGGAGCAGCGCGGATGCTGCTCGATACTTCCTACAACGTGTTTCAGGTGAGGGGCGTATGGAGTTCGACGTGATCGTGGCGGGCACCGGTGCCGCCGGGATGACCGCCGCACTGTCCGCAGCCCACCGGGGACTCGAGGTCCTGGTCGTGGAGAAGGCCGCCCACTTCGGCGGCTCCACCGCGCGCTCCGGCGGCGGCGTCTGGATCCCCGGCAACCACGCGCTGCGGGCGGCCGGGATCTCCGAACCCACGGAGCGGGCGCACGAATACCTCGAAGCGATCGTCGGTGACGTGGTCCCCGCCGAACTGCGGTCGGCCTTCCTCGACCGCGGCCCCGAGGTGCTGTCCTTCGTCTGCGACCACACGCCGTTGCGCTTCCGCTGGGTCCGCGGTTACTCGGACTACCACCCGGAGGCCCCCGGCGGGCGCGCCGGCGGACGCTCGGTCGAACCGGTCGCGCTCGACGGCAACCTGCTCGGCCCGGAACTGGCGAATCTGGAGCCGCCGTACAGCGCTCCCCCGCTGGGCGCGCCGATCACCCAGGCGGACTACCGGTGGCTGAGCCTGCTCGCCCGGCACCCGCGCGGCGTCCTCCGCGTGCTGAGCCTCGGCGGCCGCTGGCTCGCGGGCCGGATCCGCCGTCAGCGGCTGCTGTCCATGGGGCAAGCGCTTGCGGCCGGGCTGCGTGAGGGACTGCGACGGGCTGAGGTGCCCGTCTGGCTGAACACGCCGCTCGTGGATCTGGAGATCGAAGGCGACCGGGTGACCGGCGTCGTCGTGCGCCACGAGGGTGAGGACAAGACGATCCGCGCGCGGCTCGGCGTCGTCCTCGGCGCGGGCGGGTTCGAGCGCAACGAGGAGATGCGGGTCAAATACCAGCGGGCGCCCATCGGTACGGAGTGGACCGTCGGCGCGGAGGCCAACACCGGCGACGCCATCGACGCCGGGCTCAAACTCGGCGCGGCCGTCGACCTGATGGACGACGCCTGGTGGGGTCCGTCCATCCCGCTCACCGGCGGCCCGTGGTTCGCGCTCGCCGAGCGGTCGCGGCCGGGCTGCCTGATGGTCAACGGGCGGGGCGAGCGTTTCGTCAACGAGTCGGCCCCCTATGTCGAGGCCGTGCACGCGATGTACGGCGACGGGGACGGACCCGGCGAGAACTTCCCGACCTGGCTGGTGTTCGACCAGCGCAACCGCAACCGGTACATGTTCACCGGCCTCGGGCCCCGCCAGCCGCTGCCCGGCCGCTGGTTCAAAGCGGGCATCGCGGTCAAAGCGAGCACCATCGCGAAACTCGCCGAGCGGATCGAGGTCCCGGCCGACGCGCTGGAGGACACCGTGCGCCGGTTCAACGGCTTCGCGAAAAGCGGCGTGGACGAGGACTTCCATCGCGGGCGCAGCGCGTACGACCACTACTACGGCGACCCGCGGAACAAACCCAACCCGAGCCTGGGCCCGCTGGACGTCGCGCCGTACTACGCGGTCAAGATCGTGCCCGGCGACCTGGGCACCAAGGGCGGATTGAGGATCGACCCGCACGCGCGCGTCCTGCGCGAGGACGGGTCGGTCATCGACGGGCTTTACGCGGCGGGCAATACGAGCGCGGCGGTGATGGGCCGCACCTACGCCGGCCCCGGCGCGACGATCGGCCCGGCGATGGTGTTCGGCTACCTTGCGGCCGAGCACCTCGCGCAGCAAGATCACGGTCAACCGGGAGGCAGCCGATGACGACGGAATCCGTACGACAGATCGACGCGGGCGCACCCCCCGCACGGTTCGCGCGCGGGTGGCACTGCCTCGGCCTCGCCGAGACGTTCCGCGACGGGAAACCGCACGCCATCACCGCGTTCGGGACGAAACTGGTGGTCTTCGCCGATTCGTCCGGCAAGCTGAACGTGCTCGACGGGTACTGCCGCCACATGGGCGGCGACCTCACCCAGGGCGAGGTCAAGGGCGACGAGATCGCCTGCCCGTTCCACGACTGGCGCTGGAACGGCAACGGCAAATGCGTGTCGATCCCCTACGCCAAACGGGTTCCGCTGCGGGCGCGCACGAAATCGTGGCAGGTGCTGGAGGAGAACAAGCAGCTGTTCGTCTGGCACGACCCGGAGGGCAAACCACCGCCGGATGACGTCGTCATCCCCCGGATCGAAGGCATCTTCACCGGCGAGTGGAGCAACTGGACCTGGGACTCGGTGCTCATCGAGGGCGCCAACTGCCGCGAGATCATCGACAACATGGTCGACATGGCGCATTTCTTCTACATCCACTACGCCTTCCCGACCTACTTCAAGAACGTTTTCGAGGGCCACATCGCCACGCAGTACCTGAACACGAAGGGCCGCCCGGACAAGGGCATGGCGTCGAACTACGGCGGCGAGGAGAACCTGCTGCGGTCCGAGGCGTCGTACTTCGGCCCGTCGTACATGATCAACAAGCTGCTCAACACGTACCAGGGTTTCGAGATCGAGAACGTGCTGATCAACTGCCACTACCCGGTCACCGAGAACTCGTTCGTGCTGCAGTGGGGCGTGAGCGTGAAGAAGTTCGAGGGTGTCTCGGACGAGCACGCGGACAAGATCGCCGGGAAGTTCGCCAAGGGTATCGGCGTCGGCTTCCTGCAGGACGTCGAGATCTGGCGCAACAAGACCCGTATCGACAATCCGTTGCTGTGCGAGGAAGACGGGCCGGTGTATCAGCTGCGCCGCTGGTACGACCAGTTCTATGTGGACGCGGCCGACGTCACCGAGGACATGACACAGCGGTTCGAGTTCGAAGTGGACACCAGCCGCGCCAACGAGGTCTGGGCGGCGGAGGTGGCCGAGAACCTGGCACGGCAGCAGGCGGAAGAGGCCGGGGTGTGAAGCCCGAGACCGTCGAATTCCTCACCGCCGGGCTGCGGCCGCTGACCTGCCGCTCGTGCGGGACGTGCGTGCTGGTCAAGAAGAACAGCATGCAGCACACCAGCATCCAGTGGACGAGCGACGCGTCCCGGAGCTGCCCGGTGTTCGCCGAACAGAAGGCGTCCGGGGCGCAGACGGCGTTGCTCGACACCTGCGGCAATCTCACCGAGAGCATCGAGATCGCCTTGAAAGACGGCCTGCTGGAGGTGCCCGAATGAGCGGTCCCGTCACCGTGACCGTGGCCGAGGTGATCACCGAGACGGCCGACGCGCGCTCGATCGTGTTCGACATCCCGGCCGAGCACGTCTCCGCTTTCGCTTACGTCCCAGGGCAGTTCCTCACCGTCCGGGTGCCGAGCGACCGGACCGGTTCGGTGGCCCGCTGCTACTCGCTCTCCAGCGCGCCGCACGAGGGCCGGGTGCAGGTCACCGTCAAGCGCACCGCCGACGGCTACGGGTCGAACTGGCTGTGCGACAACCTCCGGGCGGGGCAAGAGGTCCAGGTCCTCCCACCGGCCGGGGTGTTCAGCCCCGCGTCGCTCGACGAGGACTTCCTGCTGCTCGCGGGCGGCAGCGGGATCACGCCGGTGATGTCGATCCTCAAATCCGCGCTGGAGCACGGCACCGGCAAGGTGGTGCTCCTGTACGCGAACCGCGACGAGAGCTCGGTGATCTTCGCGCGTGAACTGGCGGACCTCGCCGCCCGGCACTCGGACCGGCTGGCCGTCGTGCACTGGCTGGAGAGCCTGCAGGGGCTGCCGACGGAAGCTCACCTGCGCACGCTGGTGGCGCCGTACACCGCGCACGAGGCGTTCATCTGCGGCCCGGGGCCGTTCATGGACGCGGCACGCACGGTGCTCAAAGACCTCGGGCTGCCGCGCAAGCGGATCCACCTGGAGCGGTTCCTGTCGCTGGGCGGGAACCCGTTCGAGGTGGCCGAGCCCGTCGCCGTCGAAGAGGCCGAGACCCCGGCGTCGGTCGAGGTCACCCTCGACGGCGAGACCAAGAACCTCGCGTGGCCGCGCCGGACGAAATTGCTGGACCTGTTGCTGGAAAAGGGTTTCGACGCGCCGTACTCGTGCCGCGAGGGCCAGTGCAGTGCGTGCGCCTGCCGGATCGTCTCCGGCGAGGTGAAGATGCTGAACAACGAGGTCCTCGACGGCGACGACATCGCCGAAGGCATCGTGCTGGCGTGCCAGTCCCTGCCGCTGACCGACGAGGTCACCGTCACCTACGAGTAGGAGTCCCCCCGTGCCCATCGATCCTTCGGTCGCGATCGGCGCCGACCTCGGCGAGGTGAGTTTCGCCTGGACCGCGTCGGACGTGCAGCTCTACCACCTGGCGCTGGGCGCCGGCGCGGACCCGATGAGCCCGCGCGAACTGCGCTACACCTACGAAGAGGGCCTCCAGGTGCTGCCGACGTTCGCCACCGTGGCGGCGAACCTGCGCGTGTTCGAGCCGCCCGCGGTCTCGTTCCCCGGCGTCGAGGTCGATCTCGGGAAAGTGCTGCACGGCAAGCAGGAGGTCATCGCGCACCGGCCCATCCCGGTCTCGGGGAAGGCCGTGGCGCGGACGCGGATCGTCGACGTCTTCGACAAGGGCAAGGCGGCCGTGATCGTGAACGAGACGGTCGCCACCGACTCGGACGGCACTCCACTGTGGACACTGCGATCGAGCATCTTCGCCCGCGGTGAAGGAGGTTTCGGCGGCGAACGCGGTCCGTCCGACCGGGCCGAACCCCCGTCGCGGGAGCCGGACGCCGTCATCGACACCCCGACGCTGCCGCAACAGGCGCTGCTCTACCGGCTCTGCGGGGACCGCAACCCCCTGCACGCCGATCCCGCGTTCGCCGCGGCGGCCGGGTTCGACAGGCCGATCCTGCACGGCCTGTGCACCTACGGCGTCGTCGCGAAGGCGGTCACCGACGCGTGCCTCGACGGCGACACCACCCGCGTCGCGTCGTTCTCGGCCAAGTTCGCCGGCGTCGTCTTCCCCGGCGAACCGCTGCGGACCCGCGTCTGGCGCGAGCCCGCCGGGCTGCTGATCGCGACCACGGCGCCGGACCGGGACGACGCGCCCGTCCTTTCCGACACTTTCTTGACCACGACAGACTGAATCATCGTTCCCGCAGGTAGCGCACCTGGCTAGACTCGGCCGGGTGCGCCCCTTGATCTCGGACCCGTATGCCGAACTCGGCCGGGACTACGCGCGATCGAGACGGCCGGATCCCCGCGTCGCCGCCGCCATCACCGCGGCCCTCGGCGACGCGCGCTCGGTGGTCAACGTCGGGGCCGGAGCCGGTTCCTACGAGCCAGAAGACCGCGACGTGGTGGCCGTCGAGCCGTCACGGCGGATGATCGCGCAGCGTCCCGCCACGGCGGCACCCGCCGTCCAGGCGTGCGCGGAAGGCCTGCCCTTCGCCGACGGCGCCTTCGACGTCGCCCTGGCGGTGCTCACCGTGCACCACTGGACGGACGTGACCGCCGGGCTGGCCGAGTTGCGGCGCGTCTCCCGCCGCCAGGTGATCGTGACCTGGGACCAGGCGGTGTTCGCGCGGTTCTGGCTCGTGCGCGACTACCTGCCGGAGATCGCCGAACACGAGAGCAGGCTGGCCTGTCTCGACCGGGTCGTCGAAGAACTGACCGAGGCGGGCCAGGTACCCGCGGTGGCTCCGCTGCCGGTGCCGTCGGACTGCGTCGACGGGTTCCTCGGCGCGTATTGGCGCAGGCCGGAGGCGTACCTGTCCGAGCGCGTGCGCGCGGGGATGTCGGGGGTGGCCTTGCTGGACCAGAACGTCGTCGCGACGGCGGTCGAGCGGCTGCGCGCCGATCTCGCGGACGGGCACTGGCACCGGCACCACGTCGGGCTGCTCGGCCGGACGGAACTCGACCTGGGCTACCGGCTCGTCGTCACGTGACCGTGCCAGGTGGCGAAGCTGACATGTCCCCGGAAATGGCCATAGGCATGAACCCGCCCCGGCCGAAGGCCCCGCTATCGCGGTGGCGGGGCGCCCTGCCCGCCCATCGCTACGTAGATGACCAGGTAGCGCCCTGCCGACGTCGATCGCGGACGCGGGTTCCCGAAGATACCGAGTACACAGTGGACACTCCCGCGACGTGAACGGCGGTCGACCCCGGCCGCGAGGCATGGTATTCATGGCTCTCGTGACGGCAGGGACGGGAGCGGCATGACGACGGAGTACTTCGTGGTCCGTGGCCAGGTGGAGAAGGGCGATCAGCGGGGCAGGGAACTGGGTTTCCCGACCGCCAACATCGCGCTGCGCGACCAGGACGGCCAGGTCGGCGACGGAGTGTGGGCAGGCTGGGCCGAACGCGCCGACGGTACCCGGATCGCGGCCGCGGTCTCGGTCGGCAGGCGGCCGACCTACTACGGCGCGGACGGTTACCGGCTCGTCGAGGCGCATCTGCTGGACTTCAGCGGCGACCTCTACGGCGAGGTGCTGACCGTCTGGCTGGGCCACCACCTGCGCGAGCAGGAGGCGTACCCGTCGTCGGAGGCACTGATCGTCGCGCTCAACAAGGACATCGCCGACGCCCGCAAGTGGGCCGCGGAGAACCCGGCCGACGGTTTGCCGGACGCGGGTGCCGCGGAGGCCGGTGTCGTGCGGCGCGTGCCGCTCGGTTCCTAGACCGCCGCAGGACCTCTGCTTCAAGCAGTCCGATCGCCCACGACCGCCGTCTGACGAGGTCGCGAAAGCCACTTTCGCGACCTTGGATGTCTCGAAAGTGGCTTTCGCGACACGCCTTCCAGCCCGGCTTCCCAAGAAGTTGCGAAAGCCACTTTCGCAACGTTGAGTGTTGCGAAAGTGGCTTTCGCAACACGCGCGACGGCTCCCGCCCCTAGACCGCCGCACCCAGCAGCATGTACCCCATGCCGAGCCCCATGATCACCCGGCACACCCGCCGCGACGTCTGACCGGAGGCCGTGGCGCCCCGCGACGCCAGCACCCCTGCGCGTACGGCGTCCGCCGCGAAATACGCGGCCACGGCGCCGAACAGCAGCGAAAGCCACAGCGCGGAAGGGCCCCCAGGGCCGGACATCACCAGCCACGGCCCGTGGGTCACCTCGCTGTGCGGCATGAACGTCACCATGAACAGCATCGCGACGGCGGACACGGCGTGATGCCCGCACGACGTATGCCCGGAGCGGCGGCCCTTCCACCACGAGACCGCGAACCATCCCGCGGTCAGCGCCAGCACCGCCTGCCAGCCCGCCGCCGGGATCGGGCCGCCCACCGGCGACAGCATCGCGACCATGGCGACGACGAGCAGTAGTTCCGCCAGGTCGCCGTTGCGAACCGCCGCGCCCTGCCTGCCGTAGTCCAGCCGGACGAGTCTCAGCACGCAGGGCAGGACGAGCGCGGCGAACACCGCGGTCAGGGCCCACGCGACGACGATTGGTCCAGACATGGCACCTCCCGGCCGGTAACCCCTTCACCGTGGCAGGTGGCGCTCTAGTACACCATCGGGCATTGAGGTGATCTCAGAGCCTGTTGGCGGAGCTGAGATTTGATCCGGAAGGCGACCGCACGCGTGAACCCGCTGTGCCGAATCACCGGCGGGTTCACCAACAGGCACTCAGCCCGCGGTCAGGACCAGTCCGCTCGTAGGTACGCCGGTGCCGGCGGTCACCAGCACACGCGCGGCCCCGTCGACCTGGTTGACGGCGTCGCCCCGCAGCTGCCGGACCCCTTCGGCGATCCCGTTCATCCCGTGGATGTAAGCCTCCCCCAGCTGCCCGCCGTGCGGGTTGAGCGGGAGCTTCCCGTCGAGTTCCAGGGTGCCACCGCTGATGAAGTCCTTGGCCTCGCCCTTCCCGCAGAAGCCGAGTTCTTCCAGCTGCATCAGGACATAAGGGGTGAAGTGGTCGTACAGCACCGCGAGGTCCATGTCGCCCGGACCCAGCCCGGACTGCTCCCACAACTGCCGTCCCACGACACCCATTTCGGGCAGCGCCGGGAGATCGTCCCGGTAGTAGCTGGTCATCACGTACTGGTCCGGCCCGCTCCCCTGCGCCGCCGCCGCGATCACGGCGGGCCGGTGCGGCAGGTCGCGCGCCCGCTCGGCGCTGACGATCACCAGGGCGACCCCTCCGTCGCTCTCCTGGCAGCAGTCCAGCAGATGCAACGGTTCGGCGACCCAGCGGGAGGCCTGATGCTCTTCCAGTGTGATCGGCTTGCCGTAGAACCACGCCCGGGGGTTGGTCGCCGCGCGGGCTCGGTCGACGACGGCCACCCGGCCGAAATCCTCGCTGGTCGCGCCGTACTCGTGCATGTAGCGCCGGGCGAGCATGGCGACGGTCGCGGCCGGCGTCGCGATGCCCATCGGGTAGTGGAAGGCGTTGTCGACGCCGGACGAGTTCACCTGCCCCGCCGCGGCCGAGGACACCTGCCCGAACCGCATCCCGGACCGCTCGTTGAACGCCCGGTACGCGACGACGACGTCCGCGACCCCGGTCGCGACGGCCATTGCGGCCTGTTGCACGGTCGCGGCCGCGGCCCCGCCGCCGTAGTGGATCCGGCTGAAGAACTTGAGCTCCGGGATGCCGAGCTCCCGCGCGACAGCGATCTCGCTGTTGCCGTCCATGGTGAACGACACCAATCCGTCCACATCGGACGGAGTGAGCCCGGCGTCCTTCAGCGCGCTCGAAACCGCTTCCGCCGCCAGCCGCAGCTCACTGCGCCCGGAATCCTTCGAGAACTCCGTCGCACCGATCCCGGCGATGGCCGCCCGTCCGGAGAGGGTCATCACTCGCCTCCCAACGTGATCGCCACGGTGCCCACCACATGCTCGCCAAGACTGTCCACACCGGACACCGAGACCACGACGTCGTCGCCGTCCCGTTCCGTGACCCGGCCGGTGAAGGTCAGCGTGTCGTAGGCGTAGCAAGGTACCCCGAGCCGGATCTTGATCGAGCGCACGAACGCCTCCGGGCCCGCCCAGTCGGTCACGAACCGTTGCACCAGGCCTGTGTCGGTGAGGATGTTGAGGAAGATGTCCTTCGAGCCGCGCTGGACGGCGGCGTCGCGATCGTGGTGGACGTCCTGGAAGTCCCGCGTCGCCAGCGCGGTGCTCACCACGAAGGTCGGGGTGGCCTCGATCGTCAGCGGCGGCAGCTCGGTGCCGACCGAACAGTCCTTCATCGCGCGACCCTCCAAGCGGGCAACGTCAGTTCCTCGTCGATCTTCACGAAGGCCGCTTCCACCGGGAGTCCGATGTGGACGGTTTCGGGATCGGTGTCGAGCAGCTCGCCCATCACCCGGACACCCTCCTCCAGTTCGACGAGCGCGACCACGAACGGCAGATCCTTGCCGGGGACCTTCGGATGGTGGTGCACCACGTAGCTGTAGACCGTTCCGCGTCCGCACGCGACGACGTAGTCCGGCTTGGCGTCGAAGTCTCCGTCCGGCGGCATGGGGCCGGGCGGATGCCGCAAGGTCTCGCCCCAGCGCTGGATCCGCAGCTCCCCTTCCCGCAGCCCCGCCCAGAAGAACTCGGTGTCCTTGCTGATCACCGGCCGCAGCACGGGCGCGGCCGTCTTGGCGGGCCCGGCGCCCGGCGGACGGAACTTCAGCACCCGGAACACCATGTCCGCGACGGCCTCGTCGCCGACGTACCAGGTGGTCTTCGTCGTCACGAACCAGCCTTCGCCCAGCGCGGTGCGTTTGGGCCCGACGACGCTTTCGAGTTTCGCGGTCGCGGCGACCCGTTCGCCGTGCCGCAGATACCGGAAGTAGTTCTGCTCGGAGTTCGTCGCGACGACCGAGGTGAACCCGGCCTCGTCGAGCACCTCCATCATCGCGCCGAGCGGATCGTCCGACGCCCTGGTCCAGTGCAGCCCGCCCATCGTCCACACCTGCGCCATCGCGGGCGGCGCGACGAGTCCCTTGTGGACACTCGTGGCGGCGAACTCCTCGTCGACGTACACGGGATTACGATCGCCGATGGCTTCGACCCAGTTGTTCACCATCGCCTGGTTGACCGCGTCACGCGCGGCCCTCGGCGCGGACTCCCCGCGCGCGGCGATCCGTTCGGCCGCTTCCTGGATGCTCATCGCGGCACCCTCGGCAGGCCGAGCCCGGCGGTGGCGATCAGCTCGCGCTGGATCTCGCTGACGCCGCCGC
Source organism: Amycolatopsis sp. CB00013 (assembly GCF_001905755.1). Taxonomy (NCBI): domain Bacteria; kingdom Bacillati; phylum Actinomycetota; class Actinomycetes; order Pseudonocardiales; family Pseudonocardiaceae; genus Amycolatopsis; species Amycolatopsis sp. CB00013. Next base: position 900,032 of record NZ_LIWC01000003.1, on the reverse strand, counting down.
CGAAGGTCAGCACCAGATTGCGTTTGGCCACCCCGTCCAGCCACTGCGCCAGGTCCGCGGTTTCGGCGTCGGCCTGATCGCCGTGTCGCGCCACGATCTCCTCCAGTTTCCTGGTCAGCCCCTGGATGCGCTCGGAGCCGACGATCTTCGTGGCCGACGCGTCGGCCACCGCCACCGGTCCGGTCGCCGACGACGCCGCGACCTGCCAGTTCAGCAGTTCGTTGATCCGCGCGGTCGCCAGGGTTTCCGCGAGTACGGCCCGGACGTCGGGAAGCTGGAGCAGAGGTGTCCCGTCCGGGGTCTTCCTCGACGCCGCCCACTCGCGGACACGGTCGTGGAGACCGCCGATCCGGCCGGCGGGGCCGAGCATGACGCGTTCGTGGTTCAGCTGCGTGGTGATCAGCCGCCAGCCCTCGTTCTCCTTGCCCACCAGCATGTTCGCGGGCACCCGGACGTCCGAGTAGTAGGTGGCGTTCACGTGGTGGGCGCCGTCGCAGGTGATGATCGGCGTCCACGAGTAGCCCGGATCGCGGGTGTCCATGATGAGGATCGAGATCCCCTTGTGCCTGGGCGCGCCGGGATCGGTGCGCACGGCCAGCCAGATGTAGTCGGCGTCGTGGCCGCCGGTGGTGAAGATCTTCTGGCCGTTGACGACGTACTCGTCCCCCTCGCGCACCGCCGTCGTGCGCAGTGCCGCCAGGTCCGTCCCCGCCTCGGGTTCGGTGTAACCGATGGCGAAATGCACCTCGCCCGCGAGGATCTTGGGCAGGAACAGGGCTTTCTGCTCTTCAGTGCCGAACGCCTGCAACGTGGGGCCGACGGTCTGCAGGGTCACCGACGGCAGCTGGACATCGGCACGGGCGGCCTCGTCGACGAAGATGTGCTGCTCGATCTCGCCGAAACCCCGGCCGCCGTACTGTTCCGGCCAGCCGACGCCGAGCCATCCGTCGCGGCCCATCCGGCGCACGATCTCGCGGTACACCGGCCCGTGCCGCTCTCGCAGCATCGCGCGCCGCTCGTCCGGGCTCACCAGCCCGGCGAAGTACTCGCGCAGTTCGGAGCGCAATTCGTGTTGCGCCGCGGTCAATTCGATCAGCATCGGTTCACCCCGCCACCAGTTCGCCCAGACCGGCCAGCCGATACGAGGCACCGCCGAGCGTTCGTCCCAGATCCTTGACCGCCGACGAGAACCGGTGCAGTGGATAGGTTTCGTCCACGCCGATCCCGCCGTGCAGGTGATGGCAGACGGCCAGCGCCGCGGGCGCCTCCTCCGCCAGCCAGTAGGCCGCGATGTCGAGTTCCGCGTCGGCGTCGAGCCCCGCCGCGAGCCGCCAGACCGCCGACCGCGCGGCCAGCTGGACCGTCCTCGAAGCGACGTAGACGTCCGCGATCTGTTGCGCCACCGCCTGGAACGCCGCCAGCGGGCGCCCGAACTGCTCCCGTTCGCCGACGTGTTTCGTGGTCAGCGCGAGCGCGCCGGCGAGGAGTCCGTCGCCGAACGCCACGGCGCCCGCGAGCGCGAACCGGTGCAGCGTCGCGATCGACTCGCCGGGGCCGTGCCCGTTGAGGAGATCGGCGTCGGTGACGGTCACCGAGTCCAGCGTCATCGTGTAATCCGGTGTGCCGGAAGAGGTTCTCGTCGGCGTCAGGGTCACGCCGTCCGCGCGCGGGTCGACGAGGAAGACGCCGGTACCGCCGGGCAGCGAGGCGGGCGTCAGGATCCGGGTCGCCTCCGCCGCGAACGGCACGCCGACCTTGACCCCGCTCAGCCGCCAGTCCCCCGCCGATTCCGCGACGGTCGCGGGCCGGGTGCTGAACGGCGCGGAAGGTTCGTTCAGCGCGGCGGTGAGCACGGAGTCACCCGCGGCGACCGGCGGGAGCAGCGCCGAGCGCTGATCCGGCCCGCCGAGCGCGGTGACCGGCAGAACACCGAAGGCCAGCGACGCCAGCGCGGGCGACGGCGAGGCGACGCGGCCGAGTTCGGTCAGCACCAAGGCGACTTCGGCGACACCGAGACCGTCGCCGCCGAGTTCGGCGGGCAGCGCCAGGGCGAGCAAACCGGCGTCGGCCAGCGCGCGCCACGTGTCCGCGGGCTCACGCTCCTTGCCGAGCACACGCGCGGCCAGCGCGGTGACCTCGGTCTGCGTCTCGTCGAACTGGAAGTCCACACTGGCTCCTCACCGGGGCGAACGGGCACAATATTGAAACCTGTTCTAGTCTTATCCGGAAGGAGCCGCGACGGCAAGGGGGAGGATCTAGGAGGTGGCCTCGATCAGTTCCGCGAGCGCGTCGGCGAAATGGTCGGCGAGCGGCCACAGGTCGCCGGTGAGTTCACGAGCACCGAGCAGGCCGACGTCGACCCTGCCCGCGTTGGACAGCACGGTGATGTTGAGCCCGGCGCCGTGGAACACCGGGCCGAGGGGGTGAAGCCCGGTGATCCGGCAGCCCAGCAGGTACAACGGCATCGGCGGGCCGGGCACGTTGGAGACCACCAGGTTGTGCACCACCGGATGCCGTTCGGCCAGGCGCAGCGCGGAATACGCGCGGACCGCGAGCCCGAACATGGTCGCCGCCGAGAACTGCGCCCAGTCCTGGAGCATGTCCGCGTCGATGTCGTGGTGATGGTCCTTGGACAGCCGGTTCGATTCCGCCAGCATGAACACGCGCGCGGCGGGATCCTCCAGATGGGTGGGCAGCGACGCGAAGAACGCCGAGACCTTGTTGATCCCGTGCTCGCGCTCGGTGCGTCCGTGCACCGACACCGGAACGGTCGCCACCAGCGGATCCTCCGGCAGTTCGCCCCGATCCCGCAGGAACTGCCGCAGGGCGCCGGCGACCACGGCGAGGACGACGTCGTTGACGGTCACCCCGAAGGCGTTCTTGACCCGTTTGACGTCGTCGAGATCGAGAGAGGCGTAGGCGACACTGCGGTGCGCGGTGATCGTCCCGTTGAACGACGTCCGCGGCGCCGTGAACGGAACCGGCATTCCCTTGCCCTGCAACGCTTTGCCCAGCCATCTCGGCACGAGTTCGAGCAGGCCGGGGAGCAGTTTCGCCACCTCGACCGGACGTTTCGCGAACGACGTCAGCCCCGCACCGAACAGCGCTCGCCTGCCGGGAACGTCCGCGTTGCGGCGTTCGTCCTGGGTGATCTCCGGCGGCGGGGCGTCCGGTTCGAGCCCGGCGAGGGAGGCGATCAGGCTGGCGCCGCCGACCCCGTCGACGCTGGCGTGGTGCATCTTCAGCAGGACCGCGATCCCGCCGTCGGCGAGGCCTTCGATGACGTGCATCTGCCACAGCGGCTGCGCGCGGTCCAGGCGTTGTCCCGCGATGTGGGCGCAGAGTTCGGCCAGTTCCCGCCGGTCGCCGGGCGCCGGTACGCCGATGCGGTGAACGTGGGCTTCGAGGTCGAAGTCCTCGTCCTCCACCCAGACCGGATGCGCGAGATTCCAGAGTGGATTGTGTAGCTTGCGCCGGAACGCCGGGATCAGCTCGACCCGTTCGGCCAGTTTCTCCTTGAAGCGCTCGAAATCGTACCCGCCGGGCATGGTCGAACCGTCCAAGGTGAGCAGCCCGCACACGTGCAGTACCTGGGCCGGTGTCTCCAGGTACAGAAAACTCGCGTCCAGACCACTCAATCTCTGCATGAGAATCACCTTAAGTGAACTTTGCAACCCGTTCTAGGCGGTCACCCGGCGGTAGGATCGGTGGCCATGCAGCCGAGTTTCGTCGTCCGACAGGCACTCCAGCTCGTGCTCACCGCGAACGCGCTGAAGCCGCCGAGAGGCGCCCGGACGGCGGTCCCGGCGTTCTTCGCGGGCTGGCTCACCGGGGAGCTCGCCCCGCATCTGCTCGCGCTCACCGCGGCCGACGCGGCGGCGCACGTCGCCCGGCACCGCGGCGCGTCGAGCAAGGCGGGGCTCGCCCTCGCGGCGGCGTCGGCGGCCGGTCTCGGCACGCTGATCGCGCAGTCCCAGCGCGCCCGCGACGAGATCGAGACCGCGCTGACCGAAGGCATCGGTGACGCGTACGCCGACGAACTCGAGCACCCGCCGAGCCCGACCGACCTCGCGACGCCGTGGGGCCAGCTGGCCATGCCGTTCCGCATGCGCGACCCGGAGGTCCGGCGGACGCGCAACGTCGCCTACGCGCCCGGCGGGAAACGGTTCCTGCTCGACGTCTACGCCCCGCGTGAACCGGTCACCGGCGCGCCGATCCTGCTGCAGGTGCACGGCGGTGCCTGGGTGATCGGCAACAAGGATCAGCAGGGTCTGCCGCTGATGCTGCACATGGCCAAACGCGGCTGGATCTGCGTCGCGATCAACTACCCGCTCTCCCCCGCCGCCCGCTGGCCCGCGCACATCATCGCCGCGAAACGCGCGCTGGCCTGGATCCGGGACAACGCGGAGACCTACGGCGGCGACCCGTCCTTCGTCGCCGTCACCGGCGGATCCGCGGGCGGGCATCTCGCCGCGCTGCTGGCACTGACCGCCAACGACCCGGCGCTGCAGCCCGGCTTCACCGAAGCCGACACGAGCATCCAGGCGTGCGCCCCGCACTACGGCGTGTACGACTTCGCCGCGACCAGCGGACGGCGCTCCAGCCAGACGCGGCTGAAGACGCTCATCGCCCGGCACGTCTTCGAGGCGGACCGGGATCCGGTGAACTTCCTCGACGACTACATCGCGGCGTCCCCGCTCGACCGCATCACCGAGGACGCGCCGCCGTTCTTCGTCATCCACGGCGTCCACGATTCGCTGGTGCCGGTGGGCGAGGCGCGCGAATTCGTGCGGCGCCTGCGGGACAAGTCCCAGCGTGAGGTCGCGTACGCGGAGATCTCCGGCGCGCAGCACGCCTTCGACGTCTTCCCCTCGATCCGCAGCGCCCACGTGGTGCGCGGGGTGGAACGGTTCCTGGAGTGGAGCTATCGCACCTGGCGGCGCCGCTCCGGCTGATCTCGGTCCCGGTCCGTGAAGGCCTCCTTGAGGGACTCTGGGTCCCTCAAGGAGGCCTTCACGGACTACGCGATCGCCACTGCAGCCTCAGTGGCACCAGCAGTAACAGCGGGCGCGCGTGAAGCCCCTCCGCACCTTCCTCAAGTACATGAAGGCCCCCTTCATGTACTTCGGGGGCGAGCGAGCGGGCCAGCGGCGTGGTGGGGCGCGTCTCGTGAGCCGCAAGGACCGTGAGAGCCAACCGTGTCCTGGACACCTACTGGCGGACTTGCGTGACCGGCTGGACGACTCGCGTGATCAGACGGACGACACGCGAAGCCACCGGCACTCACGAGATGAGGTCAGGGCGGGTAGATCACATCGGCCGGCCGGGCGGAGGACGGGCCGTCGACCCGCCAGCCTTCGCCGTCGCGCACGAAGCGGTACCACCGTTCGTCTCGGCCGTAGCGCAGTTGCAGGTCGCCCTGGGTGATCCGGTTCCGCCAGGTCTTGGGCTCTCCCGGCAACCCCGACTCGGCGAGGTCCGCCTTGGCCTGGGCGAGCGGCGCCTGCGCGGGACGCCACGCCTCCCGGACCACCGCCATCCCGCCCCGGCCCGCCTCACGCCAGGCCTGCGCCCACAGGGCCAGATCCCGCGACGCCACTCCGGCCGCTTCGGCGAGTTCGGCGATCAGGTGCGGCTCGCTCGCCGCCGCGCGGCGCGCGAGGTCCTCCTCGAACGACAGCTCCGCTTCACGCTCGGGCCCCATGACCAGCAGTTCCCAGGCCCTCGCGGCGGCATCGGCCGCCAGTTCCGCGAACGTGTCGCTGCTCCAGCCCGTCCGGTGTGGTGGGTCGACGTCGAGGACCGCGGGCGGCCCGACCGTGCCCGGGACGGCCAGTCGCGGCGGCAGCGCGGCGATCCGCCGGGTGTAGGCCCGCTTCGGGTCCACCCCGGGCGCGGCGGGAGCGCGCACCCGCTTGCCCGGCGCGCCCGCGGGCGCGCGGCGGGACCGCAGTTCCGCGAGCACGGCCTCCCTCGGCCTGCCGCGCAACAGGAACAGCACGAACGGATCGGCGTCGACCTCGTCCGCGACCAGGTAGTACACCGCGGCGACGTGTTTGCACGGATTCGCGCTGTCCGGGCAAGAGCACTTCGGGCGCAGATCGCCGGGGCCGGGCAGCAGATCCGCGCCGGCTGTGCGCGCGTCCTCGGCCAGCTCGCCGGGCAGTTCGCCGTCGAGGAGGGCGGCGACGTGCCCGAGCCGCGAGCCGACCATGCCGAGCAGGCTCTCCCACTGTGGCTCGGTGAACGCCCGCATGTGGATGGTCACCCGGTACGGCACCGCCCGGCTGCCCTGCACCCAGGCCGTCACCTCGCCCGCGCCGACCGCGAGCTTGCTGACGGTGCCTTTGCGCGCGTACGTCCGGCCTCGCGGCAGTCGGTTCGGGTCGAGTTTGGCGCGTTCCTCCAGCGCCTCGACCCACGCCTTGCCCCACCACGTGTTGCCGAAGGTGCGCCGTTTCCGGCCGGTCACGCCGGGCATCACGGTTCCCCGAGCCGGACCAGGTCGGCCAGTTCGTCGTCGGACAGCTCGGTGATCCAGTCCTCGCCCGCGCCGATGACCGCGTCGGCCAGGCCGCGTTTGGTCTCCAAGACCTTGGCGATGCGCTCCTCGAGCGTGCCTTCGGCGATCAGCCGGTGCACCTGGACCGGCCGGTCCTGCCCGATCCGGTACGCGCGGTCGGTGGCCTGATCCTCGACCGCCGGGTTCCACCAGCGGTCGTAGTGGATCACGTGCGTGGCCTTGGTCAGGTTGAGCCCGACCCCGCCCGCCTTGAGCGAGAGCAGGAACACCGGGACCTCGCCGGCCTGGAACCGGGCGACCATGTCCTCCCGGACCTTGGGCGTGCTCGACCCGGACAGCAGCATCGTCGGCAGGCCGCGTTCGGCCAGGCGTTTCTCCAGCAGACGGCACAGCTGGACGTACTGGCTGAACACGAGCACGCTGTCGCCCTCGTCGAGGATGACGTCGAGCAGCTCTTCGAACGCGGCGAGCTTGCCGGACCGGCCGTGCAGCACGCCGGGTTCCTTGAGGTACTGCGCCGGGTGGTTGCAGATCTGTTTGAGCTCGGTGAGCAGTTTGAGCACCTGCCCACGCCGGGCCACCCCGTCCAGCTCGCGGATCATCGCGAGATTCTCCCGGACCACGGCCTCGTACAGCGTCGTCTGCTCGGCGGTGAGCGGGACGAACCGGTCGGTCTCGGTCTTGCGCGGGAGCTCGGGCGCGATGTCCGGGTCGGTCTTCTTGCGGCGCAACAGGAAAGGCCGCACGGTCGCGGCGAGCCGTTCGGTCGCCGCGGTGTCCCGGTCCCGCTCGATCGGACGCGCGACCTTGCGGCGGAACCCGTCGAGCGAACCGAGCAGACCCGGCGTCGTCCAGTCGACGATGGACCAGAGTTCGGTGAGCCGGTTCTCCATCGGCGTCCCGGTCAGCGCGACCTTCGCGGCGGCCGGGATCTTCCGCAATTCCTTGGCGGTGACCGAAAGCGGGTTCTTCACGTGCTGCGCCTCGTCGGCGGCGATCATCCCCCAGTCCACTTCGGACAGTGTTTCGCGATCGCGGCGGAGCACACCGTACGTGGCGAGCACGACCTCGTCCGGCGCGACCTCGTCGAGATGCCGCCCGCCTCCGTGGAACCGGCGCACCGGGATGTCCGGCGCGAACCGGGCGAACTCCCGTTCCCAGTTGCCCAGCAGCGACGTCGGGCACAGGACGAGCGTCGGACCCTCGCCGCGCGGGCGGCGGTGCAGGTGCAGGGAGATGAGCTGGATCGTCTTGCCGAGCCCCATGTCGTCGGCGAGGCAGGCGCCGAGACCGAGCCCGGTCATCGTCGCCAGCCAGGCGAGCCCGGCCTTCTGGTACGGCCGCAGGGTGGCCTTCAGTTCGGCGGGCTGCTCGATCGGTTCCGCCGCGCTGTCACGGATCCGCTGGAGCAGCCCGGTCAGCGCCGACGGGGCGGTGAACTCGACCTTTTCGCCGTCCAGCTCCAGTTCGCCGGTGAGCGCCGCGGCCAGCGCCTCGGCCCCGGACAGCTTCTTCGCCCGGTGGGCGCGCACCTTGGCGATCAGACGCGCGTCGACCTTGACCCATTTGCCCCGCAGCCGCACCAGCGGCCGCTTCGCCTCCGCGAGCGCGGTGACCTCGGCATCGGTGAGGTCCTCGTCGCCGAGGCTCATCCGCCAGTGGAACCGCAGCAGGCTCTTGAGCGTGAACTCGGGCCCGGTGACGCTGCCCGGGGCCTGCGTCGCGCTCGCCTTCGCCTTGAGTTCGCCCGCGAAAAGGTCTTTCGGCCACTGCACTTCGATGCCGGCACCGCCCAGCGCCGCGTCCCCGTGGGTGAGCAGGTCGACGACCTCGTCATAGTCCAGCGCCAGCCCGGTCGGCGCGGCGGACTGGAGCATGCGGCCGAGCGGCGCCCACGCCCTGGCGCCCCGGCGCAGACCGAGCAGCAGCTGCGTCTCGACCTGCTCACCCATACGTTCCAGCACCGCCTCCGGCGCGTCCCATAGTGTCGCCGCCTCGACGATCAGGCTCGGGTCGGCGGCGCTCCGCACGGCGAGGACGGCCTCGAACGTGGGCTCGTCTTCGGGATCTTCGGGCTCGTGCACCTCCATGCGCAGGACGAGATGCGCGCCCTGGGCCTGCCGGGCGCTCAGTTCCGCCAGCCACGCGGCGCCGTCCGGCCCGACCAGCGTCGGCTCGGCGGCCGCGAACGCCGGACCGCCCGCCGCCACGCTCGCGGCGGGCGTGCGGACCAGCACGTCCGCCGTCGCGTCCCAGAGCGCGCGGATCAACGACTCCGGCGAATGCAGCCGGATCCGTTTCAGCCCGGACAACGGCAACGCGTGCGCCTCGGGAGGCAACGCGGCGGCGAGCCCGCGCAGCATCTCCTCGTCGGCGACGTCGAGCGGGCCGACCCGCCACGAATCCACCCCGCCGGGTGAGGCCGCGGGCAGCAACCTGCCGCGGGCGATGAGGTTCACCCCGGCCTCGGCTACGGCCGACCACGCGGCGATGGCCGGGCTCAGCTCACCCTCCGCGGTGAGCAGCCGCGGAATCGCGCGTGACAACGGGACGAGTGCCGCGTCGACCTTCGTGCGCCGGAAGACCTTCCCCACCGGCAGCACGAGTTCGATCGCGGTGTCACCCGCTACGCCGTCTCCCCAGAGCGCCAGCACTCCGTCCCGCGGGGGATCCGAGGGGACGAAGGTGGCCTGGGTTCCTGTGCCGAACTCCACGCCCCGCACGCTAGAGCACCGGACCGACATCCCTCGGGCGGCGGTGCTATGAAAGGTCCTTTCCTGGCAAATTTTGCGAGGAAAGGACCTTTCATAGCACGCGAAAGGGGCGTGACAGGGACTTTCAGGACCGGGGCAGCCCCAGCAACCGCTCGGCCGTCAGCGACAGCAGCACCTGGGTCGTCCCGCCCGCGATGCTGAGGCACCGGGTCAGCAAGAACTCGTGCTGCGCCGGGTCGCCGTCCACGAGGGCGCGCTCTCCGAGCGACTCCAGCGCGAACTCCGCCACCGCCTGCCGATGCCGCACGCCCAGCAGTTTGCGCACACTCGACTCGGCGCCGGGGTCTTGCCCGTCGAGCCGCCGCAGCGTCGCCCGCAGGTCCAGCACCGAACACGCGCTCCCGTCGGCGATCAGCGCGCCGAGTTCCTCCAGGTCGGCGCCATCGGCCAGGGTGGCGAGCAGGTTTTCGACGCCCTCCCCCACCGCCGAACCGCTCCCGAGGGCGACCCGTTCGTTCGCCAGCGTCGTCCGCGCGAGCCGCCAGCCGCCGTCGATCTCCCCGACCACCATCTCGTCCGGGACGAACACGTCGTCGAGGAACACCTCGTTGAAGACGGCGTCGCCGGTGATCTCGCGCAGGGGGCGCGTACTGATCCCGTCGGCGGTCATGTCGACCAGGAAGTAGGTGATCCCCTTGTGTTTCGGCGCGTCCGGGTCGGTGCGCGCCAGGCAGATCGCCCAGTCGGCTTCGCGCGCGAGCGAGGTCCACACCTTCTGGCCGTTGAGCAGCCATCCGCCGTCGGCACGCCGGGCCGTCGTGCGCAGCGACGCGAGGTCCGAACCCGCCCCCGGCTCGCTGAACAGCTGGCACCAAGTGATCTCACCGCGCAAAGTCGGTGCGGCGAAACGTTCTCGCTGCGCCGGAGAGCCGTGTTCCAGCAACGTCGGCACGGCCCAGCCGCCGATGACCAGATCCGGACGGCGGACCCCCGCGGCGTCGAGCGCGGCGTCGATCCGCAGTTGTTCGGCGGCCGTGGCGCCCCTGCCGTATGGCGCGGGCCAATGCGGGGCCAGCAGACCCGAATCGGCCAGCGCGATCCGCCGTTCCGGCTCGGGCAGAGCGGCGATTTCGCTTACCACGTCACGGAGTTCGGCGTCTTCACCGACGTCGACGCTCAAGGTCCGGCGGTCACCGCGCAGCGCGAGTTCGGCCGCGCGGCGGCGCCAGCGGGCGGAACCGCCGAGCCACTGCCGCAGGGCGACGGCGCGGCGCAGGTAGAAGTGCGCGTCATGCTCCCAGGTGAATCCGATACCGCCGAGGACCTGGATGCAGTCCTTCGCGTTGGCCACGGCCGCGTCGAGCGCGTAAGCAGCAGCCGTCGCGGCCGCGAGGGAATGCTGCGCGGGATCTTCGGCCGCCCGCGCCGCGTCCCACGCGAGCGCGTCGGTGGCTTCCGCCCGGCACAGCATTTCCGCGCACAGATGTTTGATCGCCTGGAACGACCCGATGGGGCGGCCGAACTGCTCCCGCACCTTCGCGTACTCGACAGCCGTGCGGAGGCACCATCGGGCGATTCCCGCGGCTTCGGCGGCACCGAGTGTGGCGGCGTAGGCATCCACCGGCAGCGCCTCGAAAACCACGTCGGGCTGCACCTTTTCGCACCGGACCCGGCCGACCGGCCGCGAGAGGTCGAACGGCTCGCCCTGCCGAATGTCCATTCCGGACGCTCCGGGCGGGATGAGCGCGGACACGGTGCCGTCGGAGACCAGCGTCCACGCCGACGGGTGAACATCGAGAGCCGGTCCCGATTCGCCGTCGACCACCCCATCCGCGATACGGAAACCGCCGCCCAGCACCACCGCCAGCCGTTCGGTCCCGTCGGCGAGACCGGGCAGGATCTCCTTGGCGGTCTGGGGAACCGTCGCGAGCAACGCCCCACCCAGCGCCGTCCCGAGGACCGGCCCGGGTACGAGTGCTTCGGCTGCTTCGGCGAGCCCGGCGGCCAGATCGGCGATCGTGCCACCGGCGCCACCGACGTCTTCGGGAATCGCCACGCCGAACAGCCCGAGTTTCGCCAGCCCTGGCGGCGGCTCGGCGATCCGGCCACTTCGGACGGCGTCGACGGGACGGGCGGACGCCGCCCAGGCGCGGATCGACGCGGCCAGGGCCGCCTGTTCTTCGGTGAGCGCGATCGACACGGGTGAGACCTCCTCGCCGGACCTACCCGCGAGTGTAGAACGTGTTACAGTTTCTTGCCCAGTGGGTCACGTCTTGAACAGTTCGTCCGCTTAGGTACGCTACGTGAGGAAAGTGGAACAAGTTCCGACGAAGGGGGACGTGGCGATGCCAGGGAAGGCCAAGGCACCCACGAGCGCGAAGGCGCGAAGCGGCAACGGTCTCTCCGCGCTGGGCGGCGAGGAACTCGGCTCCGCGGCCCAACGCGACCGGCGGCGCCGCATCATCGACGCGACCCTGACGCTCGCCGCGAAGGGCGGGTACGACGCCGTTCAGATGCGGGCGGTCGCCGAGAAGGCGGACGTCGCGCTCGGCACGCTGTACCGCTACTTTCCCTCCAAGATCCACCTGCTGGTTTCCGGGCTGGCCAGGGAATTCGAGCGCGCGCAGGAGAAACTCGATCGCGCCGCCATCCCCGGCGACACCCCGAGCGAACGGCTGATGTTCGTCCTCGGCCGCAACACCCGGCTGATGCAGCGGGATCCGCACCTGACCGAGGCGATGGTCCGCGCGTTCATGTTCGCCGACACGACCGCGGCCGCCGAGGTCGAACAGGTCGGGCGGCTGATGGAGAACATGTTCGCCAAGGCCATGGGCATCGAGGACCCGACCGAGGCCGATCGCGACATCTTCCACGTCATCGCCGACGTCTGGATGGCGAACCTGGTCGCCTGGGTGACCCGGCGCGCGTCGGCGGCCGACGTCGCGAACCGGCTGGAGCTGTCGGTGCACCTGCTGCTGGACAAGAACGTCTGAACGCTATGAAAGGTCCTTTCCTCGCAAAATTTGCCAGGAAAGGACCTTTCATGGCGCGCGTCAGGCGGTCAGCTTGGGCAGTACGTCCCGCCCGAAGGTCTCGATGAACGCGTCCTGGTTCCGCCCCACGTTGTGGATGTAGATCCGGTTGAAGCCGGCGTCGACGTACTTCTGCAGCGCCGCGCGGTGCACGTCCGGATCGGACGACACGACCATGCGCCCCTCGAAGTCCTCACGCCGCACCAGTTTCGCCATCTGCGCGAAGTCGAACGGCGAGCGGATGTCGGCCTTCGGGAACTTCATGCCGCCGTTGGGCCACTGGTCGAGCGCGTTGGCCCACGCCGTCTCGTCGTCCTCGGCCCACGACAGGTGCACCTGCAGCAGCTTCGGCATCGAGTCCGGGTCCTTGCCCGCCTTGCGCGCGCCGGTGCCGAAGTTGTCGAGGATCCCCGCCAGCTTCTCGATCGACGCGCCCGGCGTGATCAGCCCGTCCGCGAGCTCACCGGTCTTGCGCGAGGTGTACGGCCCGGCCGACGCGATGTAGATCGGCGGCGGCTCGTCCGGCAGCGTCCACAGCCGGGTGGTGTGCAGCTTGAAGAACTCGCCGCTGTGCTTGACGTCCTTGCCGCTGAACAGCTTCCGGATGACTTCGAGCGCCTCGAACATCCGCCGGACCCGCTCGGGCGCTTCGGGCCAGTAGCCGCCGATGATGTGCTCGTTGAGCGCTTCGCCGGACCCGATACCGAGCCAGGTCCGGCCCGGATAGGTCGCCTCCAGCGTCGCCGCGGCCTGCGCGACCATCGACGGGTGCAGCCGGAACGACGGGCACGTCACGCCCGGCCCGAGGTCGCCCGTGGTGTTCTCCGCCAACGACGCGAGCACGCTCCACACGAACGACGCTTCACCCTGTTGAGGGACCCACGGCTGGAAGTGGTCGGCTGCCATCTGGCCGGAGAACCCGTGCTGTTCGGCCAGCGCGGCCAGCCGGATCGACTCGCGCGGAGAGAACTGCTCCAACGCCGCGGCCAAGCCGATTTGAACCTCAGTCACGCCTGCTGCCCCTTTCGAAAGCTCTCGGCGACCTTCGCGAACTGGTCGAGTCGGTCCAGTGTCGCCGCTTCGGGCTCGGTCGGCAGGAAGAGCGTCGCCTCGTCGACGCCGCCCTCGGCGAGCCTGGCCAGCGCGTCCTCTTCCGGCATGGCACCGAAGGCCGAGAACTTGATGTCCTCACGCCCCTGGTCGGCCAGCCACTGACGTGCCCGGCGGAGCTCCTCCGGCGGGGTGTACGCGTGCGGCAGCCAGCCGTCGCCGTACTTGGCGATCCGCCGCATCGCCTTCTCCCCCGCGCCGCCGATGTAGATGGGCGGATGCGGTTTCTGCACCGGCTTCGGCCACGCGAAGATCGGGTCGAAGTCGACGTGCTCGCCGTGGAATTCGGCCTCGTCCTTCGTCCAGATCTCCTTCAGCGCGGCGAGCTGCTCGTCGACGAGCGCGCCGCGGGTGCGCGGATCCGTGCCGTGATTGCGCATTTCCTCCCGGTTCCATCCGACGCCGACGCCGAAGACGAACCGGCCTCGCGAAACCAGGTCCAGCGAAGCGACCTCCTTCGCCGTATGGATGACGTCGCGCTGCTGCAGCAACGCGACGCCCGTCCCCAGCTTCAGGGTCGACGTGGCCCCTGCCGCCGCCGTCAGCGCGACGAACGGGTCCAGGGTCCGGTAGTACACGCGCGGCAGTTCGCCACCGCCCGGATAGGGCGTTTCCCGGCTGACCGGGATATGCGAATGCTCCGCGAGGTGGAGCGAGCTGAACCCGCGCTCTTCGGCTGCAGCGGCGAGGACGTCCGGCCTGATGCCTTCATCGGTGATGAAGGTGGCGATTCCGATCTCCATGTCCAGCAACTACCCGGACACGCGCCGCGATATTCCCGTGCCGCTAGACGTTGCGCCGGTACTGCCCGCCCACTTCGAAGAACGCCTCGGTGATCTGGCCCAGCGAGCACACCCGCGCCGCGTCCATCAGGACACCGAACAGGTTGCCGCCGCGGGTCGCGGCCTCGCGCAGCGTCTTGAGCGCGACCTGCGCCTCGGCGTGGTGACGGGTCTGGAAGTCCTCGAGCCGCTCCAGCTGCGAACGCTTCTCGTCCTCGGTCGCCCGCGCGAGTTCCACCTCGACGTCGTTCTCGCCGCCGTTCGGGTTGCGGAAGGTGTTGACGCCGACGATCGGCAGCGTGCCGTCGTGCTTCTGGCGTTCGTAGAGGATCGACTCGTCCTGGATCTTGCCGCGCTGGTAGCCGGTCTCCATCGCGCCCAGCACCCCGCCGCGCTCGGAGATCCGGTCGAACTCCAGCAGCACGGCCTCTTCGACCAGGTCGGTCAGTTCGTCGATGATGAACGAGCCCTGCAGCGGGTTCTCGTTCTTCGACAGGCCCCATTCCTTGTTGATGATCATCTGGATGGCCATCGCGCGCCGCACCGAGCTCTCCGACGGCGTGGTGATCGCCTCGTCGAAAGCGTTGGTGTGCAAGGAGTTCGCGTTGTCGTAGAGCGCGCACAGCGCCTGCAGCGTGGTGCGGATGTCGTTGAAGCTCATCTCCTGCGCGTGCAGCGACCGGCCGGAGGTCTGCACGTGGTACTTGAGCTTCTGCGAGCGCTCGTTGGCGCCGTAGCGCTCCCGCATCGCGACCGCCCAGATCCGGCGCGCGACCCGGCCCAGCACCGAGTACTCGGCGTCCATGCCGTTGGAGAAGAAGAACGACAGGTTCGGCGCGAAGTCGTCGATGTCCATCCCGCGCGCGAGATAGCTTTCGACGTAGGTGAAACCGTTCGACAGGGTGAACGCCAGCTGCGAGATCGGGTTCGCCCCGGCCTCCGCGATGTGATAGCCGGAGATCGACACCGAGTAGAAGTTCCGGACGCCGTGCTCGATGAACCATTCCTGGATGTCGGCCATCATGCGCAGGCTGAACTCGGTGGAGAAGATGCAGGTGTTCTGCCCCTGGTCCTCCTTGAGGATGTCCGCCTGCACAGTGCCGCGGACGTTGCGCAGCGCCCATTCGCGCAGTTCGGCGGCCTCGGTTTCGGACGGCTCGCGGCCGTGCTCGGCCTTGAACGCCTCGACGCGCTGGTCGATCGCGGTGTTGAGGAAGAACGCGAGGATCGTCGGCGCCGGCCCGTTGATCGTCATCGACACCGACGTGCTCGGCGACGTCAGGTCGAAGCCGTCGTAGAGCACCTCCATGTCCTCCAGCGTCGCGATGGACACGCCCGAGGTGCCGACCTTGCCGTAGATGTCGGGGCGGGTGTGCGGGTCGTGCCCGTACAGCGTCACCGAGTCGAAGGCGGTCGAAAGACGCTTCGCGTCGGAATCGGCCGACAGGAGCTTGAACCGCTTGTTGGTCCGGAACGGGTCGCCCTCGCCGGCGAACATGCGCGCCGGGTCCTCACCCTCGCGCTTGAACGGGAAGACACCCGCGGTGTAAGGGAAGTATCCGGGCAGGTGCTCGCGGCGCAGGAACGACAGCAGCTCGCCGGATTCGGTGTAGCGCGGCAGCGCCACGCGCGGGATCCGGTTGCCGGACAGCGTGTCGCGCCAGAGCTGGGTGCGCAGCTCCTTGTCGCGGATCTTCACGACCAGCTCGTCGGCGCGGTAGGACTCGGCCAGCTCCTGGAAGCGCGCCAGGAGATTCGTCGATTCTCCGTCCACATCGGACTCGGCGGCGGCGAGCAGGCCGTCGAGCGCGTCGGTGCTCGCGTCGACGGCGGCCAGCGCCTCCTTGGCGGCGGCGAGGTGCTCGCGTTTGCGCAGCGCGGCGACCTGCTGCTCGGTCTTGGTGTGGTAACCGCGGACGGTCTCGGAGATCTCCGCGAGATAGCGCGTCCGGTTCGCCGGGATGATCGTGCTGGCGTCGGTGGAGACCTTGCCCTCGACCTTCGGGAGCACGCCGGGCGATACGGTCAGGCCGCGTTCAGCGAGGGTGTCGCGCAGGTGCTGGTAAAGCGCGGTGACGCCGTCGTCGTTGAACTTCGCGGCGCTGGTGCCGTAGACCGGCATGTCCTCGGGCGAGGAGCTGAACGCCTCGCGGTTGCGCACGAGCTGGCGCGCGACGTCGCGACGGGCGTCTTCGGCGCCGCGGCGCTCGAACTTGTTGATCGCCACCGCGTCGGCGAAGTCGAGCATGTCGATCTTCTCCAGCTGCGACGCCGCGCCGAACTCCGGCGTCATGACGTACAGCGACTGGTCCACGTAGTCGACGATGCCGGCGTCGCCCTGGCCGATACCGGGCGTCTCGACGATCACGAGATCGAAGCCCGCCGCCTTGCAGGCGAGGATGGACTCGGAAAGCCCGGTGGGGATCTCGCCGCTGGTGGTCCGCGTGGCGAGGGACCGGAAGTAGACCGGGCTGCCGTCGAGGCAGTTCATCCGGATACGGTCGCCGAGCAGCGCTCCCCCACCCTTGCGGCGCGACGGGTCGACGGCCAGCACGGCGATGCGGAGCTTGTCCTCCTGATCCAGCCGGAACCGGCGGATCAGCTCGTCGGTGAGCGACGACTTGCCCGAACCACCCGTCCCGGTGATGCCGAGGACCGGCACGGTCCGCGACTTGGCGGTCTCCGTGATCTTGCCGAGCAGCTCCTGCGGCAGCGATTCGCGCTGGAGCTGCGTGATGACCCGGGACAACGCCGGGATGTCACCCGAAAGCAGTTTGTCGAGCGAGCCGGGCGATTGTGCCGCGAGATCGGTGTCGCAGGCCTTGATCATCAGGTTGATCATGCCCGGGAGGCCCATCTCGTAGCCGTCTTCCGGCGAGAAGATCCGCGCGACACCCCGCGAGTGCAGCAGGTCGATCTCCTCGCGGACGATGACGCCGCCACCGCCGCCGAACACCTTGATATGCCCCGCGCCGCGCTCGTTGAGCAGCTCGACCAGGTACGAGAAGTACTCGACGTGCCCGCCCTGGTAGGCGCTGATGGCCACACCTTGGACGTCCTCGGCGATGGCCGCGGTGGCGACCTCGTCGACCGACCGGTTGTGCCCGAGGTGCACGACCTCCGCGCCCTGCGACTGCAGGATCCGCCGCATGATGTTGATGGACGCGTCGTGTCCGTCGAAGAGGCTCGACGCCGTCACGAAGCGAACGGGGTTCACGGGCCGGTGCAGATCGCTGCTCATCCCTCCAAAATACTAGGACTTCCTACTGTTTTAAACCCATCCACTCCCGTGATGGCGCTCTCACTCGTCCTTGACAGATCGACGCGCACCAGTATATTCAACCCGAAGGTTAAACAACCGATTG
The DNA here is from genome assembly GCF_001905755.1 of Amycolatopsis sp. CB00013. NCBI lineage: Bacteria > Bacillati > Actinomycetota > Actinomycetes > Pseudonocardiales > Pseudonocardiaceae > Amycolatopsis > Amycolatopsis sp. CB00013. Next base: position 882,506 of record NZ_LIWC01000003.1, on the reverse strand, counting down.
ATTGAGCAGCGATGACCACTGATCAGCTCAGCGCCACGTTCGCCGCACTGGCGGACCCCACCCGGCGGGCGATCCTCGCCCGGCTCGCCACCGGCGAGGCCAGTGTCAACGAGCTGGCCGAACCCTTTCCGGTCAGCCTCCAAGCCGTCTCGAAACACCTCAAGGTCCTCGAGCGCGCGGGCTTGATCAGCCGGAGCCGGACGGCGCAATGGCGGCCCTGCCGGCTGGAGGCCGCCCCGCTCGGCGACGTCTCCGCGTGGGTCGAGCGCTACCGGCGCTTCTGGGAAGGCGGTTTCGACCGCATGGAAGAACACCTGGCCGAACTTCAGAAAGGCGAACACGATGCCTGAGACCGCCACCCTGCCGTCGATCGTCTCGGCCGACGAATGGCGGATCGCCCGAGACGCGTTGCTGGCGAAGGAAAAAGAACTCACCCGTGCCGCGGACGCGGTCGCCGCCGAACGGCGACGCCTGCCGATGGTCCGCTTCGACGGCGGATACGAATTCGAAGGCCCCCAGGGCAGGATGACCCTGCTGGACCTCTTCGAGGGTCGACGTCAGCTGATCGTCTACCACTTCATGCTCGGCCCGGGGCAGAAGGCGGGCTGCCCCGGCTGCTCGATGCTCGTGGACAACATCGGACACCCCGCCCATCTGCACGCCCGCGACACCACGCTGTACGTGGTCGCGCCGGCGTCGCTGCCCGAGATCGAGCGATACAAGGAGCGCATGGGCTGGACCATGCCCTGGGTCTCGACCGTCGACTCCTTCAACCCGGACTCCGGTATCGACGGCGGCTTCGGCGTCAGCGTCTTCCTGCGCGACGGCGACGACGTGTTCCGCACGTATTTCACCACCGGTCGCGGCGCGGATCAGCTGGTGGGGACGCTGCGCTACCTGGACCTGACGCCGCTCGGGCGGCAGGAGGCCTGGGAGGAGGCCGGCCGCGGGACCGACGGCCCCGGGCACTGGTGGAAGCGCCACGACGAGTACTGAGCCTCCCGCATTTAGTCCTCTGAATGCGCCTGGGCGCATTCAGAGGACTAAATGCGGGAAGGTGTGTCGAGAACCCGGCAGCCGCTCCGACCCCTTGGTGTCCGGCGCCTGGAGGCGGGCGCCACACCGAAGGGATCAAGCCATGCGCAAGCTCGTCTACGCCGTCCACACCTCGCTCGACGGCCACATCGAAGGGCCGAAGGGCGAGTTCGACTGGGCCGAGATGGGCTCCGACCTGTCCGGCCACTCCAAGGAACTCACCGGCCGCGCCGACACCCTCGTCTACGGGCGGCGCGTCTGGGAGATGATGTCGTCGTACTGGCCGGAGGCCGAGACGATCTCGGACCACCCGCACGACCTGGAGTACGCCCCGATCTGGCGCGAGACGCCGAAGATCGTGTTCTCCCGGACCCTCGACAAGGCCGGCTGGAACACCGAGGTGATCGGCGGTGACCTCACCGAACGGGTCACCGAACTCAAAAGCAGGCCCGGTAAGGATCTGCTGCTGATGGGCGGGACCGAACTCGCCACCGCGCTGTCGGACCGCGGCCTGATCGACGAGGCCCACGTCGTCGTGCACCCGGTGGTGCTCGGCGGCGGCAAGCAGCTGTTCGGCGGCGGCGTGCGCACGAACCTGCGGCTGACCGGCACCCGGACGATGGACGGGCGCGCGGTCCTGCTGACCTACGAAAAGGCGTGAAACCTGGGCGGCAGCCCCTACGCTGCCGCCGTCAGGATCACCTCGCGTTGCTCGCCCGCAACGCGATCCACTGCCGCATCGCGTACTCGACGAGCGTGATCAGCGTCTGCTTCGTCGACTCCCGCTCCCGCGCGTCACACCGGACGATCGGGATGTTGGGGTCGATCGACAGCGCTTCACGCACGTCGTTGATGTCGTGCTCGAGGATGCCGTCGAAGGTGTTCACCCCGACGATATAGGGCAGGCCCCGGTCCTCGAAGAAGTCGATCGGCGCGAACGAGTCGGCCAGCCGTCGCGTGTCGGCCAGCACCACGGCGCCGATCGCGCCGCGGACGAGGTCGTCCCACATGAACCAGAACCGCTGCTGCCCGGGCGTGCCGAACAGGTAGAGGATCAGGTCCGCGTCCAGGGAGACCCGGCCGAAGTCCATCGCGACCGTGGTGGTCGATTTGTTGGGCGTCTGGTCGAGGTTGTCGATCCCCCGACTGGCGTCCGTCATCATCGCCTCGGTGGTGAGCGGGACGATCTCCGACACCGAACCGACGAAGGTCGTCTTGCCCGCACCGAAGCCACCCGCCACGACGATCTTCGCGGATGTCATGGTCGGGGGCGCGGTTTCCCGCGGTGCCTTAAAGCCGACGGAGTCCACTCAAAACCCTTTCCATCAACACCAGATGTGCCTCGGCGCCGTCATTGCCCGAAATCGTCTTGTGCACGCTGACCAGCCCCGCGTCCGCCGCGTCGCTGATCAGCACGCGTGCCACACCCAGTGGTACGCGCAGGGTAGCCGCGATCTCGGCGACCGAACGCGGGGTGCGGCACTCCTCGATGATCGAAACGCACTCGATCTGGTCCGCGGCCACCGCGGGGAGGCTACCCGCCGCGACATGGTCCTTGGTGGAGATGAGGGTCTCCAGCTCGAGAGCGTAGTTCGCCTTGGTCCGGCCCCCGGTGAGGGCATAGGGACGGACGATCGCCGTCTCTTCGAGCGGCGACGGCGCCTGCTCGAAGACGGCGGGCATGATGAACTCGCCGCTGGGTGGGCCCGGGTCGAAAAGACCACCTGGTCTCGGCCCGACGGCACCTGCGCCGCTGTCGGGTGGAGAGGCAAGTGAGGTCACGCGGTCTCCTTGATCGGTCGGCTGCGGGACTGCCGGTTCCCCGGTGGCGTGTGCCCCGCCCACCTGGGAATCCTCTGACTGCTTGCTCTTCTTGCGCTTCCGACGACCACGACCCGAATCCAAGGTGAAGCCGTTCAGGACGTCGGCGAACGTGCCGTCGTCCCGTGAACCGGCGGCATTGACAGCCCCCGCGTGCGGAGGCTGGTGTTCACCCGTCCCCGGCGGCTCGCCGAAGGATCCGGATCCGGTGCTCATCGGGACATCATCCCACCGGTTCGCCGATCAGCGACCCACCGGCGCCCTGCAATTGTGCGCGGAGTTCCGGCGTGAGGATCTGGCCGACGCGATCGACGAGCATCGTCATCTCGTAGGCGACCTGTCCGATGTCGCAGTTGGGGGCGGCGAGGATGGCCAGGCAGGAGCCGTCACTGATGGACATCAGCACCATGATGCCGAGTTCCATCTCGACGACGGTCTCGTTGACCGCGCCCGCCTCGAAGCAGCGCGCGGCGCCCTGGGTCAGGCTCACCAGGCCGGACGCGACGGCGGCCAGCTGATCGGCGCGGTCCAGCGGAAGCCTGCTGGACGCGGTGAGCAGGAGGCCGTCCGCCGACACGACCACGGCGTGCGCCACTCCGGGTACCCGCTCGGCGAAGTCGTTCACCAGCCACCCGAACTGGTTCTGCTGGGGCTGGGCCGGGTTCGGCGAGGTCATTCACCCTCCAGGGTTTCGTGGTTGCCTTCGGTCGCCTGGGCTGTGTGGTGCCGTCCGCGCTGGATGCCCTGCTGGAAACTGCTCAGGCGACCGCGCACGTCGTGCGCGTCTCGCTGTGGTCGGGGGGTGACCGCCCCGGCGGGCGGTCCCGCGCTGCCCGGGAGCAACTGCTCCCCGCGACGGCGCCTGGGTAATCCTGCCGAAGTCATCCGCGAGGGCACGGACTGGGACACCGCTTGGGCGGCTTTCCAGCCCTCGTCGGAGCCGAAGTTCCAGGCGTCCGTCCGCTCGGTGGCGGCGACCGGTTCCGGTTCCGGGGTCGCTGCCTGCGGTTTCCTGCTCGGCAACGCGGCGGGCGGGGCCGCCGGACGCTCGGCCGTCTCCGGCGCCTTCACGGACTCGGGAGCCTTCGACGCTTCAGGTGCCTTCGACGGCTCGGGTGCCTTCGCGGGCTCGGGCTTCGTGTCCGGCTGGGCGGTCGCCGTCTCGGCGGCGGCCGGCGTGGCCTTGTCCGCCGCTTCCTTGCGGCCTCGTTTGACGCCCTGCTGGAAGCTGCTCAGGCGACCGCGCACGTTCGCCGGGTCGCGGACCGGCAGTTCCGCTTTGGCGGCGGGTTCGGCGGCCGGGACCGACGACGCCGCGCTGCCCGGCAGCAGCTGTTCGCCCTTGCGGCGACGCGGCAACCCGGCCTGGGTGAACGTCGACGGGGCGTTCTGGGAGACCTCCTGCACCGTGCGGAAGGCCTTGTCGCTGGCGAAGTCCCAGTTGCGGGCTTCCTGCTCGGCGGTGGGAGCGGCCTCGGCCGCCTTCTCCGCTTCGGGCTCCTTCGTCCCCGGCTTCTCCTTCTTGGCCGCGGGTTCCGCCGCGGGCTTTTCCGGAGCGGGCGCGGGCGAACGGAACCACGCCGAGAGCATCTCGTCGAAGATCGGTGTCGTCTCCGATTTGGGTGCCGCGGTCGGCGCCGCCGGTGCCGGGGCCGGGGTGGCCGCCTGGTTCCACCACTCGCTCAGCGTCGTGTTGTTCTTGGCCTCGAACAGTTCCTTGCCGCTGGGCAGATCGCCGTCCGCCGGGGCGGGCTTGTCCGCCTCCTTGGCCACCGGTTCGGGCTCGGGCTCGGCGGCGGGTTCCGGTTCGGGACGGCGGGGCTCCGGCGCGGGCGGGGTCGTCTCGTCCCTGGGGATCGGGCTGAACAGCGCCGTTCCCGAGATCTCCAGATCGGACGGCGGCCGTGCCTCCTGGGGGTGGCTGTGCCCGTTCACCCCGGATTTGGTGTGCCCGGCCAGATCGCCTGCCGACGGCCACCGCTCGCCACCCTGCGAAGGGACGTTCGGCATCGCCGGGCGCGAACCGTTCGTGGGCCGCTGGCGGCGGGGAAGGCCGCCCGGCTGCTGCGGCGGCAACGGCGCGAGACGCTGGGTGATCGGGCCGGTCGCGGGGCCGGGGTCTCCCCCGGGCGGGGCCATCACCAGATCCGCCGGGACCGAGACGGTGGCGCGCACGCCGACGATGTCCTTGCCGCCGTGCAGCGAGACCCCGATGCGGTGCCTGCTGGCCAGCCGTCCGACGACGAACAGGCCCATCCGGCGCGAAGTGGTGAGGTCGACGTTGGGGGCTTCGGTGAGCCGGGCGTTGGCCTCGGCGACCTCGGCCTCGTTCATGCCGATGCCCTTGTCGAGGATGTCGATGCCGAACGAGCCGTCTTCGACGAGCCTGGTCGCGACGGTCACCTGGGTCTCCGGCGCGGAGAACGCCGTGGCGTTGTCCAGCAGTTCGGCGATCAGGCGCATCAGGTCGTTGGCCGCGTACCCGACCAGCCGCACCGGCGGCGGGTTCTGCACGGTGACCCGTTGGTACTGCTCGATCTCGGACACCGCCGCGCGCACGACGTCGGTCGCGGAGACGGGCTGGCCGGACCGCCTGCCCGGCTCGGCGCCGGAGAGGACCATCAGGTTCTCGTTGTTGCGGCGCATCCGGGTGGCGAGGTGGTCCAGCTGGAACAGCGTGGCCAGCTGGTCGGCGTCCTCTTCGTCGCGCTCCAGCCGCTCGATCAGCTGCAACTGCCGTTGCACGAGGCTCTGGCTGCGGCGGGAGAGGTTGACGAACACGTTGCTGTAGCCGGTGCGCATCGAGGCCTGCTCGGTGGCCAGGCGCAGCGCCTGGTGGTGCACCTTGTCGAAGGCCCTGGCGACCTCGCCGATCTCATCGTCGCTGCCGACCGGGACCGGCCGCACGTCGGTGCCCTGCGAACGGCCCTCCTGGATGTTGCGGACCGCGTCGGGCAGCTGCTTCTCCGCGACGTCGAGTGCGCTGGCGCGCAACACCTTCAGCGAACGCAGCAACTGGCGGGTGATGAGGAAGACGACGGCGACGGCGAGCACCATCGCGCCGAACAGCAGGACCGCGAGCAGACCCGCGCCGCTGCTGGCGTCGTCGACCAGTTCGGCCGACACCGCGCTCGTCTCGGCGCCGAATTTGTTCGCGACCTCGCCGACCTTGCCGATCACCGCGGTCGACGCGTCGGTCCAGCCCTGCGCGGACAACGTGCGGAACGCTTGCGCCGACGGGGTTCCCTGCTCGCCGAGCGCGGTTTTCGCCAGCCTGTCACGGTTTTCCATCGCCTGGTCGGTGACGGCGGCGCCGAACTCCTGGCGCTGCTGTTCCGACGCGGCGGCGCGGAAGTCGGTGAGCCGGTCGGTCAGCCGGAGTTCGGCGGTGCGCAGCTGGTCGAGCTCGCTCGGCGCGAGGCTCGACCGCGCGATGCCGAAGGAGACCAGCGCCTGGCTCAGCGACAGTTGTTCCTTCATCACGGCGAGGTCGTGCAGCGCCGTCGGGGTGCCGCCGAGGTCGTCCTGGCTGGCACCGGCCGCCAGCGCGGTGTCGAGGGCGAGCAGCGCGGTGGTCACCTCGGTGTACTCGCCGATCGCCTGGACGGGGTCGAGCTGGCCGGAGGACGCCCGCTGCCGGATGTCGGGCAGCCGGTCGAGCTGGGCGGCCGCGGCTTCACGCGCTTGACGGAGCGACGGCTCGTTCTCCACCGCCCGGGACGCGGCGGCACCGTAGAGCGGGATGGCGGTGTCGACGTCGGCGCGGGCCGAGCCGAGCTCCAGGGTTCCGCCGACGGTGCCGGCGGTCAGCCCGGCGGCGGACTGGGTGCGTTCGCGGCCGAGGCCGTCGGCGAGGGTGCGGATGTGCCCGCTCAGTGCGACGAGGCGGTCGAGCCGCTGGTAGCCGTCGGAACGGCCGACCTGGCCGGCGATGGTGGCGATGCCCAGTGCCAGCGCGATGAGGATCGGCACCAGCGTCACGGCCGACAGCTTCACCGGCAGGCTCCAGTCCCGCCAGCGCACGAGCGTGCGCCAGCCGGTGGCCCACCGAGATGGCCGGGGAGTGCGTCCCAGCAGCTCCCCGACCGGCACTTGGCCTTCTCCTGCAACGGTCACGTAGGTGACTCCCTGTCCGGCGTCCTGGCACGGTCTGAGGCGTCCGTTCCCGCGAGGTACCTGCCTGCGGGGAACTCGACCCCGGCCTGACCACGTGATCGATCGCGACGTGAAGGACCTCGTGCGGTGATCCTGGCGCTCCCGGTGTCCCCAGGAACACCGGTCCGTGCCGGGAGGTCTTGCACCTGCACGTGCAGGTCGCAACCTGCGAAGTGCATGGTCGTCGAGATCAACTTTTCTTTGCCAATCGATCACTGCGGGTCGGCCGGGCCAAAGAATCGTACACCAATCCGGGTGCCGTCAATTCCGTTCAGTACACGGGTGCTGACCAGCGAAAAGTGTGCTTCCGAACGATCTGCGGGCTCCGAAAACCGCCCGTGCGTCACAAACGAGGGAATTCCGGTTACGGGTTGCGCGGATGCACAGGGTGCCCTAATCACCCGATCAGCCTACGTACGGTAGCCACGTCGCCCGGTCGAACTACTTTCCGTGCCCCCAACGGGTGGGTCAAGCCCAAATATGTGCCCGATGTTGTGGCCTTGCCGCCCAAGCCGGTTCGATGTCGCCCGACATGGTGATTTCTTTCGAGACACCCGGTGAAGCGGGGGATCTTCCCCGGTCCGGGATGGCGGGCACGGTATCGAAACCCGGCGGCCCCGGGTAGCGAAACTACGATCTGTCACCAAATTGAGGGACAGAGCGTGGTCGTCGTCCGTCGTTTGCCGCAGTGGGCCGTTCGGGCGACGACCGCGCGTGACAACTCCGCTCACTATGACGAGTGATAAAGCCAGTTCATTCCGGCCGAAACGATTTTCCGAAACACTAATACGAGGTAAAACCGAATACCGGCTCACGCCTTCGCGGAACCGGGGTCGCCTATTCAGAGCGGGTGAAGCCGTAGTTAGTATGTGCGCTCCCCCGTACCGCGCCACGGATGCAAGCCCCGGAGGAACCCATGCCCGACGTCGCGCGTCCCTACGCGGCGAGCAACGCCCTGGAGGACACCGGGCAGATGCCCGCGCTGTTCGTCCGCGAGCGCCAGCGCCAGTCCACTCCCCCGCCGCCGCGCCCGGCGGGCCCGGACTTCGACCGGATCCAGCACGGCAAGGAGTTCGTCGCGCTGCGCAAGACCTTCCGGCGGTTCGTGTTCCCGATGAGCGTGCTGTTCTTCACCTGGTACATGACGTTCGTGCTGCTGGCGGCCTACGCCCACGACTTCATGAGCCGGAAGGTGTGGGGCGAGGTCAACGTCGGCATCCTGCTCGGGCTCGGCCAGTTCGCCAGCACGATCCTGATCACGATCGCCTACCTGAAGTTCGCGAACAAGCGGCTCGACCCCAAGGTCGAGGCGCTGCGGGCCTCCGTCGGAGCGGGTGAGCGATGAGCATCCCCGACAACAACCCGGTGCTGAACATCGCGGTCTTCGCGCTGTTCGTCGCGATCACCCTGTACGTGGTGTACCGCGTCAGCACCCGCAACTCCTCCACTTCGGACTACTACGCGGCGGGCAGCGCCTTCACCGGACGCCAGAACGGCATCGCCCTGTCGGGTGACTTCCTCTCGGCGGCGTCGTTCCTCGGGATCGCCGGCGCGATCGCGATCCACGGCTACGACGGCTTCCTGTACTCGATCGGGTTCCTCGTCGCGTGGATGGTCGACCTGCTGCTGATCGCGGAACTGCTGCGCAACACCGGCCGCTTCACCATGGGCGACGTGCTGAGCTTCCGGATGAAGCAGCGCCCGGTCCGCGCCGCGGCCGCGACGTCGACCCTGGTGATCTCCTTCTTCTACATGCTCGCGCAGATGGCAGGCGCCGGTGGCCTGGTGGCGCTGCTGCTGGACATCCACGGCGGTATCGGCCAGGCGCTCGTGATCGGCGTCGTCGGCGTGATCATGGTGCTGTACGTGCTGGTCGGCGGGATGAAGGGCACCACGTGGGTGCAGATCATCAAGGCGACCATCCTGCTGCTGACCGGTGCGCTGATCACCGTGTTCCTGTTCGGCAAGTTCGGTTTCAGCTTCTCGAACCTGCTCTCGGCCGCCGCCGACAACAGCCCGCTCGGCGACGAACTGCTGGAGCCCGGCGGTTCCTACGGCAAGAGCGAGGTCACGAAGCTCGACTTCGTCTCGCTGGCGCTGGCACTGGTCCTGGGCGCCGCCGCGCTCCCGCACGTGCTGATGCGCTTCTACACGGTGCCGAACTCGCGCGAGGCGCGCCGCTCGGTGGTGTGGGCGACCGCGTGCATGACGATCTTCTACCTCTGCACGCTGGTCATCGGCTTCGGCGCGGCCGCGCTGGTCGGCCCGGAGACGATCAAGAACGCGCCCGGCGGGGAGAACTCGGCGGCGCCGCTGCTCGCGCTGAACATCGGCGGCACCCTCCTGCTCGGCATCGTCTCGGCGGTGGCCTTCGCGACCATCCTCGCCGTCGTCGCCGGGCTGACGATCACCGCTTCGGCGTCCTTCGCGCACGACGTGTACGCCAACATCTTCAAACGCGGCAAGGCGGAACCGGCCGCGGAGGTCCGCGTCGCGCGGCTGACCGCGGTCGCCGTCGGGGCGTTCGCGATCATCGGCGGCATCCTGGCGAACGGGCAGAACATCGCGTTCCTGGTGGCGCTGGCGTTCGCCGTCGCGGCGTCGGCGAACCTCTCGACGCTGCTGTACTCGCTGTTCTGGAAACGCTTCAACACCACCGGAACCCTGTGGGGCATCTACGGCGGGCTGATCGCCAGCCTGGTGCTCGTGTTCTTCTCGCCGGTGATGTCCGGTGCCGCGGACTCGATCATCTCCAGTGTCGACTTCCACTGGTTCCCGTTGAAGAACCCGGGTCTGGTGTCGATCCCGTTCTCGTTCCTGTGCGGGTTCGTGGGCACCTTCGTCGGCCGGTCGAAGGCCGATCCGGTCAAGCACGCGGAGATGGAGGTGCGGTCCCTCACCGGGATCGGCTCCTGACACACGCGCCATGAAAGGTCCTTTCCTTGCAAATTTCGCAAGGAAAGGACCTTTCATGGCGTCCGCAGGCCGTCCAGCACGATCGTGAGAAGCCGCTTCGTGTCCTCCTCCGAAGCCTTGCTCGCCGCCGAGCCCAGCCCGTGCCCGAGCCGCAGGATGTCGACACCGGCGACGTCGGCCCGGAGCACTCCCTCGTCCTGCGCCGCCTTCACGATCGTGTCGGCCGCGGCCCGCAACCGTGCCTGACACCAGCCGAAGACCTCGGAGCCGGCGTCGACCGACGCCTTGAGCGTCATCGCGAGGCCGTGCTTTTCGACCACGTAGATGACGTGCGTGGCCAGCCACGTCTCGAGCGCCTTCCCCGGCGGCAACTCGTCGAGCAGGTCGTACGCCTGCTGCGCCAGCCCGTCGATCTCGTCGCGGTAGACGGCCTCGATCAGCTTGTCGCGCGTCGGGAAGTGCCGGTACAACGTGCCCGCGCCGACCCCGGCGCGTTTGGCGATGTCGTCGGCGGGCACGTCCACGCCGTCGGCGGTGAACGCCTCCTTCGCCACGGCCACGATGCGCTCGTAGTTGCGCCGCGCGTCCGCACGCATGGGGCGGGCCGGATCGGCCGTGACCATCTGCACCTCCTCGGGCGACGAAAACGGAGACGCTCTCCGAATTCACTTGCGTAAGCGGAGAGACTCTCCATATCATCGCTCAAGACCTCAAGTGGAGAGTCTCTCCGCTTCATCTCGTTACGTCTTTGGAGTATTCCTTGACCGAACGAACCCTGCGTGCCGAGCCTAGGCCGGAGACGGCCGGGTCCCCACCGACTCCACACCGGCTGGTCCTCCCGATCATCCTGACCTGCCAGCTCATGCTCATCCTCGACGCGACGGTGATGAACGTCGCGCTCCCCCGCATCCAGTCCGAACTGGGCTTCACCGACACCGGCCTGTCCTGGGTGATGACGGCGTACAGCCTGGTCTTCGGCGGCCTGCTGCTGCTCGGCGGCCGGGCGGGCGACCTGTTCGGCCGTCGCCGGACCTTCGTCGCCGGCGCGGCCGTGTTCACCGCCGCCTCCCTGCTCGGCGGCCTCGCCGGTTCGGCGGAACTGCTGATCGCCGCCCGGGTCGCGCAGGGCGTCGGCGCCGCGCTCGCCGGGCCGAGCACGCTGGCGCTGATCACCAGCACGTTCACCGAAGCCAAGGCACGGGTGCGCGCGCTGGCGTTGTTCTCGGCGATGTCCAGCAGCGGTTTCGCGATCGGCCTGCTGCTCGGCGGGCTGCTGACCGAATGGATCTCGTGGCGGGCGGCGCTGTACATCAACGTCCCGTTCGGGCTCGCGATCGTCCTGCTCACCTCGCGGTACGTGGCCGATCCGCCGCGACGGCGCGCCCGGCTGGACCTTCCCGGCGCGTTCACCGGCACCCTCGGTGTCGGCTCGCTCGTCTTCGCCTTCACCCACGCCGCTTCGCACGGCTGGGGCGACACGATCACCCTCGGCAGCCTCGCCGCCGGGCTGGCCTTGCTGGCCGCCTTCGTCACCATCGAGACCAGGGTGAGCGAGCCGTTGATCCCGTTGCGCCTGTTCGCCGAACGCGACCGTGCCGCGGCCTACGTCAACTTCTTCCTCGGGCCGATGGCGATGATGTCGATGTTCTTCTTCCTGACCCAGTTCCTGCAGGACATCGCGGGTTTCGCCGCGTTGGAGACCGGCTTCGCGTTCCTGCCGATGGCGGTCTGCATGTTCCTGCTGAGCAGGCTGATCCCGAAGCTGCTCCCCCGGTTCGGGCCGAAACCGCTCGCGCTCACCGGCACCGCGCTGATGACCGGCGGGGTCGTCTGGCTGACCACGCTCACCACGGACAGCGGCTACTTCTCGCATCTGCTGGGACCGATGCTGCTGATGGGCGTCGGCGCGGGACTGGCGTTCTCCCCGCTCAGCGTGATCATCATGGCGACCGTGCCCACCGACGACGCGGGTGCCGCGGGCGGCGCGTTGCAGACGTTGCAGCAGGTCGGGGCGACCTTGGGACTGGCGATCCTGATCACCGTGTTCGGCGCGGTGACCCGGACCCCGTCCGGAAGCCCGGCCGAGACCACCGTCGACGGGATGACCGCGGCCTTCACCGTCGCCGCCGTGGTGACGGCGTTGTCCTTCCTGGTGGCGCTGACCTTCCGGCGCCGGGCTTAGAGCTTCGCGCCCGCCTGGACCTTGTGCGTGACCTTGCGTTCCATCACGAACGAGAAGAACGGGATGCAGCCGGCGATCAGCACGAGCAGGGTGCCCTTCATCGACCAGCGGGCCTTGATCGCGAGGTCGACCGCGAGCAGCAGGTAGATCAGGTAGAGCCCGCCGTGGACCATGGGGATCATCTTCACGAACTGGGGAAGTTCCACGCGGAAGACGTACTGCAGCAGCATCTCGACGACCAGCCCGAGGAGGGCCACACCGGTGGCGTACGCCGCGACGCGGAACCGGATCAGCGGTCCGCCCAGCGAGACCGGGCGGGCCGGGGCGGCGTCGTCAGTTCGGGTGGTCATAGGGTCTCGAACCTCTCTGGGGACTACTTGTCGCGGGCGTTGAGTTCGCGCAGGTACCTGTTGTACGCGGCGAGCTCGTCGTCCTCGGGGGGCGGCGGCACCGGGGCACGCCGCTGCCGGGGCGCCGGCACCTCGGGCACGGCGGTCTCGGCCACCGTCTCCTGGGCGTCGGCCTCGGCGGCGCGGCGGCGGAGCTTGCGGATCCGCCAGAACATGAACGCGGGGAACAGCCCGAACAGCGGCCACTGCAGAACGTAGCCGAGGTTCTGGAACGTCCCGCTGGCCGAGGAGAACCGCTCCCACTGCCACCAGGCGAGCCCGCAGCACAGCGCCAGGCTCACCAGGCAGACGACGGCGATGCCGAGGCGGCGCAGGAGGACGGGCGAAGCGGACACACATCGACGCTAGCACTGGGTGCGCGGCGAATCGTCGCCGACCTGGGCGCTCGGGACCTTGGTCCCGGCTGCTCCTCCCGGTCCCGCGGCAGGGTCAGTTCGCGGCGGCCACGGACTTCGCGTAGCCGTCCGCCAGCCCGAAGACCTTCTGCGCGTACTCGGTCGAGTTGTTGTACGACAGGATCCCCTGCCACCACCCCGAAGCGGCCGACATGTCGCGGTTGTTCACGCACAGGTAGCGCGCCGCCGCCAGCGTCGCGTCGTCGATCTGCTGCGGGTCGCCGACGCCGTCGCGGTTGCCGTCGGCGGCGTACCGGCGCCAGGTGCTGGGGATGAACTGCATGGGGCCGACCGCGCGGTCGACGGCCGCGTCGCCGTCGAACTGACCGCCGTCGGTGTCGCCGATCGCCTTCACCCCGGGCGACCCGTCGAGCGGGACGCCGATGATGGGCTTCGACGGCCGTCCGTCCTGGCCGAGGACGGCGCCGCCGTACTGGCCGTGGTTCGACTCGATCCGGCCGATGCCCGCCAGGGTCGCCCACGAGATCTTGCAGTTGGGCTGCATCTGACGCATCGCCAGTTCGGCGTTGCCGTAGGCGAGCAGCGCCCTGGCCGGGATGCCGGTGGCCTGGGCCGCCCGCTCGGTCCAGACGGTCAGCGGGTCCTTGCCCGGTTTCGGCTGCGCCTGCTGGGGCGAGGTCTGCTGGGCGGCACCACCCGCGAGGGTGGCGTTGACCGGGGCGACCGAACCGGGTTTGACGTCCGCCGCCTTGACCTGCAGCGCGGGGATCTCCATCGTCGTGGGGCTCGCGACCGGGGCGGACGCCTTGGTCACCAGCCAGATCCCGCCCCCGGCGAGGCCGAGCACGGCCAGCACGATCACCAGCCTGCCGAACACGGCGGCGCCCACCCCGCGGCGTGGCGGAGCGGGCGTGGCCGGGTCGTCGACGAGCTCGTCGTTTTCCGGGGTGGTGCGCACGAAGCGAGTCCTCCAGCGTGGGCGGCGATCACGACCGATGCTCGAACAACGAGCCCGCGCAGGTTAGCGTTACGCGGTAGCCGAGATCGCCCTTGCCACGCCGGTTCACCCGCGCGTGCGAGAAGTTCTCATCAAGCGGACTTCTGCTGCCTCGCCAGCCGCGCGACGCACCAGGCCGGGGCGCTGCCGCGGCGAAGGTGCTGCAAAACGGTCATCGGGCCGAGACGGCGGCTCAGGTCGGACGGGGCGAGCCCGGCCGCGCGGTAGTCGAGCGCGCGCTGGTCGAGCGGGCTGATCCCGGCGTCCCACCAGGCTTCGGCCTCGGCGACGCCGCCCACCATCTGCCACCAGCCGGCGGCCGCGACGAGCAGGTCCTGCGGGACCTCCGGGAGACGACGGCTCATGGCGTCGAGGTAGCCGGGGTCGGCGGCCTCGACCGGCGCCCAGCGCGCCTGACCGGACTGCTGACGCTGGCCGGGGATTCCGGGAGCCTGCCTGGGCACGTCGGCCAGCCACGCCGACGCGATGCGGTCGGCCTCCTGCTCCTCGGGGGTCTGCTCACGCTCGGCCGCCCACTGCCGGATCAACGCATCGACTCCGGGATCTCCGGTCATCCCTGCCTCCTCATGATTCCCCGACTGACAAGTCCTGACTTACTTGCCCGGCTGGAAGTTCCCGCTGCCCTGGGGCTTGCACCTGCGGAAACTCCTCGCCCAGGAGGCCGGCTCCGGCGCCTGGAGGACCAACCGATCACGCAATGTGAGCACCGTAGGGGCGCGGAGGTCTTTTCCGCCAGAGCTTCCAGGGCACGAATTCGTCGACCAGCGGGTTTTCGGGGGCAATCCACCCGGATGGTCGAGTCGTCCGACCGAAATCCGAGACGGGTGACACTGAGTGATAACCGCAGGTGGCTGCGCACGGTGATCACCGGCGTCGCCGAGGACACCGGTGATCACGGGACGAGGGTCAGGAGAAGAGGCTCCGGACGAAGGTCACGATGGCTTCGGCACCGGACCGGAGCCAGCCGAGCGCGGTGTGGACGGCATCGGCGGATTGCGTCGGCCTGCTGATCAGAAAGAAGAGCACGAGCGCGACGACGGCGATCACAACGAATTTCTTCAAGCCGGGCGACATGGCTCCATCCCATCACACCGTAGTGTCCAGACGATGACTCCGCGCGCACTGCGGACTTTGTCACCACTTTAAGGAGAATCGGGCCCCGTTGCCCACCCGTATTCGCCTGAGGGAGCGATCGATGAGCGAAAACGTTCTCGTCCACCGGGAAGGGCCGGTGACGACGATCACGCTGAACCGCCCCGCGTCGCGCAACGCGGTGGACGGGCCGACCGCGGCCGCGCTGGCGGACGCGTTCCGCGCGTTCGACACGGACGAGCAAGCCGCGGTCGCCGTCCTCACCGGTTCGGGTGACGCCTTCTGCGCCGGAGCCGATCTGAAGGCCGTCGGCACCGGCCGCACCAACTCCCTCAGCCCGGCGGGTGACGGGCCGATGGGCCCGACGCGCATGACCCTGTCGAAGCCGGTGATCGCCGCGGTCCGGGGGCACGCCGTCGCGGGCGGGCTGGAGCTGGCGCTGTGGTGCGACCTGCGAGTCGCCGACACCACGGCCGTCTTCGGCGTCTTCTGCCGCCGCTGGGGCGTGCCGCTCATCGACGGCGGCACGGTCCGCCTCCCCCGCCTGATCGGCCACTCGCGGGCGATGGACCTGATCCTCACCGGCAGGCCGGTCGACTCCGACGAGGCGCTCGCCATCGGACTTGCGAACCGGGTCGTGCCGGACGGCGAGGCCTTGGCGGCCGCGCAAGCGCTCGCACGCGAACTGGCCGCGTTCCCCCAGGCGTGTCTGCGCGCGGATCGCAAGTCCGCGTACGGCCAGTACGGGCTCACCGAAGACGAGGCGATGCGGGCCGAGTTCTCGAACGCGCTGATCGGCGGAGGACTCGCCGAAGAGGCTGTCGCGGGTGCCAGCCGGTTCAGTGACGGCGCGGGGCGTCACGGCAGTTTCGACGCCCCTCGGCCCTAATGTCTGTCGGATGACAGAAACCGGAGTCGCGCTCAGACCGGTGTCCGAAGAAGACCTGCCGATGCTCGAAGCGCTCACGAACGACCCACGGGCCGCGGGCCCGTTCGAGTGGCACGGCTGGCACGACCCGCATTTCCTGCGCCGCCGCTGGTCGGAGACCGGCATGCTCGCGGCGGACAACGGGATGCTGATGATCGACCTCGACGGGCAGCGGCTCGGTTTCGTGTCGTGGCACAAGACCAGGACCGGCTCGACGTCGTACTGCTGGAACGCCGGGCTCGTGCTCATCCCCGAGGCACGCGGCCACGGCTACGGCACCGAGGCGCAGCGCCTGCTGGTCCGCTACCTCTTCGCGCACACGCAGATGAACCGGGTCGAAGCGTCGACGGAGGTCGACAACGTCGCCGAGCAGCGCTCCCTGGTGAAGGCGGGCTTCACCAGGGAGGGTGTGCTGCGCGGCTACGGGTTCCGGGACGGGGCCTGGCGCGACCACGTCCTCTATTCGGTGCTGCGCTCGGACCTCGACGTGGGCTGAAAGCGTCCTTCACCGCATGAGACGCGGTGAAGGACGCTTTCGTCGCGTCTCATGCGGGGAAAGTCCCCTTCAGCTCAAGCGATGGTGCCCGCGGCCCTGAGCCGTTCGATCCCGTCGGCGTCCACGCCGAGTTCGGCGAGGACCTCGGCGGTGTCGCCGCCCTTGGGCCGCGGCGGTTCCGGCGTCTCGGCCGGGGTGCGGTCGAACCTCGGCGCGGGCGCCGGTTGCAGCATGCCGCCGACGTCGACGAACGTCTTGCGCGCGACGTTGTGCGGATGCGACGGCGCCTCCTTCGGGGAGAGCACCGCCGTCAGGCACGCGTCGGTGCCCTCGGCCTTCGCCACGAGCTCGTCGCGAGTGTGCTTCGCGACGGCCTCGGCGACGATCTTGCGCAGCTTCGGCCACTCGTTCTTGTCGACGTGGACCGGGGTCTCCTCGGGGTCGAGCCCGAGCACCTTCACCAGATCGCCCCAGAACCGCATCTCGATCGCGCCGATGGCGACGTACTTGCCGTCGGCGGTCTCGTAGGTGTCGTAGAACGGCGCGCCGCCGTCGAGCATGTTCTCGCCGCGCCCGCCGGACCACAGCCCGGAGTCCAGCAGCCCGTGCAGGCTGGTGGTCAGCAGCGCCGCACCGTCCACCATGGACGCGTCGACCACCTGTCCCTTGCCCGACGTCTGGCGTTCGAACAGCGCCGCCAGCACACCCATCGCGAGCAGGAGGCCACCGCCGCCGAAGTCACCGACGAGGTTGAGCGGCACCACCGGCCGCTGCCCGGCGTGCCCGATGGGTTCGAGCGCGCCGGAGATGCCGATGTAGTTGATGTCGTGCCCGGCGACGGTCGCCAGCGGGCCGTCCTGGCCGTAGCCGGTCATCCGGCCGTAGACCAGCCGCGGGTTGCGGGCGTGGACCTGTTCCGGTCCGATGCCCATCCGCTCGGCGACGCCGGGACGGAAACCCTCGATGAGCACGTCGGCGTCGTCGGCGAGTTTCAGCACCAGTTCGACGCCCTCGGGGGTCTTGGTGTTGATCCCGATCGACCGCCTGCCACGCGCGAGCGGATCGTTCGGGAACCCGATGACGTCGTTGCCCGGTGTCGCCCGGTCGATCCGGACGACCTCCGCGCCGAGATCGGCGAGGATCGTGCAGGCGAACGGCGCCGGGGCGAGCCCGGCCAGTTCGACGACCTTGAGCCCGCTCAGCGGGCCGGCCTTCTTCGCCACGTCTTTCCTTCCTACGCCAACGGTTCCACTCAGAGCGTGCGGGAGATGATTTCCTTCATGATCTCGCTGGTGCCGCCGAAGATCCGGGAGATCCGGATGTCGGCCCACGCGCGCGCGATCGGGTACTCGGTCATGTAGCCGTAGCCGCCGAAGAGCTGCAGGCAGTCGTCGACTACCTTGTTGACCCGTTCGGTGGTCCACAGCTTCGCCATCGCCGCGCCCTGCACGTCGAGTTCCTTGCGCAGATGCCGTTCGATGCACTGGTCGAGGAAGGCGCGGGACACCGCGGCCTCGGTCGCGGCCTCGGCGAGTTTGAACTTGGTGTTCTGGAAGTTGTAGACCGGGCGGCCGAAGGCCTGGCGGTCCTTGGTGTAGGCGATGGTCTGGTCGATCGCGGCCTCCATCCCGGCGACCGCGGTGACGGCGATGATCAGTCGTTCCTGCGGCAGCTGCTGCATGAGCTGGATGAAGCCGAGACCTTCCTGCGCGCCGAGGAGGTTGGCGACGGGGACGCGGACGTCGTCGAAGTTCAGCTCCGCGGTGTCCTGGCCCTTGAGGCCGATCTTGTCGAGGACGCGGCCGCGGCTGAAGCCCGGCGTGTCGGTCTCGACGGCGATCAGCGAGACACCCTGCGCGCCCGCGTCGGGGTCGGTCTTCACCGCGACGACGACGAGGTCAGCGTGGAAACCGTTGGTGATGAACGTCTTCGCGCCGTTGATCACGTAGTGGTCGCCGTCGCGCACCGCGCGGGTCTTGATGCCCTGCAGGTCCGAACCCGTGCCGGGTTCGGTCATCGCGACCGCGCCGACCATCTCGCCGGAGGCGAACTTCGGCAGCCACGCCTTCTTCTGCTCTTCGTTCGCGTACTCCAGGATGTAGTGCGCAACGATTCCATTGTGGACGGTCACGCCCCAAGCGCTGTCACCGGACCGCGCCTGCTCCTCGTAGAGCACGGCCTCGTGGGCGAACGTGCCGCCGCCACCGCCGTACTCCTCCGGGATGGACAGTGCCAGCAGGCCGACCTCGCCCGCCTTCGTCCACAGCTCGCGGTCGACCTTCTTCTCGGCCGCCCAGCGCTCCTGGTTCGGCGCGAGTTCCTTCTGGCAGAAGGTCCGGGCGAGGTCCCGGAGGTCTTCGAGCTCCGTCGTGCTCCACGAACTCTTCTGGATCTGCAAGGGCACGGCCAACGCCTCCTGATCGGACCTGGAAAACATGACGCTTAGGATGTAAGTTCCATTCGGAATGTACATCCGTACCGAGCTGCACGTAAAGGGGGTCGGATCCGGTGAGCGTGCTCGGCAGGACCCACCGCACCCAGGCCGAGCGTCGGGAGCAGACCCGCACCGCGCTGCTCGACGCGACCATCGACTGCCTCGTCGACCTCGGCTACGCGCGTACCTCGGTGCAGGAGATCTGTGCTCGCGCAGGTGTCTCGAAGGGCGCCGTGCAGCATCACTTCTCCGCGAAGGCCGAGCTCATGGCCGCGGCCGTCGAGCATCTGACGGAGAAACTGCGCGGACGCCTCGCGACCTCGATTTCGGCGCTCCCCGGCGGCGCCTCGGGCGTCGCGGCGGCGATCGACCTGCTCTGGGAGGGCTACTCGGGCACGCTGTCCACGGCCGCCACGGAACTGTGGGTCGCGGCGCGCACCGACCCCGAACTCCGCGAGGCGATCCGCCCGGTCGACCGGGCACTGGGCCGCTCGACGCTGGAGCACGTCACCGCCGTCGCCGGCGATCTCCCGAAGGAGCGCGCGGAGATCCTCTTCTGGCTGACCGTGAACCTCACCCGAGGGCTGGCGCTGGACGCCGAACTCGGCGGCGATCCCCAGCGGCGGCGGCAATTGCTCGACGAGTGGAAGCGCGTCGCGGTCATGTTGTACGAGGACACTTCACCGTAGGCTTCGCCCATGGGGAGACCGAGGGTGTTCGCCGCGCTGTCCGCCGCCGTCCTGATGCTCGCCGGATGCGCGGCCGCACCGGAACCTTTGCCTTCAAGCCCCTTGACACTCCATGAAGCGCTCGGCGATCCCACGACCGTGGACTTCTGCGGCCTGCTGGACTTCGCTGAGATCGAGAAGACCCAACGGCTGGTGTCGGTCCCGATGCCCAGCATGGGCGCCTGCTCGTTCCAGACCGGGAGGACCCTGGTCAGCTTCGGTTTCCCGGACGACAGGGCGAACGAACGTCTCACCGGCGCCGCCCCGGTCGGCGAGCCCTCGCTCCCCCGTGGCCTGCGTGTGGTCCGCACGGACCTCCAAGGGCAGCCCGTCCTCCACTTGCTCTTCGCCGACGACACCTCCTTGCGCATCGGCACGTTCTTCGAGTCCCGCGAAGGCGCCGGACCCGACGCGCTCGCCGTGGCGACGAAAACCGCCGAAACCGCCGCCAGGGCCCTCGCCGCCGGCAAGCGGGCGAAACATCTCGACTACCGCGGCGATTCCCTGGCACGGCTGACCGCCTGCACCGCCATGTGGTCCGATGCCGAGATCTCCGCCCGGCTGGGCGCCGCCGTCACCGGGAAAGGCGACCTGTCCCGGCATTCCTGCCGTTGGGGCGAGGAGGACGCGGAACGGCTCGTGCGGCTGGAGTTCGGCCTCGGCCCGCGCCCGAAGGCCGCGGCGGGCGTCCGCGAGGAAACGGTGGGCGGGCACAGGTCTTTGGTGCAGGAGGCCGGCGACGGCTGCACGATTCTGACCGGCCACATCGGCGGCCCGGACGCGAGCCGGGA
This sequence comes from Amycolatopsis sp. CB00013, assembly GCF_001905755.1. Taxonomy (NCBI): domain Bacteria; kingdom Bacillati; phylum Actinomycetota; class Actinomycetes; order Pseudonocardiales; family Pseudonocardiaceae; genus Amycolatopsis; species Amycolatopsis sp. CB00013. Next base: position 862,144 of record NZ_LIWC01000003.1, on the reverse strand, counting down.
TCAGGTCGAGCACGCCGTTCTCGCCGTGCGGGCGCCGGACGCGTGCGGCGTCGCCAGGGCACTGGCGGCCACGGCTTGGCCGAAACTCCCGTCGTAGCACGCGCGAAAGCCGTTGACCAGAGCACAGGTGACACTTATCTCCCCGGCCGATTCGTGGTGGAATTCCTTGCTGGCCACCAAAAATTGGCGGAGGAGCCGACCATGAGCGCGCCGCAGCAGCAGCCGTACCAACCGACTGGCCCGTTCAGCGCAATCCCGCCCGTCGCCGCGCCGCGCCCGCCGTCCGACGCCCGGCTCCCCCGCCTTTTCGCCGCGATGATGGGGGTTTTCGCCGGTCTGCTGGTCCTTCTCGCGACTTTTCTCCCGCAGTCGACGTACGAACAGCTTTCCGAGGGCAAGCCGGTGACGAAGCTCGCCGAAACCGGCTGGACGCGGACCTTCGACATCGAACCTTCGACCGAGGAGAAGGAGTTCTACGACAAGACGCATGTCGCCCGCTACGGCATCCCGCTGTCGGCCGCCGCGCTGACGCTGCTCGCGGGAGCCGCGGTGGGTTTCGCCGCGTACCGGCGGAGTTCGACCTCCATCGCCGCGACGACGTCGAGGACGCTGCTGGTCGCCGGCGGGGCGGGGACCGCGATCGGCGTCTGGATGCTCGGCATGGACATCTCGGCGAGCCTGAGCTTCGGACAGGACACCGGCCGCTTCGTCTCGCGTTATGGGACCGGCAGCGGTTTCTGGATCCTGCTCGCGGGCGGGCTCGTGGCGTTGCTCACCATCGGGCTGGCGATCGTGGCCAACCGGCGTGAACCGGCACCGCCCCGCCAGGCCCCTTACCCGGTTGCGTACCCGCCTTACGCGCCCGGCGTTCCCCAGCAGCAGTATCCGCAGCAACAGCAGCCTCAGCCCTATGAGCCGCCGTCTCCTCCGACCCCACCCGCGGGGTCCGCGTTGCAGCAGCAGGACATCCTTCGCCCGTCCCCGGACAACCCGCCACGCCCCGATAATACGTGAAACTTATTCATATCAGCGGTGGACAGTCTCCATACCGGCAGTATGCTGTACTCGTCGGTAACACCTGGGCTCTGCGTGGCGCCTCCCCCGGCTCCGCGCGGCATGGAACGGAGACGGCATGACGAGCACGACACCGGCGAGCGCGGGCCACCACACCGAAGGGCCGGCCACCATCGGCGACGTCCCCGGCGCCCCCGCGATGGCGAGGGCGGAACGGCTCGTGCGCCGGGTCGTGGGCGGCGCGGATTCCGCGCCGGTCCAGATGCGCGCACCCTTCACCGGGCAGCCGATCGCGACGCTGCCCCAGGCCACCGACGCCGACGTCCGCGCCGTGTTCGACCAGGCGCGGGAGGCTCAGCGCGCGTGGGCCGAGCGGCCGGTCGAAGACCGCCAGCGCATCCTGATCCGCCTGCACGACCTGGTCCTGAAGCGCCAGGACGAGGCGCTCGACCTCGTGCAGATCGAGGCGGGCAAAGCCCGGATGGACGCCTTCGACGAGGTCAGCGCCACCGCCCTCGTGGCCGCCTACTACGGCAAGCACAGCGCGAAGTTCCTTTCGCCGCGCCGCGCCGCCGGGCTGATCCCGGTGCTGACGAAGGTCGGCGAGATCCGGCACCCCAAGGGTGTCGTCGGGATCATCTCGCCGTGGAACTACCCGCTCGCGCTGACCGCGATGGACGTCCTGCCCGCGCTCGCGGCGGGCAACGCCGTCGTGCAGAAGCCGGACAACCAGACCGCGCTTTCGGCGCTGTGGCTGCAGGAGGTCGCCGAGGAGGCCGGGCTGCCCGCCGGTGTCTGGCAGATCGTGCTCGGCCGGGGCTCGCAGATCGGCGACGCCCTCGTCGAGGAATCGGACTACCTGTGCTTCACCGGGTCCACGCCCACGGGCAAGGGGCTCGCCGCGAAGGTGGCGGAGCGGCTGACGAGTTACTCGCTGGAACTCGGCGGCAAGAACCCGATGATCGTGCTGCCCGACGCGGACATCGCCAAGACCGCCACGGGCGCGGTGACCGCGTGCTTCTCCTCCGCGGGGCAGCTCTGCGTCTCGGTCGAGCGCATCTACGTCCACGAGTCGATCCGCGAGGAGTTCACCCGCGCCTTCGTCGCCAAGACCGCGGCGCTGCGGCTCGGCGGCAAGCTGGATTACCAGGCGCAGATGGGATCCCTGACCTCCGAGGCCCAGCTCGCGACGGTGTCGGCGCACGTCGAGGACGCCCGGTCCAAGGGCGCCAAGGTGCTCACCGGCGGCAAGGCCCGGCCCGACCTGGGCCCGCTGTTCTACGAGCCGACCGTGCTCACCGACGTCACCGAGGACGTCAAGCTGTTCGCCGAGGAGACCTTCGGGCCGGTCGTGTCGATCTACGGCTACACCGACGTCACCGAAGCGATCGAACGCGCCAACGACACGAAGTTCGGGCTGAACGCGAGCGTCTGGTCGCGCAACGGCCGGGCGGGCTGGGAGGTCGCGGCGCGGCTGAAGGCCGGGACCGTCAACGTCAACGAAGGCTTCGCGGCGACCTTCGGGACCGTGGGCCTGCCGATGGGCGGGATGAAGGAGTCCGGTGTCGGACGGCGCAACGGCGCCGAAGGGCTGCTCAAGTACACCGAGGCCCAGGCCATCGCGGTGCAGCGCGGGATGCCGCTGCGCCCCGGCAAGGGAATCCCGCCGAAGCTCTGGGTGCGGACCCTCAGCACGAGCCTGAAGGCCCTCCGCCGCCTCCCTCGCCGCTGATCCCCTCCCTGCATTTCGTCCTCTGAATGCGGTACTTGCCACGCGCAAGGATCGCGTTCAGAGGACGAAACGCGGCTAGGAGGAAGAGGTGGGGGCGGCCAGGAGGCCTCGGTCGTAGGCGATCGCGACGGCCTCGGCCCGCCGGCTCGCGCCGAGTTTCGCCATCACGCGCGAGAGGTGGACGCTCACCGTCTTCTCACTGATGTACAGCTCTTCGCCGACCTGCCGGTTGGTCCGGCCGAGCGCGACGCGCTCCAGCACGTCCCGTTCCCGATCGGTCAGCGGGTCGACGACGTCACGACGCGGCGCCACGGCCTCGCCGGGAAGCTCGACGCGTGCCCGGTGGCTGAGCTCCCGGACGGCTTCACGCAACGGGCAGGCGCCCAGCCGGTCGGCCACCGCGTGCGCTGCCAGCAGCTCCGACGCGGCGAGCGCGGTGTCGCCGTCCGAGGCCAGCAGGGATTTCGCGTGCTGCAGGCGGCACATGGCCTGCTCGTACACCGCGCCGTACCCGAACGCCTCGACCGCCTTCGCCCACAACGCCGGATCCCCCGCGCCGCGCAGGCAGGCGCCGAGCGCCTCCAGCCGGGCGAGCCACGCCAGCGCCTCCGGGCCCAGCGACACCGAACGCGGGATGCCGTGTTCGGCGCAGTGGCGGCCGTGGGCGAGCAACTTCTCGCCCGCTTCCACCGCGGCCTCGACCGTCGTCAGATCGCCGCGCACCCGGGCTTCGGCGGCCTGGGCGACGGCAGCCGTGAGGCCGTGCACACTGATCCGGATCCCGCCGAGCACCGCGGGTTCGACCTCTTCGAGCCAGTCGATCAGTTCCCGCGCCTGCCGCACCGCACCCGCATGGTCTCCCCGCCAGGACGCGAGCTGGATGGCGGCGTCGGCCGACGCGAGCGCGATCGAGTAATCCGCGCTCCAATGCTGACGGAGGCTCGGCAGGATCTTGTCCGCGTCCGCGAACCGGCCCCGGCCGACGACGAACTGCGCCCAGATCCCCAGGAACCGTCCGGCGACGACGCTCGACACGCCGCGACCCGCGCGGCCGGCGTCGTCGTCTTCCGGCCAATCCCCGCTGACGTACCGCAGCGTGAGGTGTTTGGTCCGCAGCTCGATGCCGAACGAGCTCCAGGTCAGCCCGGTCTCCTTGGCCCGCTGGATGCCCTTGGCGTAGTACTTCAGCGCGGATCGGATCTCGGCCCGGTCGTCGTAGCTCAGCCCGAGGAAATGCAGCGCCCGCAGCTCACCGTTCAGCGCGCCGGAATCCCTGGCCTTCCGCTCGGCCTCGCGCAGCCGCTCCCGCGCCTGCTCGACCTCGCCCGCCGAATCGGCCAGCGTCCCGAGCGAGACCAGCGCCGCCGCCTCCGCGCCGCCCGCGCCGACGGCCCTGGCGTCGGCGACCGCGGCCAGCGCGCACTGCAGCGCCTCGTCGTGCCTGTCGATCAGCCGCAGGATCCCGGCGCGGGTGGCGAGCACCCACGCCCGCGCGGCACTCGCCTCGGTGTGTTCGACCAGCTCCCAGGCCTTGTCGATCGCCTCGAGGACCTCGTCGAGCGTGCCGTCGACCGAAAGCAGCGCCTCCGCGTGCCGTCGCCAGACCTTGGCGGCCCGCTCGTTGCCGGTGTCCGGGCCGAGTGCCTCGGTCGCGGACCGCGAATAGGCGACCGCGCGCTCCGGCTCGCCCGACGTGCTCGCGAAATACGACGCCTCGTGCAGGAGGCGGAGCTCGTCGACGTCCGACGGCCGGTCCGCCGCGGGTACGGCGTCCCAAATGGACAGTGCCTGCTCGACGTGCCGCAGCGCGGAACCGGGCGCGCCCAGCTTCTCCGCCTCGTCCATCGCGCGCAGCAACGCGGCCAGCGCGGTGACGAAGTCCTTGCTCTCCAGGCTGTGGTGCGCGAGCCGCGCGTCCTGGCCCCGGCCCTGGGTCCGGTTCCGGATGCGGGCCGCGTACGCCGCGTGCATCCGCACCCGCTCGCCCGGCAGCAGGTCGCCGTAGACCGCTTCCTGCAGAAGCGCGTGGCGGAAGGTGTAGAAACCGTTCTCGATCACCAAAACGTGATGCTGCACGGCCTCACGCAACGCCTCGTCGAGTTCGAGCTCGTCCAGCCCGGAGATCTCGGTGAGCGCGGCGTGCGCCACCGCGTCCTTCGCGACCGAGACCACGCGCAGCACCCGGCGCGTGATCTGGGAAAGCTGTTCCACCCTGGCGAGGAGCACTTCGGCCAGCCCGGCGGGGAGTTCGCGGCAGTCCTTCGCGGACGCCAGCAGCTCCTCGACGAAGAACGGATTGCCCTCGGACCGGGAGACGATGTCGGCGATCATGTCCTGGCCGATCGGCTCGTCGGCCAAGGCCTCGACGAAGGCGCGCGCGTCCTCGGCGCCGAACGGCTTGACCTCGACGCGTTCGACCGCGCCCAGCCGCACCACTTCGGACAGCAGCGCCCGGAGCGGATGCCGCCGGTGGACGTCCTCCTCGCGATAGCTCGCGACCACCAGCAGCCGCTGGGTGCGCAGCCTCGTCAAGAGGAAGGACAGCAGGTTCCGGGTGGAGCCGTCGGCCCAGTGCAGGTCCTCCAGGAGGATCACCACGGGCCGGCGCTGAGCGATGACGGTCAGCACCCCCAGTACCGCGTCGAACAGCTGGAGCTGGCCGAGGTCCTGCTCGGGACCGAGCCGTTGCGTCGACACCCGTTCGCTCGCGGTGAGCTGACCGTCTTCGATGGCGGGGTAGTCCTCCGCCTGCTGCATCTGCGGGAGCAGCCTGCCCAGCGCCGGCCGGGCCCGGACCGCGGCGGTGACCGCGGGATCGGAGGTCGTCGCCAGCGGCGCCAGCGCCTCGGCGAACGGAAGATAAGGAAGACCGCCCTCATGGACGTCGATACAGCGCCCGGTGAGCACCAGGGCGCCCGCGCCCGCGGCGTACTCGCCGAGCGCGGTCAGCAGGCGGGTCTTGCCGACGCCGGCGTCACCGGAGAGCAGCACCGCGCCGGCCTCGGCCCGTTCTGCACGGGCGAAGGCGGCGCGGAGCTGCCGCATCTCCTGTGTGCGGGCGACGATCGGGATTCCGGAGCCAAGACGGGGCACGAGGTGCATTCTTGCCTACCGGACCGACAACTTCGCCTGTGTTTTCGCCGAGAGCTTCATCGCACTCGACCTCTACCGGGTGATGTCGCCGCTGCGGGCGGGCATCTGCCGGGCCTCGCGGCGCTCCTGGGCGGGCACCTGGACTTCGGCGCGATGCGCGCGGATCCGCTTGCTCGCGCGGCGGGCCCGCTCGACCCACATGCTGCGGCCCGCTCGCTGCAGCTCCTCCCTCCGGTACTCGACCTCGGCCAGTACGCCGGTGAGGAGGGCGTCGTTCGTGTTCATCTTTTCCCCTTAGGAACTCACTGCCTTGTTGGTAGTGACGAGATTCGTCCTGAGGGGTGCCCTGAGGCATCGGGTGATCACCTACACCCGGACGTGATTCGACCCCTTACGCCGGCCCATCCCCTGCTCGGGGGGCGTAAGGGGTCGAGTTCGAGGGTGTCTAGCCGTGATCCGGGCCACTCGTGCGCACCGCGCCGAGCAGCCCGCGCCAAGCCTGCGGCGAGAGGCGGAAGGCACCTCCCTCAGGGTCCTTGGAGTCCCTCAGCGCGGCACCGTCACCGGTGAAGGCGACCTCGACGCAGTCGTTGCCGCCACCGCTGTGGCTGCTCTTGAACCACCGGGCCTGGGAAAGGTCATCGTTGGGCGTCATGCTCCCCACTCCTTACTTGTTTCCAGGGACTTCTCCGGAAGGGCCGCCTGTTCGGCGAACCTCCCGGCGGCCTCGGCGATCACCTCGACCGAGTCGTCCGGCTTCAACGCGGCGGCGCGGAGATGGTCGAACATCAACGCGTATCGCCGGACGTCCGGGGGTTCCTCCAGGTAGAGCCCGCTGGAGGTGCTGTCGACGTAGACCACGTCGGTGTCGGCCAGTTCGGGGAAGCCCATGATGAGGAACGGACCCTCCATCCCGGGATGGGCACCCGCGCCGAACGGCACGATCTGGACGGTGACGTTCGGCTGCGCGGCCATCGTCACCATCCGGTACAGCTGTTCCGCCATCACCTCGGGCCCGTCGACCACGCGGTGCAGGACCGCTTCGTCCATGACGGCCCAGTACTCCGGGGGCGAGGGATCGGTCAGCAGCTCCTGCCGCGCCATTCTCGCCGCGACCCGGCGCCTGATCTCGGCGTCCTCGGCGTCGGGCCGCATCGCCCTGATCACGGCCTTGGCGTAGCGCTCGGTCTGCAACAGGCCCGGCACCAGCAGCGCCTGGAACGCGCGCAGCGAACTCGCGTCCGCCTCCAGGCCGACGAAGGTGCCGGTGAACACCTCGTTATACGCATGCCACCAGCCGCGTTTGCGGGCTTCCCTGGCCAGCTGGACGAGCGCCTCCTGCTCGTCACCGGCGATGCCGTACAGCTCGAGCATGTCGCGCGCGTCGCGCGGGGTGACGCCGACGTGCCCCGTCTCGATACGGCTGACCTTCGACGCCGAGCATTCGAGCTTCTCGCTCACCTCGTCGATGGTGAGGTCGGCCGCCTCGCGCAACCGCCTCAGTTCGCTCGCCAGTCTCCGGCGGCGCACGGTGGGTCCCTGACCCCTCGTCATCACGGCACCTCCACAAGCTGTCCGAGCAACACCGATCGCGACACGGCGAGGAGAACAGTGTTCTCCCAACCCCGCACGAAGGACATCTAACCAGCCCGAGACACATTCGGTGAGATGGTCACACGACCATTTTCACCCACGCGTGGATTTTCATCCTGCAAATTGCAGATTGCCGTTGTAGGTTGAGCATTGTGCAACGCGGTACGCCCGCCCTCACCGGCGGCAGCGGATCCGCTCGCGGCACGGGCGCGGGGCCGCGAGCTGCACCGATGGGCTTTCGGAAGGATACCCGTCGAAGCCGGATTCACCCCCGGTGCAGGGCCGGAGCCGTCCCCCGATCGGTTCCGGCCCTCCCTTTAATTCGTAATACTCTGGCTCCAGATGTTAATGCGTTTCGCCATTCCCTCTAAAGGGTGGACAAGGCGGCTCTTCGATGCGGAACGTCACCGTTCACACGACTCGGAGAAGACCTTCCTGCACGACGGTCGCGATATGCGTTCCGTCCTCGGCGAAGAACCGGCCGGTCGCCAAGCCCCGGGCACCCGACGCCGTCGGCGACGCGCTGTCGTAGAGGAACCACTCGTCGGCCCGGAACGGGCGGTGGAACCAGAGCGCGTGGTCGAGGCTCGCGCCGAGCACCTTGTCGAGATCCCAGTAGACGCCGTGGCGCGCGAGGACCGAGTCCAAGAGCGTCATGTCGGAGGCGTAGGTCAGGACGCAGACGTGCAGCAGCTGCTCGTCCGGGAGTTTGCCGTCGGCCCGCATCCAGACCTGATTCCTGGCGGGCCGGTCGCCCGACTTCCTGGTCACCCACGGCGGATCGTTGACGTACCGCAGGTCGATCGGACGCGGCCGGTCGAGATGGCCCATGAAGTACCCCTCGGCCCGTTCCTGCAGCGTCGGGAGCGAATCGGGCGCCGGGACGTCGGGCATGGCCTCGGAGTGCTCGATGCCGCCCTCGTCCTTCTGGAACGAGGCCGACAGGGAGAAGATCGCCTTGCCGTGCTGGATGCCCACGACGCGGCGGGTGGTGAACGAGCGGCCGTCGCGGATGCGGTCGACCTCGTAGACGATCGGGACGCTCGGGTCGCCGCCGCGGATGAAGTACGCGTGCAGCGAGTGGACCTTCCGCTCTTCGGGGACCGTGCGGCCGGCGGCGACCAGCGCCTGCCCCGCGACCTGCCCGCCGAACACCCGCACCGGCGAGTGGGCGGGCGAGACGCCGCGGAAGATGTTCTCTTCGATCTTCTCCAAGTCCAGCAACGCGACCAGCCGGTCGAGCACGGGCTGTCCGCCCACCCCGCCGGCGTTGTCGAAACCGGCCGCGGCTTCCCTGGCCATCTCAGTCATGCCCTGAACTTTAGGCCGTAAGGGTGCTTGGAGCCTCTGTGAGGCGGGACGTTTGTCGCGAAGGCCACCTTCGGGACACCTGGGACGCTAGGAACGGTCCTTTCCTTGCGAAATTTGCCAGGAAAGGACCGTTCCTAGCGTGCGCCGACGGGCTGAAGGGGCCCTTCACCGCATGGCATGTGGCGAAGGGCCCCTTCACCACACGGACGGGACACCTCGAACGCTATGAAGGACCCTTTCCTTGCAAAATTTGCAAGGAAAGGGTCCTTCATAGCGTTGGTAGGAGCGGCGCGGTCAGGCGTGGTCGTCCTCGCCCAGGCGGTGCACCCGGATGAGGTTGGTCGACCCGACGGTCCCGGGCGGCGAACCGGCCACGATGACCACCAGGTCCCCCTTGGCGTACTTGCCCATTTCGAGCATCGCGTGGTCGACCTGCTGGATCATCTGGTCGGTCGAGCCCACCTTCGGCACGATCCGCGTCGTGGTGCCCCACGTCATCGCGAGCTGGCTGCGGACGCTCTCCTCCGGCGTGAACGCCAGCAGCGGCAGCCGCGTGTGCAGCCGCGCGAGTCGCCGGACGGTGTCACCGGACTGGGTGAAGGCGACCAGGGCCTTGGCGTTCAGCCGCTCCCCGATGTCACGGGCCGCGTAGGAGATGACGCCGCGCTTGGTGCGCGGGACGTGCGACAGCGGCGGCACGACCGGCGAGTCGGTCTCGACGGCTTCGATGATCCGGCCCATGGTCTTGACCACGTCGATGGCGTAGCGGCCGACGCTGGTCTCGCCCGAGAGCATGAGCGCGTCCGCGCCGTCGAGCACCGCGTTCGCGACGTCCGAGGCCTCGGCGCGGGTCGGGCGGGAGCTGTTGATCATCGATTCGAGCATCTGCGTCGCGACGATGACCGGCTTCGCGTTCTCGCGGGCGATCTGGATGGTGCGCTTCTGCACCAGCGGGACCTGCTCCAGCGGGAGTTCGACGCCGAGGTCGCCGCGGGCGATCATCACCGCGTCGAAGGCGAGCACGATGGCTTCGAGGTTGTAGACCGCTTCGGGCTTCTCGATCTTCGCGACCACCGGGAGGCGGCCCTTGCCGACGCGGTCCATCACCTGGTGGACCAGGTCGATGTCGGCGGGCGAGCGGACGAACGACAGCGCGATGAAGTCCACGCCGAGTTCCAGCGCGAACTCGAGGTCTTCGATGTCCTTTTCGGACAGCGCCGGCACGGAGACGTCCATGCCCGGCAGCGAAACGCCCTTGTTGTTGCTGACGGGGCCGCCTTCGGTGACCTCGCAGACGACGTCCGGGCCCTCGACGTGGGTGACCACGAGGCCGACCTTGCCGTCGTCCACGAGGAGACGGTCGCCGGGCTTCGCGTCGTCGGCGAGTCCCTTGTAGGTGGTCGAGACGCGGTCGTGCGTACCCGCGACGTCCTCGACGGTGATGCGCACGATGTCGCCGTTGTGCCACTCGACCGGCCCGCCCGCGAAGGTGCCGAGACGGATCTTCGGCCCCTGGAGGTCGGCGAGGATGCCCACCGCGCGGCCCGATTCGGCGGCGGCGGTGCGGATGAGGTCGTAGACCTGCTTGTGGTCGCTGTGCGTCCCGTGGCTGAAGTTCATCCTCGCGACGTCCATCCCGGCGTCGACGAGTTGCCGCATCTTCTCCGGCGTAGCGGTCGCGGGGCCCAGGGTACAAACGATCTTCGCGCGTCGGCTCACGTTCGCACAGCGTAGTCCCTCATCGTGGCTACGTCTGTACCGATACCGAAAGTTCAAGAAAAGTGTCAGTTGACCTGGGCGACAAGGAAACCATCGAACCCGGTTCGCCGGTTATCGGCGCGGCTTCTCGCTCGGCCCGACGCGGTCCCGCGCCCATTCGTTGAACGCGCGGACCTGCCGCCACGCTTTCCGCACCCGGTCGAGCGCGCCGCGTTCGTGCAGGACGTCGTCCGGCTCCCAGCCACGGACCGCGTACACGGAGCGATACTTCAGCAGGTCGATGCGGGGATGGTCCTCGGCGAAGCCACGCGGCTTCGACTTGAGCCTGTCCCCCTTGACCTCCCAGCCCGCCTTCTCCAGCTTCGCGAGGATCTTGGCGAGCTCGGCGCCCCGCAGTTCCGTGTCGACGGCCTTGCGGAAACGGGCGAGCTGATCGGACTCGAAGTGGAAGCAACCGCCGCCGACACGCAGCCCGGCCGGGCCGACCTCGACGTAGTACGCGCCGCCGCCGCGGCCCTGCTCGATCACCGCGCCGCAGTGGGTCTTGTACGGCGTCTTGTCCTTGGCGAACCGGACATCGCGATACGGGCGGAAGACCTTGCCCTCGCCGAAGCCGTCGCCGAACTCCGGGACGAGTTCGGCGAGCAGCGCCTCCATCGGCGCGCGGACGTCGGCCTTGTAGGTGGCGAGGTTCGCGTCCCAATAGGACTTGGAGTTGTCCGCCTCGAGACCGTCGTAGAAGTCGATGGCGTACTCGCCGAAACCCTCGAAACCCATGGGGTGACCGTAATCCTCGGCACCGACAGAAGCGCGTGAAGGGGGCCTTCACGCGCTTCTGTCGGAGAGGGCCTTACTTGGCCAGAGCGGTGATCAGTTCGCCGTCGGCGGTGTCACCGGACAGCTCCCAGAAGAAGGCGCCGCCGAGACCCTGGTTCTTGGCGTAGGTGACCTTGCCGCCGATGGTCGCCGGGGTGTCGTAGCTCCACCAGTCGCTGCCGCATTTGGCGTACGCGGTGCCCGCGACGGTGCCGGTGGGCGGGCAGGTGGTCTTCAGGACCTTGTAGTCCTGGATGCCCGGCTCGGTGCCCGCCGCCGGACCGGTCGCCGTACCGCCTGGGGCCTCCTGGGTGACGCCGGTCCAGCCGCGGCCGTAGAAGCCGATGCCCAGCAGCAGCTTGTTCGCCGGGACACCCTTGGCCTTGAGCTTCTGGATCGCGGCGTCGGAGTGGAACCCGGCGGTCGGGATACCCGCGTAGTCGGTCAGCGGCGAGTGCGGGGCCGTCGGGCCCTGCGCGGCCCAGGCGCCGAAGTAGTCGTAGGTCATAACGTTGTACCAGTCGAAGTACTGCGCCGCGCCGCCGTAGTCCGCGGCGTCGATCTTGCCGCCGTCGGTGCCGTCCGCGGTGATCGCGGCGGTGACCAGCTTCGAGCCGAACTTCTCCCGCAGGGCCTGCGCGAGGTTCTTGATCGCGGCCGCGCCACTGGTGTCACAGGAGAGACCGCAGGCGTTCGGGTACTCCCAGTCGATGTCGATGCCGTCGAAGACACCGGCCCAGCGCGGGTCGTTGACGAGGTTGTAGCAGGACTCCGCGAACTTGGCGGGGTTCTTGGCGGCCTCGCCGAACCCGCCGGACCAGGTCCAGCCGCCGAACGACCACAGCACCTTGAGGTTCGGGTACTTGGCCTTGAGCTTCTTCAGCTGGTTGAAGTTCCCGCGCAGCGCGCCGGTGTCCCAGCTGTCCGCGACCCCGTCCACACTGCCGGCCGCGTCGTAGAACTTGCTGGTCGCCGCCTCGGCGTCACCGAGCGCGCAGCCACCGTTCGTCACGTTGCCGAACGAGTAGTTGATATGCGTCAGCTTGCTCGCCGAACCCGACGTGTCGATGTTCTTCACATGGTAGTTCCGCTGGTAGACGCCCCATTCGGCGAAATACCCGAGTACCTTGCCGACCGACGCCTCCGAGGTTTCCGGTGCGGCTGACGCCTGCTGCGCCGGAGCGGCGACGGCCAGCGCGCCGAGCGCGACGGCCGCGGCACCCACGATCGCGGTGAGCCTGAACGAACGGGACATGCGTTCTCCCTTCACGGTCACCGGCGGTGACGAGAGGACTGCGGCGGGACACGCACAAGCTAAGTGGACTAGACCACTCCGTCAATGGTTCAGACCAAGACTTTCGGATGGACATTTTCGAACATTCCTTGACGGAAATATGCCGCACGGGGCACATTTCCCGGATGATGCAGACTTTCGAGATCCTCGCCGAACCGCGGCGCAGGACCATCCTCGACCTCTTGCGTGGCGGCGAGAAATCGGTCAACGAGCTGGTCGAGGTCCTCGAACTGAGCCAACCGGCCGTATCGAAGCACCTGCGTGTCCTACGCGAGGCCGGCCTGGTCTCCGTCCGCGTCGCCGCCCAGCGCCGGTGCTACCGGCTCCGCCCGGAACCGCTCGCGGAGGTCGACGCCTGGCTCGCGCCGTACCGCCGGTTCTGGGAAGGACGTATCGACGCGCTCGAACGGCACCTCGACGACGACAGTCAGTGAATAGGTAACGGCTCGAACGTGATGCCGCGATCGGCCGCGCGCCGCGTCCCCCAGTCGTAGAGCGCCTGGAGTGCGGGGCGTAACCGCTCCCCTTCCTCGCTCAGCCGGTACTCGACGTGCGGCACCCGGCCCTCGCGGCTCTCCCGGAGCACGAGGCCGTCCGCCTCCAGCTCGCGCAAATGCTGGGTCAGCATCTTCTCGCTGACGCCCGGCATCCGGCGCCGGAGTTCGCCGTACCGGTGCACGCCCTCCTTCAGATGCGCCAGGATCACCGGCTTCCACTTGCCGCCGATGACGTCGACCGCGAGCTCGACCGCGCAGTGGTACCGCTTCATCGCCGCTCCCCTTGGCACGCACCGGAAAGTAAGCGGTTGTCCCCGGCGATCCGGGGTGGTTGCCTTGCCGGACCGGAAGATCATCGCCGCTGGGAGGACCTTACGTGACCGAGACGCCGACGTTGTACGAATGGGCCGGCGGGCTGGACGCCCTGCGCAGGCTGACCACCGTCTTCTACGGCCACGTGCTGAAGGACCCGTTGCTGGAGCCGGTCTTCCGCCATATGGATCCCGGCCACCCCGAGCACGTGGCGGTCTGGCTGGCCGAGGTGTTCGGCGGGCCGGAGACCTACAGCGGCGAACACGGCGGGCACCGGCACATGGTCGGACGGCATCTGGGCCGGGCCATCACCGAGGAGCAGCGCCGTCGCTGGGTGAACCTGCTCTTCGACGCCGCCGACGAGGCCGGGCTCCCGGCCGATCCCGAATTCCGCTCCGCCTTCGCCGCGTATGTCGAATGGGGCAGCAGGCTCGCGGTGATGTTCTCGCAACCGGGTCGCGAAGTCACTGTTCCCGAGCCGATGCCGAAGTGGGACTGGGGCAACCGGCCGCCCTGGCAGCCGCCGTCGGACTGAAGGCGTTCATAGTGGGGCGGTCGTGAAAGGAGGCCGCCGTGATCCGGGTGGACGGCCGGACCCTGCGCTGCGCGGACGTCGTGACCGCCGCGAGCACCGAGGGCCCACTGGGCATCGACGTTTCGATCGCCGCGCTGCGCGGCGCGGAAAGCGCGTGGAAGCTCGCCGAAGAACTGAGCACCCGCAGGATCGTCTACGGCCGCACCACCGGCGTCGGCGCGAACAAGGAGGATCCGGTCGGCGAGGGCGAGTCGCCGGATCACGGGCTGCGGCTGCTGCGCAGTCACGCGGGTGGCAGCGGCGACGTCATGTCCCCCGGCCAGACCAGGGCGATGATGCTCATCCGGCTCAACCAGCTGCTGGCCGGGCGCGCGGGGCTCAGCCCCGTGCTGATCGGGGCGCTCGCCGACGCGGTGCGGACCGGGGCGCTGCCGCTCGTGCACCGGCTCGGCGCGATCGGCACCGGCGACCTCGCGCCGCTCGCGGAGACCGCGCTCGCCCTCACCGGCGAACGGCCGTGGCTGACCGGCGGGGTGCCCCCGGTGCCGGTCCAGGCGGGTGACGCGCTCGCGTTCATGAGCAGCAACGCCGCGACGCTGGCCGAGGCGACCCTCGCGGCGATGCGGCTCGACACGCTGACGCGGGCGAGTCACGTCGTCGCGGCGCTGACCTACATCGCGCTCGACGGGAACCCGGAGGCGTATGCGACCCCCGTGCACGAGGCGCGTCCGCACGCCGGGCAGGTCGCGTGCGCGGCGGAGATGCGGCGGCTGCTCGGGATGGAGGGCACGCCCAAACCGGGCAGGCGGATCCAGGACCCGTTCGGGCTCCGCGCGTTCCCGCAGGTGCAGGGGCCCGCGCTGGACGCGATCCACTACCTGCGGGACGTCCTCGCGGTGGAGATCAACGCCAGCACCGAGAACCCGATGATCTCGACGGTGCACCAGGACGCCTATCACCACGCGCATTTCCACACGGCGTACGTCTCAACCGCGCTCGACCAGGTGCGCGCGACCGTCCACCAGGTCGCCGAGCTGTCGGTGGCCCGGCTCGGCGACCTGGTGGAACCGGAGTTCACCGGGTTGCGGCCGTTCCTGGCGGCCGGGCCGTCGGGCAGTTCGGGCGTGATGATCCTGGAGTACGTCGCGCACGACGCGCTCACCGAACTGCGGCAGGCCGCGCTGCCGGCGACGCTGGGCACGGCCGTCGTCTCACGCGGGATCGAGGACCACGCGAGCTTCTCGACGCAGGCCGCGCGGGCGGCGACCGCGGCCGGGTCGGCGTATCAGCAGGTGCTGGCGTGCGAACTGGTCGCGGCCGTCCGGGCGCTGCGGATGCGCAAGGCCGACCTCGTCTCCCTGCCCGCGCGGGACGCCTACGAGACCGCCGCGGCCGTGCTCGACCCGAGCGTCGAGGACCGGCCGCTCACCGACGACATCGCCCGCGCCGTGTCCCTTTTGGACACCTTCGCCCGCATCTGACCCCCGCGTTTCGTCCTCTGAATGCGGTAGTTGGCATCACCAACGAACGCATTCAGAGGACGAAACGCGGGAGGTCAACAGCAGCAACCCCGGCGCGCGAGGGAGTGGAGCCGGGCGTTCGTCGTCGTGGGCCGGTTCGCTGCGGCCTCGACGGCGTCGAGCATCCGCCGCCGCTCCGCCTTGCCGAGCACCCGGCCGCGCGTGATCACCGTGTCGATCTTCGCGACGTTGCGGATGTCCGCGGCCGGATCCGCGTCCAGCAGCACGAGGTCCGCCTCCTTCCCCGCCGCGACCGTGCCCGACGTCCCTTCCCTGCCGAGGAACCTCGCCGCGTCCCCGGTGACGGTCTTCAAGGCCCGCACCGGCGAGAGCCCGGCCTCCACCAGGAACGCGAGTTCCTCGTGCAGCCCGCTGCCGGGGAAGGTGTACGGATTGAGGCAGTCGGTGCCGCCGATGAGGCCGACACCCGCTTCGTGCGCGACGCCGACCAGCCGCAGCGTCTCCTGGTAGTACCGCTCCTGCAGGGCGACTTCCTCCGGGGTCTTCGGCGCGAAGCGTTCGATGCCCTTGGCCCAGCTCTCGCGCACGTCCGCCGGTACGTACTTCAGCCGCGGGTCCCGCTGGTGGGTCTCGGCGGGCTGCGTGACGACCCGGTTGATCGTCAGCGTCGGCGAGTGCCAGGTGCCGTTGCAGCGCAGCCGCTCGAAATAGGCCCGCGCCACACGGCGGTCGTACGTGGTGACCGACTCGAACTCCAGCCGCCGAGCCAGGTTGAAGAAGTCCCGCGGCGCCGCGGGGTCGTAGGGCGTCGACTTCAGCCTGGCCAGGATCTCGTCGCGCCGGGACGAGCAGTGGATCGACACCCCGAAGAAATGCTCGAGGCTGTGCTGGCCCAGATCGCTCACCTCGAGGTGGGACAGCTTGTACGGCCAGTGCCCGGAGAACCGCAGACCCTGGGCGCGGGCTTCGTCCGCGACCGCGCGCACGACGTCGGGTGCGAGGTAGGAGTAGGTCTTGACGAGCTCGGCGCCCGCGGCCTTCTCGGCGCGGACGACGGCCCGCGCTTCGGCCTCCGTCGACACCTGGAGCACCGGCGGAGCCAGGAGCGTGACCGGCCCGTCGACGATCCCGCTCGCCAGCACGACACGCGGGCCGAGCAGCTCGCCGCGTTCGATCTTGCCTTTCGTGGCACGGTTTTCCGCGTACCCCCACATCTCGCGGACGCCCGTGACACCGTGCGCCAGATGCAACGGCGGGACGATGTCCTCGAGGTCCGCACCGTGGGCGTGCATGTCCCACAGGCCCGGGATGAGGTACTTGCCGCGGCCGTCGATGACCCGCGCGCCGTCGATCTCCGGGACCGGACCGGAGCCGACCCAGGCGATCCGGTCGCCGGCGAGCACGACCGAGACGTCACGCCGCGGCGCCGAACCCGTGCCGTCGATCAGCGTGA
The DNA here is from genome assembly GCF_001905755.1 of Amycolatopsis sp. CB00013. Taxonomy (NCBI): domain Bacteria; kingdom Bacillati; phylum Actinomycetota; class Actinomycetes; order Pseudonocardiales; family Pseudonocardiaceae; genus Amycolatopsis; species Amycolatopsis sp. CB00013. Next base: position 845,294 of record NZ_LIWC01000003.1, on the reverse strand, counting down.
CCTGGGCGAGGACGACGATCGTGCCCGTTTCGGCGGCGGCCGTACCGGGCAGCAGCCCGGCGAGCGCCACCCCGGTCCCGCCGGCGGCCAGCCACCTGAGGAACTCGCGCCTGTTGGATCCCATGAGAACCGCCGCCCTTCCGCCCGGACCCCCCAGGTGGCCGATTCAACTAGCCGCGACGGCGGGCCCGCAAGAAAAGCGAAGGCCCCTTACCCGAGGTCAGCACGATGTAAGGGGCCTTCTCCTGAAACAGGGCTCAGCCGAAGAAGACCTCGGCCTCTTCGTACCGTTCGACCGGGACGGTCTTCAGTTCGGCGGTCGCCTCGGCGAGCTTGACGCGGACGATGTCCGTGCCGCGCAACGCCACCATCACGCCGAAGTCGCCATCGGCCACGGCGTCGACGGCGTTGAGCCCGAACCGGGTGGCGAGCACGCGGTCGTACGCCGTCGGGGTGCCGCCGCGCTGGACGTGCCCGAGCACGACCGCGCGGGACTCCTTGCCGGTGCGGGCGGCGATCTCGTCGGCCAGCCAGGTGCCGATGCCACCGAGCCGGACGTGCCCGAAGGCGTCCTTCTCTCCGGTCAGCAGCTTCTCCTCGCCGCCCTCGGGCAGCGCGCCCTCGGCGACGACGATGATCGGCGCGAACTCCTTCTCGAAGCGGCGCTCGACCCACGAGACGACCTGGTCGACGTTGAAGTGCCGTTCCGGCACCAGGATCACGCTCGCGCCGCCGGCGAGGCCCGAGTGCAGCGCGATCCAGCCCGCGTGCCGCCCCATGACCTCGACGACCAGCGCGCGGTGGTGCGACTCGGCCGTGGTGTGCAACCGGTCGATGGCCTCGGTGGCGATCGAGACGGCCGTGTCGAAGCCGAAGGTGTAGTCGGTGGCGCCGAGGTCGTTGTCGATCGTCTTGGGCACCCCGACGACGCCGACGCCGTCGTCCGTGAGCCGCTTCGCGACGCCGAGGGTGTCCTCGCCACCGATCGCGATCAGCGCGTCGACCTGCTGCTCGGCGAGCACGGCCTTGATCTTGTCGACCCCGCCGTCGACCTTGTACGGGTTGGTCCGCGACGAGCGCAGGATCGTGCCGCCGCGGGTCAGGATGTCCTCGACGTCGTTCAGGCCGAGCGGACGGCTGTCCCCGGTGAGGGGACCGTTCCAGCCGTTGCGGAACCCGACGATGTCCCAGCCGTGCACCTCGATGCCCTTGCGCACCACACCGCGGATCACCGCGTTGAGCCCCGGGCAGTCCCCACCGCCGGTTAGCACACCGACACGCATCAGAAGCCTCCGTCTTGTGTTCCGTAGAGATGACAGTCACATGTCCCGACGCCAGCGTAGCGGCAGTTCTCTGGATCGGTGCAGGGCGGACCACCTCGGGAATCGGTACGCGCCGCGGATGTGCTAGCTTGGCCCCGTGCAGCGCTATTTCTGGTTTACGAAGCCGGCCCCGGGTGGGCACGGCGGCGTGAACCTGCGCTGACCTCCACCCCGAGCCGGATTTCCCACCGGCTCGGCGAGTTCCCGCGGGTCGGTATCCCTTTCGAAAGGAACCAGACCCGCGATGTCTCCCTCCGCTGACACCCTGATCGCCCTCGACGGGCACCGCACGGCGGCCGTCAACCCGCTGCTGTCGCCCGCGATGCTGCGGCACGAACATCCGATGACGGCGGAAATCGCCGACACCGTCCTAGCCGGGCGGGCCTCGGCCGTCGACATCCTCGACGGCCGGGACGACCGGCTCCTCGTCGTCGTCGGGCCCTGCTCGGTGCACGACGCGGACGCCGCGCTCGACTACGCCCGCCGTCTCGCCGCCAAGGCCGAAGAACACCGCCGCGACCTGCACATCGTCATGCGCGTCTACTTCGAGAAGCCGCGGACCACGCTCGGCTGGAAGGGCCTGATCAACGACCCCGGTCTGGACGGCACCTACGAGGTCAACCACGGTCTCCGGATGGCGCGCAAACTGCTGCTCGACATCTCCGCGCTGGGCCTGCCCGTGGGCTGCGAATTCCTCGACCCGATCACCCCGCAGTTCATCTCCGACACCGTGACCTGGGGTTCCATCGGCGCGCGGACCGCGGCGAGCCAGGTGCACCGGCAGCTGTGCAGCGCGCTGTCGATGCCGGTCGGGATCAAGAACTCGACCGAGGGCGACGTCCAGGTCGCCGTCGACGCCACTCGCGCGGCCGGCGCGAGCCACGTCTTCGCCGGGATCAACCCCGACGGGCTCGCCGCGCTCATCACCACCGCGGGCAACGAGGACTGCCACGTCATCCTGCGCGGCAGCTCCGCCGGTCCGAACTACGACCCCGCGACGGTGGCCGACACGCTGGCGCGGCTGGCGAAGTCGGGACTGCCGGAACGCGTGATCATCGACGCGAGCCACGGCAACAGCGCGAAGGACCACGTGCGGCAGGCCGCGGTCGTCCGCGAACTCGCCGGGCGGATCGGGGCCGGTGAGCGGGGTATCGCGGGGCTGATGCTGGAGAGCTTCCTGGTGGAGGGGCGCCAGGACCTGACGCTGGGGTCGGCCGCTTCGCTGACGTACGGGCAGTCGATCACGGACGCCTGCCTCGGGTGGGAGACGACGGCGGAGCTGCTCGACACCCTCGCCGAGGCCGTCGACTCACGTCGTTGAGCCCCCTCGCGAACGCTAGGAACGGTCCTTTCCTCGCAAATTTCGCAAGGAAAGGACCGTTCATTGCACGGCACTCGGGGCGGCGAGGGGGTGGACCGGCTGGCGCCTCGTGTGGCGAAGGGAGCTTTCGCCGCATGGCACGCGGGGATGGCGCCCTTCACCTCAGGACGTCAGGCCGACGTCCTGGCGAAGGACTCATTCCCACCTCGCACGGGGACGGGGCTCGGTCCTTGTGTCCCCAATGTGGCATTGGAGACGCTGAGTGTCTCCAATGCCACATTGGGGACACCGAACTCTGAGCAGCGCGAACCCGGCTCGGCTGGCGCCCGCGTGTGAAGGCCTCCTTCCCTCGGCTGAGCCGAGGGAAGGCCGCCTTCACACGCTCAAGGGCCTACCGGTGCCAGTAGGACTCGATGATCTGCCACCGCTGGTAGTTGTGCCTCGCGTCCGCCAGCGCGTCGTGCTGGTCGTCCGGGGCCGACGGCAGCTTCGGCTTGCCCGCGTCCTCCCAGCGTTGCCGCAGGTCGCGCGTGAACCGCGGCAGCTGACGCGGCAGCGCGGGCATCGGCCCCCACAGCTGCGCCAGCGCGACGTGGTCGTAGGCGGCGAACCAGGCCCACAGTTCGATCCCGCCGGGCGGTTTGCCGAAGAACTCGAGCAGATCCGTCCGGATCTTCTCGCGGCTGCGCCACGCCGGGTCGGCGGGCGACGGGAGTTTCGGGAGCACGTTGTCGCGGACCCAGGGGCCGGCCTTGCCGGGGTCGAAATCGGTCGAGACCGCGTAGAACTCGCGGCCTCTTTCGTCCACGACACCGATCGACACCAGATCGATGGTCACGCCGTCCTCAATGAATTCGGTGTCGTAGAAAAAGCGCACCGGAGAACCCTAGTGGGGCCTCAGCCGACCTTGGTGTCCGGGATACGGGCGACGTCCTGGGCGGAGGGCTGCGCGGGCACCTTGGGGCGGACTCCCGCCTCCTCGGCGGCGAGCAGTTCCTTCGCCTTGGCGGCGTAGATGTCCACGTACTCCTGGCCGGAGAGCTCCATGAGCGCGTACATGATCTCGTCGGTGATGGACCGCTCGATGAAGCGGTCGCCGGCGAGGCCCTCGTAGCGCGAGAAGTCGAGCGGCTTGCCGAAGCGGATCTCGAGGCGGCGCGGCCACCACATCTTCGAGCCGATCGGGTTGACCTTGTCGGTGCCGATCATGGCGACCGGGACCACGACGCCGCCGGATTCGAGCGCGATCCGCGCGACGCCGGTCTTGCCCTTGTACAGGCGGCCGTCCGGGGAACGGGTGCCTTCGGGGTAGATGCCGAGGAGGTGCCCTTCGCGGACCAGCCGGGTCGCGGTGTCGAGCGCGGCCTGCGCGGCGTTGCCGCCGGAGCGGTCGATCGGGAACTGGCCGACGCCGGTGAAGAACCACTTCTTCAGCAGCCCCTTGAAGCCCTTTTCGGTGAAATACTCCGATTTGGCCGGGAAGGTCACCTTGCGCTTGACGCGCAGCGGCATGAAGAAGGAGTCGGCCACCGCGAGGTGGTTGCCCGCCAGGATCGCGCCACCGTCGTCGGGGATGTTCTCCGCGCCGACGACTTTGGTGGGCCACAGCGCCTTGAGCAGTGGCCCGATAAACACGTGTTTCATGAGCCAGTACAGCACTGCGAAAACTCCTCCTAGCAGCTCAACCCCTGTGCCCGATGGTCAAGACTACGAATCGCGCACCCCCGGCACAACGAAGTCCACCCGGTTACCCGCACCCAGCGACGGATCTCACACCGGATCCGGCCCGATTCCGGCGGTGGCCGGGGCCCCACAAGCCGCTCCGGTCGTGCGAACATGGTAGACCTACCCAGCTCTCACGGAAGGCGATCGCATGGCCGTCCTCGCCGGCGCGGAACCGTTCGCTCACACCGGTTCGACCGAAGCAGGGTTCCTGCTGTGCCACGGATTCACCGGCACTCCCGCGAGTATGCGGCCGTGGGGCGACCATCTGGCCGAGGCCGGTTACACGGTGCGCTGCCCGCTGCTCCCCGGGCACGGGACCCGGTGGCAGGACATGAACCGGACAGGCTGGGAGGACTGGTACGGCGCGGTCCGCGAAGAGCTGCTGGCGCTCTTCTCGACCTGCGAGACGGTGTTCGTCGCCGGGATGTCGATGGGCGGGACGCTCACGCTACGGCTGGCCGAGGAGTTCGGCGACCGGATCGCCGGCATCGTGCTGGTGAACCCGTCGGTCATGACGCTGCGCTGGGACGCCAAGCTGCTGCCCGTCCTGTCGCGGATCCTGCCCTCGGTTCCGGGCGTGGCCAACGACATCGCGAAGCCGGGCGTGACCGAGCTGGCCTACTCGCGGACACCCGTGCGCGCCGCGGCGAGCCTGGCGAAGCTGTGGAAACTCACCCGCGCGGATCTGCGCAAGGTGACCCAGCCGGTGCTCCTGCTCCACTCGGCCGTCGACCACATCGTCGAGCCGGTCAACTCGCGGGTGATCCTCGACGGGATCGGCAGCGACGACGTGACCGAGGTGGTGCTGGAGAACAGCTTCCACGTCGCCACCCAAGACCACGACGCGGGCCTGATCTTCACGCGTACGGTGGACTTCGCCCGGTCCGTGCGCCGGGCGGGACAGGTGGACGCCGGATGAGCAGAGGCAAGGACGGGCCGGAGGACGTCGACGCGACGTTCGCCGAGATCGTGGCCGACCTCCGTGCGGAGGGCGTCGGCCTCTTCCCGGAAGACGACCTGGAGAAACCGGCCGGGAAGACGGCGGAGAAGCCCGCCGAGAAGACTCCCCGGCCGGACCCTTCGGACGCCGAACCCGAACCGGGCTGGCGCGGCGGCGGCACCAGCTGGGACAAGACCCTGTTCGAGGACGACCCGGCCGGGTCGAGCGACGACGAGGGCCACTTCGTGCCGCCCGAGCCGCCTCCCCTGCCGCGTCCGCGCAAGGGCGCGTTCATCGTCCTGCTGTTCTTCCTGCTCGGCCTGCTGCTGCTGATCGCGCCCACCCTGATCGGCATGGGCACCCGGCTCGGCACCCCGCTCGGGATCCTCGCCCTCGCGACCGCGATCGCCCTGCTCCTGCTGCGGGTGCGTCAGGGGCCGCCGCCCGGCGCGGATCCGAACAACGGCGCCCAGGTCTGATCTGCCGGACAATTCGGAAGATGAAGATCGACTTCACTCCCTCGCGCCGGTCGACGGTCGGCGCGGAATGGGAACTCGCCCTCGTCGACCGGCGGACCGGTGAGCTCTCGTCGGTCGCGGAACAGGTGCTCGACGCCGTCCGGCCCGACGGCGAGGAAGAGCATCCGAAGATCAAGCAGGAACTGCTGCTCAACACCATCGAGGTGATCAGCGGGATCTGCGACACGATCGCCGAGGTCAAGGCCGATCTGAACGACTCACTGGACGTCGTGCACTCGGTGCTGGACCCGCTGGGCGTCGAGCTGTTCTCCGCCGGGTCGCATCCGTTCTCGACCTGGTACCAGCAGAAGGTCACGGACAAGGAGCGCTACGCCAAGCTCATCGACCGGACCCAGTGGTGGGGGCGGCAGATGCTGATCTACGGCGTCCACGTGCACGTCGGTGTCGACCACCGGGACAAGGCCCTGCCGATCCTCGACGCCCTGCTCAAGTACGCGCCGCATCTGCAAGCGCTTTCGGCGTCTTCGCCGTACTGGGGCGCGGAGGACACCGGGTACGCGTCGAACCGCGCGCTGATGTTCCAGCAGCTGCCGACGGCCGGGCTGCCGTTCCAGTTCCGGAAGTGGACCGAGCTGGAAAGCTACGTGGACGACATGTTCACCACGGGCGTGATCGACCATTTCTCCGAGATCCGCTGGGACATCCGGCCCGCCCCGCATTTCGGGACGATCGAGATGCGGGTGTGCGACGGGCTGCCGACGCTGGAGGAGGTCGGCGCGATCTCCGCGCTGACCCAATGCCTGGTCGACGACTTCAGCGCGCGTCTCGACGACGGCGAGATCCTGCCGACGCTGCCGCCGTGGCACGTCCAGGAGAACAAGTGGCGCGCGGCGCGGTACGGCGTCGACGCGATCGTCATCCTCGACGCGGCGGGCAACGAGCGGCTCGTCACCGACGACACCTACGACCTGCTGGACCGGCTCGAACCGGTGGCCCGGCGCCTGGACTGCGCCGACGAACTCCGGTCGGTGGAGACCATCCTGACCCACGGGCCCAGCTACCTGCGTCAGCGCGCGGTCGCGAAGCAGTACAACGGCAGCCTTCGCGCCGTCGTCGCTTCGCTCATCGCGGAGATGCGGGACGGGAAGATCGCGCGCCCCTGACCAGGACCGCGTTCAGAGGACTAAACGCGGGAGTCGAGGTGCCCCAGGAGGGTGCCGGGGCCGAAGGTCGAAGCGCCCAGTGCCTCGACGCGGGAACGCAGCTCCCGGTCGGCGGTGACCACGACGACGTGGTCGTCCGGGCCCGCGGCACGGGCTTCACGCGCGACGGCGACGATCGTGTCGTCGCCTTCGCCGTCGGCCTCGACGACCTCGACCCCAGGCACCGTCGCGACTCCCCGCGCCTTGCCCTCGACGACCAGCACGACCTTCGGCCACCACGACCATCCGCCGCCCCCGGGCAGGGCCGGATCGGCGAGCCCGGTCTCGGACAGGCTCGCGAGCTTGTCCCGTAACCGTTCCGCGGCGCCGCGCCGGTCCCGCCACCAGCCGTCCGGCCGCGATCCGACGACGTTCGCGCCGTCGACCACCAGTACCAGCCCGCGATCCAAGTGTTCCCTCAATCTCGGCCACGCCGCCGCGAAGTCGCGATGCAGCCGGAAATCGGCGACCTCGCCCGCGTGGACCCATCGCAGTTCCGCGCTCTCCGCGCTCTTCACCCTGGCTGAAAGCGGACCGATCGGCGCGGCGAGGACCGTGGTGTAGCGCCAGTTCCCGTGGTCGACGTGCGACGCGGCCAGCGGACGGACCCGCGCGGGCGGGATGCCGGCCTCCTCGTGCGCCTCACGCGTGGCGGCCTCACGCGGGCTCTCCCCCGCCTCGACGGCGCCACCGGGCAGTGCCCAGGTCCGTCCATGGTGGACCCACCAGGCCCGCCGCTGCAGCAGGACACCGCGCGCGGGATCGGACAGCAGCAACCCGGCCGCGCCGTTCAAACCCCAGTGAAGATGCCCGAAGTCGCACTTCACGAAGCCGTTGCCGTCCTGCCGGGTCACCGCTTCAGCGTGTCACACCGATCTCGGCGCCGGGAGCCTTCGCCGCGTCGACGGCGAGTGCGGCGGCACCGACGATCGCCGAATCGTCGCCGTGGTGCGCGGCCCGGATCCGCGCCAGCGGCCGGTGCCCGGCGCCGGTGATCTTGTCCGCGTAGTGCTCGCGGGCCTCGTCGAGGAACAGCGGAGCCGATTCGGACACGCCGCCACCGATCACGATGAGCTCGGGATCGAAGACGTCGGCGACCAGCGCCAGCCCCTCGGCCAGCCATTTCGCCAGCTCGGTCATCGCGCGCTGGGCGATCGGGTCGCCGTCGCGGGCGGCCCCGGCGACGCGGCGGCCGGTGACCGAACCGGGGTCTCCCCTGGTCTCGCGCGCCAGCACGGTCGAACGGCCGGGATGCCGCGCGAGCAGCTCCACCGCCGTCGCCGCCAGCGCCGTCCCGCTGCAGTAGCGCTCCCAGCAGCCGTATTTCCCGCACGGGCAGGGCCTGCCGCCGGGGACGACGGTCAGGTGCCCGAGTTCCGGCGCGACACCGTACGCGCCCCGGTAGATCTTGCCGTCGAGCAGCAGTCCCGCGCCGATCCCGGTACCGAGGGCGATCAGCGCGGCGACATGAGCGCCGCGGGCGGCCCCGAAGCGGTATTCGCCGACCGCGGCGGCGTTCACGTCGTGCTCCAGGGTCACCGGCAGGCCGACCCGCTTCTCGATGCGCTCGGCGACCGGCGCGGCACGCCAGGACAGATGCGGCGCGAACATCACCGTCCGCCGGTCCTTCGCGACGAACCCGGCGACCGCGAGCCCGACCCCGGACACGTCGTGCCGGTTACGGAGGTCTTCGACGACGCCGGCGATGGCGTCTTCGAGCGCGTCCTCCCCGCTGGGCGTCCCGACCCTGGCGGTGTCCATCAGCGAGCCGTGCTCGTCCACCACGCCGGCGCGCACACTCGTGCCCCCGACGTCCACCCCTACCGTCAGCAACTCAGTTCTCCCGGTCCGGCTGCCAAGCGTCGCGCCTGGTCACCGTGATGTGCTGGACCCGCGAAGCTCCCATCGGCACATCTTCGGCCGCGGGCTCCTTCCGCGCAGGCTGGAACCCCGGCATGTGCACGCCTGCCTCGGGTTCCCACCGGTCGGCGAGCACCGCCCGCAGCAACGCGACGAGCTGCGCGGCCTGCTCCATCAGGCGGGCCACGAACTCGGGCCGTTCCCCTCGGAAGACCCCGACGACGGCGCAGAGCGGGCACCATCCGTCGGCGTCGTGGTCGGTGCAGCCGTGCCCGGCGGAGATCAGGCCCTCCAGCCACGGCGCGGCGTGCTCGACGACCAGTTCGACCAGGAGCCGGATCTCTTCGGCCAGTTCGAGCGGCTTCGATCCGGTGTACTCGTTGTTCTCGCTCACCCGGGTCCCCGGTTCCCGGCCAGGCTCACGACCAGGCCGTGCGCGTCGGATTCCGCACCGGTGATCCGGCACGGGCGCAACATCTCCGGCAGCGCGATCAGCCGCCGGAAACCGTCCACGGTGACGGCGAGATCATCGTCCACTCTGGCCAGGTCCACTTCGGAATCGAGGTGCAAGGGCACCGCGATCCGCAGCTCGTAGCCGTCGTCCGATTCGGACACCTGCAGCAGTGGGGTCACACCTTTTTCGTTCCCTGCCAAGGGGTCCAGCCCCTGATAGAGCTCGTACGCGATTTCCTGCAACGCCTCGAGCCCCACCGGCTCGACGGCGCGATGCTCGACGGGCTTCACCTGCCCCGATCCGAAACCCGCTTCGGCGAGTTCGGCGAGGACGGCGTTCTGCTGGGTGCGGCGGGTCCGCATCCAGGTGGCCGCGGCGCCGCGCCAGAACCCGGGCGCGGGCATGAGCCGGTTGACGATCAGGCCGTCGACCAGGATCCCGCGCAGGGCAAGGGAACTGAGGGTGCGGCGGGCTTCGGCGACGACGACGCGCTCCGGCGTCAGCACGAGCCGCACGGTGGTGGTGGCCGGATCGGTCAGCAGCGTGCGCAGCGACTCCAGATGCGCGCCGAGCCGCCGCACCGCGGCCGCCGTGCGCCGCGCGCCCGGTTTGAACATCCGCGACAGATAGCCGGAGACCGCTTCGGGCAAAGCCAGCAGCCGCAGGGTTTCCGCGGTCGGCCCGCAGTCGACGACGACCGTCTCCCAGGGACCGTGCTCGGCGAGGCGCTGGACCTCGGTGAGGGCGAGGAGCTCGTCGACGCCGGGCACCACGGTGAGCTCTTCGGCGTCGAGCGAGTCGAGACCCACTCCCGCGAGCGCGGTCTGCAGTTCCCGCCGGAGTTCGCGCCAGGTGCTGTCGACGAGGCCGCGGGTGTCGATCTGGGCGGCGTGGAGCAGCGTGTCCACTTCGGACGGTTCGCCGCCGAGCGGGCGGCCGAAGGCGTCACCGAGGGAATGCGCCGGGTCGGTCGAGACCACGAGCGTCTTCCTGCCCCGCCCGGCCAGTGCCGCCGCCGTCGCCGCGGCCAGCGTGGTCTTGCCGACACCCCCCTTGCCGGTGAACAGCAGGATCCGCATGCCTACCCTTCGACTCAGGATGCTTCAGCGCGCTTCTTGAGCTCCTTGAGCGCGGTGTCCATGACCATCTTCTCGGCCTTGCGGCGCAGCAGCCCGATCATCGGCAGCGCCAGCTCGACGGACAGCGTATACGTCACCTTGGTGCGTCCGGCGCCCAGCGCTTCGAGGGCGTAGCGGCCGTTCTGGGCCTTCTGCATCTGCCCCTTGACCAGGTGCCAGCTGACTCCGTTGCCGTCGGCGTCCCAGTCGTACTCGAGGGTGTACACGTCCTTGATGGGGCCGGCGTCGAGGGTGAGTTTCACCTGCTTGGCGCGGCCGTCGGCGTCCTCGCCGAGCACCTCGGTCTCCCGGACGGCCTTGGCCCATTCCGGGTACGCGGGAAAGTCGGCGATGACGGCCATGACCCGCTCGGGCTCGGCGTCGACCTCGATGGATTGCGTGGACTGCTCGGCCATGAACGCAGCCTAGCCGCAGCCCAGGGTCACCAGCGAAGCACGTACGGCTGTGCCGTCTCTTTGAAGTGACCGACGTTACGGCATTCGGTCCTGCCGAGCCGCGTCCGCGGGGTCAGCGGCTGGTGGACGTGCCCGAACACCGACCAGCGCGGCCGCTGCTCGCGGATGAGGTCCACCAGCGCCGCCGAGCCGATCTCGGACCGCCGCGCGATCACGTCGTAGGTCAGTTCCGGGACGGCCGGCGGGATGTGGGTGCACAGGACGTCGACGTTCTCCAGCCCGGCGACCGCGACGTCGTACTCCTCGCGGGTGCGCAGGTACGGCCGCCAGAAGCCGTTGCGGCGCGGGACCACGTTCGGCGGGAGCAGCGCGCCGCCGATGAACCCGAAGCGCAGGCCGCCGAACTCGGCGACCTCGCCGTCGAGGACGGTGATGCCGTCGCCGGCGAATTCGGGCCACAGCGAGGGGTCGTCGACGTTGCCGGGGGTCGCGAACGTCGGCGCGGTCAGCGCACCGAACAGAACGCCGTACTGGTCGTGGATCGCCTCGCCGACGGCGGCCGCGGGATCGGCCAAAGTGGCCCACAACGATCGCGAGAAGGCAACGGTCTCATCACGAGTGCCCTCGCGCCGCAGGCGCGCGAACTCGCCGACCTTCTCGGCGCCGAACAGCGCGCCCATGATGCCCTTGTCGTGCTCGCGGTAGTCGACGAAGTCCAGCAGGTCGCCGAGAACGATCAGCGCGTCGGCGCCGTCGCCCGCGCGTTTGAGCGCGTCGGCGTTGCCGTGCACGTCCGACACCACGTGAACCCGCATGCTCTCCCCTGTGCTCCCCGTGCCTACTGAGCCCGGGGACCGACCCCGGGCTCGCGCCCGTCCTCCAGGACCTCCTTGAGCCCGAGCGCGATCGCCTTGGCGGCGCGGGCACGGCGGTCGAACTCGCGGCGCAGTTCCCGCGGTGCCAGGCCGATCGGCTCCCCGTCGGGACCGGCGGGGGTGGCGCGCAGGAAGTAGTGCAGCAAGGTTCCGTCGAGCACCGGCTCGAGCCAGACCTCCATGGTACCGATCAAGGCACCGCGCACGGTCCAGCGCAATCCCTGGTCCCCGCGGTCGGTGTAGACCTCCAGGACGAGGTCCGGCCAGTAACGTGACCAAGATCGCGGATCGGCGAAAGCGGCGGCCACGGTGGAGGGCGGGACCACGAGGAAGGTCTCGTCGACGATGTCGAGAGCTGGCGGCGCCTGGTTCACAGCGGCAGAATGTCATGCCCTGGGTATGGCCGATTCGTCAGCATGGTCTTAAGGTGCACGGCACGCTAAGTTGACTGGCGGGTAACACCGGTCACACCACTTGCACGCGAACACGGAGGTTCCTCGTGCGCGAATACAGCGCCCCCGCCGCCAATCCGGTGACAGACGACGAGAATCTCGCCGACGTCGTCTGGGCGAACGCGGAGCGGTTCTCCGATGTCGTGAGTTTCCGCCGCCAGGTCGACGGTACCTGGTTGGACGTCACCGCCAAAGACTTCGCCGCCCAGGTTCTGGCCGTGGCCAAGGGAATGGCCCAGGCGGGCATCGCACCGGGCGACCGGATCGGGCTCATGTCCAAGACCCGCTACGAATGGACCCTGATCGACTTCGCGATCTGGGCCGCCGGCGCGGTCACCGTCCCGATCTACGACACCTCGTCGGCCGAGCAGGTCCACTGGATCCTCTCGGACTCGGCCGCGAAGGGCGTGTTCGTCGAGACCGACGAGCACCTCGCGACGCTGGAGTCCGTGAAGGGCCGCCTCGACGGGCTCGAGCACACCTGGCAGATCGACGCCGCCGCCGTCGACCACCTCACCGAGCAGGGCGCCGAGCTGAGCGACGACGACCTGCACGAGCGCCGCCGCACGGTGAAGGCCGGCGATCTGGCCACGATCGTGTACACCTCGGGCACGACCGGCCGCCCCAAGGGCGTCGAGCTGACCCACCGGAACCTCCTCGCCGAGATCCGCGCCGACATCGCCGCGTTCCCGCAGCTGATGGAGCAGGGCAACTCGCTGCTGGTGTTCCTGCCGCTCGCGCACGTCCTCGCCCGCGCCATCGCGGTGACCGCGCTGAGCGCGCGAGTGACCCTCGGGCACACCTCGGACGTCAAAAACCTCGTCGCCGACCTCGGCACCTTCCGGCCGACGTTCGTCGTCGCCGTGCCGCGCGTGTTCGAGAAGGTCTACAACAGCGCGAAGCAGAAGGCGCACGGCGACGGCAAGGGCAAGATCTTCGACGCCGCCGAAGCCACCGCGGTCGCGTACAGCCAGGCTCAGGACACCGGCGGCGCCGGACTGGGTCTCAAGGTCAAGCACGCGCTGTTCGACAAGCTGGTGTTCAGCAAGCTCCGCGCGGCCCTCGGCGGCCGGTGCGTCGCCGCGGTGTCCGGCGGTGCCCCGCTCGGCGTGCGGCTGGCGCATTTCTTCCGCGGCATCGGCGTCCCGGTGTTCGAGGGCTACGGCCTGACCGAGACCTCCGCGGCGGCCTGCGTCGGCACGCAGGACGGGTTCCGCGTCGGCACCGTGGGCCGCCCGGTCGCCGGCACCTCGGTCCGGATCGCCGACGACGGCGAGATCCTGCTGAAGGGCGACGTCGTGTTCGGCGGCTACTTCAACAACCCCGAGGCGACCGCCGAAGCGCTGGAAGACGGCTGGTTCCACACTGGCGACCTCGGCGAACTGGACAACGACGGCTTCCTGAAGATCACCGGGCGCAAGAAGGAGATCATCGTCACGGCGGGCGGCAAGAACGTCGCCCCGTCCGGGCTCGAGGACACCATCAAGGCCAGCCCGCTGGTCAGCCAGGCGATGGTCGTCGGCGACCAGCGGCCGTTCATCGGCGCGCTGATCACCATCGACGAGGAGTACTTCCCGTCGTGGAAGTCGCAGCACGGCAAGCCTTCCGACGCGTCGGTGTCCGATCTGGCCGACGACGCCGAACTGCGCGCCGAGATCCAGACGGCCGTCGATCAGGCCAACAGCGCGGTGTCGCAGGCCGAGGCGATCAAGAAGTTCACGATCCTCTCGAAGGACTTCACCGAGGCGGGCGGGGAGATCACGCCGAGCCTGAAGCTGAAGCGCAACATCGTGAACAAGAACTACGCGACCGACATCGAGGCCCTGTACAAGAAGTAGCCTTTCGCGCGTGAAGGCCTCCTTCCCTACGCTGAGCCGCGGGAAGGAGGCCTTCACGCGCTTGGCAGGAGGGCCGGGTGTTGCGAAAGTGGCTTTCGCGACGTTGAAGGTTGCGAAAGTGGCTTTCGCAACGCCCTGCCGGGCGGTGAGCGTCCATCTTGGACAGCGGGTGTCGTGAAGGCCTCCTTCCCTACCCTCAAGGTAGTGAAGGAGGCCTTCACGGACTTCGGACCCGCCCTGGGCATGACAAGGGGCTGAAGGACGCTTTCACCGCGTGACATGCGGCGAAAGCGTCCTTCAGCCGATCTTCTCGTCCCAGTCGATGTGGTGCCGGTAAAGCCAATTCCGGTCCCGGTCGGACGTCGTCCCCGAGGACACCGCCGCGCTGCCCGCCACCAGCTCCTCCACCCGCGCCCGCCGCAGCCGCTCATAGGCCGCGAAAGCCGTTGGCGCGTCGGGAAGATCCCGCAAACACTGGGCCAGTACGACACTGTCCTCCAGCGCCATCGACGCGCCCTGCCCCGCGGCGGGCGAGGCCGCGTGCGCCGCGTCGCCGACGAGCACCATCGTCGAGTTGAACCACACCGGTGTCGACGGCACGTCGTAGGAGTGACCGCCGAACACGTCGTCGCCCGTCGACCGGATGATTTCCGCGGCGGGCAACGGTTCCCCGTCGAAGGCGGCGAAAGCGGCCGCGCGCCATTCGGCCGGTGTCAGGCCGGAGCGCACTCCCTCGGCCGTGGGAAGCCGCGCGAACCAGTACGTCGAGCCGTCGGGAGTGCTCGTGTAGCCGAAGTAGGCGTGCAGGCTCTGAATCATCCGATAGAGGGAAGGCGCCTGCGGGATGTTCGTGTCGGTCGTGTAGCCGTAGACGACGTCGAGGCCCGTCGAACGCGGCGGCGGGCAGTCCGGGTCGATGATCGTCCGGACGACCGAACGCAGGCCGTCGGCGCCGATCAGGATGTCGCCTTCGGCCACGGAACCGTCCTCGAACCGCGCGATCCCCGGCGAGGCGGAAACCAGCCGTTTCCCGCGCTCGAAGGTGATCCCGCGCGAGATCGCCTCGTCCTGCAGCGCACGGTAAAGCGACGCCCGCGTCATCGTGCGCGGACCGGCGAGGCCTTCGATGTCGAAGGAACGTCGTTCGACGGTCCGCCCGTCGGGCGTCACGAGCTCCAGACCCACGGCGCCGAACGAAATGTCGATCACCGGTGCCTCGGCGCCGATCGCGCGCAGGGCGTCCATGCCGTTGTGCATGATCGTCAGGAACGCGCCCGCGTCCTCGCCTCCGAACGGATGCGCCTCGTGGACGCTCGCCTCGATCCCGGCCCGGCGCAACGCCATCGCGGTCACCGTGCCGGAGACACCGCCGCCGATGATCACTGCCTTCACCGTGAACCCCCTGTCGTGTCGCCGACCCCCGACGGTACCGGGAAACGGCGACACGACAGAGGGGATCACGCGCCGCCGCTGGCGACGATGTCGCCGTTGACGCCCTTGGGGAAGAACCCGCCCTCCTTCACCGCGCCCGGGTTCAGGTAGACGACGTTCAGCACCCGGTCGGCGCCGCGGCCGAAGCAGATGCCGTTGTGGTCGGTCGGCACGATGTTGGCCTGGTTGCCGAGCAGGACACCCTGGTCGTCGTCGCCGGGACCGTCGAGGGCGTCGCGCGCGTTGGAGATCTTGGCGGCCGCGTCGCCGAGTTCCCGGTCGAACAGCGCGGTCCGGATGGTGGCGGCGTGGTAGGCCTCGGCGGCCAGGATGCCGGCGGCCGCGTCGAGGAACGTCTTGTTGGTGATCAGCGGCGCGGCACCCTTGTAGGCCGTCACGCCGACGTCCTCGAACAGGAACGCCGCGAGCAGGAAGTTCTTCTCGTTGGCGAACGGGTCGAACTGCTGGTACCCGCTGATCAGCCCGGCCGCCTTGGCCGCGGCGGTGAAGCTGTCCTTGAGATCGATCTCGGGCCGCGACACCGCGGCCTCGCCCAGCGCGCCGCGCAGGAATTTGACGTGCGCGACCTCGTCGCCCGCGATCTCCTTCGCGAACTGGTGCAGCGCCTTGTCGTGGAACATCACCTTCTTGCCGCCGGAGACGCCGCCCTGAGTGCCGACGCCACCGGTGAGGTCGTCCGGCAGCCCGCGGCCGTGGACGGCGAAGGAGTAGAACTCGGCTTCGAGGTACTCCAGGTTGAGCGCGAAATTGAGGACGGCGGCGTCACTGGGAGCACCCTCGGCGGCAGCGGCGTCACCCGTGGCCGAAGCCGACGAAGTGGCCTGGACCCCGAGGTAGGTCGCGCCGACGACACCGAGCCCCGCCGCGCCAGCGGCCTTCAGGAACCGGCGGCGATCCGTGCGGTTCTCCGCGCTGCGGGAGATCAGGGTACGAACGAAGGGCTTTCCGAACACGAGTGGTTCCTCTCGTCTTTGCGGTGCACACCCACCCACTCGGACGTTCGGAACCACCCGTGACCCGGATTGGAGAAGATCTCGAAATTAGTTCTTCGTCGCCGCGGCAAGGCGGACGCAGACCGCGAGACCGCGGATGGCCTCTTCCACCTCGGCCAGCTCGGGGTACGTCGGCGCGATGCGGATGACGGCGTCCTCGGGGTCGTCGCCGTACGGGTGGGTCGCGCCGGCCGGGGTCAGGGCGATACCCGCCTCCTTGGCCAGCCGCACGACCTCCTTGGCGGTCCCGGACGGCACGGTCAGCGAGATGAAGTACCCGCCGGTCGGCTTGGTCCAGGACGCGAGGCCCGATTCGCCGAGTTCCTTGGTGAGGATCTCGTCGACGGCCGCGAACTTCGGCCCGATGAGCTCGGCGTGCTTGCGCATGTGCTCGCGGACGCCGTCCTCGTCGCGCAGGAACTGCGCGTGGCGGAGCTGGTTGACCTTGTCCGGGCCGATGGTCCGCTTGCCGATGAGGCCGGTCCACCAGGCCAGGTTCGCCTCGGACGCACCGAAGAAGCCGACGCCGCCACCCGCGTAGGTGACCTTCGAGGTGGAGCCGAAGACGAACACGCGGTCGGCGTTGCCCGCCTCGGTGGCCAGCGCGAGCAGGTCGGCCAGCTGCGCCTCGTCCTCGGTGAGGTGGTGCACGGCGTAGGCGTTGTCCCAGAAGATCCGGAAGTCCGGGGCGGCCGTGGTCATCGTCGCCAGGCGGCGCACGGTGTCGTCGCTGTAGGTGACGCCGGTCGGGTTGCTGTACTTCGGCACGCACCAGATGCCCTTGACCGCGGCGTCCTCGGCGACGAGCCGCTCGACGACCGCCATGTCCGGGCCGGTCTCGGTGAGCGGCACCTGGATCAGCTCGATCCCGAAGCGCTCGGCCAGCGCGAAGTGGCGGTCGTAGCCCGGCACGGGGCACAGGAACTTGACGCTCGGCTCGTCGGCCCAGCGGCGCTCGGCGCCCGGCAGCTTGCTGAGGAAGGCCTGCACGATCGAGTCGTGCATGAGCTCCAGGCTGGAGTTGCCCGCGGCCAGCAGCTGCTCGGCCGGGACCTGCAGCGGCCCGGCGAAGATGCGGCGGAGCTCGGGCAGGCCCTTGAGGCCGCCGTAGTTGCGGACGTCCGTGCCGTCCTCGGCCTTGCGCACGTCTCCGGGGAGGGCGAGCAGCCCGTCGGCGAGGTCCAGCTGGCGAGGGGACGGCTTGCCGCGGGTGATGTCCAGGGAGAGGCCACGGTCGACGAGGGCCGCGTAGTCGCGGCGGGCGCTCTCGACATCGACAGGTGCAGTGGTCATGCCTAACGCTAAACCCGGCGGCGGTCCGGCGTGAGACGAGGGTGGCCCTAGGCCCGTGCGTACAAGATCCGATAACGGTTCCGGCGCGTTTTTCAGCAATCGTAACGAGGCCAAATCCCCTATTGATGCCGCCGCCGTTCCCGCATTCTCGGTAGCACGAGGAAAAGGGGAGAAAATGGGTGCGAAGAAGTGGGCGATGGTGACGTTGGCGGCGGCGGGAACGCTGGCCGCGTGCGCGGTGCCGAATCAGGGAACGGCGATGCCCGCGGTCGCGGTGGCCGCTCCGCCGAACACGATCGTGATCCAGCCACCCGCCGTCGCGGCCCCACCGCAAACGGTTTACGTCGCACCACCCGCGACGCAGACCGTCTATCCCGCACCGTCGGTTCCCGTGGCGCAAACGGTGATCGCCTTCTACGACGCGATCAACCGGCGTGATTTCCTCACCGCGTGGAATCTCGGTGGGCAACGCCTGGCGAAAGGCGGCACTTTCGCTTCCTGGTCCAGTGGGTACACGACGACTTCGTGGGCCGCGGTCACCGTGCGGAGCGTGAGCGCGAACACCGTGTACGTCGACCTTTCAGCCCGGCAGACCGATGGTTCGCTCCGCACTTTTTCCGGTTCCTACACCGTTTCCGGCGGCGTGATCACCGCCGCGAACATGAAACGCCTCTCCTGATCACAGCGGGACGAGCTGAGAGATCTTCCATCGGCCGTCGACGCGCTGCGCGGTGACCGAAAGCTGGGACACCGTCGACTGCGGGGCCCCGCCACCGGCGGTCATCGTCTGCTGGTCGAGGAACAGCAGCACCTCGGCCTGATCGCCGCGCAGGGACCGGACGCCGAGCGACCGCACCGTCGTCGTGCGCACCAGCTTCCCTTCCTCGGCACGCTTCCGCGCCGAGGCGAACTGGTCACGGTACTGGCCGGTCGCCGCCCCGGTCAGCACCTCGGCGGCGGCCCGCTCGGTGCGCGCGAGGTTGCTGTAGTCGTAGGAGAACACGGCCTTCACCCCGGCACCGACCTGGTCCGCGACCTCGGCCGTGGCCGCCTGGTCCACCAGCGCCGCGTTGCCGTCCGAGCCCAGCGAGGACGCCTGGAGGCCGAACCACACCGCGCAGCCGGCGGCCAGGACGATGACCGCGACGAGGAGCCGCGGGACACGCCCGGTCATGAGCCCGCCGCCTGGACCGCGCTGACCTTCCAGCCGTCCTCGACGCGCTGGTAGTCCACGGTCAGCCTGCTCACCTTCGGCGCGGCCGACCCGCCGCCGGTGCTGACCCGCACGTCCAGCACGGCCATCAGGCGCGCCGTCCCGGCGGCGGCGTCGAGTTCGGTGACCGCGGCCTGCTTGAGCTTGGCGGTGGCGACGGTCTTGCTCGCGGTCGCCCGGTCGATCTGGATCTGGCGGTCGCCGGTGAGGTCCTTGCCGAGCCGTCCGGTGGTGACGCCGAGCCAGCGGTCGACGTCCTTCGCGCCACTGCGGTAGTCGATCGTGTTGAGCACCTCCAGCTGGCCGGACGCGGCGGCGAGGACGGCCTCGCGCTCGCGGCCCCTGGCCAGGCCGTCGTCGCCCGCGGCGCTCCACCACGACCAGCCGAACCAGGCAGCCGCGAGGACCGCCAGCGCGGCCACGACGGTGAGGGCGCGGGTGAGCATCACTTCCCGCCCAGCAACGCGCCGAGCCCGCCGGGCGCGGATCCGGTGAGCAGGCTCAGCACCCCCGGCAGCTGGGCGGATTCCGCCGCCTGCGGGGTCTGCTTCGGCCGCTCCGGGACCGCCGGCGGCTTCCCGGCGTACGGGGCGTTCTGCGAGCCTCGCACGCCTGTGGGGCTTCCTGGCGGCTCGGCGCAGTACGCCTGGGTGTTCACCGGCGCTTCGGTGGTGTCGTTCGCGGGACGCTGCTTCGTGCCCTCGTAACCCTTCGTGCACGAGACCGGGTCGAAGAAGTTGAACACGACGCCGAGGTGGCCGGTGCCGTCCGGCGACGTCGAGCGCGAGAACGCCGAGATGATCGGGTACGCGACCAGGAGTTCCTCGATGGCGTCGGTACGGGCGGAGGTGATCTGGGCGGTCGTGAGCGTGTTCGCGAACAGGACCCCGAGGTCGGTCCCGGACACCGCGAGCACGTCGCTGATCTGGCGGCTCAGCTTCGGCGCCTCGTCGATCACGCGCCGCAGATCCGGGTCGGACGTCTTCAGCTGCGCGGCGATCGTCTTGAGCCCGCTGGAGAATTGCGTGATGTTGTCCGCCTGCCGCCGTTGCGTGTCCAGCACGGTCCGCGAGTTGGCGAGCAGGCCTTGGGTGTCGGGCAGGTACTGCGTCGCGGTCGCGGTGAGCGAACCGGTGCTGTTCAGCAGCTGCCGCAGATCCGGGCCGGCGTTCGCGAACGCCTCGTAGGTCTCGTCGACGACCGTCCGCAACGATTCCGGCTTCACACTCGACACAAGTTTGTCCAAATTGGACAGCACGGTGTCCGGCGCGAGCGGGATCGAGGTCTTGTCGCGTTTGATGACCGAACCCTCGGTGAGGTACGGCCCGTTTTCGTGCATGGGCAGCAGATCCACGTACTGCTCCCCCACCGCCGACCGGTTCGCGACCGCGGCCTTGGTGTCCGCGGGGATCTTCGGTGCGCCCGAATCGATGTCGAGACCGAGGTCGATGCCGTGTTCGGTGAGCGTCATCGACGCGACCTTGCCGACCGCGACGCCACGGTAGGAGACCTCGGCGTTGACGAAGATCCCGCCGGAGTCCACGAGCTGCGCGGTGACGAGGTAGCCGCGGGTGCCGAAGAGCCGGTCCAGCCCGGCGTAGTTGCCGCCCGCGTAGACGACCGAAACCACCGCGATGACGACGAACACCGCCAGCTGGATCCTGATCTTGCGCGTGATCACCGGCCACCTCCCAGCAGCGGCCCGAGGATCCCGCCGAGCACGCCGCCCAGCGCGTCCCCTTGCGCGGCCGGTGGCGCTTGCGGGAGATCACCGGGCAACGGCAGCACCGGCGGGGCGGCACCGTTGTTGAACGGGATCGCGCCGGGTGTGCCGGTGCCCTGGGTGCCCGGCAGCTGGATGATCGGCTGCGACGAGTTGTTCATGTTCTCCAGGAAGGTGTCCAGGTTCAGGTCGATCTTGGCCTCGACGTTCGCGTAGTCGCCCTTGATCACGTTGCCCGCGTAGTCCGGGAACGGATACGTGAGCAGGATCCGCAACGCCGTCGGCAGATCCTGGCCCGCCTCGGTCAGCTTCTTCAGCGTGGGCTGCAGCGCGCGCAGGTTCGCGACCAGCGTGTCCTTGCTCGCCTTGATCGTCTCGGTGGCGACCCCCGAAAGGGTGTTGAGCGACTGCAGCATGCCGACGAGCTGATCCCGTTGCTCGGTCACGACCTTGAGCCCCGGCGAGAGGTTGTCGAGTGCGTTGGTGAGGTTCTGCGTCTGGCCGACGAGGGTCTTGGACAGCTTGTCGAGACCGTCGATGGCGCGCAGGATCTCGCCCTTGTGCCCGTCGAGTTCGGTGGCCAGCTTGTCCACCCGGGACAGCAGGGAGCGGACCTCGGCCTCGTTGCCGGTGAGCGCCTCGTTGAGTTCGTGGCTGATCTTCTGGATCTGCTCGACCCCGCCGCCGTTGAGCAGCAGGGAAAGCGCGCCGAGGACCTCTTCGACCTCGGGGTTGCGGTTCGTGCGGTCCAGCGGGATCTTCGCGCCCTCGGCGAGCGTTCCTTCGGGCTTTTCGGGGGCGTGTAGATCGACGAACTTCTCCCCCAGCAGGCTCGACTGCCGCAGCTCGGCGCGCGCGTTCGCGGGCAGCGCGATGTCGCCGTTGACCACCATGCTCACCCACGCCGAACGCGTGTCCGGCGCGAGGTCGATCTTCTCGACGCGGCCGACCGGGACGTCGTTGACCTTCACACTCGCCTGCGGCACGAGGTCCAGGACGTCGGAGAACTGCGCGGTGAGCCGGTACGGATGGTCGCCGAGATCGGCGCCGCCCGGCAAGGGGGTGTTGTACAGCCCCGAAAACCCGCCGTCACTGCATCCGGCGAGCACGAGGACGCCCGCCATCACCCCGGCGATCTTCTGCCGCTGCCGCCTCATTTCGGGAGTCCTTTGGTCATGACGTCCACCAGCGGGAGAGGCAACGGCGGCAGTTCGCCGCTCTGCAGCGAGGCCAGCACCTGCGGGACCGACGGGAGTTTCAACGTGCCGTCGAGGACGGGCGCGAGCTGTTTGCAGATGTTGCCCAGCGCGTCAGGGATCGGTTTCGGCGTGCTCGCGCTGATCAGCCGGCACACGGTCAGGATCGGCGGGTGGGTCAGTTCGTTGAGGTTGTCGCGCACCGCGATCGTGCCGGACGCGGCGTCGTAGGAGTTGATGAAGTTGGTCGCCCCGGTCGGCGCGATGTCGATCACCTCGGCGAGCGAGGCACGCTGGTCCACGAGCACCTTCGTCAGCCCGGCCAGCTTGTCCACATTGGACGAGAGCAGATCCTTGTTCTCCGCGACGAACTTCTCGACGTCGCCCATCGCCGTCGCCAGGGAGCTCAACGCGGAGCCGACGTCGGCGGAGTCCGCGGCCAGGAACCCGCTCACGTCCGCCGCCCGGCGATAGAACTCGTTGAGCTGCTTGTCGCTTTCGGCCAGCGCGCCGGTGAAGGAGTTCAGGTTCTGCACGGTGGTGAACAGGTCGCCCTTGGAGCTGTCCAAGGTCTTGGCCAGTTCGGACAGCCGCGTCACCGTGGTGTTGAGGTTCTTCCCGTTGCCGGCGAGGTTCGCCGCCGCGGTGTCGAGCACGTCGGACAGCGCGCCGTTCTTGTTGGCGCCATTGGGTCCAAGGCTGGTCGAGAGCTTGTCGAGACTCGTGTAGAGGTCGTCGAGCTCGGCGGGCGTCGCCGTCTTCTCCTTGGCGATCACCGTGTCCGTCGCCATTTCGGGGCCGCTCTCGTAGGCCGGGGTCAGCTGCACGTAGCGGTCGCTGACCAGGCTCGGCGCGACGACGACGGCGCCCGCGTCGGCCGGGATCGGCGTGTCGCCGTCGATCCGCATGTCGACCCGGACCGCCTCGCCCTGCGGGGTCACGCCGGTGATCTCCCCGACCTTCACGCCGAGCACCCGGACCGACGAACCCGCGTAGAGCCCGACGGTCTTGCCGAAGTAGGCGCTGATCCTGGTCCCGCCCGGTTCCTTGAACACCAGCCACAGCCCGGCGGTCAGGAGCAGCACGAGGACGCAGGCGAACGCGACCCAGTTGTAAAGCGTGCGAGTCCGGGTGCTCATCGTCCACCCACTCCCTGGTTCGGTGCCGCGATCGGCGGGGTGCAGCCCTCCGGGTTCACCTGGAACGCGCCCGCGATGATCGTCGGCGGCAGCAGACCGCACAGATAACCCTCGAACCAGCGTCCGTTGCCGGTCGCGTTGGCGCCGACGCGGGCGAACGGCGCCATCAGCGCGAGACTGCGGCTGAGATTGTCCTGGTTGCGCTGCAGGATGTCGGTGACCTTGCCGAGTTTCTCCAGCGTCGGCTTCAGCTGTTGCCGGTTGTCGGCGACGAGACCGGACAGCTGCGCGGAAACCTGTTGCGTGCCCTTGAGCAAGGTGCTGATCGCGTCCTTCCGGTTCTGCAGTTCGGCGAGCAGGAGATTGCCGTCGTCGAGGATCCGCTTCAGCTGCGCGTTGCGATCGGACAGCGTCTTGGACACCTTGCTCGTGTTGGCCAGCAACGCCTTCAGGTCACTGTCGCGTGAGGACACCGTCTTGGACAACGAGGAAAGCCCGCCGAGGGCGTCCTTGAGGTACTGCGGGCTGTCCTTGAGCGCGTCGGACAGGACGGTGAAACTCGTCGCCAGCTGCGCGGTGTCGATCTCGCCGACCGTGCCCGACAGCTCCTGGAACGCGTCCTGCAGTTCGAACGGCGTCCGCGTGCGGTCGAGCCCGATGGTGGTGTTCGGGTCCTGGTTCGCCTTGCCCTTCGGCGTGAGCGCGAGGAACTTCTCGCCCAGCAGCGTCTTGATCTCGATCGACGCCGCGGTCGCGTCGCCGACCCGCACGTCCTTGACGCGGAACTTCACCAGCACCTTCTTGCCCGCCAGCTCCACCGAGCTGACCTGCCCGACCTTGACCCCGGCGACCTGGACCTCGTTGTCCGGCGCCAGCCCGGCCGACTCGCCGAAGTACGCGGAGTACGTCGTCCCGCTGCCGAACAACGGGATCCGATCGGAGAAGTACGTCGTCGCCGTGATCAGCACGATCAGGATCAGCGTCACGCCGCCGACCACGGCCTGGTTGCGTTCCTTGAGCGGCTTCACGGCCCGCACCTCTCCGGTCGCTGCGTGCCGGGCAGCGGCGTGATCGGCAGTTCGATGTTGAGCGATTTGATGCCGATGCTGCCGGAGATCCCGCACAGGTAGTAGTTGAACCAGCTGCCGTAGCTCAGCGTCCTGGTGAACTTCTGCAGGTTGCCCGGCAGCACCTGCAGGAGATGGTCGAGCAGCTGTTCGGAATCGCCGAGGTTCTGCGACAGCGCGCCGAGCTGGGCGACGTCGTCCTTGAGCGCCGGCCGCGCGTCGGCGAGCAGGCCGGTCGTGGCGACGGTGAGGTCGCCCAGCGCCTTGACCGCTTCCCCGATCGGCCGGCGCTGCTCGGAAAGCCCCGTGACCAGCCGCTGGGTCTGATCGATCAGCTCGCCCAGCTGCGGCGAGCGCTTCTCGACCGTGCCGAGCACGGTGTTGAGGTTCGCGATGACCTCACCGATGATCTTGTCCTTGCCCGCGATCGCGGACGTGACCGACGCGGTGTGCGCGAGAAGGCTGGTGATCGTGCCGCCCTCGCCTTGGAAGACCTGGATGATCTCGTAGGACAGTTTGTTGACGTCCTCGGGGTTGAGCGCGCGGAAGAGCGGTTTGAACCCGTTGAAGAGGACGGTCAGGTTCAGAGCCGGTTTCGTGCGCTCGGGCGGGATGACCCCGCCGCGCGGCAACGACTTCTCGTCCCCGATGTCCGTGCCGAGCGAGAGATACCGCTGCCCGACGAGGTTGCGGTACTTGATGGTCGCGGTCACCGAGGCGGGCAGCCGGTGCGAGGTCTGGACGTCGAAGTGGACCTGGGCGAAGTTCCGTTCGCCCTCCTCGACCTCGATCTTGCCGACCTGGCCGACCTTCACGCCGACGATGCGGACGTCGTCGCCTTCCTTGAGACCGGACGCGTCGGTGAACTTGGCCGTGTAGCCCGAAGTCTCGCCGAAGTTGGTGTTCGCGATGGTGGCGCCGAGGATCGCGGTGAGCAGCACGGTCACCACCGCGAAGACGAGGATCTTGATCAAGTCGGGAACGAAGGACCTCATCGGGTGCCCCTCCCGTCTCGTGTGCTGAAGGACGCTTTCGCCGCGTCACATGCGGTGAAGGGCCCCTTCAGCCCGGCCTTGCTCCAGGGGGTCGTGAGTGGCGATTCGGGTTCTAACCCGAATCGCCACTCACGACCCGCCGCAGCCACCGCAAGCGTGTCGCGAAAGCCACTTTCGGGACACAGGACGTCCCGAAAGTGGCTTTCGCGACACGCCCGAAGCGCGGAGGAGGCGCTCTGCGAGGCCGAACGGCTCCAGCACCCGACGCGGCTTTCTGTGAAGGCCTCCTTCCCTACGCTCAAGGTAGGGAAGGAGGCCTTCACGGACCCGGACCCCACGTTCGGCACGGTCCTCATCGCAGTTCCACCTCCGCCCCGCGGTACAGCGGCCCCACCAGCAGGCTGCCCCAGTTCGGCACCTGGTCCGGCGTCGTGCCCATCGCCGGCGACACGAGCAGATCGATCAGCCGCTGCTCGTCCGGCGAGTTCACCACCGAACCGCCCGCGTTCCCGCCCGCGGGAATGGTCCCGTTCGAGGGCAGGGTGCCGTCGGGGTCGCGCGGCGGCGCGGGTTTCGACGATCCGTCGTCGATGGCGCCGTCCGGCGGGTACTGCGGCCAGCGGCCCGGCGGCGGGAGCTCCGGATAGCACCGGGGGCCGCGTTTGTCGTTGTACTTCGGCTCGTCGACGCCGGGCAGGTACTTTCCCCGGCTCGGCGTGAACTCGATCGTCACCCGGCTGACCTCGGGATGCGCGGTGCCCTTGCCGAACGCGAGTTCCGCGCGCGGCACCGATCCGGCGAGCTGTTTGAGCAGGCACGGATACTCCGGCGAGTATTTCGCGAGGACGTCCAAAGTGGGCTGCAGGTTGGTGGTGAGGCGGATCAGGTTGTCCTGATTGACTTTCAGGAAGCTCGTCAGGTCGATCGAGGCCGCGGTCACCGTCGAGTAGACGTCGGCGAGCCCGCGCTGGCTCTCGACCAGGGTCTTGCTCGTGGTGGTCAGATCCGAAAGCGCGGCCAGCAGATCCGGCGCGGCCTTGTCGTAGATCGCGGCGGCGTCGGCGACTCCGGTGATGTCGGCCTTGAGATCCGGCAAAGACGGATTCACTTTGCCCAGATATTCCGAAAGTCCCGCCATCGTCGCGCCGAGCTGCTTGCCCTGACCGTCCAAAGCGGACGCGACGGCGTTGAGCGTGCTGGCCATCTTCTCCGGCTGGACGGCCTGCAGCAACGGCATCACGTTGCCGAGCACGGTTTCCAGCTCGATCGCGCTGCTGCTGCGGTCCTGCGGGATGACGTCGCCCTCGGCGATGTGCCGATCCGGCTTCTCGGGTACCTGCAAGGCGACATACCGCTCGCCGAACAACGTCTTCGGCAGCAGCCGCGCGGACACGTTGGACGGGATGACCGGCGTCTTGTCCGGCTGCAGCGCCAGGTCCATCGTCGCGCGATCGCCGTGGGCCTGGATCGCGCGGACCTCGCCGACGACCATTCCCCGCACCTTGACGTCCGCGCCCTCGCGCATCTGGTTGCCGATGCGGTCGGTCTCCAGTTTCACCAGGGTCACCGAAGTGAAGGCCTTCTGGTAGAAGGCGATGGTGGTGACGAAGAACAGCACGACCACCACGAGGAAGATCAGCCCCAGCACCTGGTGCCGGAGCCGCTGCAGCAGCATCCTCCTGTTCACCCGGAAATCCTCACTGTCGTGGTGGCGCCCCAGATCGCCAGGCTCAGGAAGAAGTCGAGCACCGAGATCAGCACGATCGACGTCCGCACCGCGCGGCCGACCGCGACGCCGACCCCGGCGGGCCCACCGCTGGCGGTATAGCCGTAGTAGCAATGGGACAGGATGACGAGCACGCTGAAGATGATCACCTTGAGGAACGACCAGAGCACGTCCTCGGGCGGCAGGAACAGCGTGAAGTAATGGTCGTAGGTGCCCGCGGACTGGCCGTAGAGCCAGATGGTGATCTGCCGCGAGGCGAGATAGGACGAAAGCAGCCCGACGGCGTACAGCGGGATCACCGCGGCGACGCCGGCGATCACCCGCGTCGTCACCAGGTACGGCATGCTCGGCACGCCCATCACTTCGAGCGCGTCGATCTCCTCGGAGATCTTCATCGCGCCCAGTTGCGCGGTGAACCCGCAGCCGACGGTGGCCGAAAGCGCGAGCCCGGCCGAAAGCGGCGCGACCTCGCGGGTGTTGAAGTAGGCCGAGATGAAGCCGGTCAGCGCGGCGGTGCCGAGCTGGTTCAGCGCCGAATAGCCCTGCAGGCCGACGATGAGACCGGTGAACAGGGTCATCCCGATCATCACGCCGAGCGTCCCGCCGATCACCGCGAGCGCGCCGGTGCCGAAGCTGACTTCGGTCAGCAGGCGGAAGATCTCGCGGCCGTAGCGCCGGATCGTGCGCGGGGTCCAGGCCAGCGCGCGGAAGTAGAACGACAGCTGGCCGCCGAAGCCTTCCAGCATCGCACCGGGACGCGCGATGATCTCGAGCGTCCGGTCGGAAACAGCGGGTTCGCCTGCCATGTCACATCGCCTTCGGCGGCACGATCCGCAGGTAGATCGCGGTCAGCACGACGTTGATCAGGAACAGCAGCAGGAACGTGATGACCACGGCCTGGTTCACCGCGTCGCCGACGCCCTTCGGCCCGCCCGCCGGGTTCAGCCCGCGGAACGCGGCGACCACCCCGGCGACGAAACCGTAGAGGAGCGCCTTGATCTCGCTGATCCACAGGTCCGGCACCTGTGCGAGGGCGTTGAAGCTGGCGAGATACGCGCCCGGCGTGCCGCCCTGCATGACGACGTTGAAGAAGTAGCCGCCGAGCACACCGACGACGCTGACCAAACCGTTCAGCAGTACCGAAACCACGATCGCGGCGAGGACGCGGGGCACGATCAGGCGCTGGATCGGGTTGACCCCGAGCACCTCCATCGCGTCGATCTCTTCGCGGATCTTGCGGGCGCCGATGTCGGCGCAGACCGCGCTGCCGCCCGCGCCCGCCACCAGCAGCGCGGTGATCAGCGGACTCGCCTGCTGCACGATCGCGAGCGCGCTCGCCGCGCCGGTGAACGACTGCGCGCCGATCTGCTGCGTCAGCGATCCCAGCTGCAGCGCGATGACCGCGCCGAACGGGATCGCCACGAGCGCCGTGGGCAGGATGGTGACACTGGCGAAGAACCAGCACTGCTGGATCCATTCACGGAACTGGAACGGTCGTTTGAAGATCGCGCGCAGGACTTCCCACGACAGCGTCGCGAGCCTGCCGACCTGTGTGAGCGCACCCGTACCGGGGACGGACACCGTCGCTCCCACAGAACCTCCCAGTCGCCTGCCCCGAGTCTTACTCCACCTGTCAACGCCCCATTGCGTTAGCGGTGTTCACTTTGCTCTCGGCACCTCCGCGTCAGAACTTGAGAGCATGTGTGGCCGTGGCGCCGCCGTCGGCGACGAACTCCGCGCCCGTGCTGTACGAACTTTCGTCACTGGCCAGGAACAACACGAGTTTCGCGATGTCCTCCGGCTGCCCGACGCGGCCGAGGGCGACCTTCTTGCCCACCCACGACATGTCGACTTTCTGCCCGCCCGCGGCGGCGGCGACCATCGGGGTGTCGATCGCACCAGGGTGGACCGAATTGACCCGGATGTTCTTCGCGCCGAGTTCGAGCGCGGCGACCTTGGTCATCCCGCGGATCGCGAACTTGCTCGCGGTGTAGGCGACGAGGAACGGCATCCCGGCGAGCCCCTCCACTGAGGACACGTTGACGATGGAGCCGCCTCCGGCCCCGGTCATCGGTTCAACGACCGAGCGCATCCCGAGAAACGCCCCGATCTGGTTGACCCGGACGACGCGTTCGTAGTCGGCGAGCGTGGTCTTGCCCAGTTCCGAGAAGTGCAGGATGCCCGCATTGTTGACCAGCACGGTCGGCGGGCCGAACTCCGCCTGGGTGCGCTCGATCGCCGCGTCCCATTCGGCTTCGTCGCCGACGTCGAGGTGCTGGTAGACGGCCGCTTCGCCGAGATCGGCGGCGAGTTTCTTTCCGTCGAGGTCGTTGATGTCGGCGATCACCACGCGCGCGCCCTCGGCGACGAACAGCCGCGCGGCCGCCTCGCCCTGCCCGCGGGCACCACCGGTGATCAGCGCTACCTTGCCGTCGAGCCTGCCCATCGTCATCTCCTCCGATTCACGGCAGCGACATGATCTCGGACGCGGAGAACATCCGCTCCGGGTCGCGGTCGGCGAAGTAGCCGCCCACGCTGGTGGCGAGTTCTTCGGGGGTCCAGGTGCCGTTGGCGGTGTCGAACCGCTGTTCCACCGACGGCGGCCGCATCAGCGCGACCATCCCGCCGTAGACGAGGAACACCTGGCCGTTGACGCGATCCGCGTCCGGCGAGCAGAGGAACGACACGAACGGCGCGACGTGGTCGACCGAAAGCGGGTCGATCCCCTCCGGCGCGTCGGCGCCGAAGACGGCTTCGGTCATCGCTGTGCGGGCGCGCGGGCAGATCGCGTTGGCGCGGACGCCGTAGCGGGAAAGACCGCGCGCGGTCGAGACGGTCAGCGCGGCGATGCCCGCCTTGGCCGCTCCGTAGTTCGGCTGGCCGGGGGCGCCGAGCAGGAACGACTCCGACGCGGTGTTGACCACCCGGCCGTACACCGGCGTGCCGTCCACTTTGGACTTGTCGCGCCAGTACGCCCCGGCGTTGCGCGAAAGCAGGAAGTGCCCGCGCAGGTGGACGCGGAGCACCGTGTCCCATTCGTCGTCGGTCATCGAGAAGAGCATCCGGTCGCGCAGCACGCCCGCGTTGTTGACCAGGACGTGCAACCCGCCGAAGTGGTCGACGGCGGCGGTGAGCAGCGCGTCCGCGGTCGCGGATTCCGACACGTCGCCGGTGACCGCGATGGCCTTGCCGCCTTCGGCCTCGATCTCGTCGGCCACCGCCTGCGCGGCGGTGGACACGTCGTTGACCACCACCGACGCTCCCGCGGCGGCCAGCGCCAGCGCCTCGGCCCGGCCGAGTCCCGCGCCGGCGCCGGTCACGATGGCCGTCTTGCCGTCCAAACTCACTCCGGGCCTCCTTGCCTCTCCGCACACACTAGAATCTGTTCTTGCTCGATGCAAGCATCAAATAAACGGTGCTAACCACGTATGAGCAGGGCGTTTTTCGGGCAGCTCGCCACAGCTTGAGTAACACGTTCTACTTGATTCTGCGGAACTTCGTCCGACGCGAGGACAAGCTCCTCGTCGTCATCGAGATCGAAGACCTCCGGCGCGAAGCCGACACAGATCGCGTTCGCCTCGCAGAGCGAGCGATCGACGTTGATCTCCATATTCCCTCCTCGCCGTCACACCTGGTACAACTAGAACAGGTTCTACCCTACCGCCGCGAGCGGCCATGGCACCAGTAAAGAGCACCGACGGCAGAGGTGACGGATGCGGATCGACTACACGCCGGAGCAGCGGGCACTGGCGGGCGAACTCCGGGAGTACTTCGCCGGGCTGATGACCCCGGAGCGCCGCGACGCCCTGGCCGGCGACGGCGGCGAGTACGGCAACGGCCTGGTGTACAAGGAAATCGTTCGCGACCTCGGCAGTGCGGGCTGGCTCGCGATCGGCTGGCCCCGCGAGTACGGCGGGCAGGACCGGCCGATGCTCGACCAGCTCATCTTCACCGACGAGGCGGCCGCGGCCGGGGTGCCCGTCCCGTTCCTCACGGTGAACACCGTCGGGCCGACCATCATGCGCTACGGCACCGAAGAACAGAAGGCGTTCTACCTGCCGAAGATCGCCGCGGGCGAGCTCCACTTCGCGATCGGCTACTCCGAGCCGGGCGCGGGCACCGACCTGGCGGCGCTGCGCACGCGCGCGATCCGCGACGGCGACGACTACGTCATCAACGGCCAGAAGATGTGGACGAGCCTGATCGAGTACGCCGACTACATCTGGCTGGCCGCCCGCACCGATCCCGAGGCGCATCGGCACAAGGGCCTGAGCATGCTGATCGTGCCGACGTCGGCCCCCGGTTTCTCCTGGACGAAGGTGCACACGGTCGCCGGGCCGGGCACGAGCGCGACCTACTACGACGACGTCCGCGTCCCGGTGACCTCCCGGGTCGCCGGGGAGAACGAGGGCTGGCCGCTCATCACGAACCAGCTCAACCACGAGCGGGTGGCGCTGACCTCGGCCGCGCCGATCCAGACGTCGCTGCGCGAAGTGCGCGCCTGGGCGCAGACCACGAAGCTGCCCGACGGCACCCGCGTCGCCGACCAGCCGTGGGTGCGGCTGCACCTGGCGCGGATCCACACCCATGCCGAGTACCTGAAACTGCGGAACTGGCGGATCGCCTGGGCCGCCGCGAGCAGCGAGCTCGGCCGCGAGGAGGCCTCGGCGACCAAGGTGTTCGGCACGGAGTTCGCGACCGAGGCCTACCGGCTGATGATGGAGATCCTCGGCGCGGGCGCGGTGGTCCGCGAGGGCTCCCCCGGCGCCCACCTGCGCGGCCGGATCGAACGGCTGCACCGCTCGTCGCTCATCCTCACCTTCGGCGGCGGCACCAACGAGATCCAGCGGGACATGATCGCCGCGACCGCCCTCGGCCTGCCCGTCACGCGCTAGGAGATATCGATGGACTTCACGCTCACCGAAGCGCAGCGAGACCTCGCGTCTCTCACTCGCCGGATCCTGACGGACAAGGTCACCCCCGAGGTGCTGGGGCCGCACGGTTCCGGCGGCTTCGACGCTCCACTGTGGACTTCACTCGCCCAGGCCGGCGTGCTCGACGCGGCGCTGCCGCAGTCGGTCGGCGGTGGCGGCTTCGGGCTGCTGGAGCAGTGCTCGGTACTCGCCGAGATCGGCCGCGCGGTCGCGCCCGTGCCGTATCTGACCTCGGTGGTCATGGGCGCGGCGGCGGTGGCCTCCTTCGGGGACGGGATGCTCGCCGAACGCTGGATCGTCCCGGTCCTGCGCGGTGACCACGTCCTCGCGGTGGCGTTGCCGGATTACGGCGTGCCGTGCGGGTTCACGGCCGAGGCCGACGGTGACGGCTGGCGGCTGACCGGCGCGCAGACCGCGGTGCCGTCGGGCGCGTTCGCACACGGTTTCCTCGTCGAGGCCGCCATCGACGGCGGTCGTCAGGTGTTCCTGCTCGACCGGGACGCGGTGACGGTCTCGCCGCAGCGGACCGTCGACCACGCGGACGCGGCGCTGGTCGAGCTGTCCGGGGCGAAGGCCACGGTCTCGCTGGGCGACGTCGGCGAATGGCTGCGGCTGCGAGGCACGATCGGTGTCTGCGCGCAGCAGCTCGGCGTTGTGGAACGCGCGCTGGAGCTGACCGCGGCGTACGCGCGGGAGCGCAAGCAGTTCGGGCATCTGATCGGGAGTTTCCAGGCGGTGCGGCAGCGGCTCGCCGACGCCTACGTCGACGTCGAAGCCGTCCGGCTGACGTTGTGGCAGGCCGCCTGGCGGCTGAGCGAAGGACTTCCGGCGGCCGAAGAGGTCGCGACGGCGAAGTTCTGGGCGGCCGAGGCCGGGCACCGTGTCGCGCATACCGCCGTGCACATCCACGGCGGGGTCGGCATCGACGTCGACCACACCCTGCATCGCTACTTCGTCGCGGCGAAGCGGCTCGAGTTCACCTTCGGCGGGGCGACCGCGCAGCTGGGCGGGCTCGGCGACCTCCTGGCCGCGGCTCCGGCATGACCCCCACGGTCACGGAACTCCTGCTCGCGCGGGCGGAGGACCGCTCGACCGGGTTGCTGTTCGAGGACCGGCGCTGGACCTGGGCCGAACATGTCCGGGCCTGCGCCGGGCACGCCGCCGCACTCACCGGGACCCTGCGTCCCGGCGGGCATTTCGGCTTGCTGGCGGACAACGTCCCCGAGTTCTCGTTCCTGCTCGGCGGGGCGGCGCTCTCGGGGCACGTGCTGGTCGGCCTGAACCCGACGCGGCGGGGCACGGCGCTCGCCCGGGACATCGCGCTGGCCGACTGCGAGCTGGTGTTCGCCGAAGAGAAGTACCTTCCGCTGCTGTCCGAGGCGGGCGTGCCGGTGCTGCCGCTGAGCGAGCTCGAACCGGCCCGGGAGGCCGTCGTTCCCGTGGCCGCGAAGCCCGAAGATCTGCTGATGCTGATCTTCACCTCCGGCACCAGCGGAGACCCGAAGGCCGTCCGGTGCACACACGGCAAGATCGCCTACCCCGGCGAGATGCTGGCGACGCGGTTCGGTCTGTCCACAGAGGACACCGTCTACGTGTCGATGCCGATGTTCCACTCCAACGCCATCATGGCCGGCTGGTCGGTCGGGCTCGCGGCGGGCGCGGGGATCGCGCTGCGGCGGCGGTTCTCGGCCTCCGGTTTCCTGCCGGACGTCCGGAGGTTCGGGGCGACTTACGCCAACTACGTCGGCAAGCCATTGTCCTATGTGCTCACCACGCCCGCCCGGAACAACGATGCCGACAATCCGCTGAAGCTGGTCTATGGCAACGAAGGAGCGGAGGCCGACCTCGCCGCGTTCGGCACGAGGTTCGGCTGCCACGTGGTCGACGCGTTCGGTTCGACCGAAGGCGGCGTGAACTTCGGCAGGGACGCCACCACCCCGCCCGGTTCGCTCGGCCGACTGCTCGACGGCGTCGCTGTCCTCCATCCGGAGACCGGAAACCCCTGTCCCCCGGCGGAATTCGGCGAAGGCGGGAAGCTGCTCAACCCCGCCGAAGCGGTCGGCGAACTGGTCAACACCGGTGGTCCCGGCTTCTTCGCCGGGTACTACGGCGATCCCGAGGCCGAGGCCGAGCGGATGCGCGACGGGATGTACCACACCGGCGACCTGGCCTACCTCGACGCGGAAGGTTACTGCTATTTCGCGGGACGGCTCGGCGATTGGCTGCGCGTCGACGGTGAGAACCTCGGCACCGCCCCGATCGAACGCGCGCTCCTGCGGCATCCCGCCGTCAGCGAGGCGGCCGTGTACGGCGTCCCGGATCCGCGTGTCGGCGACCAGGTGCTGGCCGCCCTGGTCTGCCGGACGCCGATCGACCCGCACGAGTTCGCCGCTTTCGTTGCCACACAAGGTGATCTCGGGCCGAAACAGTGGCCGAGGTTCGTCCGGATACTCGACGCGCTGCCCCGGACGGCCACGCACAAGGTGCTCAAACGAGAACTGGCCGCGGACGGCACGCACGACGCCCTGGAGCTCCGCTACCCCCGCGTTTAGTCCTCTGAATGCGGGGGTAGATCCCAGGGTCGGGACCGGTGATCTTCCCGATGTCCGCGGCCGGACGCGCTCCCTACGTTCGGTGCCATGAAACGAACAACGCGCCGGATCGGCGTACTCGCCACCGCACTCACGCTTCCCGCCGTCCTCCTCGCACCGTCAGCGTCGGCGGCACCTGTCCGCTTGAGCCTGCCCGCGCCGACCGGACCGTTCGCGGTCGGCAGCACCGACCTCCACCTGATCGACCGCTCCCGCCAGGACCCGTGGGTTCCCGGCACCACAAGGGAACTGATGGTCACCGTCCGGTACCCGGCGCTGCCGAGCGGGAAGCCGAAAGCGCCGTACATGGCGCCGGGTGTCGCGAAGGTGGTGGCCGAAGGCGACGCCGCCAAGCTCGGCATGCCGTCGGACCGGCTCGACTATCGCTTCCCCACCCACTCCCGGATCGGCGCGCCCGCGATCGGCGGCGGACGGCCGGTCGTGCTGTATTCGCCCGGGGGCACGTTGTCGCGTTCGCACGGCACCACACAGCAGGAACAGCTCGCGAGCGAGGGCTACGTCGTGGTGGCCATCGACCACACCCACGAAGCGGAAGCGGTGGAGTTCCCCGGCGGCCGCGTCGAGAAGAAGGCCTTGCCGCCGTCGAGCATCGAGGTGTCGAAACGCGTGATCGAGACCCGCGTGCGGGACACGCGTTTCGTCCTCGACTCGCTCGGCCTGACCCGGGTCGGCATGTTCGGCCACTCCGCCGGCGGGTTCACCGCGGGCGAGACGATGGTGAGCGACCGGCGCGTCGTCGCCGGGGCGAATCTGGACGGCAGCATGGCCCACTCGCAGTCTCAGCGGATCTTCGGCCGCGTCGCCGACGAAGGACTGGACCGGCCCTTCCTGCTGATGAGCGCGGGCGACCACAGTGCGGCGTCGGACGCGTCCTGGCAGGAGTTCCAGCGCAATCAGCGCGGCTGGACCGGGGAAACACGTCTGCCGGACGGTGAGCACTTCAGCTTCACCGACTATCAGACCCTGCTGCCGCAGCTGGGGAACTCCCCGGCCGCGTTCGTCGGCACCATCGATCCGGAGCGAAGCGTTGCCGTCCAGCGTGCCCGGCTCTCGGCGTTCTTCGCCGAGCACCTGCGTCACCGAAGCAGCGACGTGACCAAGGTGTCCTTGAGCCAGGCTTCGTAGTCGTCGTGACTCCACCCGGCCTCGGTGACGAGGCTGGTGTGGACGTCGGCGCTCATCAGCGCCACGGCGATGTCCGTGGCCCTGGGCACCACGGTGCGGCCGCACTTCCGGACGCGGTCC
Source organism: Amycolatopsis sp. CB00013 (assembly GCF_001905755.1). Lineage (NCBI taxonomy): Bacteria > Bacillati > Actinomycetota > Actinomycetes > Pseudonocardiales > Pseudonocardiaceae > Amycolatopsis > Amycolatopsis sp. CB00013. The sequence continues at coordinate 809,705 of NZ_LIWC01000003.1, read as the reverse complement.
ATGACCATCTCGACGCCGAGCCGGTTGCGCCGCGCGCCCTCCGCCTGGGTCGCGGCGATGTCCGGATCGACGGCGGCACCGGAGCCCAGCATCGTGACGATGTCCCCGCAGCGTTCCCGGACCTGGCGGGCGACCGTGGCCAGCAGGCCGAGCAGCGCGACCGGATCCTCGGTGCGCTGCGCTTCGGCGACGAGGTCGGGGATCCCGGCCTCGTCGTCGAGGAGGTCGACGAGACCGCCGAGGACACCGGCCTTCGAACCGAAGTGCGCGTAGATGGTCTGCGGGGAGACCCCCGCTTCCTGGGCGATGAGGCGGATCGGCGTCCGCGCGTACCCACGCTCGGCGAACAGGCCGCGGGCCGCCGTCAGGATCGTGCGCAGCGTCAGCGCCTCACGGCGATCGCGCAACCGGACGATGCCGGGAAGGTCCGCCGACATGTATGCTCCTCGAAAGTTGGAACGTTGTTCTAACTAATGGATCGTTGTTACAGGAGGATAGCGATGACCACCGAGGAGATCATCACCGCGCTGGAGCGTGCCTGGAACGCGGGCGACGGCGAGGCGTGGGCGGCGAACTTCGCCGAGGACGCGGACTTCGTCGACGTCGTCGGCCGGATCCAGCGCGGCCGCGCGACGATCGCGCGCGAAAGCCAGAACATCTTCGACACCATCTACCGGGGAAGCACGCTGCGGATCCGCCAGGTGTCGAGCCGTCCGCTCGGCGGCGGGTTCGACCTCGTGCACACCGCGACCGTCCTGTCCATCCCCGCCGGGCCCATGGCCGGGGAGGCACAGGCGGTGCAGACGAAACTCGTCCACGACGGGCTGATCGTCTCGTTCCACAACACCATCCGGGGCGATATCGCGACGTTCGCCCGGCACGACGGGGACCTCGCGGCCCGCTCGCCCCAGGAGTGGGATTCCTGACCGGGCTCAAGCAGGGGCGTTGATCGGCCGCAGCCGTCGCGGCCCGGTGTCGGGGCGGGACGGTGGCGGGCCCAGCACGATCCGGGCGTTGGCCACGAAAGCGCCGTCCGGCGAGGCGAGGATCGGGTCGAGCGTCATCGACCGGACCTCGGGGTTGTCCTCGGCGAGCGCCGCGACGCGCAGCACGATGTCCTGGAGCGCGGCCAGATCCGCCGGTTCGTCGCCACGGTAGCCGGTGAGCAGCGGCGACGTCCGCGGCTCGCGCAGCAGGGTGGCGGCGTCGACGTCGGTCAGCGGCACGGCGCGGTAGGCCCGGTCCCCCAGGAGCGTGCTGACCAGACCGGAGAGCCCGAACGACACGAGCGTGCCGAACGACGGGTCGTCCTGCAGCCCGATCACGCAGGACAGCCCCTTGGGCGCCATCCGCTGGACGTAGACCTCGTCGTCACCGGAGATCTCCCGCAGATCGAGGTACGCCCGGCGCACTCCGTCCACAGAGGACAGATCGAGCCGCACTCCGGCGAGATCCGGCCTGCCGCGCAGCCGTTCGTCGACGGCCTTGAGGGTGACCGGGAAACCCAGCTCCTCGGCCGCTTTCACCGCTTCGTCCGCGGAGGTCACGACCCGGAACGGGACGACGTCGATGCCGTAGCAGCCCAGGAGCCGGACCACGTCGTCGTCGGAGAGCAGCGTCGTCTTGCCACCCTCGGCCGCCAGCAGTTCGGCGACGATCACCTGCGCCTGCTCGGCGTGCAGACCCGCGGGACGCACGAGGTTGCCCTGCGGCCGCTGCCGCCAGGCGGCGTACCGCACGACCCGCGCGAGCGCGTTCACCGCGCGTTCCGGGCTCGGGTACGACGGGACCGAACCCCGCGTCGGCACGCCGTCCTCGGACAGCACGGCCAGCTCGTCCGGCACACCTTCGACGGCGAGGAAGGTCGACACGATCGGCTTGTTCTTGTCCATCTCCACGACGGCTTCCCGCAACGCGCGGGCGTACGCGGTCCCCGGGATCGCGAGCGGCGGCACGAAGACCACGACGAGCGCGTCGGTGTCCGGGGAGTTGAGCGCCTCGCGCACGGCGGCGGCGAATTCCTCCGGGCTCGCCTGCGGCCCGACGTCGACCGGGTCGGCGGTCAGCCGGAGGCCGTGCGCCCGCGCCGTGTCGGCGGCGAGCAACCCGATGGCGCTGGAGTTGCCCACGATGGCGATCCGGGGCCCGGCGGGCAGCGGCTGGTGGGCGAAGACCAGCGCGGTGTCGAAGAGCTGCGCGAGGGTGTCGACGCGGACGACGCCTGCCTGCTCGAAAAGGGCCTGGACACTGGATTCGTCGACTTCCGCCGAGGTCGCGGCGAGTTGCGGACGGACGGCGTGCCTGCCGGATTTCACCGCCACCACCGGCTTCGTCCGCGCCAGCCGCCGCGCGAGCCGCGCGAACTTGCGCGGGTTGCCGAACGATTCCAGGTACAGCAGGACGAGGTCGGTCGCCGGATCGGTCTCCCAGTACTGGAGCAGGTCGTTGCCGGAAACGTCGGCCCGGTTCCCCGCCGAGACGAAGGTGGAAAGCCCGAGGCCGCGTGCTTCGGCGTCGGCCAGGATCGCGGTGCCCAGCGCGCCGGACTGGCAGAAGAACCCGGTGCGGCCGCGCGCGGGCAGGCGGGGCGCGAGGGTGGCGTTGAGCCGGACCGAGGCGTCGGTGTTGAGCACGCCCAGCGCGTTCGGGCCGACGACGCGCATACCGTGCGCCCTGGCCTCCCCGACCAGCCTCAGTTCGGCGTGCAGCCCGTGCGGCCCGGCCTCGGCGAACCCGCCGGAGACGATCAGGAGGGTCTTGACCCCCTTGGCCAGCGCACCGTCCAAAACGGACTCGACGGCCTCGGCGGGCACCGCGACCAGCGCGAGGTCGACGTCCTCGGGGATGTCCACGACGGACGGATAGGCGCGGACGCCGCGGACGGACTTGTGCTCCGGGTTGACCGGGTAGACCGTGCCGGCGAAATCGGCGCTGAGCAGGTTGGTGAGGGCGACGTAGCCGATCTTCGTCGGATCGGTGGACGCGCCGATCACCGCGACCGACTTCGGATGCAGCAGGTTGTGCACGCTGCGGGCCTCCGCGGCCTGCTCCCGGGAGCGGGCGACCGCGAGCGACTCCTCGGTCGGGTCGATGTCGAACTCCAGGTGCAGCACGCCTTCTTCGATCTCGCGGCTGACCTGGTAGCCCGCGTCACGGAACACCCGGACCATGCCCGCGTTCTCGGCGAGCACCTCGGCGACGAAGCGGCGCAGCCCGGATTCCGAGGCGGCCGCGGCGAGATGCTCCAGCAGGATCGAACCGAGCCCGCGGCCCTGATGCGCGTCGTCGACGACGAACGCGACCTCGGCCGACGGCCCGTGTTCCAGCCGTTCGTACCGGCCGACCGCGACGATGTCGTCGCCCAGCAGCGCGACGAACGCGACCCGGTCGTGGTGGTCGACGACGGAGAACCGTTCGAGGTCGCGCTGCGGGATGCGCGGGTAGGCGCCGAAGTACCGGAAGTACCGGGTGCGTTCGGACAGCCGGCCGTGGAAGGCGACGAGGCCGTCGGCGTCACTCGGGATCACCGGGCGCAGGTGCACCGTGCCGCCGTCGGAGAGCAGGACGTCGGCCTCCCACTCGCGCGGGTAGTCGTAGGGGTCGCGTTTGGTGTCCTCACTGACCATGAGCGTGTCTCCCGGACTGAAGGTGATGGGTTGGGTTCGGACACGCGCGCGCGTTTCTCTTCGGCCGAAGGCCTCGGTTTTCCGCAGGCGGGCCGCCGACCAGGCCGGGTGAGTGGACAGCCGCTGCCGCGGCCCGGCTGTGGAAATCCGAAAGCGCGCTCTGAGAGAACCGGCCCATGTTCAGTCCCTCGGATCGTCCGGATCGAGGCCGTGCAGGGGGAAGATCGCGCGGCGGGTGTCGCGGATGGCGATGTCGACCGGTTCGTCTTCGCCGTCTCCCCAGGGGACGAAGGCGGTGTCGCGGTCGTCGGACATGCCGGGCGGGATCTCGGCCTTCGGCGCCGCCCTGGAGATCGACGCGACCCAGTTCGGCGGCAGCGACGTCGCCGGGTCGACGTCGCGGTCGAGCACGGTGGCGAGCAGATGGGTCCAGGACCGCGGCACCACCCGGATCAGCTGATAACCACCGCCGCCGACGGCCAGCCAGCGGCCGGCGGTGTGCGTCTCGGCCAGTTCGCGCAGCCTGCGGTAGATGGCGCGATGGCCGTCCACGGAGAGCGAAAGGTCCGCCAGCGGGTCTTCCTCGTGCGAGTCGACGCCGCATTGGGTGACGAGGATCTGCGGCCGGAACTGCTCCAGCAGCGACGGCACCACCGCCTCGAACGCCCGCAGCCAGCCGCCGTCACGGGTGCCGGGCGGCAGCGGCAGGTTGACCGAGGTGCCCTCGGCCCCGCCCTTGCCGATCTCCGCCGAGTAACCCGTGCCCGGCCACAACGTGAACGGGTGCTGGTGCAGGGAAACGGTCAGCACCCGCGGGTCGTCGTAGAACGCCGTCTGCACGCCGTCGCCGTGGTGGACGTCGGTGTCGACGTACGCGACGCGCTCGAAGCCGTGGTCCAGCAACCACGAGATCGCGACCGAGCAGTCGTTGTAGACGCAGAAGCCCGACGCCTTGCCCGGCATCGCGTGGTGCAGCCCGCCGGCGATGTTGACCGCCCTGGTCGCCTCGCCCTCGGCGATCTTCCGCGCGGCCAGCAGGGTCGAGCCGACGACCAGCGCGGAAGCCTCGTGCATCCCGGTGAACACCGGGTTGTCCTCGGTGCCGAGCCCGTGCGCGAAATCGGCCCCGGTCATCGGCGCCTGCCGGACGGCCTCGATGTACTCGCCGAGGTGCACGCGGCGCAGCTCGTCCTCGCCCGCCGGACCGGGGATCAGCAGTTCGACCCCGTCGAGCACGCCGAGTTCGGTGGCGAGCCGGATGGTCAGTTCGAGCCGCACCGGATTGAACGGATGCTCGCCGCCGAGGTCGTAACCCAGCAGCGAGGAGTCCCATACGACGGCCGGTGCTCGCATGGTCGGAACTCTAGTGCCCGGACGCGGCTCGTGCGCCGTTCCGCGGGTCAGCCGGGCAGATCGCCCGTGGCCAGCGGGCGCTCCGGGTCGCGGGACCAGTGCGACCACGAACCCGCGTACAACGCCGCGGGCTCCGGGTGACCGGCGACCTCGAGCGCGAGCACGACGGACGAGGCGGTGACGCCCGATCCACAGTAGACACCGACCGGTGTCTCCGGGGCCACGCCGAGCCCTTCGAACCGCTCGGCCAGCTCCGAGGCGTCACGCCAGCGGCCGTCCTCCCCGACGTGCCCGGAGAAGGGCGCGTTGACCGCGCCGGGGATATGCCCGGCGCGCGGATCGATCGGCTCGGTCTCGCCCGCGTACCTCGGCCGCGCCCGTGCGTCGAAGAGCAGCCCGTCCCTCGCGAGAGCGGCGGCGTCGGCCGCGTCGAGCACCGGCATGCCGCCCGGCTCGACGACGATGTCGCCCTCCGCCGGTGACGGGATCTCGTCGGTGAGCGGGCGCTCTTCCTCCGCCCACGCGGCGAACCCGCCGTCCAGCACGGCGACCTCGGCGTGCCCGGCCCAGCGCAGCAGCCACCACGCCCGGGCCGCGACCGAACCGTCGGAGTCGTCGTAGACCACCACCGGGTGACCGGCGCGGACCCCGGCCGCCCGCAGGTGCCGCTGCAACGTCTCCGGCTCGGGCAGCGGGTGACGGCCGCCCTCCCCCGGCTCCCCGGCGAGCGCCGTGTCGAGGTCGACGTACACCGCGCCCGGGAGATGCGCCTCACGGTAGGAATCGGCGCCGGGCGGCCCGGCGAGCCGCCAGCGGACGTCGAGGACTACGGAGCGTGCGGATTCCGGCCCGGAGAGCTGCTCGGCGAGTTCGCTGGTGGTGATCATGGGGCGCATGGGCCCATCTTCCCGTGCCTCGCGTCTCCATGCCCAGCTTGGGGGACTTTTCCCGCCTCGGTGCTTGTTCTCCCCACGCCTGCGTCGCTGTCGGTGCCAGCGACTACGATGAGCAACGCGGACGAAGGGGACAGCGTGAACGATCTCATCGACACCACAGAGATGTACTTGCGTACCATCTACGAGCTCGAAGAAGAAGGTGTCGTCCCGCTGCGGGCCCGGATCGCGGAGCGGCTGCAGCAGAGCGGCCCGACCGTGAGCCAGACCGTCGCCAGGATGGAACGCGACGGACTGGTCGTGGTCGCGGACGACAGGCACCTGCAGCTGACCGAGCACGGTCGCGAGCTCGCCATCGCGGTCATGCGCAAGCACCGGCTGGCCGAGCGCCTCCTGGTCGATGTCATCGGCCTGGAATGGGAGCACGTCCACAACGAGGCCTGCCGCTGGGAACACGTGATGAGCGAGGCCGTCGAGCGCAAGCTGGTCAAGCTGCTCGACCACCCGACCACCTCGCCCTACGGCAACCCGATCCCGGGGCTGGACAAGCTCGGCGACGGTGATCCCGCCCCGCCCGCCGAAGCCGACCTCGTGCGGCTCGACGAGTTCGCCCGCATGGGCGGCGGCGAGGTCGAGATCCGCCGCATCGCCGAGCACGTGCAGCTGGACGAGACGCTGATGACGGAGCTCAAGTCGGTCGGCATCGTGCCCGGCAGCCGGGTCAAGGTCGGCAAGACGGCGCCCGGCGGCACCATCGAGGTCACCGGCGGGAGCAGCACGGCGCAGGTGCCCGTCTCGGCGTTGCACGCCGTGCTGGCGCAAGCCAGGTGAGCGCCGCGTCCGACGCCGCGGAGACCTTCCAGGCCCTCCACGGCCGGGCTCCGGCCGGCGTCTGGTCCGCACCGGGCCGGGTGAACCTGATCGGTGAGCACACCGACTACAACGACGGTTTCGTGCTGCCGTTCGCCCTCCCGCACCGGCTCGCCGCCGCGGCGTCGCCGCGCGAGGACGGTGTGCTGACCGTGGCCACCCTCGGCTCGGACGGCCGGGTGCAGGAATCCGGCCCGCTCACCATCGCCGATCTGCGGCCCGGCTCGGTCGAGGGGTGGGCCGCGTACCCGGCCGGGGTCGCGTGGGTCCTGCGGGACCAGGGCCTTGGCGGCGGCGCGGACGTGGCGATCGCGGGGAACGTGCCTTCGGGGGCGGGGCTTTCCTCCTCCCACGCGCTCGAATGCGCCGTCGCGCTCGCCCTCCTGGGGCTGGCGGGGATCACCCCGGGGACCGGCGCGGGTTCGCCGACCCTGCACGAGGTGGCCCGCTGGGTGCAGCGTTCGGAGAACGACTTCGTCGGGGCGCCGACCGGCCTGCTCGACCAGACCGCCTCCCTGTGCTGCACGGAATCGAACGTGCTGTTCCTCGACGTCCGTTCGGGCGAGATGGAGCAGGTGCCGTTCCCGCTCGAGGAATCCGGCGTCCGGATCCTGATCATGGACAGCCGCACGAAGCATTCGCACGCCGAGGGCGGCTACGGGGAACGCCGCCGGGGCTGCGAGCGCGCCGCGGAGCTGCTCGAAGTGAAGGCGCTGCGGGATATCGGCGTCGACGGGCTGGACACCGCCCTCGCCAAGCTGCCGGACGAGCTCGTGCCGCTGGTGCGCCATGTCGTCACGGAGAACCAGCGCGTCCTCGACACCGTGGACCTGTTGCGGGCGGGCCGGATCACCGAGATCGGCCCTCAGCTCGACGCCTCGCACGTGAGCATGCGCGACGACTACCGGATCTCCACCCGCGAACTCGACCTCGCCGTCGATTCGGCCCGTGAAGCCGGGGCGCTCGGCGCGCGGATGACCGGCGGCGGCTTCGGCGGGTCGGCGATCGCGCTGGTCCGCGAGTCCGATGTGGACACCGTGGGCCGGGCGGTGAAGGCCGCGTACGAAGCGGCGGAGCTGCGCCACCCCAGGCTGTTCACCGCCGTGCCGTCGCGTGGCGCGGGCCGCGACGAGCTCTAGCCGCCGCACCACCCCCGGGCGCGCACCGTGCCCGGGGGCGAGGACACTGGGCCGCGACCGCATCCGCAGCAGAAAGGCGCGAACGTGACCGACGAACCGACCAAGACCCTGAAGCTGATGGTGACGGGCGGAGCCGGTTATGTGGGCAGCGTCTGCGCGGCCCGCCTCATCGAGGCCGGGCACGACGTCACCGTGGTCGACGACCTCTCCACCGGGCACGCCGACGCGGTGCACCCGGACGCGACCTTCGTCGAGGGTGACGCCGCCGAGGTCGCCCGGCGCCTGCTCGGCGACGGCTTCGACGGTGTCCTCCACTTCGCCGCCAAGTCGCTGGTCGGCGAATCGATGACGGATCCGGCGAAGTACTGGGAAGGCAACGTCCTCACCTCGCTCCGCCTGCTCGAGGCGATGCGCGACCACGGCACGAAGCGGCTGGTGTTCTCCTCCACCGCGGCCACCTACGGCGAACCCGAGTCCTCCCCCATCCCGGAGACGGCGCCGACGCAGCCGACCAACACCTACGGCGCGACGAAGCTGGCCATCGACCACGCGATCACGTCGTTCTCGCGCGCCCACGGCATCGCCGCGGTCAGCCTGCGCTACTTCAACGTCGCCGGCGCCTACGGCTCCTTCGGCGAGCGGCACACCACCGAAACCCACCTGATCCCCCTCGTGCTCCAGGTCGCCACCGGGGACCGCGAGCGGATCCAGATCTTCGGTGACGACTACCCGACTTCGGACGGCACCGCCATCCGCGACTACATCCACGTGGTCGACCTCGCCGACGCGCACCTGCTGGCCCTGCGGCACGCGGCCGACGGCGAACACCGCATCTACAACCTCGGCAGCGGCACCGGTTTCTCGGTGCTCGAGGTGATCGAGGCGTGCCGCCGCACCACCGGTCACGAGATCCCCGCCGCGGTCGCGCCGCGCCGCGCGGGCGACCCGTCGGTGCTCGTGGCGTCCAGCGAGCGGGCCGGTGACGAACTCGGGTGGAAGCCCGAGCGCACCGACCTCGACGGCATCGTGGCCGACGCCTGGGCGTTCACCCAGTCCCGCCAGAACGTCTGAGTGCGATCTCCGGTGGTCCTTCGGCCTGCTGCCGCAGGACCACCCCGATCAGGTCGGCCGGCGGCACCATCGCGTTGAGGGCCGTGCTCAGCAGCTTCGCCAGCCCGTGCCCGGGGTCGGCCTCGGCGGCCCTGGCCAAGGCCATCCCGGCGGCCGCCAGGTCACCTCGGACATAGGCGGCGTGCGCCTTCAGAGCGAGCGCCTCGGCCGCTTCGGGTGCCGGAAGCTCCCGGGCCAGGATGAGCCAGAGGTCCTCCGCCACCCGGGCGAGCGACGAGTCCGCGGGGACGGCCGTGAGCAGACAGGCGCCGCGAACCTCGACCAGGGAAAGCGCCCAGGCCAGCCGGACGGCCTGGTCGTCGCTGATCGCCCGGTCTCCGCCGTCGACTCGGTTGAGGGCGGCGTTCACCTCGGCGACTCCGGCCGGGACGGGATCCTCCCCTCGCCACGGCGGATCGGCCATTCTGGTGAGCAGATCGGCACGTCTGGCGAGCGTTTCCGGCGCGACGGGGTCGAAGAGCCGCTCGACCTCGTCCCGGCTGGCGTGGGTGACGTGCCCGGCACCGGTGACGATCGCGGCGGCCACCGAGTCCCGCGGATCCGGCAGGATCCCGCCACAGGTCCGTTCCCGGTAGCAGCCCCACCGCACATCGGCGGCGATCCTGGGCGCCCACACCGAATGCGTCACCGAGATCTCGTACTCGGCCAGCGAGGCTTCCAGGCGCCGGACGAACCGGCGGCGCGGTGGCCGTCCCGCCTTGTTCGCGGCGCCACCGCCGACCACCGCGAGGGTGGCACCGGTGTGACCGCTCACGGCGAGCCTGATCGCCAGGTCACGCGCCTGGTCTTGCTCCAGGCCGGGCGGCGGCAGGTCCACGCGCATGACGAGGCCTTGTTTCATCCGTCCCGGGCCGCGCAGGCCGAAGACGACGACGGAGTCCTCGGGGTGGAATCCGAGGAGGTACGGGATCGCGGCGAGCAGGTCCGCCGGATCCGTCAGATCGACCTTGATCCTGCCGGTCGGGGTGGAAGTGGTCATGCCCCCACCCTGCGGCGGGAATGGGGCCGCGGGTGGGGGCATGACATATCTGTGGACAGCCGGGACCGTTGTGGACAACCGCCGCGGGACCGCTCGTGGGACGCCGATCCTGTCGGTGAGGTGATCTACAGTGCCCGGCCCCGCGGGATCAGTCGCAGTGTTCGAACGGGCTCTCGTAAGCGTTCGATCCGACCGACCCGCCCCACTTGACGCAGGTCGAGGCGGCCGTCTTCTTCACCGGTCCGGCGTAGTAGGTGAAGCTGCCGGAGTCGGTCACGCGAGCCGAACCCTGCACCTCGAGGAACGCCGAAACCGGCGAAGCGGTGCCGAGCGAAACGGCCTTCAGCGTGGTGACGCAGTTGGCCTTGGTCGAAGCGTTGTACAGCAGGTACGCGGTTCCCGAACCGTTCGCGAGCCCCTGCGAATCGACGACCGAGAAGCCGCTGCCGCACACCTCGGTGGCCTCGTACGGGTTGCCGCCGCACGAGTTCTTGCTGGTGAAGTTCGTGTGGCCGTAGTACGGCACCGCGACCCCGTTCAGCACCGCCTTCTGCGCCACCCCGTTGAGCCGCTCTTCGAAGTGCAGGTGCGGACCGGTCACCCCGCCGGTCGCGCCGGCCGTGCCGATCTGCTTGCCGAGGCTGACGGCCTGGCCGACCGAGACGGACTGGGTCGAAAGGTGGGCGTAGCGGGTACGCCAGCCGCCACCGTGGTCGATCTCGACCCAGCGCCCGTAGCTGGTGCTGCCTTCGTTGGCGACCCGGGTGACGGTGCCGCCCGCCGAGGCCAGCACCGGCATCCCGGTGATCCCCGACTTCTGGAAGTCGACCGAGTTCGCCGGGCTGTGCCCGCTGAACGTCGCCGCCGTAACCGTGACGCCGCATTTGAAGGGAACCTGGAAGTTCGGGGCGGCCGACGCCTGCGTCGTGCCGGCGAGGGTCAGGCCGAGCGCGGGGAGAACGGCGGCCGCGGCGAGCACTGCGAAACGGCGCAACCTGGACATGGAGACCTCCATCAGGTGGGGAAGCCGGACAGGACGGAGCAAAGCCGGGGGAAATACATTTTCCGTACAAGCCCGAGGTCGGGTCGGCGTTTTCCATCCGAAACGCCGGATGCCACGTCCCGAGCGGGACGTGGCATCCGGAAAACGCGGCCCTGATCAGCCGAAGGCGGCACGCAGCGCGGGTTTGCCGCCCGCCACCGGCAGCACCAGCGAGGTGCGGTTCAGCTCGACCGAGACACCGGCGCCCGGCTTCGGCCGGAGCGTGTAGTCGTGGTCGCTGGAGGCCACCAGGAACTCGATCTTGTGCCCGGCCGCGAGCAGGTAGTCCTTCGCGACCAGTTCCACCTCGACCTTGTAGCTCTCACCAGGGGTGATCGGGTCGGTGCGGGCGGGGTCGCGCCGGTTCTGCGGGTCGGTCCAACCCCGGGTGATCACCTTCGCCGTCCCGTCCGGGGCGCGGTCGAGGAGCACCGCGGTCACGTTCGCGGCCGGCTTGTCGAAGGACAGCGACAGATCGGTCTTCACGGTTCCGGAAAGCCGCACGGGCTGCTTCGCCGCGGTGGTCGAGTACAGCAGGCGGTTGCCCGACGACGCGGCGGCCGCCAGCTGTTCGATCGTCTTGCCCGCGTCGTCCGCCAGCGTCTCGACGGCGGCCTTGCCCGGGACGGGGTTGCGCGTGTCGAGCTTGCCCTTCGAAGAACCGCCGGGCCACGGGTAGAGCTTGACGTCCTGGGTGCCGGGCAGCGGCCACTCCGGCTCGTCCACCCACGACTTGTCCTCACGCTGGATGGTGGCCTTCGGCTCGCGCTCGATGCCGTTGTCGATGCCGTAGAGGTAGTGCGACATCCACTTGTTCAGCGTGGCGAGCCAGACGTCGCGGCGGAGGCTGTACGGGTCGGCGTGCCCGGCCTGGTGCAGCCAGATCTTGTGCTCGACCCCGCGCGCCTTGAGCATTTCGTACCAGCGGGTGCCCTGGTCGGTCTTGACGTTCCAGTCGCCGAGGCCGTGCACCACGAGCACCGAGGCGCGCACCTTGTTCACGTCGTTGCGGTAGTTCCGCACGTCCCAGAAGCGGCTGTAGTCGCCGGTCACCCGGTCCTGGTCCACCCCGATCTGGTCGATCAGCGGACGGCACACGGCACGATCCTGGCGCGTGTAGACGTAATCCGCGAGCACGTCCGCGTCCTCGCCCTGGAAACCGCCGGCCGCGACGACGGCGCCGTCGTTGCGGTAGTAGTCGTACCAGCTGGAGATCGCCGCGATCGGGACGATCGTCTCCAGCCCTTCGACGCCGGTGCTGGCCACCGCGTTGGGCAGCGTCCCGTTGTAGGAGACGCCCGTCATGCCGGTCTTGCCGGTGCTCCAGTCCGCGACCGCGGCCTTGCCCGCCGCGTCGCGCGCCGTCGCACGGCCGTTCAGCCAGTCCACAATGGACTTCGCACCGATGGTCTCGTTGACGTCGCCGGTGCTCGGGCAGCCGGTGGACTGACCGCTGCCGAGCGATTCCCCGTACACCACGGCGAACCCGCGGGCGGTGAAGTAGTCCTGGTAGCGCCAGCTGATCGGTGCCGCGTTGGGACCGACGGTCTTCGTCGCGATCCGCGGGCCCGCCGGGGCGCGCTTCGCGCCGGGCACGTACAGCTCCACGTCGACGTTGTGGTTCGCGACGTCGTTGCCGCCCGCGTAGTACGGGCTGGCCTGGTAGACGACCGGAACCTTCATGCCCTGCTGTGTCGCGCGAGGACGCACGACCTCCGCGTGCACGAGGTCGTCCTTGCCGTCGTGGTCGCTGTCGACCGGCGCGGTGACCCAGACGTTCTCCCGGATGACGTCCGCCGGGTCGAACACCGGCTGGGCTTGGCCGTCCTTGAAGACCGGCGTTGGCGGCGCGTCGGCTTGGGCGGGCAACGCCGTCGCCGGAAGGACCAGGACGGCGGTGAACAGGGCGGCGAGCCTGGCGACTCTCACAAGACCCCCAAAAGGCTGGTGGGCAAGACGAAGCTGAGGCTTCCGGCCACCCGAACGGGTGTCAAGAGACTAACGTCGGAGGCATGCCGAGCACCCTGGACGCACCGATCGTCGCCGTCACCGTCTATCCGCACCACGCCCGGATCACGAGGCGGGCTTCGGCGGCCCTCGACGGGGAAACGCGTTTCGCCTTCGCGGGCCTGCCATGGAACCTGGACACGGATTCGGTCCGCGTCACCGGTTCCGGTCCGGCGGTCATCGCCGGGGTCGACGTCGCCGTCGAGCGCCATCCCGCGCCCGCGGACGCGTCACTGCGCGCGCTGACCGAACAGCGCAAGGCCGATCAAGCGGTGGTCGACGAGGTCGCGGACGCGGTCTCCGCCGAGACGGCGAAGGTAGACCTGCTGACCGGCCTGGCGACGCGCAGCGGCAAAAGTTTCGCGAAGGCGCTCGCGGCGGGCACGGCGGAGCCGCCCCGGGTCGCCGAAGTCACCGACGCGCTGGGCACCCAGCTGGCCGAGGCGCTGGGCAAGCGCCGCGAACTCGGCATCCGCCTCGCCCGGCTCCGGGACGACCTCAAGGCGCTGGACCGCGAGATCGAGGCGAAACAGGGGATGTCCGAAGTGGACAGCGCGACGGTCACGGTCGAGTTGGAGCCCGGGGAGGACGGCGCGGAGATCGGCCTCGAACTGTCCTATGTGGTCGCGAACGCCGGCTGGGAACCCGGCTACGACGTGCGCGTCCGCGGTGAGGACGTCTCGCTGACCTGGTACGGGCGGATCACCCAGCACACCGGCGAGGACTGGCCGGAATGCGAACTGGCCCTGTCGACCGCGCGGCCGGCGAACACCGTCGAAGTACCGGAACTCGAACCCTGGTTCCTCGACCGCGTGCGTCCGGTCCAGCCGTTGATGGCCCGCGCGGCGTACGGCAGCGCGTCGCCCGCGGGCGGCGGGATACCGGAGTCGGTGGGCATGCCGGCGCCCGCCGGCCCGCCGATGGCGGCGCGGACGGCGTCCGTCGAACAGGGCACCACCGCGGTCACCTACCGGCCGGGCCGCCCGGTGGCGGTGCCGTCGGGGGCGCAGGGCCACCGCACGACGCTCGCGCAACTGGAGCTGACGGCGAAACTGGGCTACATCTCCGCTCCGGCGGTGTCCCCGGAGGCGTTCCTGCGGGCGACCGTGGTCAACACTTCGGAGCACACGCTGCGGCCGGGGAAGGCGTCGGTGTTCCACGAGACGGAGTTCGTCGGCACCACGCGGCTGGACGTCTGGGCGCCGGGCGAGGAACTCGAACTCGCCCTCGGCGTGGACGACCGGATCCGGATCGAGCGCGAACTCACGCACCGCACGGCGAGCAAGGCGACGCTGTCCGGCGTCCGCAAACGGGAAGCCGCGTACACCACGACGATCGTCAACCACAGCCCGCGCGAGGCCGTCGTGACCGTGCTGGACCAGGCACCGGTCTCCCGGGACGACGCGATCACCGTCCGGGACGTGCGCACCACGCCGGAGCCGGTGGAGCGGACCGAGCTGGGCGAGTTCACGTGGCGGCTGACGCTCGCTTCGGGCGCGAAGGGCGTCGTGACGCTCGGGTACCGGGTGGACGTCGCGAAGGGTGTCGAGCTGTCTGGGTGGCGCGAGTAGCCGCCTCCGGATGCAATGAAAGGTCCTTTCCTTGCAAATTTTGCAAGGAAAGGACCTTTCATTGCACGGGCCGGACCGGGATCAGCCCTGCGAGATGTACGCCTCCAGCTGCTCCTGGCTCTGCTCCAGCTGTTCCATCCGGGTCTTCACGACGTCGCCGATGCTCACGATCCCCGCGAGCCTGCCGTCCACCACGACCGGGACGTGCCGGATCCGGCGTTCGGTCATCAGGACCGACAGCTGGTCCACCGAATCCTCGGGGGTGCAGCTCGCGACCATCTTCGTCATGATCGCGGACACCGATCCGTCGAGCAGCTGGGGTCCGCGCTCGTTGAGCCGCCGCACCACGTCCCGTTCGGAGACGATCCCGACGATCCCGCCCTCGGGGTCGACGACCACCAAGGCGCCGACGTTGTGCTCCGCCAGTCTCTCGAGCAGTTCGGTTACGTTCGTCTCCGGCGAGACGGTCGCGACGGCCGCCCCCTTGTTCCGCAACAGATCGGAAATCCGCATACGCGCTCCTCCCGGATGGGTGACCTGAGTCACTCCAGGTTATGGCCTCACCGCCGTGCGCGAAAGTCCGGAGAGTCCGGTTCGAGACCGAGCCGGGTGGCGAGCGCGTCGTACGCTTCGATGATCCCCAGGCCGTAAGGGTCGTCGCCGAGCGCGCCGAGAGTCCCCCGCCCGAGCTCCCAGTGCTTCTTCGCGGACCCGTGATCACCGAGTTTGCGGTAATCCTCGGCGAGGTTCAGGTGCAGCGAGGGGTAGAACCCGCGTACGGCGAGCGTCGCGTGGTACTCCTTGGCGCGTTCGTCGGTGAGGGAATCGGCCGCCGCGAGCGCGCGGAGATCCCAGGCGAGTTCGTCGGCCGGGTCGTCGCACACGTCGGCCATGTAATGCGCGAGCGCGCACCGGTGCAGCGGGTCACCGTCCTCGCCGATCCGTTCCCACAACGCCGCGAACCTCTCGCGCGCGCCGTCGCGGTCGCCGGAGATGTGCGCCTGGAGGCCGGTGTTGATCTCGGCCATCACCTCGTCGGTCATTTGACGTCCGAAGCGGGCGCCGCCCAGGTGTTGCACGCCGACGTCGTCTTCCCGGAGAACCCGGCCTTCGCCCATTTCAGCTGGTTACGACGGCTGCCGTGGGTGTCGCTGTCGTCGGCGCGGCCGTAGTCGTCGAGTGCCGCGTTCGCCAGCGACTTGCTGATCGAGCCGCGCCCGGCGGCGGCCGCGAGGGCGAGCGCGCCGAAACAGTTCGCCTGCAGTTCGATGCGGCGGACCAGTTCCTTGTCGGCCGGGCTGTCCTCGCCCGGCGACGACATCTTCTCCGCGGCCGCCGACAGGATCCCGCTGGACCGCTGGATGTGGTGCCCGTACTCGTGGGCCATCGTCGCGAGGTGACGAGACCGTTCGAGACCCGCGTCGCCCAGCATCCACTGGGTCGGCGCGTAGATCGTGGTGTCACCGCCGCAGTAGTAGGCGACGGCCTCGTTCTCGCTCGGCGCCTTCCCGCACGCGCTGGTCTCGGGCAGCGTCACCTGAACGGTCGCCGTCAGCGCGGGTTCGTTCGCCTGGTCCAAGGCGGGTTTCCAGGATTCGGCGAGACAGGACACGAAGGTCTTGTAGTACGTCTCCAGTTTCGCGGGCTCGCGGCTGATCGCGGGCAGGCGGCAGGTGACGGCGCCGAGCGCGATCCCCTCCGCCAGCAGCGGGTTCGTCTCCAGTTCCCGCACCTCCTTCGGCGCGGGTTTCGCGTTCCCGGCGGGCGCCTTGGCCCCTTCGGAGGTGTACACACCGGACGCCGGGAGGGCTTGACCGTCGATCTTCCGCGGTCCGCCCGCCATCGCCATCCCGGTGGTGGTCAGCGCGGCGACGATGAGCAGGCCGACCACGGCGGTCCCGGTGTTGCGGGGGCTTTCGGGACGAGGCGGCGCGGGCGCGAACGGTCTGGGTACCTCGTCGGTGCCGGTCATGATGTCCCCCAAACGTGCGAGCCCACAGCATACGGAATGCCACACCTGGTGGCGCCGGGACGGAGCACCCGGCGAGACTGTGGGCATGAGTGACGAGGACCCGTACCTGTGGCTGGAAGACGTGACCGGCGAAGAAGCGCTGGACTGGGTGCGAGCCCGCAACGCCGAGGCGCTGGCGGAACTGTCCACCGGCGAGCGGTTCGCCGGGATCCGTGACGAGGTCCGCGAGGTCCTCGACGCCGACGACCGGATCCCGTACATCCGGCGCCGCGGCGAATATCTGTACAACTTCTGGCAGGACTCGGCCAACCCCCGCGGCCTGTGGCGCCGCACCACCCTGGAGCAGTACCGGCTCGACGACCCGGAGTGGGAGCTCCTGCTCGACGTCGACGCCCTGGCCGAGGCCGACGGCGAGAACTGGGTGTGGCAGGGCGCGGCCGTCCTCCGTCCGGGGTATCACCGCGCGTTGGTCGAACTGTCGCGCGGAGGCGCCGACGCGACCGTGGTCCGCGAGTACGACCTCGACGAGCGCCGTTTCGTCGACGACGGGTTCTTCGTCCCCGAAGCCAAGACCAGGATCGGCTGGATCGACCAGGACCGCGTCTACGTCGGCACCGACTTCGGTCCGGGGACGCTGACCAGTTCGGGCTATCCGAGGTTGGCGAAGGAATGGCGCCGCGGCACGCCGCTCGAAGAGGCGACGGTGGTCTTCGAGGGCAAACCGGACGACGTCTCGGTGTCCGCGCACCACGACCCGACCGAGGGCTGGGAGCGCGACTTCGTCTACCGGTCGGTCGACTTCTACCGCACGGAAAGGTATGTCCGGACGGCTGCCGGTCTCGACCGCATCGAGGTCCCCGAGGACGCCCAGACGTCTTCGCACCGTGAGTGGCTGCTGATCCGGCTTCGCTCGGACTGGACCGTCGAAGGCACGACATACCCCTCCGGCACCCTGCTCGCCTCCGGCTTCGACGCGTTCATGGCAGGCGAGCGCTCCTTCACGACGTTGTTCACGCCGGACGCGCACACGTCACTGGAGTACTGGGCGTGGACGCACAACCACCTGCTGCTCTCGACGCTGTCCGACGTCCGGACGGAACTGCACGTGCTCACGCCGTCCGAAGGCTGGACCTCCCGGCCGCTCGCCGGCGCCCCGGAACTGGGCACCGCGCAGATCACCGGCACCGACCCCGACGTCAGCGACGAATACCTGCTCGACTCCAGCGGTTATACCCAGCCGTCGACGCTGAGCTACGGGCACGTCGGCGGTGACGTCGAGGTCCTCAAGCGCGCTCCGTCGTTCTTCGACAGCGAAGGCATGACGGTCTCGCAGTACTTCGCGACGTCCGAAGACGGCACGAAGATCCCGTACTTCGTCGTACGCCCCTCCGGTGCCGAAGGCGGCCCGACGCTCCTGACCGGCTACGGCGGCTTCGAGGTCTCACTGACCCCCGGCTACAGCGGCATCATCGGCCGCGGCTGGCTCGCGCGAGGCGGCACGTACGTCGTCGCGAACATCCGCGGTGGCGGCGAATACGGGCCGGACTGGCACACCTCGGTGACCAAAGCCAAGCGGTACAAGGTCTACGAGGACTTCTCGGCCGTCGCCGCCGATCTCGTCGAGCGCGGGATCAGCGAGCCGTCCCGGCTCGGGATCCAGGGCGGCAGCAACGGCGGGCTGCTGATGGGTGTCATGCTGACGCGCTACCCGCACCTGTTCGGCGCGATCGTGAGCCAGGTCCCGCTGCTGGACATGAAGCGGTATCACAAGCTCCTCGCGGGCGCGTCGTGGATGGCCGAGTACGGCGACCCCGACGCCCCGGCGGAATGGGACTTCATCGGGAAGTACTCGCCGTACCAGAACGTCCACGCGGACCGCGCGTACCCGCCGGTCCTGTTCGTCACCTCCACCCGCGACGACCGGGTGCATCCCGCGCACGCGCGCAAGATGGTCGCGCGGATGGCGGAGCAGGGGCACGACGTGCGGTACCACGAGAACATCGAGGGCGGGCACGGCGCGGCGGCCGACAACGAGCAACTGGCGTTCAAATGGGCGCTGATGTTCGAGTTCCTGTGGGAGAAGCTCGCCTGACGTGTCATGAAAGGGTCGTTCAGGACATCTTGCGTCCTGAACGACCCTTTCATGACACTCGGAGCTCACTCGGTCACCTTCGCGAGCACCACCCCTCCGACGATCAGCGCCATCGCCGCGAACCGGCCGAAGCTGACCGGGTCCTTGTGGATCACGATGCCGAACACGATCGCGCCCACCGCCCCGATCCCGGTGAAAACGGCGTACGCGGTCCCCACCGGGATCGAGTCCATCGCCTTCGACAGCAGGTACACCGCGGCGACGCCGAGCACGAAGCACAGCACGGTCGGCCAGAACCGGGTGAAGTTCTCCGTCGGCTTGATGCTCTGCGACCAGGCGACCTCGACGGCTCCCGCCAGGAGCAGGATTCCCCAGCCCATCAGACTTCCCTCCCAGCCTTTTCGGCGCCGAGGAGCGCCTGCTCCCGCGACGCGATCCGGTCGGCGTCACGCGGGCTCAGCCGCGGGTCGACCAGGGCGTTCGTCAGTTCGGAGTGCAGGAAGGTGACGTCCCGGACGTCGTAGTGCCCGGCGAAGAAATCGCGCAGGTAGCGCTCGTGGTGGTCGACCGGCTCGCGCGGCGTGCCCGGCAGGTAGGTGCCGCCACGCGCTCCCGCGACCACGAAAGCCTTGCCCGCCAAGGACATCTTCGGGAACGTCACCTGGTCGATCCACAGCTTGAGCGTCGCGGGGATCGAGAAGTTGTACATCGGCGCCCCCATCAGCACGACGTCGGCGGCGAGCAGTTCGGCCAGCAGCGGCTCGATGACCGCCCAGGCTTCGCGCTGTTCCGGCGTCTTCACCACGGAGGCGTACCCCTCCGGATCCGTGATCCCCGCCCAGAGGAGGGCGTCGCAGATCTCGGTCCAGGCCTGGCCGATCGGCGGCACCGGGTCGGCGGCCAGGTCGCGGTAGGTGTAAGCCGCGCCCGGGTTCGCGGCACGCCAGGCGCCGGCGAACCGGGCACTCAGCTCGCGGGAGAACGACGCGCTGCGGGCACTGGAGTCGAGGTGGAGAAGGTGGCTCATCGGGGCCTCCGGGACCAGGAAGTGGACACGGCGTCCACTTGCTTCGCCGGGTACAAGTGGACGCTGCGTCCGGATATTCCCTAGGCTGCGAAACATGCCGGAAGATCTGCTCGCGAACGGTCCGGGACGGGAACGTTCGGACGCCGCCCGTAACCGCGCGAAGATCCTGGAGGCCGCCGAAGGACTCTTCGCCGCACGTCCGGCGGCCGACATCACCATGGAAGACATCGCCAAAGCGGCCGGAGTCGGCCGCGCGACGCTGTACCGCCGCTACCCGGACCGCTCGGCGATCGCCGTGGCCCTTCTGGACGAACACGAGCGGGAACTCCAGGAGCGGCTGCTCACCGGCCCTCCCCCACTGGGGCCCGGCGCGCCGCCCGCCGAGCGGCTGGCCGCGTTCTACGCGGCGATGATCGGATTGCTCGCCCGGCACGCGCATCTCGTCCTCGGCACCGAGGTCGGGCACTCGCGGTTCACCACCGGGCCGTACCGGCTGTGGCGTACCCATGTCCGCCATCTCGCGGAGCAGGCGAGCGCCCCGGATCCGGACGTGCTCGCCGACGTCCTGCTGGCACCGCTCGCCGTCGAAGTGTTCCTGCATCAAACAGGCGAGCTCGGCCTGAGCGTCGAACGGATCACCGACACCCTGGCCGAGCTCGCCCGGCGAACGCTCTCCTGATCAGCCGGCGAGACCGTCGACGACCAGCTTCATCACGGCCTGCCAGTGCTCGCGCTGCGCGGCGCGCTCTTCCGGCCCGGTCAGCCGCTCCTGATGGAAGACCACGGTCGTCTTGCCCGGCCCGGCCGGACGGAGCCCGACCTGGACCGTGCTCTCGTGATCCCAGTCCTTCGGCCGCCAGGTGAGGCGGATCTTCTCGCGCTCGCGGTAACCGCGGACCTCGCCGACGGTGCCCTCGGCCGTCTCGTACGGCGCGCCCTTCTCCGGCTCCAGCGACACTTCGCCCAGCCAGGCCGCCAAGCCCGGACCCGAGAGATACTCCCAAACCTCGTCCAGCGGATACGCCACCGTCTTGGACACGCCGATCTCCCAGCCCGCGTCCTTCGTCTTGCCGATCATCACGCCTCCGCTGTAACCGTCTTACCTGGTTTCTGAAACCGACTATAGTGGTTACATGACTCCGGGAACAAGAGTGCTCGTCAACGCCCAGGGTGAGCGGTACCGGTTCGACCCGGGCAGCCTCAGCCTCGAACTCATGCTGACCGGCGGTCCCGGCCCGTACGAGCGCTACGAGATCGCGCATACGCCGTCCGCCCTCGCCGACTGGTTCACCGGCTCCCGGCTGGCGCTGACCGCTCCCCTGACCGACGTCCGGATCCGGCCCGCCGAACTCACCGCGCTGAAGGAACTGCGGGACACGCTCTACCGCGTCGCGCCCGCCCTCGCCCGGGGCGAAGCGCCGTCGGCCGACGACCTTGCCGTGCTGAACAGCGCGACCGAAGCCACCCCGAGGCCGCTCGTGGACCCGGAGACCCGGCGGCTCGCCTGGGCGCCGCCCGTCACCGGGAAGCAACTCCTCGGCGCCGTCGCCCGCGACGCCATCGGCCTGGTCGCGGGCGAACGCTCCGGCCGCGTCCGCGAATGTTCCGCGAGCGACTGCTATCTGCTGTTCTTCGACACCTCGCGTTCGGGCAACCGTCGCTGGTGCTCGATGGAGCGCTGCGGCAACCGCGCCAAGATCCGGGCGTACCGGGCCCGCACCGAAACCGCGTGATCGCTAGGATTCCCGGCGATGCAGGGTGAAGCGAAACTGGAACAACGCGTCGTCGAGACGGCGGAAAAGCTGCTGGCCAAAAAGAAGTCGGTGACCGCGCTCGGCATCCTCACCGGCATCGGCTGGCTCTCGGAGAACGTCATCGACGCCTGGCAGCGGGGCCGGATCCCCGTGCTGACGGGGGCGCTGTCGGTAGCACCGGAGAAGCTGACCTTCGCTCTCGGTGCCCTGCAACGCTGGGCCGCGGCGAACGGCCTCGAAGGCTCGGAGATCGAGCACGTCGGCGCGACCCGGGACCGGGCCGCCCTCCGGGTGACCTCCGGCGAGCTCTCCGGTCTCGAACCGCTGTTCCGGACGCACTGGATCATGCCGGGACTGTCCGAAGCGAAACGCGCGCAAGTCGAAGCCAGGCAACGGAAAGCACCCGACCTCATGGTGTCGGTGGCACTCCGGGATTGGGCGTGCGCCGACTGCGGCGGCACCGGCGACCTGTGGTTCGCGGAGAACGAAAAGCCGCATTGCCTCGACTGCGCCGACCTCGGCCACCTGGTCTTCCTGCCCTCCGGCGACGCCACCCTGACCCGCCGGGCGAAGAAGGCGAGCCGGCTTTCCGCCGTCGTCACCAAGTTCAACCGGTCGCGGAAACGCCATGAGCGGCAAGGGATCCTGGTCGAAGAAGCGGCACTGCGCGCCGCCGAGGAGCAATGCCTCGCCGACGAGGACATCCGGGAACGGCGCCGCGGCCGCGATCGGGAACGCCGCGCCCACGAAGACGTCGAGTTCACCGCCCGGTTCCACACCGCGATCACCGAGATGTTCCCCGCCTGCCCGCCGGACCGAGCACGCGCCATCGCCGAACACGCGGGCCTGCGGGGCAGCGGCCGGGTAGGCCGGTCCGCCGCCGGACGGGAACTGGCCGAACGAGCGGTCTTCCTCGCCGTCGTCGCCTCGATCCGGCATCTCGACACCGAATACGACGACCTCCTCATGGCAGGTGTGGAACGCCAGGCCGCCCGCGACCGCATCCGGCCCGCCATCGACGCGGTGCTCGACCGCTGGCGTTCCTGACCGCTGTCACGTTCCGGGCGCGGGCCTCGTCCACAGGGCATGTTCACCGCATACCTCATCGTGGCCATCGTGACGATCGTCCTCAACGCCGGGGCGGCGATCGCCGATTTCGTCTATGCCCCCTTCGTTCTCGAGAATTCCGCCGCCGTCGACGTACCTCGGTCCTGGATCGTGCCCCTGGGCCTGGTGAAAGCCGCGGGCGCGGCGGGGCTGATCCTCGGCCTGTTCGGCGTGCCGTACCTCGGGGCCGCCGCGGCCGCTGGGCTCGTGCTGTTCTACATCGGCGCTGTCTTCGTCCACCTGCGCCACCGCGTCTTCGGCAACATCGCCGCCCCCGGCAGCCTGCTCGCGCTGGCCGCGGTCGTCCTGGTCCTGGATCTCGCTCAGGCCAGGTAGGGACCGAAGTGCTCGGCGACGACGTCCGCGATCGCTTCGGCGTCTTTCGAGCCGTCGACCCGCAGCACCCGGATACCGAGACCGGTCGCACTCCGCACGGCGTCCTCGGCGACAAGCCGGTCTCGCGCGATCCGGTTGCGCTGCGCGCGTTCGGGGTCACTGACCCGCTGTGTCACCGCCCCGGCACGGGGCAGGACACGAAGCTGGTGCTCGCGGAACTCGTCCGTGGGCACCAGCACGATCATCCGCCGGGGTGATTCCAGGAGTGGCGCGACCAGTTCCGGGCGCAGCCCCCAGCCCTCGGCGAGGATCGGGCGCCCGGACACCAGCGCGCGCAGATCGTCCAGCGCCCAGGCGAATCGGGTCGGGAAACCGGCGATCGTGTCGGCGGCCATCCGTTCGGGTGTCGTCTCGACCCAGACGGTCTCGGGGTCGGGATCCTCGACAGGCGAACCGTTCCGGACGCGGTAGGCGATGCGGCGATCTTGATGGGCACGGGCGTCGTGGAAGTCGTAGTGGTAGACGGTGATTCCATGGCGGTGGGCGAGCAGGCGGGAGACGGTCGACTTCCCCGCCCATTGACCGCCGCAGATCCAAAGCGCCTGCTTGAGTGTGCCGAAAGGATCAACGATGGTCACGCACGCGCCTCCGGTGTCATGAAAGGGTCGTTCAGGACATATATCGTCCTGAACGACCCTTTCATGACATTCGCTCTGCCCTAGCTGCAGCCGGAGGTCGCTCCGCACCCTTCACAGGCGTAGCACGAACCGGCGGGCCGCATCTTCGTGCCGCAGGTCATGCAGAGCGGCGCGTCGGAAGCGGTGCCCAGGTTCAACTCCACCAGTTCCGCCGTCGAGTGCGCGACCTTGGCGGGCTCCGCGGACGAAGAGTCCACAGTGGACCGAAGGGCGTCGATGTCGACGTTCTCCGGCTCCGCGGCGGGAGCGGTGCCGTAGCTCGCTTCGACCTGCGCCGAACGTTCGTCGGCGGTGAAGATGCCGAGCTGCGAACGCTTCTCGTACGGCAGGTAATCCAGCGCCAGCCTGCGGAACAGGTAGTCCATGACGCTGGTGGCGATCCGGATGTCCGGGTCGTCGGTCATGCCGGCGGGCTCGAAACGCAGGTTGGAGAACTTCGAAACGTAGAACTCCAGCGGGATCCCGTGCTGCAGGCCGACGGAGATCGACATCGAGAACGCGTCCATCACGCCCGAAAGGGTCGACCCCTGCTTGCCGAGCTTCACGAAGATCTCGCCGAGGCCGTCGTCCGGGTACGAACCGGCGTGCAGGTAGCCCTCGGCGCCGCCGACGGTGAACGACACCGTCTGGCTCGGGCGCTTCTTCGGCAGGCGCTTGCGGACCGGCCGGTACTCGACGACCTTTTCGGCCTCGGGCTCGGCCTTCTCCTTCTTGCCGCTGGAGAGCGGCTGGCCGACCTTGCAGTTGTCGCGGTAGATCGCGAGCGCCTTGAGGCCGTACTTCCAGCCCTGGAAGTAGATCTCCTCGACCTCTTCGACGGTCGCCGACTCCGGCATGTTGACCGTCTTGGAGATCGCGCCCGACAGGAACGGCTGCACCGCGGCCATCATCCGGACGTGTCCCATCGGCGCGATGGACCGCTCCCCCACCGCGCAGTCGAACACTTCGTAGTGCTCCTGGCGCAGGCCCGGGGCGTCGACGACGTGACCATGCTGAGCGATGTACTCGACGATCGCTTCGATCTGCTCGCCCTGGTAACCGAGCGCGGCCAGCGCGCGCGGGATGGTCTGGTTGACGATCTGCATCGAGCCGCCGCCGACCAGCTTCTTGAACTTGACCAGCGAGAAGTCCGGCTCGATGCCGGTCGTGTCGCAGTCCATCATGAAGCCGATGGTGCCGGTGGGTGCGAGCACGGAGGCCTGCGCGTTGCGCCAGCCGCTCTTCTCGCCCAGTTCGATGCCGCGCTTCCATTCCTGGGTCGCGAGCGCGCGGACCGCGGCGTCGTTCGAGTGGTAGGTCCGCACGAGTTCGTTGGCGGCGGCGTGCTTGCGCATGACCCGCTGGTGCGCCTCGGCGTTGCGCGCGTAGCCCTCGTACGGCCCGACGACCGCGGCGAGTTCCGCGGAACGCCGGTACGAGACACCGGTCATCAACGACGTGATCGCGGCGGCGAGCGCGCGGCCGCCGTCGGAGTCGTACGCGTGGCCGAGCGCCATCAGCAGCGCGCCGAGGTTCGCGTAGCCGATGCCCAGCTGGCGGAACTTGCGAGTGGTGTCGCCGATCGCCTCGGTCGGGAAGTCGGCGAAGCAGATCGAGATGTCCATCGCGGTGATGACCAGCTCGACGGCCTTCGCGAACAGCGGCGCGTCGAAACCGCCGTCCTCGGTGGCGAACTTGAGCAGGTTCAGCGAGGCGAGGTTGCAGCTGGAGTTGTCCAGGTGCATGTACTCCGAACACGGGTTGGACGCGGTGATCCGGCCCGATTCGGGGCAGGTGTGCCAATCGTTGATCGTGCCGTCGTACTGCAGCCCCGGGTCGGCGCATTCCCAGGCGGCCTGCGCGATGGTGCGGAACAGCTTCTTCGCGTCGACCCGGTCGATGACCTCGCCGGTCGTCCGGGACCGCAGGCCGAAGTCGCCCTCGGTCTCGACGGCCTGCATGAACTCGTCGGACACGCGGACCGAGTTGTTCGCGTTCTGGTACTGGACGGAGGCGATGTCCGAACCGGACAGGTCCATGTCGAACCCGGCGTCGCGGAGGACCTTGATCTTCTCCTCTTCGCGGGCCTTGGTCTGCACGAACTCCTCGACGTCCGGGTGGTCGACGTCGAGCACGACCATCTTCGCCGCGCGCCGGGTGGCGCCGCCGGATTTGATGGTGCCCGCGGACGCGTCGGCGCCGCGCATGAAGGAGACCGGACCGGACGCGGTGCCACCGGAGGACAGCAGCTCGCGCGAGGACCGGATGCGGGAGAGATTCAGGCCGGCGCCGGAGCCGCCCTTGAAGATCAGGCCCTCTTCGCGGTACCAGTTGAGGATCGACTCCATGGTGTCGTCGACCGCGAGGATGAAGCACGCGCTGACCTGCTGCTTCGACGTCGTGCCGACGTTGAACCACACCGGCGAGTTGAAGCTGAACACCTGGTGCAGCAGCATCCAGGTCAGCTCGTGCTCGAAGACCTCGGCGTCGGCGGGGCTCGCGAAGTAACCGTGTTCGCGGCCGGCGTTGACGTAGGAGTGGACGACGCGGTCGATCAGCTGCTTCAGGCTCTGCTCGCGCTGAGGCGTCCCCACCGCACCGCGGAAGTACTTGCTCGTGACGATATTCGTCGCGTTGACCGACCAGAAGCCGGGGAACTCGACACCGCGCTGCTCGAAGTTGACCGTGCCGTCGCGCCAGTTCGTCATCACGACGTCCCGGTTCTCCCAGGTGACCTGGTCGTAGGGGTGGACGCCCTCGGTGGTGAAGACGCGGCGCACGGTGAGCCCGCCCGCCTGCTTCTTCTTCCCGTTCGTCCGCGCTGTGGCCGGGTTGCCTGTTCCCACGGTCTCGGTCATGGGTCTTTCCCTCACTCCCACGCGGGAGGCGGCATCAGCCGTCTTTCGCGTCTTGATCGCTCTCGTCCGGTGTGGCAGCCATGGCCTCGCGGAGGTCCGAGATCTCCTTCTCGAAGTCCTCGACCGAGGAGAAGGAGCGGTAGACACTGGCGAACCGGAGATAGGCGACGCCGTCGAGTTCGCGCAGGGGGCCCAGGATCGCCAGGCCGACCTCGTGACTCGGGATCTCCGCCAGCCCCGCCGACCGGATCGACTCCTCGACCCGCTGCGCGAGCTGCTGCAACGCGTCGTCGTCGACGGGCCTGCCCTGGCAGGCGCGGCGCACCCCCCGGACCACCTTGTCCCGGCTGAACTGCTCGGTGACCCCGGATCGTTTGACGACGGCGAGCACCATCGTCTCCGAAGTGGTGAAGCGCCGGCCGCAAGCGGCGCAGGAGCGCCTCCGCCGGATCGCCTGACCCTCATCCACCTCTCGGGAGTCGACGACCCGAGAGTCCGCATGCCGGCAGAACGGGCACCTCATCCGCCGATCACCTTCCCCTCCGCGCCGGCCGGTCCCGAGTGGACGCCCGCCCCCGTCGCCACGCAACGACGGAGAAGATCGACATGTGGATCGATCTGTGGACATCCGGTGGGTGAACACCGGCCAGCTGTGGACAACTGGTACCGAGTCTACCCCAAGCTATGGACCAACTACAGCCATGTAACTACTACATATAGCGGTGGAGACTAGATCGCTGGTCGGACGCACGCAAGCGCAACAGCCGGGTCGATCAGACACGAATGAGGAGCTCACCCACGACGGGTGAGAGCGTCCTTCGGGATCACCTCCCGCCTTCCGCGACCTCGGCCGCGACGGGGACCGTGAGCGGCAGCCCGGGCACGAGGACGGCGTTTTCCAGGGAGTTGAGCTCCTTGATCTTGGCGACGACCGCGCCAGTGTCACTGCCTGGCGCGAATCGCGCCGCGATCTCCGTCAGCGTCTCGCCCGCGGAAACGGACACCGTGGTGGTCCGTTCGGGCACCGCGGCGCCGGGAACACCGGCCAAGAACAGACCCAATCCGGTGATGATCCCCGCGACGAGCAAGGCCATCCCGACGAGCGACGGCCACCTGAGCGGGAGCCGCCGCGGCGCCGGGCACGCCGGGGCGACGGTGGCGACGCCGGGGCGACGGCCCGCCACGACCCGCGCCCTGGTCGGCGGACGCAAGGGCTCGGCACGCCTGCCCCGCCCCACCCGCACGGGCCGGGTCACCCCTGCCGGAACGGGCCCGGGGGAACTGGGCCGCACCAGTCCTCGATCGGCCAGAATCGACATCGGAACCTCCTCGCAGTCCTGCTGCACTCGCCGCCGGTCCGGGACCCGGCATCAAGATCGAACACGCGTTCTATCGAACGCCCGTGCGAATGTGTACCACCTCCCACCGACAAAAATCGAGCGACACGGCGTGTCCATCGAACAGATGTTTGAAATCGTCGTCCCGGCGGGCTAACGTCGTTGACCAGGGCGTCTGCTGCGCGGACGCCGCCGGTGCCGTGGGCGGGGAAGATCGTCCGCCACCGGCGAAGACACGCGAAGTCGGTCCGGGCGACCGGACGTACTGGGAGGCGACGCAGGAGATGAAGGAGCGAGACGGTGGCTAAGGAGAGCAAGGCGGGGAACGCGCCTAGGGGCTCGGGCAAGGTGCGCGCCTTGCCCGAGGTCTACGAGGTGGACGAGACCCTGACCGTGCGGCAGCAGCAGGTGCTCGACGTGATCAAACTGTGGGTGAGCCGGTTCGGCTACCCGCCGAGTGTGCGTGAGATCGGCGAGGCGGTCGGGCTGACCTCCACTTCGTCGGTGTCGCACCAGTTGCAGGCCCTGCAGCGCAAGGGTTATCTGCGACGCGACCCGAACCGCCCGCGTGCGGTGGGTGTGCTCGCCACGACGGACGACAACCCGATGGGCATCGACGTCGAGCAGCCGCAGTCGGCCGCGAAGGCCGCGTACGTGCCGCTCGTCGGCCGGATCGCGGCCGGTGGTCCGGTGCTGGCGGAGCAGGCGATCGAAGACGTCTTCCCGTTGCCGAGGGAGATCGTCGGCGAGGGTGAGCTGTTCCTGCTCAGCGTCACCGGCGACTCGATGGTCGACGCCGCCATCACCGATGGCGACTGGGTCGTCGTGCGCCAGCAGCCCACGGCGGACCCGGGCGAGATCGTGGCGGCGATGATCGACGGCGAAGCGACGGTCAAGACGTTCAAGCGCAAGGACGGCCACATCTGGCTGATGCCGCACAACGAGGCGTACGAGCCCATCCCGGGTGACGACGCCACGATCCTCGGCAAGGTCGTCGCCGTTCTTCGCAGGCTGTAGCCCCAAGCCGGAGCACGCCGGGATCCCGGGTCAGCCGACCCGGGTCAGGCTCGGCAGCTTCGGCAGCCCTTCCGCTTCTCGGTCAAGCACGCCGCTTGCGCAGCCTGCCGACCAGGAGAAGGCCGCCGATCACGACGACCGCGGCGATACCGACCTGCACGTACGGGAAGTCGGACCCCTGGCCCGTGCCACCGGCCGCGGAGGTCCCGCCCGACGTGCTGCCCTCGGATTTCGCCGCGTCCACGGCGAGTGCCGCCGCGCCCTTCACCGCCCGGATCTGCTCGCCGACGCCCTCCCCGCCGGACAGCAGCGTCCCGTCCGGATCGAAGGCGATCGCCTCCCCCTGCTTCTCGTTCGGCAGGGGTACCCGCACGGGCTCGCGCTGCAGCGCGCTCTTGAGGTCTCCGTCGGTGACGGCGTAGAGATAGGCGTCGGTGTAGGTGCGCAACGCGACCACCGAGCCGTCGGCCATTGACGCCGCGCCGGTGACGGTCATCGAACCGATCGACCCGACGGGTCCGCCGGGTGTCGACGTCTCCTTGATCTGCAGTGACCCCACGCTCTCCAGCGGGGTCGGCCCGGGACTGGCGAGCGGCCCCGTCGGCCGGTACACCTTCGCGTTGCCGAAGACGTCTTTGGTGATCAGGTACGGCGTGCCGGAGCGGTCCATGATCAGCGCCTCGACGTCGTGCTGCCCGTCGGGGTACGTGAGCCGGTGCAGCGTCGCTTTGCCTTGCGGCGTCAGCGAGATCAGCGCGACCGTGTCCCGCCGCTTGCGGTTGTCACCGGTATCGGAAAGCCAGAAGGTGCCGTCCGCGGTACGGGCGAGGTCTTCGGGGTCGTACGGGTCCGTGGGCGCCGAAATGACCTTCTGGACCTTGCAGTCGCGGCCGAGGACGAAGACCTGCGTCTTGGTCCCGCCGTCGTTGAGGGCGTACAGGTGCTCACCGTCGGAAACCAGCCCGGAAAGCTCGCTGAGCCGGGAGTCGCTGTTCTTGCACACCGGCTGCGGTGCCGGGACCTCCTGCGCCAGGGCGGGAGCCGTCCCGCCGATGAACGCCGCCAGCACGACCGTCGCCGCGACAATCCCCCGCACATCCACCTCCGTACCGTGGAACCCCTGAAGCCCCACACTACGGAGACGTCCGGGACGGCGCGCAGTTCGGTGCGGACGCCGAGATGGGGCGGAATGTCGCGAAGGCCACTTTCAGCGACCGGCCGCGGTGCCCCAACGCCCTGGGTACGTGAAGGCCCCCTTCACTGCGTCTAGCGCAAGGAAGGGGGCCTTCACGTACTTGTGTCTCTACAGAGCCGAACCGTCCGTCTGGAAGTCGCTCAGCGCCGCGGCCAGTTCGGGCCTGCCGCGGACGACCAGCCGGGTACCGGTCTCGACGTGCTCTTCCTCCAGCACCTCGCCGTCGGCGTGGGCACGGGAGACGAGCTCGCCCCGCGAGTACGGGATCAGCACCTCGACCACGACCTCCGGCCTCGGCAGCCGCTCCGCGATCACCTCGGCCAGCTCCGTGATCCCGGTGCCGGTCCGCGCCGACACCTGCACCGAACCGGCCAGCTGGTGCCGCAACCGGGCCAGCGACACCTCGTCGGCGGCGTCGGCCTTGTTGATCACCAGCAGCTCCGGCGGGAGCGGCTCGGAACGGCGCTTCGTGATCTCGGCGAGCACTTCGCGCACCGCGTTGACCTGCTCCTCCGGCGTCGGGTCGGCGCCGTCGACGACGTGCACGAGCAGGTCGGCGCTCGCCGCCTCCTCCAGCGTCGACCGGAACGCGTCCACCAGCTGGTGCGGCAGGTGCCGGACGAAACCGACGGTGTCGGTCAGCGTGTAGGTGCGGCCGTCGGGGGTCTGCGCCCGCCGGGTCGTCGGATCCAGCGTGGCGAACAGCGCGTCCTCGACGAGCACCCCGGCGCCGGTCAGCGCGTTGAGCAGGCTCGACTTGCCGGCGTTGGTGTAGCCGACGATCGCGACGCTCGGCACCTCGTTGGCCACCCGGCGACCGCGTTTGGTCTCGCGGATGGTGTCCATCGCGGCGATCTCGCGACGCAGCTTGGCCACGCGCTTGTTGATCCGCCGCCGGTCGGTTTCGAGCTTCGTCTCACCGGGACCACGCAGACCCACACCACCGTTGGCGCCACCCGCGCGGCCACCGGCCTGCCGGGACAGCGCCGCACCCCACCCGCGAAGCCGCGGGATCAGGTACTGCAGCTGGGCCAGCTCGACCTGTGCCTTGCCCTCCTTGGAGCGGGCGTGCTGCGCGAAGATGTCGAGGATCAGGGCGGTGCGGTCGATGACCTTCACCTTGACCTTCTCCTCCAGCTGACGCAGCTGGCCGGGCGAGAGCTCACCGTCGCAGATCACCGTGTCAGCACCGGTGGCCATCACGATGTCCCGCAGTTCCTTGACCTTGCCCGAGCCGATGTAGGTGGCGGGATCCGGGCGGATCCGCCGCTGCACCAGGCCTTCCAGCACCTCGGAGCCCGCCGTTTCGGCGAGCCGCGCGAGTTCGGCGAGCGAGGCCTCGGACTGGAGGGCGCTGCCCTCGGTCCACACACCGACCAGAACGACGCGCTCCAGGCGCAACTGCCGGTATTCGACCTCGGTGACATCCGCGAGTTCGGTGGACAGGCCCGCTACCCGGCGGAGCGAGGCGCGGTCCTCGAGCTCCAGTTCGCCGGTCGAAGGGTCCATGTCGTTCAGATCGTTGTGTGTCAGTTCCGTCATCGTGCCTCCATGGTCCCACGTTTCGGCGGCGGGACCGAATTCATTACCTGCTGGGATACTTCGACAGGTAGATGGCCGTGCGTTTCGCTTCCGGGTCGACCGGCCGGGACATGAAGTCGTCGACGAGTTCCATCAGCCGTGTTTCGAACTCGGTGATCTGCTCGTCCGGCACCTGGACGACCAGGCGCGTCTGCTGCACCTCGTCGAATCCCACGTCGGCGATCTCGGCCAGATAAGCCTCGAAGATCGCCTGATCGATCCCCCTGTCGCGGGAATCAAGATGCCATGACAACCCGGTCGAGCGATACGGAATTTCTTTCGCACCGCGCGTGCCGCGTCGTGGCGGAAGCGCTTCGAGGAATCCGGTGTCGACGAGCTTGCGCACGTGGTGCAGCGTCGTCGCCGGATCGCGATCGAGCCGTTCGGCGAGCTCCTTGTTGGTCAGCGCCTCGGAGTAGGTCAACCGGATGATGCGCAGCCTTATTCCGGAGGCCATCGCGGCGATCTCGGCCTCGGTGGCGGCGCGTCGTGGAGTGGGCACCGGGACAGCCTAGAGCGATTAGTGATTGACAGTTTCCAATCACTCGCGCCAAGGTGGCGTCGTGCGCAGAGACTCCCTCTTCTTCCACGCGGACTTCCGGCGGCTCTGGGCGGGTGACACGGCCAGCCAGGTGGGTGCTTTCGCCGGTCACACCGTGATTCCCCTGCTCGCGGCCACCGTGCTGGCCGCGACACCGTTCCAGATGGGGCTGCTGACCGCGGCCGAGACCATCGCGTTCCTGATCATCGGGCTGCCGGCCGGGGTGTGGGTCGACCGGATGCGCCGCCGGGTCTTGATGCTGCGAGCCGACTTCGTCCGCGCGGCGTTGCTGTTCACCGTTCCACTCGCGTGGTGGGCGGGAGTCCTGTCGCTGACGCAGCTGATCATCGTCGCCACGCTCGTCGGCGTCGCGACGGTGTTCTTCGACGTCGCCTACCAGTCGTATCTGCCGTCACTGGTCGGCCGCGAGCATCTCCTCGAGGGCAACGCGAAACTCCAGGCGAGCCAGTCGGTCGCGTTCCTGACCGGCCCGGGCATCGGCGGCGGGCTCGTGCAGCTGGCGGGCGCGGCCAACGCCGTGCTGATGACCGGGGTGGGTTTCCTGACCTCGGCGCTGTGCCTGCTGCGGATCCGCACCGTCGAAGAGGTGCCCGAGCAACACGAAGAGGCGAAGCTCCTCCCCCAGATCGCCGAGGGACTGCGATTCGTCTTCACCGACGCCGCCCTGCGCTCGATCGTCGCCTGCACCGCGACCGCGAACCTGTTCAACGGCGCCTTCACCGCGGTGGAGATCCTGTTCCTGAACCGGGAACTGGGCCTGTCACCGGCGGTCGTCGGTGTCGTCCTCGCGACCGGCGGCGTGGGCGGGATCATCGGGGCGATCCTGGCCGGGCGCATCACCCGGCGGATCGGGCAGGCGCGGTCGATCTGGTTCGTCCCGCTGCTGACGTGGCCGTTCCAGCTGCTGCTGCCGCTCGCCGCGCCGGGCTGGCGGATCGTGCTGTTCCCCGCGGCGCTGGCGATCGCGGGGTTCGGGATCATCGTCTACAACGTCGCGCAGGTGTCCTACCGGCAGGCCGTCTGCCCGGACCGGCTGCTCGGCCGCATGAACGCCAGTGTGCGTTTCGTGGTGTGGGGGATGCTGCCGCTGGGCGGGCTGATCGGCGGCGTGCTGGGTGAGGCGATCGGGATCCGGGGGACGCTCTGGTTCGTCGCGATCGGAGAGTCGGCCGCGGTGCTGTGGGTGGTCTTCTCCCCGATCCGGAAGCTTCGCGACCTTCCCAAGGAGCCGATCGCGGTCGGCTAACCGAGCCCCGCCCACCAGGCTTCGTCGAGTTCCCCGCGGGCGACGATCTCCGCCGGGCCGGTCAGCGTGGATCCGCCGCGGCGGATCTCGACCACCACGCGGCCGCCGGGGATGTCGACGGTCGCCTCACCGGCGTCGGTGCCCGCGAGGTGCAGGGCGGCGGCGACCGCGGCGACCGTGCCGGTGCCGCAGGACCGCGTCTCGCCGACGCCTCGTTCGTGGACGCGCATCTTCAGCGCGTCGTCGCCCAGCAGGTTGATGAACTCGAGGTTCACGCCGTCGGGGAACACGTCGGAGTCGAAATCGGGCTGGTCGCGCAGATCGAGCACGTCGACGTCGTCGTCGACGACCGACACCAGGTGCGGGTTGCCGACGTTCACCGCGACCCCGGAGAACGGCTTGCCCGCGACCACGGTGACCGAGGTGCCGGTGATCGCCGCCGGTCCCATCTGCACGGTCACCGAGCCGTCGGCGTGCATCCGCACCGGCCGGTCGCCGGCGCGGGTGCCGATGACGAACTCGCGTTCGGAAACGAGCCCGGAATCGACGAGGTGACGGACGAAGACCCGGACGCCGTTGCCGCACATCTCCGCGATGGATCCGTCGGCGTTGCGGTAGTCCATGAACCATTCGCCCGCCGAACCTTCAGCCTCCACGCCCAGCGCCGCCGAGCGCACGATGCGCAGCACACCGTCGGCACCGAGACCGCGCCGGCGGTCGCACAACGCGGCCACCCGCGCTTCGGTCAGCTCGAGGCGGCCGTCAGGGTCGGGAAGCAGCACGAAATCGTTCTGTGTGCCGTGTCCCTTGAGGAATTCGATGCCGCCCATGGCCCCAAGATTACTGGGCCACCGCTTCGAGGACGCGCTCGGCCAGCCGCTCCGAACCGCCGTCGAACCACCGGATGCGCTTGTCCCGCCGGAACCAGGAACGTTGTCTCCGCACGAACCTCCGGGTGGCCTGTGCGGTGGCCGCCGACGCGGCCGGGAAGTCGCCGTCGCCGTCGAGCGCGGCGATCACCTGTTGGTAGCCCAGCGCCCTCGACGCGGTGAGCCCGTCACGGAGTCCTTGGCCCAGCAACGTCCGGACCTCGTCGACGAGTCCGCCTTCGAACATGAGCTCCACGCGGCGGTCGACGCGGGTGTCGAGTTCCGCCGGATCGCGGTCGATGCCGATCAGGACGGTGTCGTAGCGCGCGGGCCCCGGTTTCGGCAGGTTCGCCGAGAACGGTTCGCCGGTGATCTCGATGACCTCCAGCGCGCGCACGATCCGGCGGCCGTTGGTCGGCAGGATGGCCGTGGCGGCGACGGGGTCCAGTTCCGTGAGCCGGGCGTGCATCGCGGCGACGCCGATTTCGTCGGTCTCGGCGGTCAGCCGGGCGCGCACGTCCGGATCGGTACCCGGGAACTTGAGATCGTCGAGCACGGCTTGGACGTACAGACCGGACCCGCCGGTGAGGATCGGCACGCGACCGGCGTCGAGGAGTTCCTCGACGCGCTGACGCGCATCGCGCTGGTACGCGGCGACGGAGGCGGTCTCGGTGACGTCGAGGACGTCGAGCAGGTGATGCGGCACGCCTCGCCGCTCCTCGACGGTCGCCTTGGCCGTCCCGATGTCCATCCCCCGGTAGAGCTGCAACGCGTCCGCGTTGACCACCTCACCCCCGAGGGTGAGGGCGAGTTCGACCGCCAGCGCGGTCTTCCCGGTCGCCGTGGGCCCGACAACCGCGACCGGCCGGATCACGCGCGTTCCCAGACCGCGACGTGGTAGCCGACGCCGAACGGCGCGGCCGAGTAGAGGACCTCGGCGGTCCAGTCCCCGTCCGCCAGACCGGCGAGGACCTGCCAGGGCGCGCGGCCACCGGCCCCGAGTTCGGCGGCCAAGGCTGGGTCGAGCGCGGCCAGTGCTCCCGTGTCGGCCTTGGCCAGGGCGTCGCGGACCCCGGCGTCGAAACCCTCGGCGCGCGCGTCCTCACCTCCGGGGGAACGGGGGCCGTGCCTGCTCGAACCGTCGCCGAGCACGAGCACGGCGGGGTGGTCGCCCACCACTTGGGCGAACTGTTCGCACTGGCCGGAGGGGGTGGCGGGATCCACGAGATGGACGCGGACCGATGACGCGCCGCCTTGCTCGCGAAGCCAGCCGGCGATGAGCGCGGGCAACGGCAGCTCGGTTTCGGGGGCCGTCACCCGGCTGAGTGAGACGCCGAGGTCGACGCCGAAACCGCGGAACGACCCGCTCGCGTGTTCCGGCACCTCGGGGGCGCCGGTGGCCGCGCCGATGACGACCCAGTCCGGCGAAGCACTGGTCAGGCGCCTCGCCGCGGCGAGGCAGGCTTCGCGCAGCTCGGCGCACTCGTCCGCCGCTCCGGCGGCCAGTTCGGGGATGAGCAGCGGGGGTTGCGGGAGCACGGCGACACGGCGGATCACGGCCGCCGACGTTACCTTCCCCGCCACCTACCACCCGCAACCGACCGACACGGAGGGTCCTCCGGAAGTAGGATCACTGCCCTCTGGTGGTTCATCCGGTTCCACGGTGGACGCTGAGCTGCTTGAATGCCGCAAGGGGTTGATGCCCCCGAAGCAAGACGGCAACGCATTACCCGGCCCCGCCGCTAGGCGGGGCGCCCGCGCCAGCGGGCGTACAGGCGATAAGGAGCCTGCGATGGCCCAGGAGAACACGTCCACCGGTACCCCGGCACCGCACCCGGTACCGCACGCGCTCGGTGGCGGGCATCCCGCACCCCCCGTGCCGCCCGCCGAGCCCAGCCCGTCCGCTTGGGGCAGGGTCGACGAAGAAGGAACGGTCTACGTCACCACGGCCGACGGCGAGCGCGCGGTCGGTGTCTGGCAGGCCGGGAGCCCGGACGAGGGTCTGCTCCACTACGCGCGCCGCTTCGACGACCTGCGCACCGAGGTCGAACTGCTGGAGACCCGGCTGGAGTCCGGCGCCGGCGACCCCAAGCACGCGCTGGCGACGGCGACACAGCTGCGTGACGGCCTCGCCGAAGCCGCCGTCGTCGGCGACATCGCCGCCCTGAACGGCCGCATCGAGCAGGTCATCGCCCACGCCGAGAAGGCGCTGGCCTCGGCCAAGCAGGAGCGCGAGGAGGCCCGCGCGGCCGCCGTCGTCCGCAAGCAGGCCCTCGCCGACGAGGCCGAGAAGCTCGCCGCCGAGTCGACCCAGTGGAAGGCCGCGGGCGACCGTCTGCGCGCGATCCTGGACGAGTGGAAGACCGTCAAGGGCGTCGACCGCAAGACCGACGACGAGCTGTGGAAGCGGTTCTCCAAGGCCCGTGAGGCGTTCAACCGCCGCCGCGGCTCGCATTTCGCCGAGCTCGACAAGCAGCGCGCGGGAGCCAAGCACCGCAAGGAAGAGCTGATCGCCGAGGCCGAATCGCTCTCGGAGTCGTCGGACTGGGGCGAGACGGCGGGTCGCTACAAGGACCTGATGACCGAGTGGAAGGCCGCCGGCCGCGCCCCCAAGGACAGCGACGAGGCGCTCTGGCAGCGGTTCCGCGCCGCGCAGGACAAGTTCTTCGCCCGGCGGTCCGCGGTGTTCTCCGAGCGGGACGCCGAGTTCGCGACCAACGCGCAGCAGAAGGAAGAACTCCTCGTCGAGGCCGAGAAGATCGACCCCGCCGCGAACCTGGAGGCGGCGAAGCAGCACATGCGCCGCATCCAGGACCAGTGGGACGAGATCGGCAAGGTCCCGCGCGAGCGCATCCGTGAGCTGGACGGGCGCCTGAAGGCCGTGCAGGACGCGATCAAGTCGGCCGAGGACAGCAAGTGGCGGCGGACCGACCCGGAGGCGCAGGCCAGGGCGGCGCAGTTCCGCGAGCGGGTCGAGCAGTTCGAGTCGCAGGCGGCCAAGGCCCGTGCGGCGGGCGACGAGCGGCGCGCGAAAAAGGCGGACGAGCAGGCCGCGCAGTGGCGTGAGTGGCTCGAGGCGGCGGAAGCGGCCATCGCGGACCGGTAGGTCTTCGGCGTCCTGTAGTGCCATGAAAGGTCCTTTCCTTGCAAATTTCGCAAGGAAAGGACCTTTCATGGCGTTCGGGGGCGGGCGCGCGCGTCACTCCACTGTGGAGGGACGCCTAGCACCTTCGTGCGTATTCGGGCGCTCTCCGCGCTCAACCGTGGTCGACTTCGATCATGAACCAGACACTGATTCCCCCAGTACGCCGGGCGTTCGCCGCCCTGGCGATCAGTTGTGCTCTGGTGGCCGGGCTCGCCCCGGCCGCGTCGGCGACGGCCGCCCCGGCACCGGCCCCGGTCTCTGCCGAAGCGGGCAAGAAGAAGGTCAAACTCGACGCCTCGCTCAGCAAGAAGCAGGCGAAGGTCAACGAAAAGGTCACCCTCAAGGGGACTCTGCAGGCTCAAGAAGGCGGCGACGCGGCCGACAGCCTCGAAGCGATCATCGTGCAGCAGCTTCAGGGCAGCGTGTGGGTGAACATCGCCGACACGACCTGCCGGCCCAACTCGACGTTCTCGCTGAAGCTGAGCTTCTCCTTCAGCGCGGTGATCACGCTGCGGGCCTACCACCCCGAAACCACGCTCTACGCGAGCGCGTACACGTCCAGCAACCTCACCCTGCGGGTCGGCTAGCTGCGGGAGAAGGCCGCACGCATCCAGTAGATGGCCAGCGCGACGGTGGCGATCCAGGCGACGATCAGCCCGAAGCCCGGACCGCCACCGGCCGCGCCGGTCGCGTGCGAGGACTGCTGGGACCAGATCGCGAGCATCCCGTCGACGGAGGCGAACCAGCCGCCCGCGGCGCAGACCCAGGCCAGCCACCAGCGCCGGGTCACCAGCGCGACGGCGCCGACGAAGACCCCGATCCCGGTGGAGGTCGCGGCGAACAGCTGCGGGATCCCGCCGCCCCGGCCGAGCAGCACCTCCCAGCCGGCGTGCTCGCCGACCCAGGGCAGCAGCTGAGCGATCAGCAGCACGAACACCAGCACGGCGATGGAGAACCCGCGCCTGCCCAGCTCGATCGTCTTGGCCGCGCGCTCACCGACCTCGTCGATCTCGGCGGCGAGTTCGTCGATCTTCGGTTCGGTCACAGTGCACACCCGCTCACCGGTTCCGGCGTGACGGCCGGGGCGCCGAAGCCCGGCAGGCCCAGCGTCACGCCGTTGGTCTTCGGCCGCAGCCCGGCCTCGGAGTTGTCCCCCGCCTTGGTGCGGCGGTGCGACAGCAGGTCACCGTCGGCGACGAGGTGGTGCGGCGCGCCGTAGGTCACCACGGTCTCGACGACGTCGCCCGGCCGCACCAGGCGGTCCACGAGCGGCCCCGTCGGCGTGAAGTGGACGAGCCTGCCGTCACGGGCGCGGCCGCTCATGCGCTGCGTCTCGGTGTCCTTGCGGCCCTCGCCGGAGGCCACCAGCAGCTCGACCCGCCGTCCGACGATCTTCTTGTTCTCGTCCCAGGAGATGTCGTTCTGCAGTTTCACGAGCCGCTCGTAGCGCTCCTGCACGACCTCCTTCGGCAGCTGCCCGTCCATCTCGGCGGCGGGCGTGCCCGGCCGGATCGAGTACTGGAAGGTGAACGCGCTGGAGAACCGCGCCTGCGCGACGACGTCGAGCGTCGCCTGGAAGTCTTCCTCGGTCTCGCCGGGGAAACCGACGATGATGTCGGTGGTGATCGCGGCGTCGGGCATGGACTCGCGCACGCGGTCGAGGAGCTTGAGGTACCGCGCCGAACGGTAGGACCGCTTCATCTCGCGCAGCACCCGGTCCGAACCGGACTGCAGCGGCATGTGCAGCTGGTGGCACACGTTCGGCGTCTCGGCCATCGCGTCGATGACGTCCTCGGTGAACGCCGCCGGATGCGGCGAGGTGAACCGGACCCGCTCCAGCCCGTCCACCGAACCGCAGGCGCGCAGCAGCTTCCCGAACGCGAGCCGGTCGCCGAATTCGACGCCGTAGGAGTTCACGTTCTGGCCGAGCAGGGTCACTTCCAGCACGCCTTCGGCGACGAGCGCCTCGACCTCGGCCAGGATCTCGCCGGGACGGCGGTCGCGTTCCTTGCCGCGCAGCGCCGGGACGATGCAGAACGTGCAGGTGTTGTTGCAGCCCACCGAAATCGACACCCAGCCCGCGTACGCCGAGTCGCGCTTCGCCGGGAGCGTCGAAGGGAAGGTCTCGAGCGATTCGAGGATCTCGACCTCGGCCTCGGCGTTGTGCCGCGCGCGCTCCAGCAGCGTCGGCAGCGAGCCGATGTTGTGCGTGCCGAAGACGACGTCCACCCAGGGCGCGCGCTTGACGATCTCGCCGCGGTCCTTCTGCGCGAGGCAGCCCCCGACGGCGATCTGCATGTCCGGCTTCGCGGTCTTCTGCGGGCGCAGATGACCGAGGGTGCCGTACAGCTTGTTGTCCGCGTTCTCCCGCACCGCGCAGGTGTTGAACACGATCAGGTCGGGTGTGGCCTCGCCGTCACCCGGAACGTAGCCGGCGTCCTCGAGCTGCCCGGCAAGACGTTCGGAGTCATGCACGTTCATCTGGCAGCCGAAGGTGCGGATCTGGTAAGTGCGCGCGCTCATCTCGCCTTCGAGGGTACGCGGGCGGGGTTCCATGGCACGATCGACCCTCATGAGGAGACCAGGGGTGCTGGCGGCGGTGATCGCCGTGGTCTGTGCCCTGGTCACCGGGTGCGGACCCGATCTGTCCGGGACGAAGGTGCGGATCGCGGCGGGGCTCAACGGCGGCGTCTACGACAAACTGGCCGAGGCGCTGGCCGACGCGTGGGCCGCTCAGCTGGACACCGAGCGGCCCGAGATCCAGGAGACGCACGGCTCCCCGGACAACGTCGACCGGGTGCGCGCGGGGAAGGCCGACGTCGCGTTCGTGGCCGCCGACGTCGCCGCCGCCGACAAGAGCGCCGGCCTGGCCGCGC
Source organism: Amycolatopsis sp. CB00013 (assembly GCF_001905755.1). Classification (NCBI taxonomy): domain Bacteria; kingdom Bacillati; phylum Actinomycetota; class Actinomycetes; order Pseudonocardiales; family Pseudonocardiaceae; genus Amycolatopsis; species Amycolatopsis sp. CB00013. The sequence goes on along the minus strand of NZ_LIWC01000003.1, from coordinate 769,443 downwards.
TGGCCCGCGTGCACGACGACTACCTGCACGTCATCGTGCGGGCCGACTCGTCGATCAAGTCGTTCGCGCAGTTGCGCGGCCGCAAGGTCGCGATCGGCTCGCCGGACTCGGGGGTCGAGTTCCTGTCGAAGCAGCTGCTGAAGGCGTCCGGGCTGACCGGCGCGATCGACCGGCGCAACCTGGGCCTTCCCGAGGCGCTGCCCGCGCTGGAGAACCGGCAGATCGACGCCGTCATCTGGTCGGGTGGCCTGCCGACGCCGTCGATCACCGAGAAGGTGCACACGGTCGGCCTGCGGCTGCTCGACATCACCGACCTCGCGGACGCGCTACGCGCCACCAGCCCGGTGTACCGGACCGCGACCATCCCGGTGACCGCCTACAACCTGCCCTCGCCGGTGACCACGCTCGTGCTGCCGAACTTCCTGGTGGTGCCCACGTCGATGCGGGACGACGTCGCCGAGGCGCTGGTACGCGGGCTGTTCGACGCGCGGGACCAGCTGGTCAAGGCGGCGGGCGCGGCGTTGTCGATCGACGTCCACCCCGCCATCGAGACCGCTCCCCTGCCGCTGCATCCGGGGGCGCTGCGCTACTTCCGGTCACTCAAGGACTAGCACCGTTCAAGGGCAGGGTCACCGTCACCTGCAGACCGCCGCCTTCGGGTGAACCGAGCCGCAGCGAACCGTCCGATCTGGCCAGGATCTCGGTGACGATCGCCAGGCCGAGGCCGGAGCCGGGCACGTTCTGATGCGCGGTACTGCGCCAGAACCGGTCCGCCGCGCGGTCCAGTTCGTCGTCGCGCAGGCCGGGGCCGTGGTCGCGGACGGCGATGTCCACCTTCCCGTCCGCGGTGGTGACGTCGACCCGCACCTCGGTCCCCGGCTCGGTGAACTTGAGCGCGTTGTCCAGCAGCGCGTCGAGGACCACTTCGAGGCCGCGCGCAGGCGTGAGCACCCTCAGCCCGCCGCCCAGCCCGGACGCGACCAGGGTGATGTCGCGTGCCGCGCCGACGACGGTCCAGTCGGCGACCCGTGCGCCCACCATCTCGTCGAGGCCGACCGGCACCAGTTCGCCGCCCGAGGATTCGGCCCTGGCCAGCGAAAGGAGCTCGTCGAGGATCTGGTTGAGCCGTCGCGCATCGACGAGGGCGGCTTCGAGATCGGCCGCGGCCAGGTCGTCGTCGACGTGCCCGTCGAGGTTGCCGAGCCGGATCTTCAACGCGGTCAACGGGTTCCGCAGCTGGTGGGAGGCGTCGGCGACGAACGCGCGCTGCGCGGAGAGAGCCTCGTCGACGCTGGCGGCCATCCGGTCGAAGGAGCGTTCGAGCTGCCGCAGTTCCGGCGGACCGCCCGTCTCCCCCACCCGTTTGACCTCGCGGCCGCTGACCACGGAGGCGACCAGTTCGCCGGTGGCATCGTCCAGCCGGCGGACCGGGCGCAGGATCCAGCGCACCACCGGCACCGCGACCAGCAACGCGAGCCCGAACGCCAGCACCGCGCCCGCCGCGATGAGCAGCCACCACCACAGCAGCGCGGTGCGGGCCTTGTCCGTCGAGGAGACGGTGATCACCGCGCCCCGCACCTCGCCGTCGATCAGGATCGGCTCGGCCAGCACCAGCGGCTCGGTGGACCACGGCAGCAGCAGCGGACCGGGTTCCGAACGCCGCCCGGCCAGCGCCTGCTGCAGATGCGAGGCGATGACGGGGTCCTTGAGGTCGATCCCGGCCGTCTCGCCCGGCCCTCCGGCGACGGATTCGCCGTCCTGGTCGACGATCGCCACCGGCACCCCGTAGACCTCGGTGTAGCGGCGGAGTTCGTCCTCGATCAGGTCCGGCCGGTTCTCCACCAGCGGGCGCTGGGCCAGCGACGCGAACCGGGAGGTGTCGGTGAGCCGGTCGAGGAAGAGGTCGAGCTGCGCACTGGCCGCCACGCTGAGCGAGAGCGGGATGCCGAGGCCGAACACGAGCGCCGCGACCAGCGTCAGCACGATCGCCTGGAGCCGGACGCGCACCGGCTCAGCCCTCCTCGGCCGGGCCGTAGGCGCCGCCGAGGCGGTACCCGACGCCGCGGACGGTCTCGATCAGCGCGGGCCTGCCGAGTTTGGTCCGCAGGGTGGCGACGTGGACGTCGAGCGACCGGCTCTCCGCGGGACCACGATGGCCCCAGACCTCGTTCAGCACGTGGTCACGGGCGCAGACCGCGCCACGGGCGGTGACCACCAGCGCGAGCACCTGGAATTCCTTGCGGGACAACGAAACCGGCTGTCCGTCGACCTGCACCTCATGGCGCCCGATATCGACGGAGACATCACCCGCCCGGATGACGCCCGCCGGTTCGGGCGCGGCGGGCCGCTCCCCGCGGCGACGGCGCACGGCCTCGACGCGGGCGACCAGCTCGTCGACGTCGTAGGGCTTCACCAGATAGTCGTCGGCGCCGGACCGCAGGCCCTGGATCCGGTCGTCGACCTCGCCCCGCGCCGAAACGACGATCACCGCGACGTCGCTGACCGCGCGGATCCGGCGGCACAGCACGATCCCGTCGATATCGGGGAGCCCCAGGTCGAGCAGCACGACGTCGACCTCGTGCACCAGATCGAGCACCCCGGCGCCGGAGGCCAGGCGTTTGATCGTCAGGCCGCGCCGGGTCAGCGCGGGCGTCAAGGCACCCGCGACCCGGTCGTCGTCCTCCACCAGCAGTACCCGCACCCGTGTTTCCCTTTCACGCCGTCCCCGCACCGCGACGACTTGAGGAACGACTCTATGGGGTGAGTCACCACTCGCGCTGCCCGTACCGCTGGGCCGGATGGCCCTGTGAGGGACCCGCTGCACGCGGTAATGGTCACGATGCGTCACAGATCTTGTGTGACCCCGGTTACGGGATACCCCCGGCTTGTCTAGGCTGATCAGCGCCGGACGGCGGCGGATCGGGCCGTCCGGTGGCTTGAGAACGATACGGACTTGAAACCCTAAGTATTGGTCAAGCCGTCTTTACAAGCGGTCCGACGGGAGTAGGTTTCCGCCATCGCGTGGTGCCTGACCCCGCAGTCCCCTGCAAACGAACGCTCCTGGAGGCCAGATGACCGCGGAGGTGGCGGCGCCGATGATCAAGGCGGCCGCCGTGAACAAGTACTTCGGCGACCTGCACGTGCTCAAGGAGATCAACCTCGAGGTGCCGCGTGGGCAGGTCGTGGTCGTGCTCGGGCCGTCCGGGTCTGGCAAGTCGACGCTGTGCCGGGCGATCAACCGGCTGGAACCCATCAACTCCGGCGAGATCGCGGTGGACGGTGTTCCGCTGCCCGCCGAAGGGAAGGCGCTGGCCGCGCTGCGCGCCGACGTCGGCATGGTGTTCCAGTCGTTCAACCTGTTCGCGCACAAGACGATCGTCGAGAACGTCATGCTCGCGCCGATGAAGGTCCGCAAGGTCAACTCGGCCGAAGCCCGCAAGACCGCGATGGACCTGCTCGAACGTGTCGGCATCGCCAACCAGGCCGACAAGTACCCCGCCCAGCTTTCCGGCGGGCAGCAGCAGCGTGTGGCGATCGCCCGCGCGCTGGCCATGCGCCCCAAGGTGATGCTGTTCGACGAGCCGACCTCGGCGCTGGACCCGGAGATGGTCCAAGAGGTCCTCGACGTGATGACCACGCTCGCCAAGGACGGGATGACGATGCTCGTCGTCACCCACGAGATGGGCTTCGCGCGGCGCGCGGCGAACCGGGTGGTGTTCATGTCCGACGGCGAGATCGTCGAGGACTCCACCCCGGACGACTTCTTCACCAAGCCGAAGACGGATCGCGCCAAGGACTTCCTCGGCAAGATCCTGACCCACTAAGCGTTTCCGCGGCGCGGGCTCGTGCCGCATCACGGAAGAAACAGGAGAGGTTCACATGAGGATCCGCACCCTTGCGGTGGGTCTGCTCGTCGGCAGTCTCGCACTGACCGCTTGTGGCAAGGAAGGCACGCCCAGCTCGCCGGGCGGCAGCTCCGAAGGCGCGAACGCCGGTGCCCAGCTGCCCCAGTACACGGTGGCGTCGAACGTCGACCTCGCGGGCTCCCCGGTCTTCGCGAAGATCAAGGCCGCGGGCAAGCTGACCCTTGGCGCCAAGGACGACCAGCCTGGTCTGGGCAAGAAGGACCCGACGAGCGGCAAGTTCACCGGTTTCGACATCGAAATCGCGAAGCTCGTCGCCGCGAGCCTCGGCTTCGGCGAAGACAAGATCACCTTCAAGACGGTCGACTCGGGTGCCCGTGAGCAGGCCATCGTGAACGGCGACGTCGACTACTACGTCGGCACCTACACGATCAACGACAAGCGCAAGGCGCAGATCTCCTTCGCCGGCCCGTACTTCGAGGCCGGCCAGGACCTGCTGGTGCGTAAGGACGAGACGACGATCACCGGCCCGGAGACCTTGAAGGGCAAGAAGGTCTGCTCGGTCACCGGCTCGACCCCGATCCAGCGCGTCCGCGAGCAGAACCTGACCGAGCCCGGCAACATCGTCGAGTTCCAGAAGTACTCGCAGTGCGTCGAGAAGCTCAGCACCAAGGAGGTCGACGCGGTCACCACCGACGACGCGATCCTGAAGGGCTTCGCTTCGGAGGACTCCGACAGCTTCAAGGTCGTCGGCAAGACCTTCTCGAAGGAGCCGTACGGCATCGGTCTGAAGAAGGACGACAAGGTCCTTCGCGACAAGATCAACGACACCCTGCAGAAGGCGCTGGACGACGGCACCTGGCAGAAGATCTACGACGCCACCCTCGGCAAGTCGGGTTCGGCGGCGCAGAAGCCCACCCTGCAGAAGTACTGATGTAACCAGCGGCCGGTGGACCCGTGACGGGTTCACCGGCCGCTCCACACCCACCTCCAGTCGACGGCAGCGGGGAAAGGCTCCATGAACGTCCTGCTCGACAACCTGGATCTCTACGGTCCGTTCTTCCTCACCACGATCGAACTGTTCCTCTGGTCGGCGGTCGGCAGCCTGATCCTCGGCACGATCCTGGCGATGCTGCGGGTGAGTCCGGTCCTGGCGTTCCGCGCGGCGGGAACGACCTATGTGACCCTCATCCGCAACACCCCGCTGACGCTGGTGTTCGCGTTCTTCGTGTTCGCGTACCCCCTGCTCGAAATCGTCAAGCTCAGCTTCTTCACCGCCGCGGTCGTCGCGCTGATCGTGTACACCTCGGCGTTCATCTGCGAGGTCGTCCGGTCCGGTATCAACACGGTCCCGGTCGGCCAGGCCGAGGCCGGGCGCGCGCTGGGACTGACGTTCGGTCAGATCCTCGGCCAGATCGTCCTGCCGCAGGCGCTGCGCTCCGTGGCGCCGCCGCTGATCAGCACCCTGATCGCGTTGCTGAAGAACACCACGATCGCCGCGGGCTTCTCGGTCGCCGAGGCCGGGGCGATCCGGTCGTACCTCTCGGAGCGAGGTGACAACCAGTTGATCGGCCTGCTGTGGGTCGCCCTGGGCTTCATCATCCTCGTCGCCGTCCTTTCTCTCATCCAGCGGAGCCTGGAGAAGCGCTGGAGCGTGGCCCGATGAGCAGTGTCCTGTTCGACGTCCCCGGCCCCAAGGCGCGGATGCGCCACCGCATCTACGCGGTCATCGGCGTCCTCGCCATCGCCGCGTTCATCGCCTTCGTCGTCTACCGGTTCTACGACACCGGCCAGTTCACCGCGCGCAAATGGGAATGGCTCCAGTACCAGCAGGTCCAGATCGACCTGCTGAACGCGGTGCTGGAAACGCTCCGCGCGTTCGCGGCGGCAGCGGTCCTCGCGCTGATCTTCGGTGCGGTCTTCGCGGCCGGACGGCTCTCCGACCACGCCTGGATCCGGCGCATCTCCGGCGCGATCGTGGAGTTCTTCCGCGCCATCCCCGCGCTGATCCTGATGTTCCTGTTCTACTTCGGCCTCCCGGCCGTTGGCGTCCCGATGACGCCGTTCCTCGGTGTGGTCTTCGGCCTCACGCTGTACAACGGCTCGGTGCTCGCGGAAGTCTTCCGCGCCGGCATCCAGGCCCTGCCGAAGGGCCAGGCCGAAGCCGCGTACGCACTCGGCATGCGCAAGACCCAGGTGATGTTCACCGTCCTGCTGCCGCAGGCGATCCGGGCGATGCTGCCGACGATCATCAGCCAGATGGTGGTGCTCCTGAAGGACACCGCGCTCGGCTTCATCATCACCTTCCAGGAACTGCTGTACTACGCCCGCTACATCGGCACGCAGGGCGAGTTCGGCCGGCCGATCGTGCCGTCGACGCTGGTCGCGACCGGTATCTACATCTGCCTGTGCCTGCTGTTGACGGCGCTGGCGACGTATCTGGAGAAGCGCAACCGGCGCAGCAAGAAGCACATCGACCTGGACGAGAAGAAGGCCGAGGAGACCGGACTGGGAGCCGCCGCCTCCGCCTGATCCGTCCAGAAATCCGGAAGAGGCCCCGCCGCGCAGCGCGCGACGGGGCCTCTTGCTGTGCTCGCGCTTTGCCGAAGATGCGGCAGTACCGCATCACCGAATTCGGATCAGTAGTAGAAATCCACCGCGGAATTCGTCGCACGCTCTCCGCCGGAACAATAAGTCGTCGAAAGGCGATCCTTTGTGGTCCATCCGCCCCACCAGGGACCGCTACCGTTGCACCAGATACCTACGCGATGCCTCAGCGACGCGGGCGCATCCGACGAACACGACGACCAGGCCGCGCCACTACCTTGCTCCGGGTCATACGGATTCCACGATGAACCACAGGACCAGAGCAACGTTTCCGCAGAAGCATCTGCCGTCGGCGCCGAAATAACACTCGCCGCGATCATCGCCATTGTCGCCAATGCAGTGCCGAACGATTTAGACATCACAAGACTCTCCCCTCAGTGCCCGAATTACGAAAGCAGTTCAACTAATACCGCACCCTACGGATCCACCCATACCTCCATCCGGATGATCACTCGGTCAACGCCTCCACCTGCAAGGAAAGCCACCAGATCCACCCGCTTACTCCACACGCGTGAACCACGACGATCATCTTGGCAGCACAACAAGTTAGAGCTAGCGTTGATCCATCGAGCGAAATACGAAACCGCACAAAGGGGTCGCTCGACCATTCATGCGATTGTCACGCATCACATATACATGCGCACTCGCGTCGTGCCATCCAGGTGCCATAAGGGGAGACCATGACCTCGACACGCAGGATTCTCGTAGCCGCGACAATGCTTGCCCTCGTAACAAGCGCAACGGTCGCCACCGGGTCCGCCTTGGCCTCGGAAAATCCTAGCCCCGCAACCGTGGAATTCGTATACAAGGGCCAGGTTTGCCACGACCACAGTTATCCGCGGGTCGCCAGCTTCAAATGCGACTCCGGGCCGAGCGACAGCGCTGGTTACATAACCCAAGCGAAGTGCAGCAACGGGGCGGTAGTTTTCGGGAACTACGAGACATACTCCTCCAGCTACTACTCCAATGCGGTTTGTCCGGTTGGCACCTCGGTGGTCCAAGCCACTCCCGAGCCCCAGTACAAGTTCAAGTAGACCGCAGCACCGGCCCGCCCGATCCTGCCCGGCAGGACCTCGACGCGAGATAGGCCTCTTGGTCCTGTCGGGACAGCAGCCGCTCGGCTAGCGTCGGCCGTATGGCGGACCAGGCCGCGACGCTGCTCGAAGCGCTGCCGGACCTGGCGGGCAGGGCGGTCCTGGTCGTCGGGTGCGGCGATGGCCGCTATCCGCGCCTGTTCCGGCGAGAGGGCGCGCGCCGCGTGGTCGGTGTCGACGCGGATCAGGCCTCCATCGCGGCCGCGCAACGCGAAGAGGAACGCGACCCGGTCGGGATCTCGTACGAGGTCCACCAGATCGCCCGGCTGCCGGTGATGGGCGCCTTCGACGTCGTCGTCGCCTTCCTGGAGTCGCCGGCTCATCTCGGCCGCGTCGCCGCGAGCCTGGTGACGGGCGGGCTGCTGGTGGTCGTCGCCACGAACGGGCTCAACCTGGAAGAAGGCCTGCGGGACAACGGTTTCCAGGATCTCGTCCTGCGCCGCCACGAGAGCGGCGACGTGCACAGCGCTCGCAAGACGGGCTGAGTCGCGCACCCTGGTGTCGAGCCAGGCTGGCCGGGGCTATGAATCCCGGCCGGTCGCCGGACCGTGCGCGTCTGGCGGTATGGGACACACGGACCCCACACCGCCGCACCGGTACGACGGAACAGGTTTCCCCGCCGTGCCGGGGCGTAGCGCGTGTGGGAGTCGAACCCACGTCACCGGGGTGAAAACCCGGTATCCATTCCGCTGGACCAACGCGCCTTGGCCTGGAACACAGTCCGGCACGCGTCGCGCACCGGACTGCTTCGTTCCAGAAATCAGGGTCACCGCAAAGAAAAAGCCGCCCGGTTCGGTTTCCCGAAGGGCGGCTCCGCGTACGCGACGTCCGGCTAGGACGGCGGCGTGGAGCCGTGTTTCTCTTCCATACCAAGGACCATGGCGTAACAACGTCGTGTCATGCGTCCTCCTCGGTCGGTGTGTGCGGTAAGTGTGCGACAGGCAAGGGAGCGGCGGCAACCGATTAAAGAGAATGGCGAGGACGGTCAGACCGCCCTCGCCACTCACCAGGAATGGCTACTCGTCCCGCCGGAACAGTTTGTTCCCCAGCCACACGATGGGGTCGTACTTCCGGTCCGCGACGCGTTCCTTCATCGGGATCAGCGCGTTGTCGGTGATGTGGATGCCCTCCGGGCACACGTCCGAGCAGCACTTGGTGATGTTGCAGTACCCGAGCCCGTGCTCCTCCTGCGCCTCGTCACGCCGGTCGGCGACGTCGAGGGGGTGCATTTCGAGTTCGGCGATCCGCATCAGGTACCGGGGCCCGGCGAAGGCCTCCTTGTTCTCCTCGTGGTCACGCACCACGTGGCAGGTGTTCTGGCACAGGAAGCATTCGATGCACTTGCGGAACTCCTGCGAGCGCTCGACGTCCACCTGCTGCATCCGGTACTCCCCCGGCTTCAGCTCCGGGGGCGGCGTGAACGACGGGATCTCGCGGGCCTTGGTGTAGTTGAACGACACGTCGGTCACCAGGTCGCGGATCACCGGGAACGTCCGCATCGGCGTCACGGTGATGACCTCGTCCTCGGTGAAGGTCGACATCCGCGTCATGCACAGCAACCGCGGCTTGCCGTTGATCTCCGCCGAGCACGAACCGCATTTGCCCGCCTTGCAGTTCCACCGCACCGCCAGATCCGAGGCCTGGGTGGCCTGCAACCGGTGGATGATGTCGAGGACGACCTCGCCCTCGTTGACCTCGACGCTGTAGTCCTGCAGCTCACCCGAATCGGCGTCGCCGCGCCAGACCCGGAAACTCGCCTTGTAGCTCATGCCGGACTCCCGGGGTGCGAAGTCAGTTCCTCGTCGGTGTAGTACTTCCCGAGCTCAGACAATTCGAACAGCTCCAGCAGGTCCTGCCGCAACGGGACCTGGGCCTTGACCTCGACGCCGATGTCCGGCACCACCGGATTGTCGCCCGGAGTCGCCGAGCAGACCAGGAGTTTGTTGCGCCACTGGGCGTCCATGCCCGGATGGTCGTCCCGCGTGTGCCCGCCCCGGCTCTCGGTCCTGGTGAGCGCGGCCCTGGCGACGCATTCGCTGACCATCAGCATGTTCCGCAGGTCGACGGCGAGATGCCAGCCGGGGTTGAACTGCCGGTGCCCTTCGACGGTGACCCGCTTGATCCGCTCGCGCAGTTCTCCGAGCTTCTCCAGCGCCCGCTCGATCTCCTCCGCCTTGCGGATGATGCCGACCAGGTCGTTCATCGACTGCTGCAGTTCGGTGTGCAGGCTGTACGGGTTCTCCTCGACGCCGTCACCCGGCGGGTCGAACGGCGCGAGCGCCATCGCCGCGGCGGCGTCCACATCGGACTGACTGACCTTCGGACGGTCCTTCAGGTCCGCGACGTAGGACGCGGCGCCGAGGCCCGCGCGGCGGCCGAAGACCAGGAGATCCGACAGCGAGTTGCCGCCGAGCCGGTTAGAGCCGTGCATCCCGCCCGAGCACTCGCCGGCGGCGAACAACCCCGGCACGCTCGACGACGCGGTGTCCGGGTCGACCTCGATCCCGCCCATCACGTAGTGACAGGTGGGGCCGACCTCCATCGGTTCCTTCGTGATGTCGACGTCGGCGAGTTCCTTGAACTGGTGGTACATCGACGGCAGCCGTTTGCGGATCTCCTCCGCGGGCAGCCTGCTGGCGATGTCGAGGAAGACCCCGCCGTGCGGCGATCCCCGGCCCGCCTTGACCTCCGAGTTGATCGCGCGCGCCACCTCGTCGCGCGGCAGCAGATCCGGCGTGCGGCGGTTCTTCTCCTGGTCGGTGTACCAGCGGTCGGCTTCCTCTTCGCTGTCCGCGTACTGCCCCTTGAACACGTCGGGGACGTACTCGAACATGAACCGCTTGTCCTCGGTGTTCTTGAGGACCCCGCCGTCACCTCGGACGCCTTCGGTGACCAGGATCCCCTTCACACTCGGCGGCCAGACCATGCCCGTCGGGTGGAACTGGACGAACTCCATGTTGATGAGCGTCGCCCCGGCCCGCAACGCCAGCGCGTGCCCGTCGCCGGTGTACTCCCACGAGTTCGAGGTGACCTTGAAGGATTTCCCGATGCCGCCGGTCGCCAGCACCACCGCCGGCGCCTCGAACAGGATGAACCGGCCGCTCTCGCGCCAATACCCGAAGGCGCCGGAGATCCGGCCGTCTTCGGTCAGGAGCTCGGTGATCGTGCATTCGGCGAAGACCTTGATCCTCGCCTCGTAGTCGCCGGTCTCCTTGAAGTCCTCTTGTTGCAGCGAAACGATTTTCTGCTGCATCGTGCGGATCAGTTCGAGCCCGGTGCGGTCGCCGACGTGCGCCAGCCGCGGGTACGTGTGCCCGCCGAAGTTGCGCTGGCTGATCCGGCCGTCGGCGGTGCGGTCGAACAGCGCTCCGTAGGTCTCCAGTTCCCAGACCCGGTCCGGCGCCTCCCTGGCGTGGAGTTCGGCCATCCGCCAGTTGTTGAGGAACTTCCCGCCACGCATGGTGTCGCGGAAGTGCACCTGCCAGTTGTCGTTCGAATTCGCGTTGCCCATCGACGCCGCGCAGCCGCCTTCGGCCATCACGGTATGCGCCTTGCCGAAGAGCGATTTGCACACCACCGCGACGCTGAAGCCGCGTTCACGGGCTTCGATGACCGCGCGGAGGCCGGCACCGCCGGCACCGATCACCACCACGTCGTAGCTGAGCCGTTCGACCTCGGTCATGAAAAGAGCCACCTCGAAGCTTGTCGCCGGGGACGGGAGATTCCCGCGCCGCTAGTTGATGAACCGCAGATCCGAAATCGCACCGCTCGCCACGAGCATCACGTAGAGGTCGGTCAGCACGAGCGTGCCGAGCGTCGTCCACGCCAGCGCCATGTGGCGGGTGTTGAGTTTCGTCACCTGGGTCCAGATCCAGTAGCGGACCGGATGTTTGGAGAAGTGCTTGAGCCTGCCGCCGGTCACGTGACGGCACGAGTGGCACGACAACGTGTACGCCCACAACAGGATCACGTTGCCGAGCAGCACGATGTTGCCGAGCCCGAAACCGAATCCGCCGGTCTTGCCGTGGAAGGCGGTGATCGCGTCGTAGGTGTTGACCAGCGAGACGACCACGGCCACGTAGAAGAAGTAGCGGTGGGCGTTCTGGATGATCAGCGGCAGCCGGGTCTCCCCGGTGTACTTCGCGTGCGGTTCGGCGACCGCGCAGGCGGGCGGCGAGAACCAGACGGCCCGGTAGTAGGCCTTGCGGTAGTAGTAGCAGGTCAGCCGGAAGCCCAGCAGGAACGGCAGGACCAGGAAGCCGAGCGGGATGAAGCCCGGCAGTTCGCCGATCCAGGCCCCGAAATGCCGGGAGCCTTCGACGCAGGATTCCGAGACACAGGGCGAATAGAACGGCGTCAGGTAGTGGTACTCGGGCACCCAGTACGCGGTGCGCACGAAGGACCTGATCGTCGCGTAGATGATGAAGGCGGAGAGGCCGAGGACGGTCAGCAGCGGGGACAGCCACCATCGGTCGGTGCGCAGCGTTTTTTCGGCGATCCGGGCCCGCGACGGCGCGCGGACCCCCGTACCCCGTCCGGCCTCATTGCCGGCGGGGGCGCTCACCGCTGGTCGCGCTTGTAGCCGCCGACGCCTTCGTCATCGGCGCCTTGCCACAGCGCCGGGTCGTAGGGCGTATCGGGAACTTGGACCCGATCGGCGGCCTTCGCCTGCGCGGGCACCGCGTTCGGGGTCGTGTCGAGGTCCGTCGCGTCGATGTCGAGCCGCTCGACGTCGTTCGCCAGGCGCCGTACCGCCGAGGCGTCGCCGTATCGGGACCGCAGCGCGCCGACGCACTGCCTCAGCTGACCGATGGCTCGCCGAAGCTCGGCGATCTCTGTGGTGGACATCGGTACCTCCCGATGGTCGGTTCGGTTGGCCGCTTGAGCCTTCGAAGGCAAGCGATTCCTCGCCGTCTCGACTCTGCCGCGCGTTGTGCAATGTGACAAGTAGCACAGTGGAACCTAGTGACGTGACGGAGGTCACGCGAGTCGATCTTCTGTATCGATTTTGATTCGGGCTTTCCCCTGGGTTACTGTGGCCACTGTCACGACCCAGCGACGTCAGCGTTGCCGTCCCGCGGACCACCACGACCAGTGATCCGGAGCCGGACAATGAGCACCGCCCCGAACGTCCACCCCATCATCGCCGAAGTCACCGAACGCGTCGCCGCCCGCAGCGCCGAAACCCGCGCCGCGTATCTCGAGCGCGTCGCCGCCGCCCACGAGGAAGGGCCGGTGCGGCGGGGCCTCGACTGCAGCAACCTCGCCCACGGCTTCGCCGCGATGGAAGGTGTCGACAAAGCGGCACTGCGCGCCGCGCGGGCGCCGGGCGTCGCGATCGTCTCGTCCTACAACGACATGCTTTCGGCGCACCAGCCGATGCAGGAGTACCCCGCGCTGCTGAAGGGCTCGGTCCGCCAGGCGGGCGGCGTCGCCCAGTTCGCCGGCGGCGTGCCCGCGATGTGCGACGGCGTCACCCAGGGCCGCCCGGGGATGGAGCTGTCGCTGTTCAGCCGCGAAGTGATCGCGATGTCGACCGCGATCGCGCTGTCCCACGACATGTTCGACGCGGCGCTGCTGCTCGGCGTCTGCGACAAGATCGTGCCCGGCCTGCTGATCGGGGCGCTGTCCTTCGGGCACCTCCCGGCGATCCTCGTGCCCGCCGGGCCGATGAACTCCGGCCTGCCGAACAAGGAGAAGGCGCGCGTGCGCCAGCTCTACGCCGAGGGCAAGGCGACCCGCGAAGACCTGCTGGACGCCGAAGCGGCTTCGTACCACTCGGCGGGGACGTGCACCTTCTACGGCACGGCCAACTCGAACCAGATGGTCGTCGAGGTGATGGGCCTGCACCTGCCGGGCGCCAGCTTCGTGCAGCCGAACTCGCCGCTGCGGCGGGTGCTCACCGAAGAGGCCGGGCGTCGCGTCGTGAAACTCTCGCGCGGCGAGGAGTACACACCGGTCTCGCGCGTGATCGACGAGAAGGCCGTCGTCAACGGCGTCATCGCGCTGCTCGCCACGGGCGGTTCGACCAACCACACGATGCACCTCGTCGCGATCGCCGCCGCCGCGGGCATCCAGCTGACCTGGGACGACTTCTCCGACCTGTCGTCGGTGATCCCACTGCTGGCCCGCGTGTACCCGAACGGCAGCGCGGACATCAACCACTTCCACGCCGCCGGGGGCATCCAGTTCCTGGTCGGCACGCTGCTCGACGCGGGTCTGCTGCACGAGGACGTCCAGACCGTCGCCGGACCGGGCCTGCACCGCTACCGGCAGGAGCCGATCCTTTCCGAGGGCGAACTGGTCTGGCGCGACGTCCCGACGCGCAGCCTCGACGAGGACGTCCTGCGCCCCGCGTGGCGGCCGTTCGCCGCCGACGGCGGGCTGCGGATGGTCGCGGGCAACCTCGGCCGCGCGGTGATCAAGGTGTCCGCGGTGGCGCCGGAACACCGGATCGTGCAGGCCCCGGCGCGGGTCTTCACCGACCAGAAGTCCTTCAAGGACGCTTTCGAGGCCGGCGAGCTGGACCGCGACGTCGTCGTGGTCATCCGGCAGCAGGGTCCCCAGGCCAACGGCATGCCGGAACTGCACGGGCTCACCCCGGCGCTGGGGGTGCTGATGGACCGCGGGCACCAGGTGGCGTTGCTCACCGACGGCCGGATGTCGGGCGCGTCCGGCAAGATCCCCGCGGCGATCCAGGTGACCCCGGAAGCCGCCGCGGGCGGCCCGATCGCGCGGATCGCCGACGGCGACGTCGTCCGCCTCGACGCCAAGGCCGGGACGCTCGACGTCCTCGTGGGTGACGAAGAACTCGCCCGCCGTGAACTGGTGGACTCCCCGCCTTCGGAGGCATCCTGGACCGGCACCGGCCGGGAGCTGTTCGCGGCGCTGCGCCGCGCGGTCGGCCCCGCCGATCAGGGCGCGAGCGTGTTCGGACCGCTCACGCCGGAACACTTCGGCGCTCCGGCGCACACGTTGACCCCTGTGGAGGTAACCCAGTGACCACCGGCGCCGACCTGCTCGGCCTGTCCCCCGTGATGCCCGTCGTCGTGCTCGACGACGCCGCCGACGCCGTGCCCACCGCGCGGGCCCTGCTCGCGGGCGGGATCGGCGTGATCGAGCTGACCCTGCGCACCCCGGCGGCACTCGCCTCGATCGAGCGGATCGCCGCGGAGGTCCCGGAGATCGTCATCGGCGCCGGGACCGTCACGGCGCCCGAACACGCCAAGCAGGCGGCCGACGCCGGTGCGAAGTTCCTGGTGACCCCCGGCTGCACGGACGCCGTGCTGGACGCCGCGTTCGACACCGGCCTGCCGTTCCTGCCGGGCGCGAGCACGGTTTCGGAGGCGATGCGGCTCGCCGAACGCGGGCTGACCGCGCTGAAGTTCTTCCCCGCCGAGGCCAGTGGCGGCGTGGCGTACCTGAAGTCGATCGGCGGGCCGCTGCCCGGGCTGAAGTTCTGCCCGACCGGCGGGATCACCGTGAAGACCGCACCGGACTATCTCGCGCTGTCCAATGTGGGCTGCATCGGCGGTTCGTGGCTGACGCCGAAGGATGCCTTGGCCGCCAAGGACTTCGGGAAGATCGAGGCGTTCGCGGCGGAGGCCTCGAAGCTCTGATCCGACTCGGTTAGGGCCACTCGGGTGACGGGTGGCCCTCACTGTTTTCACAGTGGCAACTGGTACTGGATGAAGCCCCGGTTGACCGCGACCCGGTCGTACAGGCGGCGCGCCGTCGCGTTGGATTCCTTGGTGTGCCAGTAGACCCTGCCGCACTCGCGGGTGCGCGCCCAGTCCGCGACGGCCTCGATCAGCGCCCGCGCGACCCCCTTGCCGCGGGCTTCCGGCGCGGTGAACAGATCCTGCAGGTAACAGACGTCGGTGAGCGCGGAAGTGCTGGGGTGCACCAGGAAATGCACGATCCCGGCGAGCTCGCCGCCCACGTGGGCACCGAGCGCGTGCATCCGCTCCCCCGTTTGGAACTCGCGCCAAGCCCGGTCGTAGACCTCTTGCGGCGCAACACGTTCGTAGAAGGCGATGTACGCGCGGAACAGGCCTTCCCAGGCTTCGCGGTCTTCAGGCTTCAAGGGCTCGATGGTGATCATGTGCGTCCTCCCAGTGATCACCCGAGCCTAGGGTTTCCCCGCCGTCCCGCGTGTGGCCACTCACGCGGTAAAGCGGGCTGCCACTCCCGTCAGCTGACGGCTTGCTTCACCAGGGCGGCGATGCGCTGCTCCACGTCGGGCGTGACGCCTGTCAGCGCGAAGGCGGTCGCCCACATCGCGCCGTCGTCCAGCTGAGCCGCGTCGTTGAAGCCGAGCGTCGCGTACCGCGTCTTGAACTTGGCCGCGGGCTGGAAGAAGCAGACGAGCTTGCCGTCCAGCGCGTAGGCGGGCTGGCCGTACCAGAGTTTCGGCGCGAGCATCGGGGCGTTGGCCTTCACGACGGTGTGGACCAGCTCCGCCAGCGCCCGGTCCTCATCGGACATCTCGGCGATCTTCGCGATCACGTCCTGTTCCGCGGCCGCCGCTTTGTCGGCGGCCGAGCTGCGACGCGCCGCCTTCTTCATGTCCTGGGCGTGTTCCTTCATCGCGGCCTTCTCTTCGGCCGAGAATCCTTCGTAGGTCGTGGTCATGGCGTTTTCTCCTTGATAAGCGGCGAGCGGGGGCATCCGGAAGTGGCACATCAGGACTGGGCGGCGAGCGCCGAGGTCTCCCAGGCGAATCCGTCCGGGTCGGTGAACGGGGCGGCGCCGCAGATCGCGATGCGGTGCGAACCGGTGCCCTCGGGGGACACGCCGGCGTCCTTGGCCAGCGCCTTGCGCTTGTACAGCGCCAGCTTCACCGGGCTCGAGCCGGCTTCGAACTCGACGTACACGCGGCCGAAGCTCTTCCCGACGGTGAGGCCGTGCTCGACGTAGAACTTCTTGCTCGCGGCCACATCGGCGACGCCCAGCAGGAGCACGATGGCGTCGATCTCGCGGGTGGCCGGCGCGGTGTTCTTCTTCGCCGAGGTGGCGATCTTCCAGATCGCGCCGTCCGGTGCCTGGACGGTTCCGCCGTACCCCCACATCGACTTCGCGGCGGGCCTGATCACGGTCGCCCCGGCGGCGACGGCGGCGTCGATGAGCGCGTCCGCGTTGGCGGGCTGGGAAACCGTGAGGGAAAGGGTGTAGCCGCGGAAGCCGGTGGAGGGCTCCTGCGACGCCCGGAAGCGAAGCTCGGGGCCGAGCCCGAAGGCGGTGGTGTAGAAGCGTTCGGCGGCCTCGGTGTCGGCCACTTCGAGGGTGATGGCGTCGATGAAGTTCATGCCGGTAACGCTATTTCGCGGCGGGCTTCCGGCGCTTCTCGATTCCTGATCGGTCGTATCGGCGCTGTTCAGAGGCTTGGCGGAGGGCGATCTGGGCCGTGCGGGTTCCCGTGACGGCAGGCTCGTGGTCACCGGGGTGCGCCCAGGCGGCACTTTCGCGTGACTGAGCGGACGGCGCGTGTGATCAGACGGACGACACACGTGATGGGACGGACGACACGCGCGTAGCCGGGATCTGTCCCGAGCCGTCCGTCTGGACACGCGTGTCGTCCGTCTGGACACGCGTGTCGTCCGTCTGGACACGTGTGTCGTCCGGCTGGTCACGCGAAACCGCCGGGAACGCAAAACACCGGCCGCGCGGGCAAGTGCCCGTACGGCCGGTGAGTGGCTGTGGTGCGGAAGCTCAGTCGAGGGTGGCGTCGTCCAGCAGTGCCGACTCGGCGCCGAACTCGCGGAGTTCGTCGCGGATCACGGTGTAGGCCAGCCCTTGGGGATAGCCCTTGCGGGCGAGGAAGCCCAGCAGGCGGCGGATCGCCGTCTGCTCGTCGACGTTGCCCAAGGAGCGCATGCGCTTCCGTACCAGCTCTCGGGCGCGCTGCTCCTCTGCCTCTCGGTCCACCTCTTCGGCGGCCTGGACGGCGATATCCCCATCGATTCCTTTGCGTTTGAGTTCGGCTACGAGGGCGGTCCGTGCCAGGCCCATGTTGGCATGGCGGGAACGCACCCACATCTCGGCGAACTCGGCGTCGTTGATGAGCCCTGCCTGGTCCAGCTTACCGAGCAGGGTCTCCGTCGTCTCCTCGTCGAAGCCCTTGCGTTTGAGGGCCTGACGCAGTTCCTCCGTGGAACGCGGGCGCGCGGCCAGGAGATCGAAGCAGATCTCCTTGGCCTTCTTCCTCCGCTCGTCCGGCGGCAGCTCCGCCGGATCCACTTTGGGCGCACGCATTCAGCTCTCACTCCAGTCGAAACGGTCGATCGGCGACTTCACCCCGTCGACGGGGCTCCGGAACTCAGAAGTCGACCGGCGCGGGGGCGGCTTCGGCGTCGACGGCGGCACCGATGCCGAGCTTCTCCTTGATGCGCTTCTCGATCTCGTTGGCGATGTCCGGGTTGTCCAGCAGGAACTTGCGGGCGTTCTCCTTGCCCTGGCCCAGCTGGTCGCCCTCGTAGGTGTACCAGGCGCCGGACTTGCGCAGGATGCCCTGGTCGACACCCATGTCGATCAACGAACCCTCGCGGGAGACACCCTTGCCGTAGAGGATGTCGAACTCGGCCTGCTTGAAGGGCGGCGCGACCTTGTTCTTCACGACCTTGACGCGGGTGCGGTTGCCGACGGGCTCGCCGCCGTCCTTCAGCGTCTCGATCCGGCGGACGTCCAGGCGGACCGACGCGTAGAACTTCAGCGCCTTACCACCGGTCGTGGTCTCCGGGGAGCCGAACATGACGCCGATCTTCTCGCGCAGCTGGTTGATGAAGATCGCGGTCGTGCCGGAGTTGTTCATCGCACCGGTCATCTTCCGCAGCGCCTGGCTCATCAGCCGGGCCTGCAGGCCGACGTGGTTGTCACCCATCTCGCCCTCGATCTCGGCGCGCGGCACGAGCGCGGCGACCGAGTCGATGACCAGGATGTCGAGCGCGCCGGAACGGATCAGCATGTCCGCGATCTCGAGCGCCTGCTCACCGGTGTCCGGCTGGGAGACCAGCAGCGCGTCGGTGTCGACGCCGAGCTTCTTGGCGTACTCCGGGTCCAGCGCGTGCTCCGCGTCGATGAACGCGGCGATGCCGCCGTTCTTCTGCGCGTTGGCGACCGCGTGCAGGGCGACGGTGGTCTTACCGGAGGACTCCGGACCGTAGATCTCGATGACCCGGCCGCGGGGCAGGCCGCCGATCCCGAGCGCGACGTCGAGTGCGATGGCACCGGTGGGGATGACCTCGATCGGCGCGCGGCCCTCTTCGCCGAGGCGCATGACCGAGCCCTTGCCGTACTGCTTGTCGATCTGGGCGAGGGCCAGTTCGAGCGCCTTGTCCTTGTCGGGTGCTGCTGGTGCCATGGAGTCCACCTCGTTGGTTGAGCCGGGTAGGGCTTGATTCAGTTCTGAGCTGTCGGGTCCGACGCTACGGGCGACCACCGACAATTCCAGGCCTCGCGCCCAAGCTGTGGATCGCTGACCCCGTTGTGGACAACACCATAGACGAACGTGTGTTCGAGGCCGTCTCCGACACGCCGTTGCGCTAAGGTTCTTGCCCGTTCTTCGAGGTCAGCGCCGCTCGGGCGGGATCTCGAAGGCGTCGCAGACCGCCCGCCAGACGTCCTTGGCCGAGGTTCCCGCGTCGAGGGCCTGTTCGACGGTCCGGCCCCCGAGTTCGCCGAAGACGTGATCCCTGGAGAGGGTTTCCGCACGTCCTGGACCGAATTCGTCGGCCATCAGCCGCCGGAAGACCGTGATACGCATCGGGCGGAGTCTAGCCCGGTCCGTGAAGGCCTCCTTGAGGGACTCTGGGTCCCTCAAGGAGGCCTTCACGGACCTGAGGATCACGAAAAGGGGGCTATTCGCCCGGCTGGACGCTCTTCTCGAAGTAATCGGCCAGCTCACCCGGCGTCGGGGTCTGTCCTTCGGCGGGCACCTGGTAGATGAAGCCGACCAGCGGCCGGTCGGTCACGGTGAACACCAGCACGGCGGCGTTCCGCCCGGCGGCCGAGGAGTACTGGCCTTCCAGCGCGTTGCCGACCCATTTGGCCTCGGTGCGGTCCCCGCCGGCCGCTTTGAGCAGTCCGTCGGTGTAGGCCTTGAGCTTGTCCGCCGAGTCGCTCTGCAGATAGGTCACCTGGGTCCCGGCGCGGCCCGGGGCCGAGCAGGTCGACGTCACGCCGAGGTCTTCCGCCGGTTTCGCCGGCCCGTTGCCCATGCCGGGTTTGCAGTCCCCGGTGTCGGCGATCTTCCCCGCGAGCTGGCGAAGGCATCCGGTGAGGCCCTTGTCGTCGGCCGCGCCGGGCACCTTGCACTCGTCGGCCGTGTAGGTCGTCGACGAGGAGGACGTCAGGAAGAACGTGAGCCCGGCGGCGAGCAGCACGACCACGGCCACGATGGCGCCGATGACGAGCGGCTTCTTCTTGCTCGCGGGCGCCTTCTCGGCGGTGGTCTGCCCGGCGAGGGAGTACGTCGGGAAATTCGTCGGCGCGGGCTGCTGCGCCTGCTGCGGACCGCTGTTCGGATAACCCGACTGGGGGAAGCCGCCGGACTGGCCGGGGCCCCCGCCCGAGTAGCCGGGGATCGACGCGACCTGCTGCGGCGGCGCGTACGGTCCCGAGGCGCCGGGGCCGACCTGATGCGCCCCGGTTCCCGCCGCGACCTGCCCTTCGACGCCCTGCGTACGCGAGCTGATGCCGTCGGAAGCGACGTGCTGGGCGCCGAGCGCCACCGCGGTCTCGGGCTGGTCGAGGCTGCCGGGGACGACGCCGAGCTTCTCCGCGATCAGGCTGCCGACCAGCGGGAGACGGCTCGAACCGCCGACGAGGTAGATACCGGCGAGCCGGTCGGGGGTCATACCCGCCGAGCGGACCACCCGCGACATCAGCTCGACACTGCGCAGCATCGACGGCCGCACCAGCGCTTCGAGTTCGCCTCGCGTGACGAGGACGTCCTCGAACGGCTCCGGCATCGGGACCTCGGTCTGCGGGTGCCGCGAGAGGGCTTCCTTCGCCGCCTTTACGTCCTCCTGCAGCGCGCGCCGTGTACGACGGTCCGGAGTGGACTCGGGCCGCAAAACCCGTTGCCAGCGCTGGGGATCCCTGTGCGAGACCTCGCGGCCGACGTGCACCAGCAGCGCCTGGTCGACGTCGAGACCACCGAGGTCGGGAAGGCCGTCTTCGGCGACGACGGTGAAGCCGCCGTTCGGGGTCGCGCCGACGATCGCGACGTCGAAGGTGCCGGCACCGAGGTCGTACACGGCGAGCGCCTGCCCCGGCGCGAGCGTCTTGCCGGGGAACGACGCGAAATGCGCGGCCGCGGCGACCGGCTCGGGGACGAGCACGAGGTTGCCGCCCATCCCGGCGAGCCGCGCGGCGGACAGCAGCACGTTGCGGCGGGTCTGCCCCCACTGCGCGGGGTGGGTGAGCCGGACCTCGTCGGGCAGTTCGCCGCCGAGCTGGCGGGTGGTCTCGTCGAGGACGCGGCGCAGGATCGCGGCCAGCACCTCGGTGACCGGGATGACGTCCGTGCCCAGCAGGAGCGTCTGCTCGTCGATCCGGCGTTTGGGGTTGGGCTCGAAGCGGGTCGGGTCGAGCCGGGCCCGGCGTTCGGCGTCGCGGCCGACCATGATCGTGCCGTCCTCGGTGGCGAACACCGCGGACGGCATGTTGGCCGAACCGTCGACCTCGACCACCCGCGGCGGCCTCCCGTGCGCCGATAGGACGGCCACGGTGTTGGACGTCCCGAGGTCCACCGACAGGATCCGCACAGCTCATACCCCTTCAACAGACGAACGGCGGCCGCCCCAAGTACCGATCCGGCCGCGCTGGCCGTGATGCTCCCATGAGCGAGGTCACCGCACGTGCGGAACCCGCCGATCTCGTCCCGACCGGGTGCCTCGTCACAGCCCTCGGAGCGAAACTGTCGGTGGTCCGGCGCACTATGGAGGGCGTGGCAGACGTACTCGACCTCTTCTCCCCCGCGACCAGGGACTGGTTCACCGGGGCCTTCGCCGCGCCCACCCGCGCGCAGGAGGGGGCGTGGCACGCCGCGCACGCGAAGGAACACGCACTGGTCGTGGCCCCGACAGGCTCCGGTAAAACGCTGTCGGCCTTCCTCTGGGCACTGGACAGGCTGTCGGTCGAGCCGCCGCCGTCCGAGCCGCGGAAACGCTGCCGCGTCCTCTACGTCTCGCCGCTGAAGGCGCTGGCGGTCGACGTCCAGCGCAACCTGCGGGCACCGCTGGCGGGCATCTCGCAGGCCTCGCGGCGGCTGGGGCTGCCGGTGCCGGACATCGGCGTCGGCATGCGCACGGGTGACACCACGGCCGCCGAGCGGCGCTCGTTCGGCAAGACCCCGCCGGACGTGCTGGTCACCACACCGGAGTCGCTGTTCCTCATCCTCACCTCCTCCGCCCGCGATTCGCTGCGCGGCGTGGAGACGGTGATCATCGACGAGGTCCACGCGGTCGCGGGCGGCAAACGCGGCGCGCATCTGGCCTTGTCCCTGGAGCGGCTCGACGCCTTGTTGGAGAAGCCCGCCCAGCGGATCGGGCTGTCGGCGACGGTCCGGCCGATCGACGAGGTCGCCTCGTTCCTGGCCGGCGGCAGGCCGGTCACCATCGTCCAGCCGAAGCTCGCGAAGACGATCGAGGTCCGTGTCGAGGTCCCCGTCGAGGACATGTCCAATCTCGACGGTCCTCAGGGGCCCAAACAGAACGAAGACCTCGACGCGGGCCTCGCACGGTTGCCCGGCTCGCTGGAGGACATCGACGGCGCGCCGCGACGGCCGTCGATCTGGCCCGCGGTGGAGGAGCGGGTCCTCGAACTCATCCAGGCGCACCGGTCGACCATCGTGTTCGCCAACTCGCGGCGGCTCACCGAGCGGATGACGGCCCGGCTCAACGAACTCGTGGCGGAACAGAGCGAGCTGGAGCCGGATCAGCGGTATCCGGCCGAGGCGATCGGCCAGTCCGGGCTCACCACCGGCGCGGCCCCGGTGATCGCGCGGGCGCACCACGGCTCGATGTCGCGTGAGCAGCGCACGCATGTGGAAGAGGAGCTCAAGTCCGGGCGGCTGGCGTGTGTCGTGGCGACGTCCTCTTTGGAACTGGGCATCGACATGGGCGCGGTCGATCTCGTCGTGCAGATCGAGGCGCCGCCGACGGTCGCTTCGGGCCTGCAGCGGGTCGGCCGGGCCGGGCACCAGGTCGGCGCGGTGTCGAGCGGGGTGATGTTCCCGAAGTTCCGTGGCGACCTCGTCTCCTGCGCGGTGGTGGCGGAGCGGATGGCGTCCGGGGCGATCGAGGCGGTGCGATATCCGCGGAATCCGCTGGACGTGCTGGCGCAGCAGGTCGTGGCGATGGTGGCGCTCGAATCCTGGACGGTCGACGAACTCGCCGCGCTGGCCCGCCGCGCGGCGCCGTTCGCGTCCCTGCCGGACGACGCGTTGCTGGCCGTGCTCGACATGCTCGCCGGCCGGTACCCCAGCGAGGAGTTCGGTGAGCTGCGGGCCCGGATCACCTGGGACAGGGTCAGCGGCGAGCTGCACGGCCGCCCCGGTTCGCAGCGGCTGGCGGTGACGTCGGGCGGCACGATCCCCGACCGCGGCCTGTTCACCGTGATGACGCCGGGCGGCGACGACAAACCCGGATCGCGGGTGGGCGAGCTCGACGAGGAGATGGTCTACGAGTCCCGCGTCGGCGACACGATCCTGCTCGGCACCTCCTCCTGGCGGGTCACCGACATCACCCACGACCGGGTGATCGTGGTCCCCGCGCCGGGTGAGCCCGCCCGGATGCCGTTCTGGAAGGGCGACGCCCCGGGCCGCCCGCTGGAGCTGGGGCGGGCGCTGGGTGCGTTCGTCCGCGAACTGTCCACTTCGGAGCCCTCGGCGGCCAGGGAACGGGCCGCCGTCGCCGGGCTGGACGAGTACGCCTGCGACAACCTGCTGGCGTACCTGGAAGAGCAGAAGTCGGCCACCCGGCATGTGCCGAACGACAAAACCGTGCTCCTGGAACGGTTCCGCGACGAGCTGGGCGACTGGCGCGTCATCCTGCACTCGCCGTTCGGCGCGCAGGTCAACGCGCCGTGGGCGCTCGCGATCGCGGCCCGGCTGCGGGAGAACCGCGGGGTCGACGCCCAGGTGGCGCATTCCGACGACGGCATCGTGCTGCGGCTGCCCGAGGCGCTGGACATGGACGGCGCCGAGGTCACCATCGGAGTCGAAGACGTCTTGCTCGATCCGGAGGAGGTCGAGCAGCTGATCGTCGCCGAGGTCGGCGGCTCCGCGCTGTTCGCCGCACGGTTCCGGGAATGCGCGGCGCGGTCGCTGCTGCTCCCCCGCCGGGATCCGCGCCGCCGCACCCCGCTGTGGCAGCAACGGCAGCGCGCGTCCCAGCTGCTTTCGGTCGCGGCCAAGTACGAGCGGTTCCCCGTCGTACTCGAAGCGATGCGGGAGGTCCTGCAGGACGTGTACGACGTCGGCGGGCTGCGCGAACTGATGACCGACGTCCGGTCCCGGAAGGTCAAGCTGGTCGAGGTCGAGACGCCGTCCGCGTCCCCGTTCGCGCGCAGCCTGCTCTTCGGCTACGTCGGGATGTTCCTGTACGAGACGGACGCTCCGCTCGCGGAACGGCGCGCGGCGGCGCTGGCGCTGGATTCGACGCTGCTGGCCGAGCTGCTCGGCACCGAGGCGATCCGGGAATTGCTGGACGCCGAGGTCGTCGCCGAGGTCGAGCGCTCCCTGCAGCGGCTCGACCCGGACAGGCACGCCCGCAACGCCGAGGAAGCCGCGGATCTGTTGCGGTTCCTCGGCGATCTCTCGATCGAGGAGGCCGCCGCGCGCGGGATCCAGCGGGAATGGCTGGAGGAGCTGGAAGCCGCGCGACGGGTGATCCGGGTGCGTATCGGTGGCGGCGAGCGGTTCATCGCCATCGAGGACGCGGGCCGGGTGCGGGACGCGCTGGGCACCGCGCTGCCGGTCGGTGTGCCGGAGGCGTTCACCGAACCGGTCGAGGATCCGGTCGGAGACCTGCTTTCCCGCTATTCGCGAAGCCGTGGCCCGTTCAGCGCCCGCCAGGCCGCCGAGCGGTTCGGGCTCGGGACGGCCGTGGTCACCGGCCTGCTGGACAGACTGACCACACAGGGCAGGCTGGTCCGGGGTGAGCTGAGCCCCGTCGGGCATCCGGAGACCCACGGCGTCGGCGTCGAGTTCTGCGACGCGTCGGTGCTGCGCAGGCTCCGGCGGGCGTCGCTGGCCCGGCTGCGGGCCGAGGTCGAGCCGGTCGAACCGGCGGCACTGGGCCGGTTCCTGCCGTCGTGGCACGGTATCGGCGCGCGAGTGCGGTCGGCGCCGACGGCGGATGACGTGCTGTCCGTGGTCGAGCAACTGGCCGGAGCCCCGCTGCCGGCGAGCGCGGTCGAGTCCCTGATCCTGCCGAGCAGGCTGCCCGGCTACACCCCTTCGCTACTGGACGAGCTCACCACGGCGGGCGAGGTCACCTGGTGTGGTTGCGGTTCCCTGTCCGGCGGGGACGGCTGGCTGGCGCTCGCGCCCACGGACGTCGCCGATCTGCTGTTGCCGGATCTCGACGACGATCTGCCCTCCGGTCCGCTCCACGAAGCCATTCTGTCCACTTTGGAGGGCGGGGCGCAGTTCTTCCGGCAGCTGGTGGATCGCGCGTCGCCGTTGGTCGAGACCCCGCCCAACGACGGCGAAGTCGTTGCCGCACTATGGGATCTCGTGTGGGCCGGGCTGGTCACCGGCGACACACTGGGCCCGTTGCGGGCACAGGTCTCCGGCTCCGGCGCGGCGCACAAACCACGGCGGCAGGCTCCTCGCGGCCGGTACGCGCGGCTTCGGGCCGGTCGTCCGGCGATGCCTTCGCGCACCGGACCGCCGACGGTCGCGGGACGCTGGGCCCTGACCCCTGATCGCGAACCGGATCCGACCAGGCGCGCGCACGCGCGGACCGAGGCATTCCTGGAGCGGCACGGCGTCCTCACCCGCGGAGCTCTCGACACCGAACGCGTCACGGGCGGTTTTTCCGGGATCTACAAGGTTTTGCGCGGGATGGAGGATTCGGGCCAGGTCGTCCGGGGATACGTGGTCGAAGGGCTCGGCGCGGCACAGTTCGCGGCGAAGGGCGCCGTCGACAGGCTGCGCGCGCAATCCGGGAACCAGCGCACGACCACCGAAGGCGCCGTCGTGCTCGCCGCCGCCGATCCGGCCCAGCCCTACGGTGCCGCGTTGCCGTGGCCCGCCGCGACGGGCGACACGAAGCACCGCCCGGCAAGGAAAGCGGGCGCGCTGGCGGTACTAGTGGACGGTGTCCCGGCGATGTACGTGGAGCGAGGCGGCCGGTCGCTGCTGAGCTTCACCGAGGATCAGGAGACGTTGCGGTCGGCCGCGCGGGCGCTGTCCACGGCTGTGCGGGAGGGCTGGCTCGGCCAGCTCGCGGTGCAGAAGGCCGACGGCGAGGTGGCGCTCACGTCGGAGCTTTCGGCCGTCCTCCAGGAGGCGGGTTTCCGGGCGACTCCCAAGGGACTGCGCCTGCGGGCCTAGAATCACCGCTCAGAGCCTGTTGGCGGAGCTGAGATTTTTGTCCGGAAGGTGACCGTACGCCATCAGCACCCGCCGCGACCTGGAAGACCAGATTGCGCCCTGCCGACGCGATCGCGGACGCGGGTTCACCAACAGGCACTCAGACCTGCGGAGAAGGACGTTCGAACATGGTGATGCGCGACCTGCGCTATTTCGGGGATCCCGTGCTCAAGACCGTATGCGACCCGGTCACGACATTCGACAAGAAGATCGAGTCGCTGGTGACCGATCTGATGGACGGGGTGAAACCGGCCGGGCGCGCGGGGCTGGCGGCGCCGCAGATCGGGGTCGGGCTGCGGGTGTTCAGCTACGACGTCGGCGGGCTGAGCGGATACGTGATCAACCCCGAGATCGTCGAGCTGTCCGAGGAGACACACGAGATCGGCGAGGGCTGCCTGTCGGTGCCGGAGCTGTGGTTCCCGGTGGTGCGCGCGAAGCACGCCGTTGTGCGCGGTGTCGACCTGCGCAACGAGCCCGTCGAGGTCGAAGGGGTCGACGTGCTCGCCCAGTGCCTGCAGCACGAGACCGATCACCTCGACGGCAAGCTGTACCTGGAGCGGCTCACTCCCGAGCGCAAGAAGCGCGCACTCGGCGAGGCCCGGGGCAAAGACTGGTTCTGGAA
This sequence comes from Amycolatopsis sp. CB00013, assembly GCF_001905755.1. Taxonomy (NCBI): domain Bacteria; kingdom Bacillati; phylum Actinomycetota; class Actinomycetes; order Pseudonocardiales; family Pseudonocardiaceae; genus Amycolatopsis; species Amycolatopsis sp. CB00013. Next base: position 742,656 of record NZ_LIWC01000003.1, on the reverse strand, counting down.
CCGCTGACCTCCTCCCGCATTTCGTCCTCTGGATGCGGTGGTCGGTAACGCGAACGACCGCGTCCAGAGGACTAAACGCGGGGGTCGGGGAGCGTGAAGCGCAGGGTGCCGGAGTCTCCGGTGGCGCGTTCGGGGCGGAGCCCCACGCGGACGGCGGTGCGGTACAGGGAATCGTCGCCGGGCAGGCAGACAGCGGTGAGCTCGCGCTCCCCCTTGGCCAGGGCGAGCGTGGCGAGCCGGGCCAGCAAAGCCGTGCCGATGCCTTGGCGCTGCCAGGAATCCTCGACCAGGAGCGAGATTTCGGCGGCGCCGCCGTCGGCCGACGGGATCAGCTGACCGAGGCCGATCACGTCGCGGCCGCAGACCGCGAGCAGGCTGATCCCGCGCGGCGGCATCAGGAGCCGGTGCAGCCAGCGACGCGGTACGGCACGCATTCCGGTGTGATAGCGGTGGAAGAGCGTCGTCATCGAGCATCTCTGATGCAGCGCGGACACTGCTTCCGCGTCACCCGGGACGCCCTTGCGCAGGACGACCGCGGCGCCGTCGGGCCGGTCGAGCACGATCGGCCCGGTCACGTTGTCACGGACGGCGGCGACCAGGCCGGTCAGCGCGACGGCGCGGCTCAATTCCAGTTCGACGAACGGCGACCACCGGCGGCGGGCGACGAACGCGGCGCCGTCCCCCGCGGGGAACACCGCCCGGTGCCCGCCTTCCGTGCGGGCCGGGTTCGACTCGATCGACGGGACCTTCGTGACGACGTCGGCCGCCAGGACCCCGCGGAGCACCTCCGCGAGGCCATTCGGTTCCTCGACGGCACGTTTGGCCGCGGTGAGGGTCGCGGTGGCCGGATCGACCAGTTCCGCCAGATCGGCGTCGACGACGGCGGAGCATTCACAGCCTTCGTCGCGGATCGCGTCGATGAGCAGCTGCCGTGGCAGCCCGGTGGCCGGCCGCAGGACGATTTCGTCGAGCACGCCGCCGGGCACCGGCAGCACCGACAGCCCGAGGATGTTGCACTCGAGGTCGGCCAGCCGGATCGCGATCCTGGCCAGCGTGCCGGGCCGGTCGTCGACGCGGATCCGGACACGCCAGGCCGAAGCGGCCGCCGTCTCTTCGCCGGGATGGACCAGGGTGGGCCGGGCTCGATAGGTCTCCATGACCTCAACGGTCCCGGCCGGTTGTTGCCTGCCCACGGCGCGGGTGTTTCGCTCAGGTCAGCGTTCGACGCCGCCGCGCAACCGGGGCGAAACACTCAGCGGGGCGTGAGCACGCTGAACTCGTTGCCCTCCGGATCCACCAGGGACACGGCGCCTTGTCTCGCCGTACCGCGCCCTAGCGCGCCCAGCCCCAGCAGGCGCCGGACTTCGGCCGCCCGGCTCCCGCCCGGCCCCGGCGCGACCTCGAAGCGCAGCCGGTTCCGCTCCAGCTTGTCCTCTTTCGTGGCGAGGAACTCGACCCAGGGGCCGCGACCGTCCGGCGGCCGCAGGCCCACGATCGTCTCTTCCCGGACGCCGATCTCCCAGCCCAGCGCGGCCGCCCAGAACCGCGCGAGCCGCTCCGGGTCGAGGGCGTCGACGACGACCGCCGCGATCGCGCCGGTGCCCTCGTACTGCTCTCGAGGCTCGAGAACGCAGAACTCGTTGCCCTCCGGATCCGCGAGCACCACCCACGGCACCCGTTTCTCCTCCGGCGGGCCCTGGCCGATGTCGATGTGTCGTGCGCCGAGGGACAGCGCACGGTCCACCAGCTCGGCCTGGTGCCCGGGCGAACGGCTCGCCAGATCCAGATGCAGCCGGTTCTTGCGCCCTTTGGGGCGCGTTTCGGACCGGAACGCCGGCTCGAACGGCGCGTCCCAGCTGAACAGCCCTTCCCAGAAACCCGCCAGATCCCTGGGAAGGGCCGAATCGAAGACCAGGTTCACCAGATGTGCCACCACACCGTGAACCTAGACGGCACCACCGACACTTTCCTTGTCGTAGGTGAACCCGCGACCAACGGCGGCCGAGTAGGTTCACGTGTTCGGTCGCTCTACAGGCACATCTTCAGCTCCGTCGACCCGCTCTTGACCGGTTTGGCTTCCCCACCGACCGGTCATCGGGTCGCGAGCCGCAGAAGGGCCCAGAGTTGTCCCGCCATGTCCTGGTCTCCGCTGACCGTCACCGCCGTCGGACCCGCCCGGCCCCAGAGCCAGCGGTAGATCTTGTCCGGCTTCCCGGTGATCAGATCGTCCGCGCGCTGGGCTTCGTCGGCCGAGCACCGCCAGGCGACCGTCTCCGTGGGGCCGGCCCTGGCGATCCAGGTGTGGCCCGCGGTGCGGACACCGACGGATCCGGTCTTGGTGCCGGACAGCCCGAGCAACGGCAGCCGCTGCCCGAACCAGAGCACCAGCGCCTCGTCGATCCCGTCGACCGCCACGTCTTCGGGGATCTCCGACACGTCCCGGCCGGCCGCGCTCTCCGCGTCGATCCGGTGGATCGTCGTCTCGTGCGCCATCCGGCGCCGCCAGAACCCGTAACTGCGGTCCGCCGGCCACCAGGTCGGTGCCAGTTCGTCCGGATCGTGCGCGGACAGCTCGGCGACGAGCTCGTCCCGGCCCTCGCGGAAGTACTCATCCAGGGTCTGCCCCGGCCCCGGTTTGCGCTGCCAGTGCTCGGGACGCCGCCCGTCGGTGATCCAGCGGCGGGTGACCCGGTACACGCTGCCCACGTGCCGGAGGACCTCGCCGAGTGTCCAGCCGGGGCAGGTCGGGACCGGCGCGTCGGCGGACGCGGTGTGCGCCACTTGAGCCATCAGCTCGGTTTCGGCGCCGATCACCTCCAGGAACCTGCCCTGGTCGATCATGGCCTGCCCGGCCATCGGGCACCCCCTCTCCCCGGTGATTCAGGCGACATGTGCCGAATCACCCATCGGCAGCCCGTGCACCACCCGTCGCACCAGTTCCAGGAACACCGTGGCGGCCCGCGTCAGCTCGTCCGCCAGTTCGACGGTGACCTTGCCGGTGATACCCGCCTGCGCGGCGGCCCGCGTCGCCGAGTTGGCCGCGAAGAACGCCGCCCATTCCTTCAGTTCGGGCGCGACGGAGTCGAGCAGCACCCAGCCGCTCGCCGGGCGGGCACGGCCCCGGTGCGGACGGCCGCGGGCCTCCAGTACCGCCGCGGCGCCCCGCAGCGCGGCGAGATAGGCGCCGATGAACCGCTCCGCGGGATCGTTTTCCCGCTCTGCTTCGGCGAGCCCCCGCCTCGCCTGTGCGTACAAGGAGACCGCCGCGGGTGGTGCCGGCGGGCGCAACGACATGGGCAGGGCGGGCTGCGCGGTGCCCCCCGGCCTCTCGGCTTCGTCGGGGGACACGACCGAAACGGACATGACGACCCTCCTCCTGTACGTGAGCGCCGGCCGGTGCCCGGCGCCGAGGCGCTTCCCCCGCCCCCGCGCCGGGCACCTACCGGTGCGCGCTCACCGAATGTCGAACGTCTGTTCGAACAACTCCAATGTAACCCTGAAGTGCTCATTTCTTCAACCCCGTAGCGGGGTGATCGCCGCATGTGGTGCGGGACACGGCATCGGCCACGTGATCTCATAGGCGTATGAGCACCATCGACCATCCCTCGGTGGCCAAGGTCGCGGCCGCGCTCGCCGAGGCGGGCCAGCAGGCCGCCGCGGACGGGATCCGGATCCTCCCCGCCGAAGTCCGCACGGCCGCCCAGGCCGCCGAAGCACTCGGTGTCGAGGTCGGCGCGATCGCGAACAGCCTCGTCTTCCGCAGCCGCACCGGCGACACCGAATCGGCCCTGCTCGCCCTGACCTCCGGCGCGCACCGCGCCGACACCGGCCTCCTCGCTTCACTGACCGGCGCCGACGAGATCGGCAAGGCGGACGCGGATTTCGTCCGCGCGCACACCGGGCAGCCGATCGGCGGCGTCGCCCCGGTCGGTCACCCGAAGGCGTTGACCACCCTCGTCGACACCGCGTTACGCGCCCACGAAGTCGTCTGGGCGGCCGCGGGGCATCCGAAGTCGGTGTACCCCACGACGTTCGACGGCCTCGTCGCGCTGACCGGGGGCACTCCCGCGGACGTCGCGGGCGACAGGCAGGATGGGCGCCCGTGACCGCGATGTCCTCGGAATGCACCCGCTACGTCCAGCTGTCCGCGGACGAGTTCCGCGCCCGGCTCCCCGAGGCGCTGACCATCTACGTCAACGCCATGCGCTACCCCGAAGGCACGGCGGAGCAACGCGCGCCGATGTGGCTCACGCACGCGCTGCGCGAAGGCTGGCGCTGCATGGCCGCGCTCGACGCGGACGGCGTCCTGCTCGGGCTCGCCTACGGCTACAAGGGCCGCGGCGGCCAGTGGTGGCACGAACAGGTCCGCCACGGCCTGACCCGTCGCGAGGGCCAGGCCGCCGCCGAGCACTGGATGTCCGACTACTTCGAGCTCACCGAGATCCACGTCAGCCCCGAAAGCCAGGGGAAGCGGATCGGCGAAGACCTCCTGCGACGGCTGCTCGACGGCGTGCCCAGCGCCCACGTCCTCCTTTCCACGCCGGAAGGCACCAGCCGGGCCTGGAACCTGTACCGGCGCGTCGGATTCGTCGATGTGCTGCGGGACTACCACTTCGCCGGGGATCCGCGGCCCTTCGCGATCCTCGGCCGGACGCTGCCGCTCTAGGGTTTCGTGTAGGCGACCGCGAGCGCGGCGATGAGCACCACCGCGCCGCACCAGCCCACGGCGCCGAGCCGTTCCCCGAGCACGGCCATGGACAGCAGCGCGGCGGTCAGCGGTTCGAGCAGCGCGGACAACGCGGCCAGGACCGGATGCGCGCTTTCGAGGCCGCGGAAGTACGCGGCGTACGCCAGCGCCGTGGGCACGACGCCGAAGTAGACGACGAGCGCGAGCACGTCGGCCTGAAACGGCACGGCCATCCCGAACCACAACGCGGCGGGAGTGAGTGCGGCGCCGCCGATCAGGCAGCCGAAAGCCGTGGTGGGCAAGGGATCCAGCCCCTCGACCCGGGTCGCGGTCACGAGTGTCAGCGCGGCGAACCCGGCCGCGGCGAGCAGGGCGAACAAGACACCGGCGACGTCGGCTTCCTGCCCTGGCGTCCATTGCAGCAGCGCGAGCCCGGCGAGCGACCCGGCCAGGGACACCGCCGTCCACGCTCCGGGCAGGCGGCGGGTTTTGACGACCGTCGCGACGGCGAGCAGCACCGGCGCGCTGCCGATGGTGGTCATCGTCGCGACGCTCACGGAACTCAGCGAGACCGAGGCGAAGTAGCTGGTCTGGAAGAGCGCGAACAACCCGCCGACCGCCAGGAGGCGGCGACGGGCCTGTGGCGTGCGGGGAAGGCCGCGAAGGCCTCCGGTGAGCCAGAGGTAGCCGGTGGCGATCACGCCGCCGATGAGCAGCCGGTACGCGGCGACGCTCAGCGGATGGAGCCCCGCCCGGGAGGCGAGCAGGGATCCGGCGAGGCCGCCGGATCCCCAGAGGACCCCGGCGAGGACGAGCGCGGCCGACGATCGGGCACGCGTGGGTACGGCAACGGACATGGGGAAACGCTCCTGCGTCTGTGTCTGTCGGAAAGGACGTCGACGACGCGGGGTGCTTCAGTGCAGCACGGATCGGCCGGGCGGCGGGAACGCCGCGCGGCCGGAGACACCCCGCTCAGGCAGCGGGGGGTGGGGTGACGAGAAAGATCCGGTGCACGAGAGGGAACGTATCAAGGCCGCGGTACCGGGGGCACGTGAATTGCGGCACGCGGAGGCCCCCTCCGGATGCAAGGAACGGTCCTTTCCTGGCGAAATTTGCAAGGAAAGGACCGTTCCTGGCACGGGGCGGGCGGGAGTGGCGGGTCAGTCGAGAGCGGCCAGCATCTCCCGCAGCGTGTCCAGCCCCATCCCGCCGAGCGCCAGCGCCCGCGTGTGGAACTGCTTGATGTCGAACGCGTCGCCCTGCCGCGCGCGGGCCTCCTCGCGGGCGGTGAGCCAGAGCCGTTCGCCGAGCTTGTACGACGGCGCCTGCCCCGGCCAGCCCAGGTAGCGGTCGATCTCGTCGTGCACGTGGGCCGGGTCGGTGACGGTCCGGGTGAGCATGAACTCCAGGCCCAGCTCGGGTGTCCACCGTTCGCCCTCGTGGAAACCGGGGCCCGCCGGGATCTCCAGTTCCAGGTGCATGCCGATGTCGACGATCACCCGCGCGGCGCGGAACAGCTGCTCGGACAGCATGCCGAACAGTTCGCCGTCGTCGGCGAGGAACCCGAGGTCCTCCATGAGCCGCTCGGAGTACAGCGCCCAGCCCTCGGCGTGCCCGGAGGTGAACGCGAGCAGCCGCTGGTACTTGTTCAGCGACTCCGACTGGTCGACCGCGGTCGCGATCTGCAGGTGGTGACCCGGCGCGCCCTCGTGGTAGACGGTGCTGACCTCGCGCCAGGTGGTGAACTCGTCCCGGCCCTGCGGCAGCGACCACCACATGCGGCCGGGGCGGGAGAAGTCCTCGCTCGGGCCGGTGTAGTACGCGCCGACGGTGCCGCCGGGCGGGGCGATCTTGCACTCCAGCGCCATCACCCGGTCGGAGATGTCGAAGTGCTTGCCGCGCAACGACTTCAACGCGTTGTCGGACAGGTTCTGCATCCAGGCCTGGAATTCCGCCCGGCCACGCACGGTGTACTTGGGGTCGGCGTCGAGGGCGGCGGCCGCCTCGGCGAGGGTGGCACCGGGTTTGATCCGGCCGGCGACCTCGCGCATCTCGGTTTCGAGGCGGGTGAACTCGGCCCAGCCCCAGGCGTAGGCCTCGTCCAGGTCGAGGGTGGCGCCGGTGAACACCCGGGACCACAGCTGGTAGACCTCGGCGCCGACGGCGTCCTTGACCGGCGCCAGCGGGGCGAGCTCGGCGCGGAGGAAACCGGCGAACTCCGCGTACGCCTCCTGGGCGGCGTGAGCGGCCTGGCCGAGTTCGGCACGGAGCTTCTCGTCGACGTCTTTCGCGCCGGAGGCGAGGGTCTCGAAGAAACCGGTCTCGTCCTTCAGCCCGGCCCAGGTTTCGGCCTGTTCGGCGACCTTGCCGACCTGCCGCAACGCCGCCACCCGGCCCGCGTCGGCGGACGCGAGCAGCGACGTACGGAGACCGTCGAGCGCTTCGGGCACCCTCGCCATCCGGGCGGCGATCGTCGCCCAGTCCTGCGCGGTCTCGGTGGGCATGAAGTCGAAGACCATGCGCAGTTCCTGCACCGGGCTTTCGATCACGTTCAGCGCCGCGATGTCGAGGCCCGCTTCGTGGATTTCGAGGTTCAGCGCGATCCGCTCGCTGAACACGGCCTTGGCCGCGCGTTCACCGTCGTCGACCGGTTCGGCCGCGGCGATGTCGGCCAGTGCGCGCGCGGCGATCGCGGCCCTGGCCGCGTGCCCGGCGGGCGAATAGTCGGTCAGCTGGTCGTCGTATCCGGAGATTCCGAACGTCGTCGCGGCGACCGGGTCGGCCGCGGCGTACTCGTCGACGTACCGGTCACAGATCTCGTGCACACTTCGCGCGGTTGAAGCCATGACCGGCACGCTACCGGGATCGCGGGCGACTTCGGTACGGAGTTACGCCCGCGCGGGGACGAGCCCGAGCCTGCTGACCACCTCACGCGTGGCCTTGGACCGGTTGAACGTGTAGAAGTGCAGGTCGGGGACGCCTTCGGCGATGAGCCGCTCGCCCAGCTCGGTCACCGCGTCGATACCCGCGGCGCGGAAGGCCTTCGGGTCGTCGGCCAGCGGCTCCAGCCGGTCCAGCAGCCGCCGCGGCGCGGGCGCGCCGGACAGCTTGATGGACGTGTGCAGCGTCCGCGGCGTGGTCAGCGGCATGATGCCGGGGATGACCAGCGCTTCGCAGCCGGTGGCCGCCACCCGGTCACGCAGGCGGAGGAAGTCCTCCGGTTCGAAGAACAGCTGCGCGATCGCGAAATCCGCGCCCGCGCGCAGCTTGCGCACGAGGTATTCGGTGTCGGCTTCGAGGTTGGCCGAGCGAGGGTGGCCGTACGGGAAGGCCGAGACTCCGACGCAGAAGTCGCCGAGAGAACGCACCAGTTCGACGAGTTCCTCGGCGTAGTTCAGCCCGTCCGGATGCGGGACCCAGTCGCCGTAGACGTCGCCCGGCGGGTCGCCCCGCAACGCGAGGATGTTCCGCACGCCGACGGCGGCGTACCAGCCGATGACGTTGCGCAGTTCCGCGACCGAGTGGTTCACGGCGGTGAGGTGCGCCATCGGCACCAGCGTGGTTTCGGTCGCGACGCGGGCGATGCTGCGGATCGTGCCGTCCCGGCTGGAGCCGCCCGCGCCGTAGGTGATCGACATGTAAGCCGGGTCCAGCGGCTCGAGTTCCCGGATCGACTTCCATAGAACGGCCTCGTCGGCCGCGTCCCGGGGCGGGAAGAACTCGATGGAGAACACGGGTCCATCACCCTGCAACCGCTCGACCACCGACGTCATACGGCCCATGTTAAGGGGGAATGTCCGCTGGCTGGGAGCCCCCTCTCAGGCTATGGACGGGCGACTTCGGCCACGTACGAGCGGTTGCCGACGGGGGCCGACCTGGGGAGACTCGGAGACGAGCACAGGGAGCCGCCATGAGCGCCGAAACCGACACCAGCTGGGACGAGGACGTCCGCGTGGCGGTCTACCGCGCGTTCGCCGAGCACGGGAGGCCGCCGACGGCCCCGGAACTGGCCGACGCCGCCCACGGATCGCTCGCGGTGGCGAAACAGGCACTGCACCGGCTCGCGGAGCGGCGGCATCTCGTCCTCGACGAATGCGAGCACGTCGTGCTGGCGCATCCGTTCGCGGCGATCCCGCTCGGGTTCTCCGTGATGGGCGAGCGCACGTTGTGGTGGGGTGGCTGCGCGTGGGACGCGTTCGCGATCCCGCATCTGGTCAAGGGCGAGCCCGAGGTGCTGGTGTCCACCCGTTGCCGCGGCTGCGGCGAACCCCAGGCGCTGATGGTGAACGACCGGACCCCGCCGAAGGGTGGTCTGGTCGCGCATTTCCTGGTCCCGGTGGCGCGGATGTGGGACGACGTCGTGCACACCTGTGCCAACCAGCGCCTGTTCTGCGGTGAGTCCTGTGTGGACGAATGGCTGGCGGAAACGGGGCAGGACAAGGGTTACGTCATGGATCTGGCGACGCTGTGGCGGCTCGCGGCCGGCTGGTACGACGGCAGGCTCGACCACGGCTACACCCGCCGGGACCCGGCCGCGGCGGCCGCCTACTTCGAGCAGGCCGGGCTGAGCGGACCGTTCTGGCACTAGACGAGGAACCGCAGCACCGCTGTGACGACCACGCCGCAGAGGATCGCGGCGAGCACCGGCACGCGCAGCACGTACGTCACCGCGATCGCGGCCAGACCGGCGCAAAGCGTCCAGTCGAGCCCGGACCAGGCCGGGCCGGCCACGTCCGTAAGCACGAGCCCGGCCAGCAGCGCGGGCGCGAGCAACGCGATCACCCCCGCGAGCCGCGGCGGCAGCGTCCGGTCGCCGAGCAGGACCGGTCCCGCCGCCTTGAACCCGATGCTGACCAGCGCCACCAGGACGATCGTGAGCCAGAGCGTCATCGCCGCACCCCCAGCCCGACCAGCGCGGCGGCCGAAGCGCCGATCAGCGCGAGCCCGACCGGGACGAACAGCACCAGGATCCCGGCAAGGCAGGCGGCGAGCGCCGCGGTCAGCACCGCCTGCCGTGACCGGCGCAGTTCGTCGATGAGCAGGACCAGGAAGAAGCCGGGGAACACGACGTCGAGCCCGAACCGGGAGACGACGTCCGGCGGCGGCGCGGCCAGCACCCCGAGCACCGTCCCCAGCACCCACGCGGGCAGTTGGACGAGCGTGCAGCCGATGAGTTTCTCGCGGTCGAAGCGTCCTTCGCCGAGGTGGGCGGCGACCCATGAACCGTCGACGACGGCTTGGCCTTCCCACGCGCGGCGCAGGCGTCCGCCACGCAGATCGGCGGCGACGGCGGCGCCCATCGGCAGGAACCGCGCGTTGATCAGGGCGGCCGCGCCGACCGCGACCGCGAGGTTGCCGCCGCCCGCGAGCGCGGTGGCCATCGCGAACTGGGCCGAGCCGGAGAACACCACGATCGAGGCGACGATGGGGGCGGCGATCCCCCAGCCGAGGGTCTGGCTGTACGCGCCGAAGGTGACACCGAGGACGAAGGTCGCGACACCCAGTCCGAGCCCGACACGGGCGCCGGCCAGGTAGTTCCGCCGGAGTGTCGTCATACCTCGACCCTAACAAGCTAAACTAGTTTTGACCATTAGGAGGATTCGTGGACGGCCACTGGGACGGGTACGACAGCATCGGCGGGAGCGTGCCGTTGGACCTGGTCAACACCGTTTCCTGGCGGCACGATCCGGCCCGGCGGGAAGACCGGCTTTCGGCGCCGGAACGGCTGTCCGAGTGGGTCGTCCTGGTCGGCGCGGGCACCGGACGGCTGGAGATCTCCCAAGCCGTCCTGGAGGCGGTGAAGGGCTTCCGCGAAACGCTGTATCGCGTGCTGGTGTCGGATTCACCGGACGCCACTCCGCTGCGGAAGCCACTGCTCGCGGCGTACCGGCACGCCGAACTCACGCCGTCCCTGCCGCTGCGGTGGCAAGTGCCGTTGGTGGACGACACCGCGTTGCCGCACTTCCTCGCGCTGGCGGCCGAGGACCTGCTCCGGTCCGGGGAACTGGAACGGATCCGGGAGTGCGAGGGCCCCGGCTGTGGCTGGATCTTCACCGACCACACGCGCAACCGGTCGCGGCGCTGGTGCAGTTCGTCGGACTGCGGGAACCGGGCGCGGGCGAAGCGGCACTACGACAAGACCCGCGTTTAGTCCTCTGAATGCGGTCCTTGCGCGGGCAACTACCGCATTCAGAGGACGGAATGCGGCGAGTTCCGCCACATTCGAAGGCACCCGACTGGGTCACGACGACGTCCTTCCCGGAGGATGTGCTCATGGACACGTCCGCCTACGACGCCGATCTGCCCGCCCACGTCGAGCGGGCGCTGGCCGGATTCCTCGAGCGCGCCGGTGCCGAAATCCGCCGCACCGAGCCGACGGTCGGGGCCGGGATCGACGCGCTGGCCGGATTCGTGCTGGGCGGCGGCAAACGCCTGCGCCCGACGTTCGCCTGGTGGGGCTGGCGCGGCGCGGGCGGCGACCCGAGCGGGCCGGACGTCGAAGGTGTCCTGCAGGCGGTGGCGAGCCTGGAGCTGATCCAGGCGTGCGCGCTGATCCACGACGACCTCATCGACTCCTCCGATTCGCGCCGCGGTTCGCCGACGGTGCACATCGCGGGCGCCAAACTGCACGCCGACAGCGGCTGGCTGGGTTCGCCGAGCACGTTCGGGCTCGCGACCGCCGTCCTGGTCGGCGACCTCGCGCTGGCCTGGGCCGACGACATGTTCGGCGAGGCCCCGCTCCCGCCCGCGGCCCTCGCGGCGGCGCGGCCGGCGTGGCGCGCGATGCGCACCGAGGTGCTCGCCGGGCAGTACCTCGACGTCCGCACCCAGGCCACCGGCGACGCCTCCCCCGAGGCGGCGCTGCACATCTGCAAGCTCAAGACGGCCGCGTACACCGTCCAGCGCCCGCTGCACCTCGGTGCCGCGCTCGGCGGCGCCGACGACGCCCTGATCGCGACGCTGCGCGAGTTCGGCGACGAGGTCGGCGTGGCGTTCCAGCTGCGGGACGACCTGCTCGGCGTGTTCGGCGACCCGTCGGTCACCGGCAAACCCGCGGGCGACGACCTGCGTGAGGGCAAGCGGACGCTGCTGGTCGCGCTGGGTCTCCAGCGGGCGGCCGAACAGGGCAAGGACGCGGCTGCGAAGGTCATCTCCGACGCCATCGGCGACGCACACCTGTCCGAAGACGCCGTCGAGACCGTGCGCGAAGCACTGCAGGACGTCGGCGCCGTCGACGCGGTGGAACGCCGTATCGACGAGCTCACCGACTCCGCGATGGCCGCGCTGGACCGCGCCCACCTGGCCGAACCCGCTCCCGCCGCGCTGACCGGGCTGGTCGTCAAGGCGACCCAGCGGACCTACTGATGCGCACGGTCACCGGTCCGAGTGACCACGTGGTGGTGATCGGTGGCGGGCTCGCCGGGCTGTCGGCGACGCTGCACCTGCTCGGCGCCGGACGCCGGGTGACCCTGCTGGAGCAGGACAAGACTCCCGGCGGCCGGGCCGGACAGGCGGATTTCGGCGGCAACACCGTCGACACCGGCGCCAGCGTGCTGACCATGCCGGAACTGCTCGACGAAGCCTTCTCCGCCGTCGGCGAATCCCTGGCGGACAACCTCACGCTGACTCGGCTCGACCCCGCGTATCGCGCGCGGTTCGCCGACGGGAGCACGATCGCCGTGCACACCGAGGCGGCGGCGATGGAGGCCGAGATCCGCGAGGCCGCCGGTCCGGCCGAGGCCGAGGGCTACCGGCGGCTGCGCCGCTGGCTGACCGAGCTGTACGCGGTGCAGAAGGACCACTTCATCGGCGCGAACTTCGATTCGCCGTTCGATCTCGTGCGTCCGGAGCTGGCGAAGCTGGCCGCGCTGGGCGGTTTCGGACGGCTCGGCCCGAAGATCGGCGGGTTCCTGCGCGACGACCGGGTGCGCCGGCTGTTCTCCTTCCAGGCGCTCTACGCGGGGCTCGATCCGGCGCGCGCGATCGGCGCGTACGGCGTCATCTCCTACATGGACACCGTCGGCGGGGTCTACTACCCGTCGGGCGGGATGGGCGAGATCGCGCGGGCGATGGCGAACGCGGCCGAACGCGCCGGCGCGGAGCTGCGTTTCGGCACCGAAGCCGCTTGGCTGGAAAGGGTTTCCTCGCGGGTGCGCGCGGTACGGACCCGCACGGGTGAGCGGATCCCTTGCGACACGGTGGTTCTCGCGACCGAACTCGGCACCGCGTACCGGCTGCTCGGTGCCCGCCCCCGGCGTCCGCTGCCGCTGCGGTACTCGCCGTCGGCCGTCGTGCTGCACGGGCACGCGCCGAAAACGTGGCCGGATCTGGGCCACCACACCATTTTCTTCGGCCACGCCTGGGAGAAGACGTTCTCGGAGATCATCCGCGAAGGCAAGCTGATGAGCGATCCTTCGCTGCTGGTGACCCGGCCGACGGCGACCGAACCGGCCCTCGCGCCCGGCGGCGACCAGGTGATCTCGGTACTGGCCCCGGCGCCGAACCTCGTCCGCGGCAAGATCGACTGGGGCCGGGTCGGGCCCGCGTATCGCGCGGAACTCCTGCGCACGCTGGAAAAACGCGGCCTCACCGGCTTCTCGGACGACTTCTCCGTCGACGAGATGATCACCCCGGCGGGCTGGGCGGAACGCGGGCTCACCGCGGGCACGCCGTTCTCGCTCGCGCACACGTTCGCGCAGACCGGCCCGTTCCGGCCGGGGAACCTGATGCGGGCGGTGGACAACGTCGTGCTGGCCGGCTGCGGGACCACGCCGGGCGTCGGCATCCCGCCGGTGGTGATCTCCGGCAGGCTCGCGGCGGGAAGGGTCACCGGCCGATGAGCGAACTCGACGCCGCGGGCATCACCGAACCGGCGTTGCGGGCCGCGTACACCGAATGCCGCCGCATCAACGCGCACTACGGCCGCACCTTCTTCCTCGCGACCCGGCTGCTGCCGCCGCGGACGCGGCCGTTCGCGCACGCGCTGTACGGCTTCGCACGCATGGCGGACGAGGTGGTCGACAATCCCGCGCCCGGCACCGATCCGGCGGTCGCGCTGGACGAGGTCGCCACCCTGGTCGCGCGGGTCTTCGACGGTGACACGCCCGCCGATCCGGTGCTGACGGCGCTCGCCGACACCGTGCGGCGCCACGACCTCGACCGCGACCTGTTCGACGCGTTCCTGCGGTCCATGGCGATGGACCTCAAGATCACCGAATACGCGACCTACGCCGACCTCCGGGAGTACATCCACGGTTCGGCCGAGGTGATCGGCCTGCAGATGCTGCCGATCTTCGGCACCGTCGTCCCGGTCGAGGAAGCCGTACCCGGCGCCGCCGCGCTGGGCGAGGCGTTCCAGCTGACCAATTTCCTGCGCGACGTCGGCGAGGACCTGGACCGGGGGCGGCTGTACCTGCCGACCGAGGAACTGGCCGCGTTCGGCGTCGACCGCGAGCTGCTCGAATTCTCCCGCGCCCGCGGCCTGCCCGACCGGCGGGTGCGGCGCGCGCTCGCCGTCGCGGTGGCACGCAACCGGGCCGTGTACCGCCGCGCCGAAGCGGGCATCCCGTTGCTGCGCGAGGAATCCCGTGACTGCGTGCGGACCGCGCTCGTGCTCTACGAAGGCATCCTCGACGAGATCGTGGCCCTCGGGTACGACGTGTTGAACACGCGCGCGGTCGTCCCCCACCGCCGCCGTCTGGGTGTCGCGCTGCCGAGACTGCTGGCGAGCACGTGGAGCAACTCCAGGCTTAGGCTGCGATCATGACCTCTGCTTCGAACAGGAAGATCCGGATCGGCGTCCAGCTTCAGCCCCAGCACGCCGAGTACAAGGCGATCCGACGGGCGGCTTCGGAGGCCGAAGACCTCGGTGTGGACATCGTCTTCAACTGGGACCACTTCTACCCGCTCTACGGCGAGCCCGAAGGGCTGCACTACGAGTGCTGGACGATGCTGGGCGCTTGGGCGGAGTCGACGTCGCGGGTCGAGATCGGCGCGCTGGTGACGTGCAACAGCTACCGCAACCCCGAACTGCTCGCCGACATGGCCCGCACCGTCGACCACATCTCCGACGGACGGCTGATCCTCGGCATCGGCTCCGGCTGGTTCGAGAAGGACTACGACGAGTACGGCTACGAGTTCGGCACCGCGGGCGGGCGGCTCGACGACCTGGCCGAGGCGCTCCCGCGCATCGAGAGCCGGTTCGGCAAGCTGAACCCGGCGCCGACCCGCAAGATCCCGGTGCTGATCGGCGGTGGCGGCGAGAAGAAGACGCTGCGCCTGGTCGCGAAGCACGCCGACATCTGGCACGGCTTCGGCGACCCGGAGGTGGTGGAGCGCAAGGTCAAGATCCTCGACCAGCACTGCGCCGACGTCGGGCGCGACCCGAAGGAGATCGAGCGTTCGGTCGCCGTCGACGGTGAGCCCGAGGAACTCGGCCCGAAGCTGCTGGACCTGGGTGTCTCGCTGTTCACCGTGGCGACCGGCGGACCCGACTACAACCTCGACAAGCTGCGGTCCTGGATCGAGTGGCGGGACAAGCAGCAGTCCTGACCCGCTCCTTCACGCGCCATGAAAGGTCCTTTCCTTGCAAATTTTGCAAGGAAAGGACCTTTCATGGCGTCCGGGACCGATCGCGCCGGTGAGCCGCCACCCGCTCCCGGGTAGCGCACCGCGTCGAGCAGTACCGCCGCGGGCTCCCACCGCCCAAGTGCGCGAACGGCTTCCCGCAGCCCGAAGCGGCACACAGCCCACCCGGCGGCGCCTGACGGTCCGACAGCAGCACGGCCAGCGCCAGCGCGGACGACGTCACCAGCCACGCGCCCCACGGCCCGTCGTCGTCGGCGTCCACGTGGAGATGCCAGCCGAACCCGTCCGCGTGATCGGTCAGCCGCGGCGGATGCGCGTAGCGGGCCAGCAGCCGGTTGAGCACGCCGGCCGCCCCCGCGGCATCCCGCGCCGCGAACACCTCCCGCAGTTCCACGGCCGCCTCGCGCAACGACGCGACGTCCGGCGGAGTCAACTCGACCGACGTTTCGCCGTGCGCTTCCAAGACGGAACGAACCGCGGAAGCCGACGGATCCGGCGCCAGCAGCACGACCATCAGATCCACCGCGCGCTGTGCCGCCGCCCGCGCCGACCGGCCGGGCAGGAAATCCCGCTGCGCTGAAGTCATATCCCACTGTAACGTCTCAGTCATGAGAAGCCGTTACAGGCTCGCCGTCTACCTGACCGGCGCGACGGTCGCCAGGACCGGCGACGAGCTGTCCGGGCCTGCGTTGCTCCTGCTGGGTCTCAGCGTCGACGGCTCGGCCGCGACCGGGTCCGCGCTGCTCGCGGGCCTGACGATCTCCGCGGCGGCGGGCGGGCCGCTGCTCGGCGCCCTGCTCGACCGCAGCCCGCGACCGGGACGGCTGCTGGCGTGGGCGCTGCTCGCGTACGCGGGCGGGCTCGGCGCGGTGCTCGCGCTGGTCGAGCTCCCCGCGGCGATCGTGGTGGCCATCGCGGCGGGGCTGCTCAATCCCGCGTTGGCGGGCGGCTGGACGGCGCAGCTGCCGCAGGTCCGCGGCGGGACACCGCTGGAGCGGGCGAGCACGCTGGACGCGATGACGTTCACCGCCGCGAGCCTCGCCGGACCGGGACTCGCCGGGCTCGTCGCCGCGTACGCCGGCGCCCCGGCCGCGGTGGCGCTCGCGATCACGCTGGTCGCGGCCGCCTTCCCCGCCGCATGGTCGCTGCCCGCCACCGAGGCGAAGCCCACGAGACCGATCCGCCGTCAGCTCGCCGACGGGTTCGCGGTCCTCTTCCGCAACCGCGCGCTGCTGCGGGCCACCGCGACGTCCACCGTGTCCTTCGTCGGCATCGGGATCGCCGTGGTCTGCTATCCGCTGCTCGGCGCCCAGCGACTGGGGAATCCGGGGTTCGGCGCGCTCCTGCTCACCGTGCTGGCCGCCGCGTCACTGGTCGCGAACGCCGTACTGGCCCGCAAGCCACCGCCGCCGGATCGCACCGTGTTCGCCAGCACCGTCCTGCTGGGCTCGAGCTTCCTGCTCGCGGCGGCAGGTCACGACGTGGTGCTCCTGCTGGTCGCCGCCGTACTCGCCGGTTTCGCGGAAGGACCCCAGCTTTCGGCGCTGTTCGCCATCCGGCATCGCGAGGCGCCCGCGGCGGTGCGAGCTCAGGTTTTCACGACGGCGGCGAGCGTGAAGATCACCGGACTCGCGGTCGGAGCCGCGGTCGCTGGACCGTTGAGCGCACTCTCCGTAACCGCCGCGCTGGGTGCCGCGGCGGGATTCCAGCTTCTCGCGGCTGCGACGTATGTACTGGTCGGAACGTCCGGGCGGACTAGAACGCCATCGCCTGCGCGCGCCGCTTGACCTCGGTGCCGTGGCTGGTGCGGAGCGCGTTGACCGGCGTGGTCCCGGGCAGGGTCTCGTCCTCGGCGAAGAGCCAGCGCAGCATCTCCGTCCGGCTGAACCCGGAGTCCGCGAGCACGGTGATGGTGCCCGCCAGCCCCTTGACCACGCCGTCCTTCACCAGGAACGCGACCGGAACGTACAACTCACCCTTGCGCCGGACGGCGATCAGGTGGCCATCGCGCAGCATCTGGCGGACCTTGTTGGCCGAAACGCCCAAGGCGGTCGCGACCTCCGGAAGCGGGAGAACGGCCACATCGGCATCGAGAACGTCGTCGGCGACGGGAATACCACTCACAGGTGACACTGTGCCACATTCCGTCTCCCCCTCCGTTAGTGCGCATGGGTGACGGCCGCGAGCTGTGACGGACAGTGCCCGCATGGTCACGGATACCGCCGATTCGACGAAATGTCGAGAATCGTGATCCCCGGCGACCCAGGTCCCGTACACCAGAACATGGGTACTTCCGTACGATCCATAGCCGTGACACGCACGGACCCCACGCTGGTGGGCACTCTGCTCGAGGGCCGCTACCGGGTGGACAAGCTGCTCGCACGCGGTGGGATGTCGTCGGTGTACCGCGGCGTCGACACCCGCCTGGACCGCCAGGTCGCCATCAAGATCATGGACCCGCGGTTCGCCGACGACAGGTCCTTCGTCGAACGCTTCGAGCGGGAAGCCCGTTCGGCGGCCCGGCTGCACCACCCGCACGTGGTGGCGGTGCACGACCAGGGCTTCGACACCCCCGGCGGCGAGGAGTCCGGCCGCGCGTTCCTGGTCATGGAGCTCGTCGACGGCGGCACCCTGCGCGAACTGCTCGCCGAACGCGGTCCGCTGGACGTCGCGCTCGCGCTGAGCATCACCGAACCGGTCCTCTCCGCGCTGGCCGCCGCGCACGCCGCCGGCCTGGTGCATCGCGACGTCAAACCGGAGAACGTCCTCATCGGCCGCGGGGGGACCGCGCTGTCGGGCGGCGTGGTCAAGGTGGGCGACTTCGGGCTGGTCCGCGCGGTCGCGAGCGCGGGCACCACGAGTTCGAGCGTCATCCTCGGCACCGTCGCCTACGTCTCGCCCGAGCAGGTCGCGACCGGCGCGACCACCTCGCGCGGCGACGTCTACTCGGCCGGGATCCTGCTCTACGAAATGCTCACCGGACGCCCGCCGTACACCGGCGACACCGCGCTCTCGGTGGCGTACCGGCACGTCAACGACGACGTCCCGCGCCCGAGCGAGCTGCGGCCGGGTATCCCGCCGCAGCTGGACGAGCTGATCCTGCGCGCCACTCGCCGCGACCCCGAGCAGCGGCCCGCCGACGCCGCGGCGTTCCTCGCCGAGCTGAACCATCTGCGCACCGTCCTCGGCGTCCCGGCGGTCCCGGTGCCCGTCCCGCTGCCCGCCGACGCCGACCGCGAGACCGACGCCGAGCGCACCACCCCCGGTATCCCCGCCATCCCGGCGGTGGCTCCGGCCGCGGCCGCGACGACCGTGCTGCCCCCGGTCGCCGAGGCGACCCTTCCTGTCACCGGGCCGCGCGGAACGCAGGCGCTGCATCGCGAGCCGCAGATCCCGGCCGCGCAGCCGCCCCGCACGCCTCCCCCGCGGCCCAAACCGGCCGCGGACGACGAACAGCCGGGGTCGCGCAAGCGGCTCTACCTGATGATCGCGGCCGCGGTACTGGTGCTCGGCGGCCTGATCGGCGCGTTCGCCTTCATCCTCAACGACTCCGGCCCGACGTCGTCGTCGGTGCCGAAGCTGACCGGGATGAACCAGGCCGCCGCCGGTGACGCGCTCCGGTCGGCGAAGCTGACCCCGGCCTACACCGAGGAGTACAGCGACACCGCCGCCCAGCACACGGTGATCCGCTCCGACCCCGCGGAGGGCACGTCGCTCGCGCCGGGCGCCACGGTCAACGTCGTGCTGTCGAAGGGCCGTCCGATCGTGCCGGACATCCAGGCCGGGACGAGCCAGCAGGACGCGGAGACGGCGATCAAGGCCGCGCAGCTGACGCCGGTCCAGGGCGAGCAGGAGTACAGCGACGTCGCCAAGAACAAGGTGGTCCGCGTCGACCCGGGCCCCGGTTCGCAGCTGAACATCGGCGGGCAGGTCACGATCATCCTGTCCAAGGGCCCCGAGCCGCTGCCGCCGGTCCCGGACGTCACGGGCCAGAGCAAGGACGCCGCGTTCCAGATCCTGCAGCAGGCGGGCTTCCAGCCGTTCCAGGCCGGCGAGGAGTTCTCCGACCAGTTCGCCGCCGGTCAGGTGATCCGCACCGACCCGAAGGGCGGCGGCAAGGCGAGCAACCGCCGGATCGGCGTGTTCGTTTCGAATGCCGTCGAAGTACCGAACGTGACCTTCAAGCGGATGGAGGAGGCGATCCAGATCCTGAAACAGGCGGGTCTGGAGCCGGACCGTCAGGGTCGCGGAAACGGGAACGGTCACGGCGGCGGAAACGGTGGTTTCGACTTCGTCCTGGAGCAGGATCCGCAGCCGGGCACCAAGGTGCCGAAGGGCACGAAGGTGAAGATCAAGGGCTTCGGGTGACGCGAAAGGTGCTTTGAAACCGTTCAGTACCGGCATGGTCATCGGCTACCGTGAGCGCATGGTGGTAGTCGGCGGCGTGAACGGCAGGTCGGACAGCTTCACCCCGCGTTCCGCCGCGCCACGATGAGCTTCTTCACGGACGGTCCGCGCAGCCGCCCCCTGTTCCCGGTGCCGGAACAGGAACTGTTCGGCTACAACGGCCGCCCCTGGGTGGAGACGCCGCACGAGTACATCGTCCCGGCGATCCTGCCCTGGTCGATGCCGCTGGGCCGCGCCGAACGGACCATCGTGGCGCTGCGTGGCATCGAGGTGTGGCCGGAGTCGGTGTCCTTCCAGCTGTCGGTGTACTCGCGGGATCTCCTGCTCGACGAACCCGGCGAAGGCCTGATCGACCACCGCCGGGTCCCGGACTACAACGCGCTGCTGGTCGGGGTGCTGTTCCCCGACGGCAGGCGGGCCAGTTCGGAGACCATCTCCGTGCCGTCGGCCACCAAACCGGATCAGCCGGTGCTGCGCGCGCAGGGGCTGGGCGGTTCGGCGTTCCACGTCGACCACGAGATCTTCCTGTGGCCGCTGCCGCCCGACGGGCCGCTGGAGTTCATCGTCCAGTGGCTCGACCGCGACATCGAGGAGTCGCGCACCTCGCTCGACGGCACCGCCATCCGCGACGCGGCCAAGGAGGCGGGCGAGATCTGGCCCGGCCTGCCCGCCCGGAAGTCGCACGGGCTGCCCGTCCGCCGGGTCGGGGCCCAGGCGATGATCACCCCGGCCTGGCCGCGCGAATCGCAGGCCCCGCCCCCGCTGCCCCAGCCATCGTCCCCGCCCCCCGCTTCGGACCAGCCGCGGGGCGCCCCACTGCCGACCCGCCTCCCCCGCCGGGCCCGCTGAGGGGCCGGCAACCCGTATCTCGCGTGTTCCTGGCCGGATCTCGCGTGATCGAAGCCGGAACGTCTCCAATCACGCGAGATACGGCTTCAATCACGCGAGTGACGGCTCAGCGGAACGCTTCGACGTTCGCCACCGCCCACTCCGCGTAGGTGACGCCGGGCCGCCCGGTGAGTTCCTGGACGACGCCGGTCGGCTTGTCGGGGTTCTCGGTGAAGTACGCGAAGCCGTCGAGCAGCCACTCGGCGATCTCGGCCGGGACCCCGGCGGCGGCCCACTGCTTGTTCGCTTCTTCCCTGGTGAGTTCCTGGAAGACCACCTCTTCGCCGAGCGCGGCCGAGATGGCGGCGACCTGTTCGCGCTGGCTGATCGCCGTCGGCCCGCTCAGCGTGTGCTTCTTGCCGACGTGCCCCTCGGTGAGGATGACGTGCGCCGCGACGGCGGCGATGTCCGCGAGGTCGATCGGCGTCATCCGCGACTCGGGGTAGGCCTCGCGGACCATCCGCTCGGCCTTGATCGTCTCCGCCCAGCCGAGGGTGTTGTTCATGAACGCGCCCGGCCGCAGGAACGTCCAGTCGAACTCCGCCTCCCGGACGGCCTTCTCGATGATCGCGTAGTCCACCCCGCTCGAGTTGTCCGCCGGGTCGTCGGCGTTGCTGCCCGACAACGCCACCACGCGGCGCACCCCGGCCTCCTTCGCCAGCTTCACGAAGTCGTCCACCTTCGCCGCGAGCGGCGCCAGGTACACGGTCTCGATACCTTCGAGGGCTTCCGGCAGCGTCTCCGGTTTGCCCAGGTAGCCCTTGGCGACCTCCACCTGCTCGGGCAGCGCCGCCTTCGCCGGGTTGACGGTCAGCGCCCGCACCGGCGCCCCGGCCTCCACCAGTTCGTCGACGAGCAGCCTGCCGACGCTTCCGGTCGCACCGGTCACCAGGATCGTCACGATTCCCCACTCCTTTTCGTACGCCCTACGGGATCAGATTAACCGTACCCCATACGAGAATGTAGAATCCAGCTTCACGGCCGAGTGGAGTGTGGATGGACTTCGAGCGCAGCCTCGATCTGTTGTGGCGTGACCGCGGCGAAGCCCGGCAGCCGACCAGGGGACGAAAACCCAAACTGACCCTCGACCAGGTGATCGCCACCGCCGTCGCGCTCGCCGACCGGGCGGGCGAGGCGACCGTGTCGATGAGCCAGATCGCCAAGGAACTCGGCGCCGGCACGATGACGCTCTACACCTACGTCCCCGGCAAGACGGAACTGCTCGATCTCATGGTCGATTCCGTGCTCGCCGAACGGAACCTCCCCGGCCCCGGCGATCCGCGGCCGGACGGCTGGCGCGAGCAGGTGCGGCTCTACGCCGAGCGCACGCTGGCGGTGTTCCGGGCACACCCGTGGCTGCGTTCGACGTCCATGGTGCGGCCGGTGCTCGGGCCCGGGCTGATGGCGGGCCAGGAGTACGTGATCGCGGCGGTGTCGGACATCGGGCTGGAGCCGCGCAAGGCGGCCGCGGCCGCGAACAGCATCGAGATCTATGTGCAGGCGAACGCGACGCTTTTCGCCGAGACGGCGCAGGTCGAGCAGGA
Organism: Amycolatopsis sp. CB00013; assembly: GCF_001905755.1. NCBI lineage: Bacteria > Bacillati > Actinomycetota > Actinomycetes > Pseudonocardiales > Pseudonocardiaceae > Amycolatopsis > Amycolatopsis sp. CB00013. The sequence goes on along the minus strand of NZ_LIWC01000003.1, from coordinate 720,543 downwards.
GACCGGGGAGTCGACGGACGCCTGGTGGGGGCAGCGGTCGGTGTTCTGGGAGAAGTACTTCGACGTGACGCGGCATCCGGCGATGACACGGATCTGGGAGAGCGGCGGCTACGACGCGGACACCTGCGAAGCCGCCGACGAGACCTTCGCGTTCGGCCTGGAACGCATGCTGGACGGCATCGAAGCCCTCGTCACCCGCTGAGCACTACCGCATTTCGTCCTCTGGATGCGGTAGTCGGCGATACGAACTACCGCATCCAGAGGACGAATTGCAGGCTCGAGTGTTCGTGCCCGATTCAGGTGTTTCCCGCTGGGGTCGTGAGTGGTAAGTAGCGTTCTAACGCTATTTACCACTCACGACCCCCATCGAGAACGCCCGCCACCCGGCCTTGAATAGACCAACACACCCAGTGCCACGTCGGGGGCACCGCATCCAGAGGACGAAACGCGTCAGGAGACGGTGGGCAGGTCGGGGGCCGAGACGTCGAAGACCTTGCCCTCGCGGGTGAGCAGCGCGGCCAGGACCTTCGCCTTGCGTTCGGTGTCGGCCGAGGTCCCCCACCGCACGGTCTTCCCGTCGGCCAGCGCGAACTCGACGCTGCCGGGGGTCTTCGCCGTCGCGGTGGTGACCTGCTTGAGCAACTGCTGCGGGATCACGCCGAGGACACCGGTCACCGCGCGGGTCACCGGGTCGTCGGCCGAGACCAGCGGAAGTTTGAGCTCGGGCAGCCCGGCGGGCCGTTCCTTGACGGTCTTGAACACCACTCCCCCGCCGTCGACGAGGTGCACGCCGTCGCCGCCGGGCCCGCTGTCGAAGAACGCGATGGCGGTCCGTTCGGTCACGGTGATCTCGAGGGTGCTCGGCCACGACCGGGAGACGTCGACGGTCGCGATACCGGGCATCTGCGCCACCTTGTCGCGGATCTCGTCGGTGTCCAGGCGCAGCATCGGCTTCTGGTCCGGCACCGCCGCCGCGGCGCGGATCTGGTCCGCGGGCACGGAGCTCGCCCCGACGACGTCGACCTGCTGCACCCCCAGCATCGAGCTGAACCACAGCAGGTAGACGAGGGCGACGGCGGTCAGCACCGAAAGCAGCGCGACCCAGCGCCGCCGCAGCTCCTTGTGCCGGGTCGGCCGGGCGGAACGGCGGCGGTCGTCCGCCGACCGCCTGCCGCGCCGCTGCTTCAGCCGCTGAGTCCGTTCGGCCCGTGGGGTCCGCTTGACCCGTTCGGAGCGCGGACGCCGACCGGGTTCGGCCGGGCGGCGGCGTTCCCCGGTCTGTGTCATGACTAGCCCGCCCGCCGGTCCAGTTCGGCCAGGATCTCCGGGCCGAGCTGCGTGACGTCGCCGGCGCCCATGGTCACCAGCAGGTCGCCGGGTTCGACCAGATCCGCCGCGAGCTTCGCCGCGACGTCGAACGCGGGCTGGTAGTGCACGGGAACACCGGAGATCTGGTCGGCGATGAGCGCGCCGCTCACCCCGGGCTCCGGCTTCTCGCGCGCCCCGAAGACGTCCAGCACGACGACCTCGTCGGCCAGCGACAACGCGGCCGCGAACTCCTTCGAGAACGCCTTCGTGCGCGAGTACAGATGCGGCTGGAAGACCACGACGACCCGGCCCTGGCCCGCGGCCGTCCGCACCGCGCGCAGCTGCGCGTCGACCTCGGTCGGGTGGTGCGCGTAGTCGTCGTACACGCGGACGTCGCCCGCGCGGCCCTTGAACTCGAACCGCCGCCGCACGCCGCCGAACGCGGCGAGCCCTTCGGCCAGTCCTTCGACCGGCGCGCCGAGCTCGATCCCGGCCAGCAGCGCGGCGATCGCGTTCAGCGCCATGTGCTCACCCGGCACCGCGACCCGGAGTACGATCTCCTCGCCCCGCAACGAGATCCGGACGACGCCGCCGTCCGGCGCGGGGGCGTAGTCGAGCACCTTCGCGTCGTCGGCGCCGGTGACCGAACGCCCGTAGCGGCGGACGCGGATGCCCCGCTCCGCGGCCAGCGCGCCCAGCTTCTCGGCACCCTCGTCGTCACCGCAGACGATGAGCAGCCCGCCCGGCACGATCCGGCCGAGGAAGTCGGCGAACACCGAGACGTACGCCTCGGCCGTGCCGTGGTGGTCCAGGTGGTCCGGCTCGACGTTGGTCACCACGGCGACCGACGGCGAGTAGGCCAGGAACGATCCGTCGCTCTCGTCGGCCTCGGCGACGAAGACCCCGCCCTCGCCGTGATGCGCGTTCGCGCCCGACTCGTTGAGGTCGCCGCCGATGGCGAACGACGGGTCGAGACGGCACTGCTGCAGCGCGACGGTCAGCATCGACGTCGTCGACGTCTTGCCGTGCGTCCCGGCGATGCAGGCGACGCGGTGTCCCTCCATCAGCCCGGCCAGCGCCTGCGCGCGGTGCAGCACGGTGATCCCGCGTTCGCGCGCGGCCATCAGTTCCGGGTTGTCGTCCTTGATCGCGGTCGACACGATCACCGAAGACGGGCCTTCGGGGAACGCGTCGAGGTTCTCGGCGCGCTGGCCGACGGCGATCTCGGCGCCCTGGGCACGCAGCGAAAGGAACGCGCGCGACTCCTTGGCGTCGGAACCGGACACCTGGGCACCGCGGGCGAGCAGGATACGGGCGATGCCGCTCATCCCGGCGCCGCCGATCCCGATCAGGTGGGCACGCGTGAGCGTGTCGGGGAGTTGATCAGGCACCTGCGGCCTCCAGCACGATCTTGGCAAGGGTCTCGTCGGCCTCACGGTGACCGAGGCCGACCGCGGCCGCGCTCATCTTCGCGACCCGGTCGGCGTCGGACACCAGCGGGATCACCAGCTCCGCGACCTTGGCGGGGGTGAGGTCGGCGTCGTCGACCATCAGCCCGGCGCCGGCGTCGACCGCGGGCCGGGCGTTGACCGCCTGTTCGCCGTTGCCGTAGGGCAGCGGGACGAACACCGCGGGCAGGCCGACCGCGGACACCTCGGCGACGGTCATCGCGCCGGAGCGGCACAGCACCGCGTCGGCGGCGGCGTACGCGAGGTCCATACGCTCCAGATACGGCACCGGGACGTACGCGGGCCGTCCGGGGAACTCCTGGACGACCAGCGTGTTCTTCGGCCCGTGGGCGTGCAGGACGCCGACACCGGCGTCCGCGAACTCCTTGGCCGCGCCGGAGACGGCGCCGTTGATCGACACCGCGCCCTGCGAACCGCCGAAGACCAGCAGGGTCGGGGCGTCGGGGTCGAGCCCGAAGAATTCGCGGGCTTCGGCGCGCAGCGCGGCCCTGTCGAGCGACGTGATGGAGCGGCGCAGCGGGATGCCGATGACCTCGGCCTTCGCCAGCGGCGTCCCGGGGACGGCGACGGCGACGCGGACGGCGAACCGCGCGCCGACCTTGTTCGCCAGTCCCGGCTTCTCGTTGGCCTCGTGCACCACGATCGGCGTGCGGCCGCGCGCGGCGAGGTACGCCGGAAGCGCGACATAGCCGCCGAAGCCGACGACGACGTCCGCGCCGACCCGGTCCAGGATCTCGCGGGTGCGCTTGACCGAATCGCGGACCTTCAGCGGCATCTTCAGCAGCTCGGGCGTCGGCTTGCGCGGCATCGGCACCGGCGGGATCAGCTCCAGCGGGTACCCGCGCGCCGGGACGAGCTTGTTCTCCAGTCCGCGCTGGGTCCCCAGCGCGATCACCTTCGCGTCGGGACGCAGGCGCATCACCGCGTCGGCGAGGGCGAGTGCCGGTTCGATATGCCCGGCGGTACCACCGCCGGCGACCACGACCACCGGCGCTTTGCCGGCGACCTCGCCTGAAACGCCACCTCTGACGGGGTTGTTCACCTATGACCTCTCCGGTTTGCGGTACCCCGTTTCGCGGTACCGCGGTTCACCGCCGTTCGCGCGGCCGTCCTCCTGCCGGGCTCCCGTACCGAACGGCGCCGCTCCTGTGCGGGCGAAGGCCTCGCCGTCCTCGGCGCGGGTCTCGCCGCCTTGGCGGCGCCTCCCCTGGCCGCGCCGCCCTTGCGCTTGGCTGGCGGGCGGTACGGCTCGGGCGCGGGAAGCCTCAGCAGGCGTCCGAATTTACCTGGCCCCTGCGAGCGCAGTGCGGCCACCGCCTCCGGTTCGTGCCGGGCGGCGTTGGCCAGGATCCCCATGATGAGCATGGTGATCACCAGCGACGTCCCGCCGTAGGAGATCAACGGCAGCGTGACCCCGGTGACCGGCAGCAGACCGACGACGTAGCCGATGTTGATGCCGGCCTGCGCGACCAGGAAGACGGTCAGCGTGCCGGACACGATGCGGATCCACGGGTCGAGGTTGCGGGTGGCGATCCGCAGGCCGACGACGGCGACCCCGGCGAACAGCCCGAGCACCACCGCGCAGCCGATGAAGCCGAGTTCCTCGCCGATCAGGGCGAAGATGAAGTCGTTCTGCACGTTGGGCAGGTAGCCCCAGTTGGACTGGCCCTGGCCGAGGCCCTTGCCGAGGAACCCGCCGTCGGCGAGCGCGAGTTTCGCCTGGTTGGCCTGGAAGCCGTCCGCGCTGGTGTCCGGGTCGCCGGAGACGAACGACATGACCCGCGCCAGCCGGTACGGGGCGATGATCGCCAGCACCAGGATCCCGGCCAGGCCACCCGCGAGGATGACCCCGAACAGCCGTTTCGGCGCGCCCGCGAACCACAGCAGGGCCATCAGCACCACCGCGAGGGTGATCGTGCCGCCGAGGTCGGGCTGCATCATGACCAGCGCGAACATCAGCAGCGCGATCGGGACGACCGGGACGAGCAGATGCCGCCACTGGTTGATGATGTTGTACTTGATCACCAGGATGTGCGCGCCCCAGAAGGCCAGCGCGACCTTCGCCGCCTCGACCGGCTGGAAGGCGAACCCCCCGAGCCGGAACCAGCCCTGTGAGCCGTTGACCGTGGACCCGAGCGGGGTCAGCACCAGCACGAGCAGCCCGAGGCACACCACCGTCGCCGTCGCCGACAGCCGCCGGACGCGTTCCAGCGGTACCCGCAGCCCGATCCAGAACACCACGGCGCCGATCGCGACGAACATGAGGTGCTTGCTGAACTGGGCGTACACGCCGGTGCCGGTCTTGGGGTTGTACGAGGCGACCGAAGACGCGGACAGCACCATCACGATGCCGATCACGGTCAGCACGCCGGTGAGCGCCAGGACCAGGTGGAACGAAGCGAGCGGCCGCGAAAGCCAGGCCGTCAGCGCGGTGCGGAAGGCGACGAACGGGCTTTCCTTGCGTTCACGGCGCTTGCGCGGCGCGGGCTCGCGCTTTCTTTCCTCAACCGCCGTCACTGGTCTCCCCCGCACCGTCGCGCAGGACACGGACCGCGCTCGCGAACGCGTCGCCGCGTGCGCCGTAGCTCGAGTACATGTCCAACGACGCCGCGGCGGGGGCCAGCAGCACCACATCTCCAGGGCGCGCCAGGGCGCGGGCCGCCTTCACCGCCGCAGTCATGGTGTCATCGTCACCCGAAGGGAGGCTGTTCACCGGGACATCCGGCGCGTGTCGCGCGACAGCGGCGGCGATCACGGGTGAATCCACGCCGAACAGCACGACTCCGCGCAGCCTTCCGGCGATCGAGCCGACGAGTTCGTCCACGGAAGCGCCCTTGAGCTGGCCACCGGCGATCCAGACGACGTTCAGATGCGCGCGCAGCGAACCGCTCGCCGCGTGCGGGTTGGTCGCCTTGGAATCGTTGATGTAGCGGACGCCGTCGATCTCGCCGATCTCCTCGGCCCGGTGCGGGGCGGGCCGGTACTCGCGCAGCCCCTTGGCGACGTCCTCGCCGGTGACGCCGTACGCGCGGGCCAGCGCCGCCGCGGCGAGCGCGTTGGAGACGTTGTGCGGACCGGCGGGACGCACGTCGGCCAGCGTGCCGAGTTCGTCGGCGCTGGTCGCCGGGTCGGCCACGAAGGCGCGGTCGACCAGCAGGTCTTCCACGATCCCGAGTTCGCCGGGGCGCGGGGTGTCCATGCCGAACGCGACGCGGCGGGCGTCGGCGGGCGCGTGTTCGTCGGCGAGCCGGGCGGACCACTCCTCGTGGAGGTTGTGCACGACGTTCCGGGAGTGGGTGTGGACCCGGCCCTTCGCGGCCGCGTACTCCTCCATCGAGCCGTGCCAGTCGAGGTGGTCCTCGGCCAGGTTCAGCACCACCGACGCGAGCGGGGCCAGCGTCGACGACCAGTGCAGCTGGAAGCTCGACAGTTCCACGGCGAGCACCTCGTGCCCGGCGCGCACCGCGTCGAGCACCGCGAAACCGACGTTCCCGCAGGCCACGGCGTCGACCCCGGCGGTACGCAGGATCGACTCCAGCATCCCGACCGTGGTGGTCTTGCCGTTGGTCCCGGTGATCGCGAGCCACACCGGCGGCTTGTCGCGCAATTGCCCGACGCGCCACGCCAGTTCGACGTCGCCGATCACCTCGACACCGGCTTCGGCCGCCGCCACCAGCAGCGGCGACGTCGGCTTCCAGCCGGGGCTGGTGACGACCAGCTCGACGTCTCCGGGCGGCTCGGTCAGGCCCGGCACCAGTTCGGCGCCGAGCCCTTCGAGCTCCGCCAGCCGTTCGGCGTTGCCGTCGGTGACGGTGATCCGCGCGCCCAGCTCCGCCAGGACGGGGACGATCGACTTGCCGGTGACCCCGGCTCCGGCGACGAGGACGTGACGCCCGGCCAGCTCCACCGCTTAACCCCCGAGACCGAGCTGTTCGCTGTAGAACAGGCCGAGACCGAACATGCAGCAGATGGCCGAAAGCAGCCAGAACCGGATGATGACGGTGGTTTCGGCCCAGCCCGCGAGCTCGAAGTGGTGATGGAACGGGGCCATCCGGAACAGCCGTCGCCTGGTCGTGCGGAACACGGCGATCTGCGCGACCACCGAGATCATCTCGACCATGAACAGACCGCCGATGACGATGGCGAGCAGTTCGGTGCGGGTGGTCATCGACAGACCGGCGACGAGGCCACCGAGGGCCAGCGAACCGGTGTCACCCATGAAGATCTTCGCCGGTGCGGCGTTCCACCACAGGAAGCCGACACAGGCGCCGGTCGCCGCGGCGGCGACCACCGCCAGGTCCAGCGGGTCACGGACGTCGTAGCAGGCGGCCTGCGGGGTGACCGCGCACGAGAGGCGGGTCTGCCAGAACGCGATGACGACGTAGGTCGCCAGCACCATCGCCGCGGTGCCGCCGGCGAGACCGTCGAGGCCGTCGGTGAAGTTCACCGCGTTCGACCAGCCCGAGATGACGATGTAGCAGAAGATCACGAAGAACACCGACGGGAAGGTGATCAGCGCGAGGTCCCGCACGTAGGACAGGCTTTCCGACGCCGGGGTGAGCCCGCGTTCGTCGGCGAACTGCAGCGCCAGGATCGCGAAGGCGATCGTGACCACGAGCTGGCCGACCAGTTTCGCGGTCTTGTTCAGCCCGAGGTTGCGCTGTTTGCGGATCTTGATGAAGTCGTCGAGGAACCCGACGAGCCCGAGGCCGACGGCCAGCAGGAGGACCAGCAGCCCCGAGGCGGACGGGCCGCCGGTGCCGTTGCCGCCGCTGAGCGCGCTGATCAGATGCGCCACGAAATACCCGACGACCATCGCGACGATGATCGCGACACCACCCATCGTCGGGGTACCGCGTTTGGATTTGTGTCCCTGCGGTCCTTCCTCCCGGATCTCCTGGCCGAAGCCCTGCCGGGAGAACACCCGGATCAGATAGGGAGTGAGGAGGATGGAGACCAGCAGGCCCGCCGCGGCCGCGATCAGGATGCTGATCACGCGTCACCACCGTTCGAGCGTTCGTGAGAGGGGGAAGGGGCTACTACAGGGGATTCGGTTGCGGGAGCGGCGAGCACGGCGTCGGCCACCCGCCACAGAGCGGCGGCCTTGGACGCCTTCACCAGCACCACGTCTCCCGCGCGGAGCTGATCATGCAGCAGGGCGATGGCGGCGTCGACGTCGGGTACCAGTACCGACTCCTCGCCCCAGGAACCCTCGTGCTGGGCGCCCTGATGCGTGGCCGCGGCGGCCTGGCCGATGACCACGAGCTTGTCGATGTTGAGCCGGACGACGAGCCTGCCGATGCCGTCGTGCGCGGCGACCGAGTTCTCGCCGAGGTCGCCCATCACGCCGAGCACGGCCCAGGAGCGGCGGTTCGCGCTCATCGACGCGAGCGCCTTGAGCGCGGCCCGCATCGACTCGGGGCTGGCGTTGAAGGAGTCGTTGAGGACCGTGACACCGTCGGCTCGGGTGGTGACCTCCATACGGCGCTCGGAGCGCCGCTCCAGGCTCGACAGGCGGGCCGCGACCTCCTCGACCGTCGAGCCCATCTCCAGGGCCACAGCGGCCGCGCTGAGCGCGTTGCCGACCTGGTGCTCGCCGTAGAGCGGCAGCTTCACCGGCGCCTCGCCGTCCGGGGTGACCAGGCGGAACGACGCGCGCGCCTCGTCGTCGAGGGTGATGTCGACGGCGCGGACCTGCGCGGACTCGCTCTCGCCGACGAACACGACCCGGGCCTTCGTCCGGCTCGCCATGGCCGCGACGTACGGGTCGTCGAGGTTCAGGACCGCGACACCGCCGTCCTCGGCGCTCGGCAGTGCCTCCACGAGCTCGCCCTTGCCCTTGGCGATGCCCTCGCGCGAGCCGAACTCGCCGACGTGCGCGGTGCCGACGTTGAGCACGACCCCGATCCGCGGCGGCGCGATGGCCGCCAGCTCGGCGATGTGGCCGGGCCCGCGGGCGGAGAGCTCCAGCACGAGCTGCCGCGTCGAGTCGTCGGCCCGCAGCGCCGTCCAGGGGTGGCCCAGCTCGTTGTTGAACGAGCCCGGCGGCGCCACCGTCGGGCCGAGCGGCTCCAGCAGCTGGGCGATGATGTCCTTGGTGGAGGTCTTGCCCGCCGAACCGGTGACCCCGACGACGGTCAGGTGGTCACCCGCGAGTTTCCGGATGACGTGCCGGGCGAGTTTGGCGAGCGCGGCCAGCACCGCGGCACCCGCCCCGTCCTTGTCCGAGACCAGCGCGAACGCCCGCTCGTGCCCCTCGCCGGCCGCCAGCGGCGGCACGATCACGGCCGGTGCGTCGACCTCGCGGGCCGCGAGCACCGCGACGGCGCCCGACTCGACCGCCCGCGCGGCGAAGTCGTGGCCGTCGACCTTCGCGCCGGGCAGCGCGATGAACAGACCTCCGGGGGTGACCTCACGGGTGTCGAATTCGACGCTTCCGGTGACCTCGGCGGTCCCGTCGGTCCGATGCAGCCGCCCGCCGACGATGGCGGCGATCTCGGCCAGGCTGAGCACGATCACACTGTCTCCAGACGTCTGCGGATGGCGGCGGCCAGCTCTTCCCGGTCGGAGAACGGGTGCACGACACCCTGGACCTCCTGGCCGGTCTCGTGGCCCTTGCCCGCGATGAGCACGATGTCGCCGGGCCGGGCCAGCTCGACCGCGTGGACGATGGCCTCCCGGCGGTCGGCGATCTCGAGGATCTCGCCGCCCAAGGCCGGCCCGGCGTTGCGGGCACCGGCCAGCATCGCCGCCCGGATCGCGGCCGGATCCTCCGACCGCGGGTTGTCGTCGGTCACGATCAGCACCTCGCTGCGGCGGACCGCGGCCTCGCCCATGACCGGGCGCTTGGCGGTGTCGCGGTCCCCGCCGCAGCCGAGGACGGTGATGATCCGGCCCTCGGTGCGGGCACGCAGCGCGTCGAGCCCCTGCGCCACGGCGGCGGGCTTGTGCGCGTAGTCGACCACCGCGGTGAACGGCTGGCCGAGATAGACCCGCTCCATCCGGCCCGGCACCTCGACCGAGGCGAGCCCGGCGACGATGGCGTCGAGCGGGACACCGGCGGTGTTGAGGATCGCGGCCGCGAGCACGGCGTTGGCCACGTTGAACTCACCCGGCAGCGGGATCTTGGCCGCGGCGGTGAGGCCCTCGGGGCCGTGGAGGGTGAAGGTCTGCTCCCCCGCCGGGGTGGGGTTGAGGTCGGTGGCGCGCCAGAGCGCCTCCGTTCCCGGCTCGGTGGACACGGTCACCGTGTGCGGGGTGAGGAGCGCCTGGCCCCAGGCGCTGTCGACGACGACCACTTCGGCGGTGGACCGGCCGTCGAACAGCAGCGACTTGGCGGCGAAGTACTCCTCCATGTCCTTGTGGAAGTCCAGGTGGTCCTGGGAGAGGTTGGTGAAGGCACCGACCGCGAAGCGCGTGCCGTTGACCCGGCCCAGCGACAGCGCGTGGCTGGAGACCTCCATCGGGACGTGCGTTACGCCGCGTTCCACCATCACCGCCAGGAGCGCCTGCAGATCCGGCGCCTCGGGGGTGGTGAAGCCGCTGGCGAGGCGCTCCCCCGCGATCCGGGTCTCGACCGTGCCGATCAGCCCGGTGGTGAGCCCGGCCGCCTTGAGCCCGGCGTCGACCAGGTACGACGTCGTGGTCTTGCCGGACGTCCCGGTGATGCCGAGGACGGACAGCTCCAGCGACGGCTCCCCGTAGATCCAGGCGGCGATCTCGCCGAGCGCGGCCCGCGGGTCCGGGTGCACCAGGATCGGCACGCCGGCGTCGCGGAGCACCGGACGCTCGGCACCGGCCTCGTCGGTGAGCACCGCGGCCGCGCCGGCCGCGATGGCCTGGTCGCTGAAGTCCGCGCCGTGGGCGCGAGCACCGGGAAGCGCGGCGAAGAGGTCACCGGGGAGGACGTGCTGGGCGCGGAGCGTGCTGCCCGTGACCGTCAGCTCGGCCGCGGCCGGGTAGTCGTCGCCACCCACCACGAGCCGGGCGCCCGCCCTGGCGAGCAGCGTGCCCAGGGGCATCGGCTCGATCCTGGCCGGACGAGGGGGTGCGGCGACGGCCTTGACCGGGCTGTCCGGGACCTGGGCAGCCGTCGCGCCGGACCCGCTTTCGACGGCGGGACCGCTGCGGGGATCTGAAGTAGGCACCGACACAGCCAAGGAGGTTACCGGCGCGGCATTCGGGTGACTGAAGCGGTGCGGGGTGTGAGCGCGGCGATCATGCTCGTGGTAATGGGTTTCGCGGGCTCTCCTTGGCACGCAAGGGCTTCCGACTGTCGCTTGAGGACTTCGGACGCGCCGGGACCGGTGATTCCGGACTGCGCCCGGCGCGGAGGCCCGTTCACGCACAGCGACGATCACGTTCCGACGAGGTGCCCGATGACGCGAAAGCCACTTTCGCAACGTTCAAGGTTGCGAAAGTGGCTTTCGCAACGCGGGTCCTGAGGCCGCTCAGCCGGCGTTCCGAGAGCCGGAACTCACGTGCCCGGAGCCGGATCTCCTGTGTCTGAAGCCGGATCTCGCGTGTCTCGGGACGGATGATCGAGTTCCGCCTTCAAGCACGCGAGTTCCGGCCCCAAACACGCGTGTCACGTCAGGAAAGCACCAGCGGCACTTGAGGCGACGGGCCGTCCGAGAGCGGGATCTGGAACCGCTGCGCCAGGTACGCGGCCACCGAGTGGAACAGCGGCGCGGCCGAGAGTCCTTGCTGCAGGGTGGCGTCCGGCGCGTCGAGCCGGATGCCGACCACGAAACGCGGGTTGTCGGCGGGCAGGATCCCGGCGAAGGTGATGTTGTACAGATGGTTGCTGTACGTCTTCGTCTGCGGGTCGACCTGCTGGCCGGTGCCCGTCTTGCCCGAGATCTGGTAGCCCTCCAGCGCCGCCTTCGGCCCGGTGCCGCTCTGCTGCCCGCGGCCCTTCTGCGTCACCGCGCGCATCATCTCGCGTACGGTCTTCGCCGCCTGCGGGCTGATGACCTGGACGGTCTTCGGCGCCGGCTCCGGGACGAGGGTCCCGTCCGGGTTGACCTTCGCCTTGACCACCCGGGGTTCCACCCGCAGGCCGTCGTTCGCGATGGCCTGGTACATCCCGGCCATCTGCACGACGGTCATCGAAAGTCCCTGCCCGATCGGCAGGTTTCCGAAGGTCGTGGCCGACCACTGGTTGCGCGGCGGCACGACACCGGGGCTCTCACCGGGGAGGCCGAGCCCGGTCCGCTGGCCGAGGCCGAACTTCTTGAGCAGATCCGCGTACCGGTCCTCGCCGAGTTTCTGCGCCAGCAACAGGGTGCCGACGTTCGACGACTTCGCGAAGATGCCGGTGGTGGTGAACTGCTGGGTGCCGTGGTGCCAGGCGTCCTTGACGATCTTGTCCGCGACCTGCAACGAACCCGGCACCGGTAGGGACGCCTCCGGCGTGGTGATCCCCGCGTCGATCGCGCCCGCGGCGGTGACGATCTTGTTCACCGAACCGGGTTCGAACGGCGTGGTCACCGCGCGGTTGTTCAGGTTCTCCGTCTCGCTGCGCGAAGCGGGGTCGTTGAGGTTGACGGTCTTGTCGTTGGCCAGCGCGTAGACCTCGCCGGTCTTCGAGTCCAGGATGACCGCCTGGCCGCCCTTGGCCTTCGACTTGGCGACGTAATCGCTCAGCTGCCGCTGCAGTTCGTACTGCAGGTCGGTGTCGATCGTGAGCTGCAGGTCCGAACCGGGGACGGCGTTCTGGATGTCCCGTTCGGTGCCCGGGATGACGAGATTGTCGTTGCCGTTCCGGGTGTTGACGATCTTGCGGCCCGGTGTTCCGGCGAGATCGTTGTCCCGCGAGGCTTCGAGACCGTAACCGCCGTGCAGGTTGTGCTTGGAGACATCCTTGTCGTCGGTGCGCCAGTTCGCGTAGCCGACGATGTTCGCGCCGACCGAGTCACCGGGATACTCCCGCTTCGAACGCTTCTCGACGCTGATCCACGGGTATTCCTTGACGATCGCTTCGGCGACCGAAGGTTCGATGTCGTGGACCAGGTAGGTGAAGCCGTCCGGCTTGTGGAACTTGTCCAGCAGTTCCTGCTCGGTGATCACCCCGGGCAGCTTGGCCGCGATCAGCTTCGCCGCGCCCGCCACCTCGGACTCGAAGTTCTTGCCCTTGGTCGGGTTCTTCGCGGCGAAGTCGTCCATCGTCTTGTGGAGCCAGTTCAGGCTCACCGCGAGCGTCCGCACTTCGACGCTGAACGCGATCTTCGTCCCGTTGCGGTCCAGAATGGAGCCGCGCTGCGCGGGACTTTCGATCACGGACGTCCGCTGCCGTTCCGCCGCCTCGGACAGTGCTCCGGCCTCGAACCACTGCACCTGCACCAGTTTGAGGCCGGCGAGCACCATCACGACGATCAGCAGGATCCGGACACCGGTGAACCGGCTCCGGTTCCCGCCGTTGCCCCGGCGGGCGGTGGCACGACGGGTCCCGGCGGCGTAGGTCCGCCGCGCGCTCCCCGCCGACCGGGCCCTGGCCTGAGCCGGGCGGCCGGGCGACATCACTGACCTCCCTGCGCCGGGGTCGCCGCGTTCTCCTGCGGCACCGCGGGCTGGTCGCCCTCGTACGGGGTGCCCTGCTGCGTTCCCTCGGCGGGCGGGGGCGCCGTCGATTCGGCCGAGGCGGCGGGCGCCTCCCCTTCGGCCTTCTTCGGCTCACCGACCACAGTGGACTGTCCATCCGGGCCGACCACGATATGCGCGGGGTCGCCGCCGGGCACCATGCCCAGTTCCCTGGCCTTGGGCGCCAGCGACGCGGGCGACTCGGCCTTCGCGACCTCGCGCTGCAGCCGTTCCTTCGCCTCGGCGAGCCCGGCGTTGGTCGTGCGGAGCTGTTCGAGCCGGTACGAATCGGCGATGGCCTGCGTGGTCAGCCACAGCGTGCACGCCACACCGACGGCCAGCATGCCCATCATCATCAGCACGAACGACGCGCGCGAACGCGGCCAGCGCAGCTTGAGCTTCTTCTTCGGCTCTTCCTTGCCCGCGCCGCCTTCCGCGTCGGGACGGTTGCGCTGCTGGTCTCGCTGCAGCAGGTCGGCGCGCTGGGCACGGCGGGCGTACGCACGCTCGGCCGCCGACGTCCGGCCACGGGAGGCGCGGGACGTCGTGGTCTCGGTGGTGTCGGTCGCCTGGTCGGTGGTGGCGGTCGCGCGGGCACGCCGTCCGGGCGGCGGTGTCCGGCGGCCGCGGGACTTCGCGGGAGCGGTCATCGTGCTCGGTCTCCGATCCGTTCGGCGGCCCGTAGCCGCACGGAGGCGGCCCGCGTGTTCTGTTCGGTCTCCGCCTCGCCGGCCTTCTCGGCCCCTCTGGTGAGCAGTTTCAGTTCCGGGCCGTGGCCCGGCAGTTCCACCGGAAGCCCTTCCGGCGTCCGGGATTTCGCCAGTTCCGCGAAGGCCTGCTTGACCAGCCTGTCTTCGAGGGACTGATAGGACTCCACGACGATGCGGCCGCCGACGGCCAGGCAGGACAGCGCCCTCGGCATCGCCCGCCGCAGCACTTCCAGTTCGCCGTTGACCTCGATCCGCAGCGCCTGAAAGGTGCGCTTCGCCGGATGCCCGCCGGTGCGCCTGCTCGCCGCGGGGACCGCGTCGTACAGCAGTTCCACCAGCCGTCCGCTGCGCGTGAAGGGTTCCTTCTCCCGTTCCGCCACAACGGCTTTGACGATCCGCTGGGCGAACCGTTCCTCGCCGTAGTCGCGCAGGATCCGGATCAGCTCGCCGGGGGCGTAGGTGTTGAGCACGTCGGCCGCGGTGAACCCGGTGGTCGGGTCCATGCGCATGTCGAGCGGGGAATCCTTGGAATAGGCGAAACCACGCTCGGCCCGGTCGAGCTGCATCGAGGAGACCCCGAGGTCGAACAGGATCCCGTCCACTCTGGACAGTCCGAGACCCTGCAGCGCGGACGGCATCTCGTCGTAGACCGCGTGCACGAAGTCGACACGATCACCGTGCCGCGCAAGCCGTTTCGCGGAAAGCTCCAGCGCGTTGGGGTCACGGTCGAGGGCGACCAGGCGCAACCGGGGGAACGCGGTGAGCAGCGCGTCGGAATGACCGCCGAGCCCGACGGTCGCGTCGACCAGCACGGCCTCGCGGTCGGAGAAGACCGGCGCGAACAGTTCGACGATGCGGTCGAGCAGCACCGGGACGTGCTCGTGTTCGTCTGCCATGTCTTCCCCCCTTTCCTGTAGTGCCGGGGAAGATGCCGGATGCCGTCAGGTCCCTGTCCGCCCGCCTGCTGACCTGGTACCGGGGAAGGTGTACCAGGGCCACTGAGCGGACAGAGGCCTCACGGCATCCGTGTGGACGGTTCCCGGCGTGTCCGAAGCGTGAACCCGCGCCCCCCGACGGCGTGGGTGCTTCCTCGGTCACGTCTAGAAGACGCCCGGCAGAACTTCCTCTCGAGCCTTCGCGTAGCTGTCCTCGTGTTCGTCCAGGTAGCCCTGCCACGCTTGGGCGTCCCAGATCTCCAGCCTGGTGATCGCCCCGATCACCACGCACTCCTTGTTCAGCCCGGCATAGCGTCGGAGCTCGGACGCGATCGCGATACGTCCTTGCCCGTCCGGGCGTTGTTCGTCCGTCCCGGCGAAGAGATAACGCTGATAGGCCCGGACCGCCTCGTTCGTGAACGGGGCGTCGGCGACCTTCCTCGCCATCTGCTCGAACTCGGCCCGGGGAAAGACGAAGAGACAGTGATCCTGTCCCTTGGTGACCATCAGCCCACCGGCGAGCGCGTCGCGGAACTTCGCGGGCAGCGTGAGCCGCCCCTTGTCATCCAGTTTCGGGGTGTGGGTGCCGAGGAACACCGGCTCCACCTCCCTACCGATCTCGGCTGCGAACAACCAAGCCCGGCCACGGGGCTCCCTTCTGCCCCACTGCGCACCACCGTACCCCACTTTTCACCACAGTCAACGCGGCAAAAGCCGCGACCACTCCGTCGTGTCAGACGTTTTCGCTGGTCAGCCAGGTGGGGCCTGGTGGGGGCTCGGTGGGGGACGGTGGCCAAGATCCCCCTGGGCGGGTATCGAAGCAACCTCATCCATGCCTGACACGTCCGGATATCGGCCGCCGGAACCCTGCTGTGGCGCGAAGTGGGGTGAAAGTGGGGAATCCGGTGGGGCGGGCGGGGACACAGTGGAGGGTGGCCGTCGGGTCATCCCATGACCCGGGGTCGACAAAGGACTCCGTCCCGTCCTCGTGAGGGTTCGGGAGGCGTGTCGCGAAAGCCACTTTCGAGACATCAGACGTCGCGAAAGTGGCTTTCGCGACGTGATCGCCAGGGTGGTACGGGCACGGCAACGGCTGACGTTGCGAAAGCCACTTTCGCAACCTTCAATGTTGCGAAAGTGGCTTTCACAACCCCAGTCAAGGCGGGCATCCCGAGGTCAGCCGCGGTTGCGCTTGCGACGGCGTCCGTTCATCCCCGGTGTCACGCGACGGCTGACGCCGCGCCAGTCCTTGGGCTTCTCCTTCGGCTCCGGCAGAAGCCGGTCGATGCCCTTGCCCGCGAACCAGCCGGTTACATACCCGGGGATCAGGCTCACGAAGGTGAAGAACATCCACCACCCATAGGAAAACGGCGCCCGCGGCCGATCCACGGGGACCGTGCCGTAATGAGGTGCCCCGTGCCGGCCCGCCCACCTATAGGACACGACCTCCACGACACCCGAGAGATCAGTGGACGATCCGATCGTCGTGGAAGAGACCCGCGGTTTGCCCAGCAGCTCTCGATCCCATTTGACCTCCGCCTCGCAGACATAGGTCATCCAGAGCGCCATCGGGGTGCGATGACACCCCTTGACCTGCGCCGTGCCGAACCTGTCGACGTCGTGCACCTGGCTGATTTCCAACGCGGAACCCAGCGAAGCCATGAACCACACACCCAGCACCGCGAAGACGACACCCGTGACCATCTTCAAGCCGGACCGGCTTCGACGCTTCCTGGTCGGCGGCTCGCCGACTTCGGCCCGCTCAGCCATCGTCGTCGAGCGATCCGCTGATCCGGCCGGATTTGGCCGACCCACCGTCGTATTGCTCCCGGTTCTCGGCAGCCGCCTTGCCCGCTTCCTTGCCGATCTTCAAACCCGTGTTGTCGGCGATCTTTCCCCTGACGGTGGTCTCCATACGTTCCTTCGCGGTACGGAGGTACTTGAGGTTGTCACCCTTGAGTGCGTCCAGCGTCTCGTCGCTCGCCTTGATCGCCCTGTTCGCTTCACGCCCCAGTTCTGACGACTTCCGCCCGAGCGCCCGCGCCGCTTCTCTGGCCCGGTCGCTCGATCCTTCGAACCTCTTCACGAACTTCTGGATGGCGCTCAGCAGCTTGCCCAGCTTCTTCTGGATCTTCGCCATGACCGTGACCGCATCGGCGAAGACACTCGCGGTGAAAGCGGCGACCGAGCCGCCCAAGGTGAACCACGACGACGCGAGGGCGAGCAGCGCCCGGGTGATCACATCACTGATGAAGGTGGCGATGATGTCGAAGATCAGCGCCCGCGCGGTCGCCACCACCATCCCCCCGGTGGTGATCCACCGCGCCGATTCCTTCGCTTCCGCGGCGACATCGCGGAGCGACTGGGTGTACTGCAGCGCGACGCGGCGGTAGGCGATGGCCGCGTCACCGTCCCATCCGGATGTCGTGCTCAGTGAACCTTCGTAGTCACCCGCGACGGCTTCGAGTTCGATGGCGATGTTGTTCCAGGTCTGCGCCGCTCGCTGGACCAGGTCGGGGTCGCCGGTGAGGATCTCCAGTGGTTCGCGGATGAAGTCGAGGTTCTCCATCAGCCAGCCGACACCGGCCTTGACCAGTTCTCCGAGCGGATTCAAGACCATCGACAGGGCGTCCAGCCCGACGGAGACCCCGTCCATCGCGAGCGCGAACGCGTCGATGTCTTCGTCGGGCTTCGGGTTGAGGGTGCCCACCAAGCCTTCGATGCTGTCGCCGAGACCGGAGCCCTTGAAGTACTTCTCGTCGTCTTCCTTCTTCGCGATCAGCTCTTCGCTCACAGCTTCTTCCCCAGGTCCCGGCCGAGCTGCGCCGCGTCGTCGTCGATCTTCGTGTAGTCCGTGGCCGCCTTCCTCAGCGCATCGGACAACGCGTCGCCGAGATTCGCCGCGCTGGTCATCAGCTCGTCCGCGTCACCCTGGGCCAGCTGAAGGACACCGCCGACGGGCACCGCGCACAGCAGGCCATAGCCCTGGAAGCCGCCCATCCCGACCTGGTTCGCCGCCGAGGCCGCGCCGCGGATGCGGTCGGCGAGGTCGGTGACCTGGTCCGCGTGTGCTTTGAGGCGTTCCGGCGAGACGCCGTATCCCGGCCCGCTCACGAGCGGCCGGTCCAGTCGACGTGCTGGAAGTCCTCGCCGTCGTCCTCATCGGACACGGGACGGGGCGGCCGGGGTTTAGCGGGCGGCGGTTCGGCCGGGACGCCGAAGCGTGCGGAGTCGTCCGGTTCCGGAGCGGGCTGCGCTACTTCCCTCGGCGGCAGGGTGCTTTTGATGAAGTCCACTGCGTCGGAGTCTTCGCCGGTCAGCCCGGCCATGATCTCCAGCGTCCGGTCCGCCGCCCGCGTCGTCGCCTTGCGGTAGGTACTCATGATCAGCGACGCGAGCTGGGCGGGCGGCCGCTCCTGTGCCTGCGGGGACAGCGAGAGCGACGTCAGTCCCCCACCGGGGTTGACCGTCACGGTGACCAGCCGGTCCGGGCTGCTCAGCGTGACGACGTTGTTCTCCAGATCGGCCTTCGCCTGTTCCGCCTTGGCGAGCAGAGCGGCGCTGCGCCGCTCCTGTTCCCGCATCCACTCCTGCGGATCCCGCACGTGGCCACCGAACGGCACGGTCATTCCGAAACCCCCACTTCCCGAAGGCCCCCTCAGGCTTTCGACTCGTCACAACCTAGCGGTCCGGGTCCAGCAGCGAGGCCAGTCGCGCGGCCAGCCGGGGACCGTCCACAGGGGACACGTTCACCCACGCCTGCCCGCCGCGGCCCTCGGTGCGCGCCGCGCAGTACGCGCCGACGTCGGTGTCGAACCAGGTCAGCCCGCCCGCCCGGTGCGCCCGGCCGTCGCGGTCGCGGGTCCGGACGGTGAACTGGCCCGCGCTGTAGACGGGCCGCGCCTGGATCGCGAGCACCTCGCGCAGCTGACCGTCCGAAGCCGACGATCGCCCGCCCTCGCCGAACACCGGATCTTCCAGGGCGTCGCCGAAGCGCGCCGCGGGCAGGCTGATGCCGTAACCGGGGCCGGGCCGCAGTTCGGGCAGGACGTCGACGATCGCCCCGAACACCTCGCCGTCGCCGATCCCGGAGAGCGCGATGGTCTGCTCGGGTTGCGTGGCCAGCACGCCGTGCCGCCCTCGCGCGGCCGCGACCGCGCGGAAAGGTGCCGGAGCCGTCATATCGGCCAGCGCCTCGCATTCGACGTAGACCTCGGCGCGCGCGAGCAGGTCCAGCCGCGCTTCCAGGGCGGCGTCGAGCCGGTCCCCGTCATAGAGGCCTCGTTCGGCGAGGTTGTCGTAGACCGCGCCGCGGATCTCGGCGCGTTCCGCTTCCGTGGCGCCGACGCTGCGCACGGACAGTGGCCATGGCGGGGCCGCGTGTCCCAGATCGGTCCACAGGACGTCGAACGCCGACGCGGAAACGCGGATCAAGACCGCCCCAGCTCGGGCGGTTTCCCGAAGGAGACCTGCGGGGTCAGCGAACGCAGCGAGGCATCGCGGGTGTTCATGACGTCGACGGCCTTGCGGCGGGCCTCTTCGGCTTCCGCGTGCTTGGCCTCCATCTCGTCGGCGAGCGCGGCCAGGAGCGCGAGGTTCCCGCCCGCCGCGGCCCCGCGGATCATCGCGCCGGGGTCGTAGTCCACCGGCGGCGGCATGTCGGCGCGGGCCCGCGCCGCGACCTCGGCCTGTCCGGACACCGCCTTCCCGAGCGAGGACGAGAGGTCCGCGGACCAGGCCAGCCAGCCGGACGCCGTGGCCAGCACCCCGCGGAGCGCGTCGCCCGCTTCGCCGCGCCAGTTCTCCTCACTGCTGCCGACCAGCCCGGCCAGTTCCGACGTCGCGTCCTGCATGCGCCGCGCGAGCGCGTCCCAGCCGGCTCCGATACCGCCCGCGGCCTCGGGGTCGTTGCCCGCTTCGACTTCGGCGGCCAGCGCTTCGTGGCTGTACGCCTCGTATCGCGTGGCCGCGACCGGGACCTCTCGTCCCGGCGTCTCTCCTTCAGGCACGGCACCTTCTCCTAAGGCAGTTTGGGTTCGGCCAATCCCGCCACCGTCACCGCGCGCTCGCAGGCGAGCGGGGTGTCGGTGAAGTTCGTGTTGCTCACGTCGATCTGGACGCTCGCCTTCTCCCCCATGCCGAGCAGGACCGCGCAGGTCCCGTCGGCGGCCTTCTTGTCGGCCACCTTCAGCGCGTTCCGGCCACCGACCTTGGTCTTGGTGGCGGTCTTGCGCGCGACCTCGAGATCCGCCAGGCCGTTCTTCTCGTCCACGGTGATGGTGACGCCGAAGGTCGCGGGCACCGTCCAGTCGCAGGCGCGGGCGCCGTTGATCTCCTTCGCGACGCCGAGCACGTTGATCCCGGCGGTCGACCTGTCCTTCGGGTCGAGCAGCGTGCACGGATCCACGCCGCGATCCGGCGCGGGCGCCGAGGACGAAGGCGCGGGAGCCGGGGCACCGTCGGCGGCCGGAACCGGCGCCTGGCCTGCGGCCCCCTGTCCGCAGGCGGACACTGCGAGGACGACCAGGACGCCGAGCGCGGAAAGGCCGGACTTCATGGGGTCAGCCGCCGACACAATCCACATCCGCCGCCGCTTGTTCATCCTGTCGGGTGTACTTCGCCAGCGCCTTCTCGATCCGGTTCTTGAGCGCCTCGAGTTCCTTGCCGAACGCGGTGAGCGCCTCGACCGCGGAGCCTTCGGTGCCGATCCCGTACTGCGCCATGAACTTGCCGACCTCGTCCGCGTATCCCCCGCCGAGGGGAACCGTGCGGCCGAGCACCTTCGCCTCGCGGACCATCTGGCCGACCACGTCTTGCAGGGCGGAGATCTTCACGTGGGCGTCGGCGGCCAGCTCCGGCGCGACCGCGAACCCGCTCAGATCGAACCGTGGCTTGGCGGTACTCACCTCGCTCATAAGCGATTACGCCTCTCCGTAGTCGAGCGACCTCGCACCGGAGCATACGACAAAACAAGGCGTCAGCGGGAGCACCCGAAAACGCGCTCACCTCACCCGATCGAGGTAAGGTCTCTGGTTGCACAGAGTCATCGACTGGGGTTGGCGGGGTTCCCCCCACGAGTTCGCCCGAGTTTGACACACTTCGTGGGAGGCTGACCGCTACCCGGGGGACTGCTCGGGCCTTGAAAGCTGACCTTCAGCAGGATCCAGCGGACATCCAGCCACGCGGCATCAGGAGGTCGAGTGACGTCGAGAATCCAGTCTGCGACGCCCGGCGAACACCAGGGCGAGCAGGCAACCGGGCAAGCGCCGTACCCCACGGGCGCCGGCTCGGTCAGCGGTCGGCAGAACGGCCGGGAGGCCAGAGCGTCGCTGGACGAACTGCACGAGACCGCGCGGCGGATCGCCGCCAACGTGGAGCGGGTACTGGTCGGCAAACCCGACGTCATCCGCATCGCGCTCGTGACCCTGCTCGCCGAAGGCCACCTCCTCGTCGAAGACGTCCCCGGGGTCGGCAAGACCTCGCTGGCGAAGGCGCTGGCCCGTTCGATCGACTGCACCGTCAGCCGGATCCAGTTCACCCCCGACCTGTTGCCCAGCGACGTCACCGGGGTGTCCATCTACAACCGGCAGAGCGGCGAGTTCGAGTTCCGTCCCGGTCCGGTGTTCGCGAACATCGTGGTCGGCGACGAGATCAACCGCGCCTCGCCGAAGACGCAGTCGGCCCTGCTCGAATGCATGGAAGAGCACCAGGTCACCGTCGACACCTCGACCTACCACCTCGAAGAGCCGTTCATGGTGATCGCCACCCAGAACCCCATCGAGATGGAGGGCACCTACGCGCTGCCCGAGGCCCAGCGGGACCGGTTCACCGCGCGGGTGTCCATCGGCTACCCCGACCAGCAGGCCGAGCTGGCCATGGTCGACGAGCACGCCGGGCACAACCCGCTGGCCGACCTCGAGCCCGTCTCCGACCGCGAGTCGGTACAGCGGCTGATCGAGACGGTGCGCTCGGTGCACATGTCGCCGGAGATCCGCCGGTACGCCGTCGACCTGGTGGCCGCGACCCGTCAGGTGCCGGAGATCCGCCTCGGCGCCTCGCCGCGGGCGACCCTGCAGCTGGTCCGCGCCGCCCGCGCGCAGGCCGCGCTCTCCGGCCGCGAGTTCGTCGTCCCGGACGACCTGCACACGGTCGCGGTCCCGGTGCTGGCCCACCGCATGGTGCTCACCACCGAGGCGCACGCCGCCCGCCGGTCGGCCACCGACGTGGTCCGCGCGATCCTGCACCGCGTTCCCGTTCCGCAGGGCTCGAACCGCTGACACACGAGGAATCCATCCATGCCCCCGCCACCGCCCTCAACGGGCGAGCTTCGCTCGACGGAGTGAACCCACATGCTGCGTGCTCTGTCCGGCCTGACCACACGCGGCCGCTGCCTCCTCGCCGCCGGCGTCGCCGCGGCGGCGTGCTCGTTCGTGCTCAACGAACGGGATCTGCTGCGGGTCGCGGTGTTCGTGATCGCCCTGCCGCTGCTGGTCGCCTTCTTCATCTCGGCGACCCGGCTGCGGCTGGGCGCGGCCCGCTCGCTGCGCCCGGAGCGGGTCTCGGTCGGCTCGCCGGGCGAGGTCCAGCTCGAACTCTGGCGGAACGGCAGGCTCCCGGCCGGTGAGGTGCTGCTCGAAGACGGCGTGCCCTACGCGCTCGGTTCGCGGCCGCGGTTCGTCGTCGAACGCCTCCCCCACGACCGCCGGGTCGCGCTGCGGTATCCGCTGCAGCCGGTGCTGCGCGGGATCCAGCAGGTCGGCCCGCTGCGGGCGACGATCACCGACCCGTTCGGGCTGTGCGAGTTCGAACGTGAGCTGATCGCGCATTCCCGGCTGGTCGTCGTGCCGAAGGTGGTCGGCCTGTGGGGCCTGCCCAGCGGCGCCGGGATCGGCGCGGGCGACGACGGCAGCATCCGGCTGCACGCCGGGCAGGGCGAGTCGGACGTGATCGTCCGGCAGTACCGCCAAGGCGACGACCTGCGGAAGGTCCACTGGCGCTCGACCGCCCGCCGCGACGAGATCATGGTCCGCGTCGAGGAACGGCCGTGGCGCGGCGGCACCACGGTGCTGCTGGACCACCGCGCGGCCGCGCACCACGGCACCGGCCCCGCGGCGAGCCTCGAATGGGCCGTCTCGTTCGCCGCTTCCGTGGCGCTGCACCTGCGGCGTTCCGGGCACCGGGTCCGCCTGATCACCGAACACGGCCTGACCCTGGCCGACACCCCCGGCGAGGGTGGCGAGCACTACGACAACGTCGTGCTCGACGTCCTCGCCGCGCTCCAGCCCGCGCACCAGCGCGACATCACCCTCGGCCACGACCCGGCTGAGGGACAGGAACTCATCGCGGTGCTCGGCACCGTCAGCAACGAATCCGTGCACGAGCTGTCCCGGTACCGCCCGCGCGGGATCCGGAGCCTCGCCGTGCTGCTCGACACCCCCGGCTGGTCGTCCGGCGTCAACCGGCCCGAAAACCGTGCCGCCGCCACCGAGGAATCGGTGGCGCTGCTGCGAGCCGCGGGCTGGGGCGTCGTCGTCGCCGGTCCCGGATCGCCCATGCCGCAGGTCTGGGCCGAGCTCTGCCAGACGGCCACCCGCCGGGGCACGCTGATCGGAGGCGGCCTGTGACCGCGACCGCGCCGCCCCTGCAGCACACCCCCAAACCGCGTCCCTCCGCCCCGCCGCCCGTCTGGACGAGCAGCGTGCTCGCGCCGGTCGCCGCCGGGCTCGCCACGTTGTTCGCCTCGACCTCGCTCACCGGCGTGGTCTCCGGCTGGGCGTGGTTCGGCTACCTGCTGGTCGCCGTCGTGCTGATCGCCTCGACCGGCCTCGCCCTGCGCTCGCTGCGCGCGCCGACCATCGTCGTCGGCCTGGCGCAACTGCTGGTCCTGCTGCTCCTGATCACCGGGGCGTTCACCACCAGCGGGATCTTGAAGATCTTCCCCGGCCCGGACGCCCTCGAAGAACTGCGCGGTGTCCTCGCCGCCGCGGCCGAGCAGATCCGCGTCGGCCTGCCCCCGGTCGAGGGCACCCCGCCGATCCTCTGCCTGATCACCATCGCGATCGGCCTGGTCGCGGTCCTGGTCGACACGCTGGCCGTGGCCGCCGCCGCGCCCGCCGCGACCGGACTGGTCCTGCTGTGCGTGTACGCCGTCCCGGCCGCGCTGGCCGAGGACATGCTGCCGTGGTGGACGTTCCTGCTCGGCGCGGCCGCGTTCGCCGGCCTGCTCGCCGTCGACGGCAACCACCGGCATCGCCGCTGGCGCAACCGGGACGCGCCCGGGCTGGGCAACTCGGCGAGCACGTTGTCGGCGCCCGTCGGCGTGGTGGCCGCCGCGATCGCGATGGGCCTGGTGATCGGCACCGCCGTCACCGGGGTCGGCACCGTCGGCAGCCTTCCCGGCGGCCAGGGTTCGGGCCGCGGTGGCGCGGGCGGCTTCGGCGTCGAGCCGTTCACCCAGCTGCGTGGCCTGCTCGACCAGGGCGAGAACGTGGAGCTGTTCAAGGTCTACGGGCTGGGCGCGGACAAGCGGCTGCTGCGCGCGTTCACTTTGGACACCTACACCCCGAACAAGGGCTGGGGGCTGGCGCAGAACGGCCGCGCCCAGCAGGGCGTGCAGGCCAACAAGGGGCTTCCGCCCGCTCCGGGTGACGACGGCGCCGGGCCCGGACGCGAGATCCGGATCGAGCCGACGAACTGGGTCGACAACTGGCTGCCGATCTACGGCGCGCCGAGGGCGCTCAACGGGCTGGCCGACAACTGGCTGTACGACCCGGTCGGCGGCGCCGTGTTCACCACGACCAAGCAGAACGCGCCCGCCTACACCGAGACCGCGTCCATCAAGGAACCGTCGAAGGACGAACTCCGGCTCGACGACGCCCGCCTGGCCGAGGTGCCGCCGCAGTTCACCCAGGTCGACCGCGTCGATCCCCGCGTGGTCGCGAAGGCCAAGCAGCTGACGGAGAACGAGTCGAACAACTTCGACAAGGCGCAGGCGCTCTGGTCGTTCTTCACCGCGCAGAACGGTTTCGTGTACGACACTAAGACCGCCGACGCCACCGACTCCGACGCGCTCGCCGACTTCATCCTCAACGGCAAACGCGGGTTCTGCGAGCAGTACGCGTCCGCGATGGCCGTGATGCTGCGGGCGGTCGGCATCCCGTCGCGGGTCGCCATCGGCTTCACCTCCGGGACGCCGAAGGGCGATCACGTCTCGATCAGCTCCGAAGACGCGCACGCGTGGGTCGAGGTCTACTTCCAGACCAAGGGCTGGGTCAGCTTCGACCCGACCCCGCTGCTCGACGGCCGCGCGGTCGTCCCGCCGTACCTGCAGAACGACGCCGGCAGCTCCACGACCAACGACACCCAGGAAGTGCCGAGCGCGCCCGCGTCGAGCGCCCCCGCCACCGGCACCCCCCGCGACCAGGGCGACGACCTCGGCGCCGACGGCGGCGCGGGCCAGCAGGAGGAAGAGCCGCTGTGGCCCGCGATCCTCGCCGGGATCCTCGGCGGGCTGGCGGCCGCGCTGACGGTGGTCGCGATCGTGCGGTCGCGGTTGAGATACCGGGCGCTGATGCGGTCGTCGTCCTCCCCGGACTCGCCGGAACCGGAACACGGGTTCCTCGACAACCAGAACGTGACGAACTGGCTGCCGCTGATCGCGATCGCTTTGTGGGTGGCGGCGTTCGCGTTCCTGGCGGCGTGGGTGTCGTGGTGGTTCGCGCTGGCGCTGGTGGTCGTCCTCGGCGGGCTCGGGACGCCGACGGCGATCCGGGAGATCAAGCGGCGGCTGCGGCTGCAGAAGATCGCGTCCCGCTCCCCCGCCGCGGCCGACGCGGCGTGGCGCGAGCTGATGGACGAGTGCGCCGACCGCGGCCTGCCGCTGTCCGGCGGCGACACGGTGCGCGTGGCGGGCCGGAAGGTCGTCGAGAAGCACCGGCTGGACGAGGAGGGCCGCTCCGGGCTGCGGACGGTCATCGGCGTCGTGGAGCGATCGTGGTACTCGGACAAGCCGGCCGACGACCAGACGCTGGGCCCGGCCTTCGACGAGGTGCGCAAGAGCCTGAAGCGGAACGCGCCGATGTCGTGGAAGGGCCGCCTGTTCCCGCGCTCACTGCGGCGGCGGGACAAGTAGCCGACTGGGGCTGAAGGGCGCTTTCCCCGCATCTCATGCAGGGAAAGCGCCCTTCGCCGCGTCTCATGCGGGGAAGGCGTCCTTCAGCCCCCGCCTGCCGGGGCATGACAACGCGAACATGCCGACAAGGCGTCGCCCTGCCGGCATGTTCGCGTGTGTGAGAGCTATTGCTCCTCGAAGCGCTGGCGGAAGCGCTCTTCCATGCGCTGGGTGAACGAGCTCCGGCGCGTGGACGACTTGCCGCCGCCACCTCCGCCGCCACCCGGGCCACCGCTGTCCTTACCGCCCTCCGTTTCGGCTCCTTGCCGAATCGATGTGACGGCCATCATGACTCCGAAGAACATCACGAGGAACCCGAGCACGCTGATCACTGGGATCTCGGCCACCCGGATGTTGACCACCACGCCGAGCACCAACAGTGCGACGCCCACTACGAACAGGGCGATGCCCTGCAAACGCCGTCGGCGGGCGGGGCGGCGCAACCGGGTGCCTCGCACCGTGGATGCGAACTTGGGGTCCTCGGCATAGAGCTCGCGCTCGATCTGATCGAGCAGCCGCTGCTCATGCTCGGAGAGTGGCATCTTTCCTCCTCCGGCACAGCTGTCGCGGGCGCCGGGCCGCGCAACGTCATGGACCCAACAGACAACCCCAGGCGGGGTGTCTCTGTCCAGGATACGAGCCCCGCGCTCGTCCGACTACCCGATCCCGTATCCAGAAGGGATCGAATTGGGCGAAACCACCCGACTCGGCTCTCCCGAAGGCGACCGAGCAGGCGATGTCACTGGTCACGGGGGGTCAGCAGTGACGCGGGCCGCACCGCGGCGGCACCGAACTTCGACCTCGCGACGTCGGCTGCGACTTCCGCATCCCGCCAACGGGGTTCGGAAGATGCGAAAAGCAGCTGTTCTCCACTACTCTCCGTGTCCAAGCCCTCGACCCTTACGCCGATCAGGCGGACTGCACCCGTCGGCGCGTGCTCGGCGAGGAGCTCGACGGCCGTGCGGTGGATGTCGCGGGCCACATCCACCGGGACGGCGGTTGTCCTGGCGCGGGTGATGGTCTTGAAATCGGCGAACCGGACCTTGATCGACACCGTCCGCCCGCGAAGGCCTCGGCGGCGCAAGGTGGCGGCGACGCGTTCCGACAGCCGGAGCAGTTCCAGCCCGAGCGCCGAGCGGTCGTGGAGGTCGACGTCGAAGGTCACTTCGGCGCCGATCGACTTGTCCGGCGACTCCGGGACGACCTTGCGGTCGTCGTGCCCGTTCGCGAGGGCGTACAGATGCTCCCCCAGCGCCCGCCCGAGCGACCGCCTCAGCCTCGACAGCGGGGCGGCGGCGACGTCGGCGACGGTGTCGAGCCCCTGCTGCCGCAAGTGCTCCTCGGTGCGCTTGCCGACGCCCCACAGCGCCGACACGGGCAGCGGGTGCAGGAACGCGAGCGTCTCGGCCGCCGGGACGACGACCATGCCGTCCGGTTTCGCCATCCCGGACGCCAGCTTCGCGACGAACTTGACCTTCGCGACGCCGACCGAGCAGCTGATCCCGAAATCGGCGGCCACCCGCTCGCGGATCCAGGCCCCGAGCCGCGCGGGCGAGGAGTCCAGCCGTTTGAGCGCTCCGCTGACGTCCAGGAAGGCTTCGTCCAGGCTCAGCGGCTCCACCAGTGGCGTCAGCTCGCGGAAGATCCCCATGACGCCCTGGGACACCTCGCCGTAGAGCCCGGGTGTCGGGGTGATGCAGATCAGCTGCGGGCAGAGCCGTTTGGCCGTCGAGAACGGCATGGCCGACCGGACGCCGAACTCGCGCGCCGCGTAGCTCGCGGCCGCGACGACCGACCTCGGGCCGCCACCGGAGACGACCACCGGCTTACCCGTCAGCTCCGGGCGGGTGCGCAGCTCACAGGACACGAAGAAGGCGTCCATGTCGACGTGCAGCAGGCCGCAGCCGGTGTCGTCGGGCCAGGTGGTGGCCCCGGTCGTCACGCGGTAGCGGGCCATCCCTCCGGGCAGTTCGGCGTTTCGTCCCACGGGCAGACGTTAGCCCGGACCACCGACAGTTCCCCGCTTCGAGTGTCATGAAAGGGGCGTTCAGGACATTTTTCGTCCTGAACGACCCTTTCATGACATCCGGAAGGGCTCCGCGACGATCAGGCCGGGCGGCGGGCCAGCAGGTGCAGCCGGCTGGCGATGTCCCGCAACGGCGCAACCGACGCCGCCGCCAGCTCGAATTCGGCCAGGTCCTCTTCCCGCACCCCGCCGGGCACGAAGTCCGCCACGACGCCGTCGCCCTGCAGCGAGGTCACCTCGAGGCCCACCTCGATCAGCTGGGCGCGCAGGGCTTCGGCGTCGAATCGCCGCAGCACGGTCTCCCGGCCGCCGCCGAGCACGCCGCTTTCGGCCGCGAGCAGTTCCCGCGCCTCGCCGAGACGTCCGGCCAGCGCGCGCTGCAGGATCGCGGCGTGCCGGTTCGCCACCAGCACCGAGACCGCGCCGCCGGGTTTGACCGCGGCGGCCAGCGCGGCGAGCACGAGCGCCGGGTCGTCGACGACCTCCAGCAGGCCGTGCGCGAGGACGAGGTCGGCCGATCCGGCGGCGACGTGGGCTCCGAGCGCGTCGGAGTCGTCGGCGATCACCGTGATGCTTCCGGAGACGCCCTCTTCTTCCGCGCGGCGGCGCAGGGTCGCCAGCGCGTTGGGGTTCGGTTCGACCACGGTCACCAGGCAGCCCGCCGACGCCAGCGGCACCGCCCAGCCGCCGCTGCCGCCGCCGACGTCGACGACGTGCGGCTGTTGTGCGCCTCGCGCCCGTGCGGCCCGGAGTTCTGCTTCGAGAACCCGGCGAACCGCCCCCGATCCCCGCGTGGCCACGGTGTCCGTCTTCATAAACGCACAGGGTAATGCCCGCCTTCGCCGGCCCGTCGGGTGTAGTCCGATGCGGTGTTCGACACCTTGCCAAGGGGCCACCCCGCGGACTGCCCGTAGGCTGTATCGAGTGCACACGGTCGCTGTTCTCAGCCTGAAGGGTGGCGTCGGTAAAACGACGGTCGCCCTCGGTGTCGCGTCCGCCGCGCTGCGTAGGGGCGCCCGGACACTCGTGGCCGACCTCGACCCGCAAGGCAACGCCACCACCTCGCTGGACCCGCCCTTCACCGATCGCACGCTGGCCGACGTCCTCGAGACGCCGGTGCGCTCGGTGCTCGAACGCGCGATCGCGCCCAGCGTGTGGAGCGACCAGATCGACGTCCTCGTCGGCGCAGAAGAGCTGGAGATGCTCAACGAGCCCGACGCCGACAGCCGCCGTCTGGAGAACCTCTCGCGCGCGCTCGACGAGCTGCACACGAACCCGTTGCGCGAGGAACCCTACGAACTGGTGATCCTCGACTGCCCGCCGTCGCTGGGCAGGCTGACCCGCTCCGCGCTGGTGGCCGCGGACAGCGCCCTGATCGTCACCGAGCCGACGATGTACGCCGTCTCCGGCGCGCGCCGCGCCCTCGACGCGATCGAGAAGATCCGCGAGGAGCAGAACCCGGGGCTGCGGCCGATCGGCGTCGTGGTCAACAAGCTCCGCGTGCGCTCCTACGAGCACCAGTTCCGCGTGGCCGAGCTGCGGGAGAACTTCGGCCCGCTGGTGATGCCGACGGCCATCCCGGACCGGCTCGCCGTGCAGCAGGCGCAGGGCGCGTGCAGCCCGATCCACGAGTGGCACTCCCCCGGCGCGCAGGAGATCGCGCTCACCTTCAACATGGTGCTGGCGAAGGTCCTGCGGTCGAGCCGGGCCGGGCGGCATCGCGTCCGCGGCGAGGAAGAGCCCGAGACCACCGAGGCACCCGCCAAGCTGAGCGACACCGGCACGGGATAGCCGCCGATGCCCGAAGGAGACACCGTCTTCCTCGCCGGCAAGGTCCTCGACAAGGCGTTGGCGGGCAAGACCTTGCTGCGCGGCGAGTTCAGGGTCCCCCAGCTGGCCACGACGGATCTCGCCGGACGGGACGTGATCGGCGTCGGCACCGTCGGCAAGCATCTGCTGACCCGTCTCTCCGGCGACCTCACCCTGCACAGCCATCTGCGGATGGACGGCAAGTGGGACGTCTACCGGGCGGGCGCGCGCTGGCGGCATCCGGCGCATCAGGCGCGGGTCATCCTGGCCACCGAAGAGCTGCAGGCGATCGGCTTCCGCGTGCACGACCTCGAACTCGTGCCCACGGACGAGGAAGACCGTCTGGTCGGCCACCTCGGCCCGGATCTGCTCGATCCACAATGGACGGACGAGCTGGCGGAGCGGGCGGCGGCCGCGCTCGCCGCGGACCCGGACCGCGAACTGGGCGACGCCCTGCTGGATCAGCGGATCATGGCCGGGATCGGGAACATGTACAAGGTCGAGATGTGTTTCCTGCTCGGTGTCACCCCGTGGACACCGGTGTCCGAAGTGGACACGGCGAAAGCGGTGGCGCTCGGCCGCAAACTGCTGAAGAGCAACGCCTGGCGCACGTCGCAGACCACCACCGGCGATCTGCGGCGCGGCCGCGAGCACTGGGTCTACGAACGGACCAAACAAGGCTGCTTCCGTTGCGGAGGACGGCCGAAGGTCGCGCCCCAGGGCGACGGGTACCAGGCGAGGCCGACCTGGTTCTGCCCGAAATGCCAGTCCGGGCCCGCTCCCGGCGGCTAAGCTGGACCCGTGACGCCGTTCAAGCTCCCGCTCTACGGGGCCGACACCGAACGCGGCGACCTCGCTCCCTGAGCCGCCCGCTCCTCCGCACGTCACCTTCCACTTCTCCCAGGGAGCTTTGTCATGCCCGGAATCCTCACGGGCGGGCCGCTGCCAGGGGCACCCCGACCGGTCAGGGCGAACTTGACTACGCGGTCTCCCCAAGGGCGCCCCGCGCCCGACGGAGACTTCACCGTCGCGCGCCCTCTTTCGGGCCGAAGGCCCACGGAAACGTTTTGCGGGGCGCCCCTCCGTGCAATCGCGACACGCGTCGTGCGCTGGCGCCCTGCGAAAGGTTTCCGTCAGCGCGCGACAGACGAACACTGACGGGATGTCGACGGACGATCTCCTCACCGGGCTCGCCGCCGGACGGGCCGCGGCGCGGGCGGACCACGGGGTGGAACTGGCCTGGTGCTTCGACATTCCCGGCGAGAAAGGGGTCGTCGCCGGCCGCGAGACGGTCGTGTTCGCGCTCCGCGAACGCCCCGAAGGGCTGGTGTCCTTCGGGCTCGGCGGTTGCTCGAACGGGACCGGACGACCGCGACCACGCGGTCTCCCCAAGGGCGCCCCGCGCCCGACGGAGACTTCACCGTCGCGCGCCCTCTTTCGGGCCGAAGGCCCACGGAAACGTTTTGCGGGGCGCCTTCCTCGCAGACCCGACGTGTCAGGGGCCGGCGCGCCCCGCGGAATGTTTCCGTCAGCGCGCGACAAACCAGCGGTCACGCTCAACACCGACGACCCGCCGATGTTCGGCGCCACCCTCGACGGCGAGTACGTGGCGGTGGCCGAGACCCTCGGGCTGACGGCGGCCGAAATCGCCCTGTTCGCGAAGAACGCCGTGGAAGCCTCTTTTCCGCCCTCGGCGGACAAGACCGCCCTGCTGCGGGAGATCGACGAAATCTTGTTGCAGGACCCCGAACTCCTCGCATAGCGTGGCGGTACACGAGAGAGGAGGTGGTCCAAAGTTGTATTCCAACAGGACTCGTGAGGTGGCTGTCCGCTAGCGGACCCCACGCGTAGGACTTCAGAGCAGCGATACAACGCAAGTTGGAGCCACCTTCGGCTCGTCGTCTCTGCTTCGCGTGATGCCTGATAGCGAATACCAGGCAGTCACCGGGCCCCCGAGGTTCCCGAGCACCGGTCCGGCTCGGGCCCGGACGCCGATTCCCGGCGTCCGGGAGCCGCCTCGGGGGTACCCCTATTTCCGGGGTGGGAGGACCATCCGCCGCCCCGAAGGACCGTCCGCCGCAGTTCCGCCCCCAGGAACCCCGCCGACTGGATAGCCTGACGCCATGCTGAGGCCCGATTTCCCGATCATCACCCAGCGACTGACCCTCCGCGCCTTCACCTCCGCGGATCTCGACGAACTCAACTCCTTCCAGTCCCGCGCCGACGTCGCCCGCTACCTCTACTGGGGCCCGCGCAGCCGGGCCGAATCCGCCGCCGCGCTCGCGAAACGGGTGCACAGCAGCAGCCTGTCGAAGGAAGGCCAGCTCCTCGCGGTGGCCGTCGAGCTGACCGAGACCGGGCAGCTGATCGGCGACCTGAACCTCGAGTACCTCAGCAGCGAGCACCGTCAGGGCGAGATCGGGTTCGTCTTCCATCCCGATCACCATGGCAAGGGGTTCGCCGCGGAGGCCGCCACCGAACTGCTGCGCCTCGGCTTCGAAGAGCTGGGCCTGCACCGGATCATCGGCCGCTGTGACGGACGCAACACCGCGTCGGCCGCGCTGATGGAACGCCTCGGCATGCGCAAGGAGGCCCATCTGCGCGAGAACGAGGTCGTCAAGGGTGAATGGACCGACGAACTCGTCTTCGCGATGCTCGAAGACGAGTGGAAGGCGAAGCACTAAAGCTCACCAGGCATGATGGGGCCGTGCTCTTCGACAAGATCGTCCGCCCCGCTCTCTACCGGGTCTCCGGCAGCGACCCCGAAACCGTGCACGAACGCACCATCGGCTCGCTCGCCAGGCTGAGCCGGGTCTCCCCCGCGCTCGCCGCGCTCGGCCGCGTCTACCGGACGGACGATCCGGTCACCTTCCTCGGCTTGCGCTTCCCGAACCGGGTCGGGCTCGCCGCCGGGATGGACAAGAACGGCCGCGCGCTGCACGCGTGGCCCGCGCTCGGTTTCGGCTTCGTCGAGGTCGGCACGGTCACCCGGCATCCGCAGCCGGGCAACGACAAACCGCGGCTGTTCACCCTCGCCCAGACCGACGCGGTGATCAACCGGATGGGCTTCAACAACGAAGGCGCCGAAGCGCTCGCCGCCCGGCTCGCCGCGACCGGGAAGCCGCCGGTGCCGCTGGGCGTCAGCATCGGCAAGTCCAAGGTGACCCCGCTCGACGAAGCCGTCGAGGACTACCGCTTCTCGCTGCGGGCCTTGTACCCGTACGCCGACTACTTCGCGATCAACGTCAGTTCCCCGAACACCCCGGGGCTGCGCGCGCTGCAGGACAAGTCCGCGCTCGCCGAACTGCTCGCCGAACTGCGCGAGACCTCGGCCGAGCTCGCCGGCGACGCGAAGGCGACGCCGGTGCTGGTGAAGGTCGCCCCCGACCTCACCGACGAAGCGCTCGCGGAACTACTGGAGGTCTGCCTCGACCACGGGGTCGCCGGGCTGATCGCGACCAACACGACGCTGTCACGCGAAGGGATCGCCCCGCCCGAAGCCGCCGTCGGCGAGCAGGCGGGCGGATTGTCCGGCCGTCCGCTCACCGCGCGCTCGGTCGAGGTGGTGCGGTTCGTGCACGACGAGACCGGCGGCAAGCTGCCGATCATCGGCGTCGGCGGGATCTTCGACGCCGGCGCCGCGGCACGGATGCTCGACGCCGGCGCCGGTCTCGTCCAGCTCTACACCGGTTTCGCCCTGCACGGTCCCGGTCTGGTCAAGCGGGTCGCCCGAGGTCTCGCGGCCCGGCCGTACTGACGAACCTGAGGTAGGCACGCCAGCACTGGTACCGCGTCAGCTCCGTCGCCGTCGCGGTGGCCGCCTGGTCGCACAGGACGGCCAGCGGCGTTTCCCCGTTCTCCAGCCGGATCCGGCCCAGCACGAACGGCGCGGGCAGCGTGGCGGCGAAGGCACCGAGGGCGGCGGGCGAGAGCCGCCAGCGTTCACCCGAAAGCATCGTGTGCTCGCCCGTGGCGCTCACCGGAACCACCCCTGGCTGGGGCGGATCGGTGGGCAGCAACACCATCCGGTAGCCCTCGCCGGTCTGGACCAGCCCGGTGAACCGCGCCCCGGCGCGGACCAGGCTTCCGTTCAAGGGCTGCCCGCGCAGATGCGCGCCGAACACCACGAGATCCGCACCCGTTGCGGGATAAGGGAAATCGGCCTGTTCGTCGGTGAGCACGGCGGCCAGGTCGATGGCGACCTGGTCGTCGAACGGCCGCACCACCACCGAAACCCCGTACGGCCCGAGATCCGACGGCGACGCCGGAACCGTGACGGCGGCGAGGTCGAGCAGGTTGACGAACGCCGTGAAACGCTCCAGCCGCTTCGAGACACCGTCCGGATCGGACAACGCCTCGGAGACCTCGGGATGGTCCGCGACGGTCGGGAGCACGAGGGCGTCGTACTCGGACAGCATCCGGAGCGCGAGCATCCCGGCCTCGGCGACACGGTGCCTGTCGGCGGTGAAGCCGTCGTCGTGGATCAGCTCGCCGACTTTCAGCAGCGCCGAGACCTCCACGGTCTCCACGAGGGCGCCGGACGCCCTCAGCGCCGAAACCGCGCCGAGGAAGGCGGATCGGGACTGCAGCGAAAGACCGGTGAGCGTGTCGGAGCCCGGGATCGCCACCCGCGGCCGGTCGCCCGCCGACAGCCGGACGTCCGGCGGCCAGTCGCGGGCGAGCGGGTCGATCCCGTCGGGACCGGTCATCAGTCCCAGCGCGCGCTGTCCCAAGGTGAGGCTGCGGGCGAACAGGGCGATCCCGCCGCACGGCGCGGCGCCGGTCTTCGGCACGAGACCCAGCGTCGGCTTCAGCCCGACGATCCCGTTGAGCGAAGCGGGAACGCGGCCCGCGCCCGCCGTGTCCGTGCCGACCGCGAGATCGACGAGGCCGAGCGCGACGGCGACGGCCGCGCCGCTGCTCGCGCTCCCGGAGACCCGGGCGGTGTTCAGCGCCGCGCTCACGGCGCCGTAGGGGCTGCGCGTGTGCTCGAGGTCGCTGCCGAACCGGTCGCAGTTGGTCTTGCCGATCACGACCGCCCCGGCCGCGGTGAGCCGGGACACCGAGGTGGCGCCGGTACAGCAGACGTCCTCGCCCGCCGTGGGAAGACCGGCGACGTCGACCACGTCCGCGACCGCCACCAAGGTGCCCGCGAGCGGCAGGTCCGCACCCGCGCGAAGCCGTTCATCGACGGCTTTCGCGTCCACGAGGGCGTCTTCCACAGGGCGGAGGGTGATCCAGACGTCGGGGCGGTCGACTTCGGCTATCCGGTCGTAGGCGGCTATGACGCGCTGGTACGAGCTGGGAGGCGGGACGGGGGTCGGCTCTGGTTCCGGGGGGAGCGTCGTCACTGGGCGTCCTTTCCTCGGTGGGGACGAGAAAGACCACTGCGCGAGATCCACTGTGTCCGGTCCGCCACCCTGGGACGCCCGCTCACGCGGGCTGGGTTCAGGCCCGGGCTGGGATGAGCACTGCGTGCATGTAGGAAACGTTAGGCATCGCGGGTTGCCGTCACCAGCGGATTCGGGTCACGCGAGCGTTTCGGTACCGCACAGTGAGCAGGTCGTTACGCAATGGAGTATTAGCGACGACGAATGAGACGATGGTCCAGGAAAGCGCCTGCTCAGACCCTACCCGTTTCCGGATCTCGCGTGATCGAAGGCGGAACTCGCGTGATTGAACAGCGATCTCGCGTGATCAGACGGACATCACCGAGATCAGGAGAGTTCGCGCAGGGCCATCGCGAGGCCGGCGAGCTTGTCGGTCGCGTCGGAGAGGGATTCCTTGGACGACGTCATGCCGTCCGAGCTCGCGGCGACGGTGTGCCCGGCGGCCGCGACGAGACCGCCGTAGCCGTCGAGACCGTCTTCGAGCTGCTCGCGCAGTTGCTTGATGGCGGCGTCGAGGGCGCCGCGTTCCCGCTCGGGTGCGGCGTCGCGGCCGCGTTCGATGGCCTGGATCCGGCCGGCGAGCCCGCGCAGGGCCTGTGCCGCCTCGGCGGCGGTGGTGCGAGCGTCCGCGACGGCGATCTCCGAGACCGGCATGGTGCCGAGCGACGTCGGCTGCGAAAGCTGGCGAAGCAGCTCCGCCAGCGAAGCCTCGCTCTCGGCGAGGCGCTCCATCGGCTCACGCGCGACCGACCGCGCCGGGGGCAGCGGCGGCGGAGTGGCGGGGGCGGCGGGCAGCACGGTGCGGTTGAGCGTCCGCAGCCGCAGCCCCGACTTCACCCCGAAAGTCCCGAAGATGACGGCGAAGGCGCCGCCCGCGATGGCCTGGAGGACGTCGGCCTGACCGTCCTTCAACAAGCCGGTGCCCGCGACGACGGCGAACAGTCCACAAAGGAAGGTGAGGAGGATCCAGAACGTCAGCGCCCGCGAGGCACGGCGTTTGCGTCGCTCCAGTTTGGCGGCGGGTTCGTTCCAGCGCGCCCATTTGGCCTTCGCGTCGGCCACGACCGGGATCTGCCCGGCGGCCATCGACGTCAGCTGCTGCGAGATCTTCGGCATGGCGGGCATCTGCGGCATCTGGGGACGCGGCCGTGAAGGCGGAGCGGGGCGCGGGGAAGAACCCTGTTCGGAGGGCGGGATGTAGCGCTGCAGCTTCTCCTGCGCGCGCTGGGCGTAGTCGGGCAGCTTTTCGATGTGCTTCTCAAGCTTGGCGGTGAACTCCCCGAAGTCCTTGCGCCTGCCCTGCCCCATGCCCTCTCCCCTGTCTTCTGGTGAGACCGATCCCGCACCCGCGCGGGGTGCGGGACCGGCTCCAGTTGGTGTGTCAGGCGGGGTTCTTGCCCTGTTCGGCCTGAACCCGTGCCTGGATCTCACGCTGGATGTCCGCGGAGCTCGACGCCTTCGGCGCGGCGGCGGTCTTGCCGTCGGTCACCTGAGCGACGGAGTCACCCTTCATGGACGCGCGGATCTGCTCCAGCCGCGAGTGCCCCGCGAGCTGCGTCGTGGAGGCCTGGACCTCCATCATCCGGCCCTGGACCGAGTTCTGTGCGAGTTCGGCCGAGCCGAGCGCGGTGGTGTAGCGCTTCTCGATCTTGTCGCGAACGTCTTCCAGCGACGGGGTGTTGCCCGGCGCGGCCAGCTGGCTCATCTGGTTCAGCGAAGCGGAGACCTGCTCCTGCATCTTCGCCTGCTCCAGCTGCGAGAGCAGCTTGGTGCGCTCGGCCAGCTTCTGCTGCAGCATGGTCGCGTTGCGCTCGACGGCCTTCTTCGCCTGCTCCGCAGCCTGAAGCGACTGGTCGTGCAGGGTCTTGAGGTCTTCGATGCTCTGCTCGGCGGTGACGAGCTGCGCGGCGAAGCTCTCCGCCGCGTTCTCGAACTCGGTCGCCTTCTGCTCGTCGCCCTTGGCACGCGCCTCGTCGGCGAGCACCAGCGCCTGGCGGGTCGAAGCCTGCAGCTTCTCCACGTCGCCGAGCTGGCGGTTCAGCTTCATCTCCAGCTGACGCTGGTTACCGATCACCGAGGCGGCCTGCTGGGTCAGCGCCTGGTGGTTGCGCTGCGCCTCCTCGATGGCCTGCTGGATCTGTACCTTCGGGTCGGCGTGCTCGTCGATCTTCGACGAGAACGCCGCCATCATGTACTTCCAGAACTTCACGAACGGGTTGGCCATCTCCTCCGCCTGCCTTCTCGCATCCCACGGGCTGTTACCTCGAGGTGGGGCGTCCCCTCTGTGATGTTGCAACGTCCCGACCCCGGCGTTGAGTTCCATCGTGTCAGGTCGGCGTCCCGCGTTCCAGGCGACCCCGACGGAATTCAGGGATCCCCCTGACTGTGACGTCCGCGACCTTTCGGGTTCACCTGCCGGTGACGGTGGGTGAAAACGGCCGGAGTCAGCGCCCCAGGACGGTCTCCTGGTCCATACGTGACAACTTCTCGGGGTTGCGCACCGCGTAGAGGCCGGTGACGAGACCGTCCTCGACCCGCAGCGCGACGACCGTGTCGACCTCCCCGCCGAGCCGGAGGATCAGCGCGGGATGCCCGTTGACCTGCGCCGCGGCCATCGTCGCCGCCTCGTCGCGGACCGGACGGCTCGCCGCCAGCAGCGGCGCGACCAGCGCGGCGCCGACCACGGGCTCCAGCACGGCCTGCACCACTCCGCCGCCGTCACCGAGGAAGACGACGTCCGGGGACAGCACGTCGAGCAGTCCCTGCAGGTCACCGGTCCGGACCGCGCGGTGGAACGCGTCGAGCACGTCCTTGGTCTCGCCGGGGGACGCGGCACCGCGCGGCCGCCGGGCGGCGACGTGCGCCCGCGCCCGGTGGGCGATCTGGTGGACCGCGGCCTGGGTCTTGCCGACGGCTTCGGCGATCTCGCCGTAGGGCACGTCGAACACCTCGCGCAGCACGAACACCGCGCGCTCGGTCGGCGTGAGCGTCTCCAGCACCAGCAGCATCGCCATCGAGACGCTGTCGGCCAGCTCGACGTCGTCGGCCACGTCGGGGCTGGTGAGCAGCGGTTCGGGCAGCCAAGGACCGACGTAGGACTCCTTGCGGCGGCCGAGCGTCCGCAGCCTGCCGAGCGCCTGCCGGGTGGTGATGCGGACCAGGTAGGCGCGCGGGTTCTCCACGGCGCCGAGGTCGACGCCCGACCAGCGCAGCCAGGTCTCCTGCAGGACGTCCTCCGCGTCGGCGGCCGAACCGAGCATCTCGTAGGCGACGGTGAACAGCAGGTTCCGGTGGGCGACGAACGCCTCCGTGGCGGTGTCGGACATGGACTCGCTCCTGTTCTCGGTGACGCGTGACCCCCACCAGACGCCGCGTCCCCCCGATTTCTGACACGCCGGAGCCGTGGCGCTCGTCACGCCCCGAGCCTGTCAGCGCGGCCGGGCCGCCGGCGTCTGGTGGTCGTCAAGTTCGGCATACGACCACGAAAGAGGACGAGATCATGGATTCCCGTTTCGACCTGAACGGCACCGAGCTCGGCGCCAAGCTCGGCAAGCGCTTCGCGAACGTCAGTGTCGGCATCAAGGGTTCGACTCTGCCGAAGGTCACCCAGGAACTGGTGTCGCTGCGGGCCAGCCAGCTCAACGGCTGCGGGTTCTGCGTCGACGCCCACGCCAAGGATCTGGCGGCCGCCGGGGAACCCGCGGTCCGCGTCAACCTGGTCGCCGCCTGGCGCGAATCGACGGTGTTCACCGAAGCCGAGCAGGCCGCCCTGGCGCTCGCGGAGGAGGGCAGCCGGATCGTCGACGCGCACCAGGGCGTCTCCGACGAGACCTGGGCCCTGGTGCGGAAGCACTACGACGACGATCAGGTCGCCGCGCTGGTCTACCTGGTCGCGATGATCAACGCCGCCAACCGGCTGCTCGTGATCACGCACACCAAAGGTGGCTCCTACCAGGCAGGCACGTTCGACGCGAACTGACGCCGAAGAGGCCCCAGGCGGACTGCCTGGGGCCTCTCCCGTTCACGACCTTCGCTAAGCGGCGACCATCTTCGGTGCGGAGATCGTCGTCCGCAGCGCGGGGCTCATCCGCGGCGGCGGCGAGATCCGCAGGTCGGCCAGGTCGTTGCCGATCAGCTCGGACACCAGCCTGCCGCCTTCGAGCTCGCCCGCTTCGGCGCTTTCCCGCTCCGGAGCGCGCCTCTTGCCCGCTTCGACCTTCTCGGCCACCGGGGCGACCTCGACGTTGTCCATCGCCGAGACGTCCGCCGCGACCTTGTGCAGGAGTTCGCCCAGCGGAAGGTCCAGGGCCTCGCAAATGGACGCCAGCAGCTCGCTGGACGCCTCCTTCTGCCCGCGCTCGACCTCGGACAGGTAACCGAGGCTCACCCTGGCGGCGCGGGAGATGTCCCGCAGCGTTCGACGCTGGTTCGTGCGGGCGTGTCGGAGCCGGTCGCCGATCGCCTCGCGCAACAGCACGGTCATCACGCGCCTCCCTTCCAGGACTGACTACCCCCTACGTTACCCAGAGCGGTGCCCTGGGCGCAGGTGTTGACACGGCAATACGCCAAGGGCGAACGCGGCGATCATGCGAGATGTTCCCCCAGCAGGGCGAACGCGCCGGAGACGGCACCGGCCCTGACCGAGGCTCGATCACCGCTCAAGTCCAGCGTACGGACGGTGAGGACGTCCGGCCCGGCGAGACCGACATGGACGGTGCCAGGAGCGACGCCGTCCTGGCCGTCCGGACCCGCGACGCCGGTCAGGCCGAGACCCCACGTGGCGCCGCACCGGTCCCTCGCGCCGGCGGCCAACTGCGCCGCGACCTCGGGATGCACGGCGCCCTGCGCGGCGAGGAGGTCTTCGTCGACCCCGGCCAGCTTCGCCTTGAGGTCGGTGGCGTAGACCACCAGCCCGCCTCGCACGACGGCACTCGATCCGGGGACCTCGGTCAGCGTCGCGCAGACCAGACCGGCAGTCAGCGACTCGGCCGTCGCCACCGTCTCCCCACGCCCGATCAGGTGAGTGATCAACGTCTCAGCATTCATGCGCCCGCGGCACGCCGTCCCGCCGCGCGCAGCCGGACCGCGCGTACGACGTAGTCGAGACCGGTCACGACGGTCAGCACCAGCGCGAGCCCCATCAGCACCCAGCGCACCGGCTCGGCCGACGCGGGCAGGGGCAGCAGGTACGCGGTGATGGCCGCGATCTGCGCGAGTGTCTTGGCCTTGCCGCCCCGGCTGGCGGGGATGACGCCGTGCCGGATCACCCAGAACCGCAGCAGGGTCACGCCGATCTCGCGGACCGCGATGACGATGGTGACCCACCAGCCCAGTTCACCGAGCACGCTCAGGCCGATCAGCGCGGCGCCGATCAGCGCCTTGTCGGCGATCGGGTCGGCGATCTTGCCGAAGTCGGTGATCAGCCCGTATTTGCGCGCGACCCAGCCGTCGACCTGGTCGGTGAACGACGCGATCGCGAACAGCGCGGTGGCGATCGCGCGCCAGAACGTGTCCTCCCCGTCGCCGGCGAACAGCGCCATCACGAACAGCGGCACCAGCACCAGCCGCGACATCGTGAGCAGGTTCGCCAGGTTCAGGGTCGGGACCGGGGTGGCTTCGGGTACCCGGGCGTGCTCACCGCCCGTCCCCTCACCGGCCCCGGCGTCGCTCGGGGCGGCATTCACCGGTCGGCCTCGGGCGGCGCGGGCCGCACGATCAGGTCGACACCCTCGGAGTCGACGACCTCACAGCGGACGAAGTCGCCCACCGCGAGCTGGGGCAGGTCTTCGGTCTCGATGAGGACGCATTCGCCGTCGACCTCGGGGGCCTGGTGCGCGGCGCGGCCGATCGGGTCCTCGCCGTCCTCCGCCTGCTCGATCAGGACGTCGACGAAATCCCCGATGCGGTCCTCGGCGCGCTGCGAGGTCAGCTCCTCGACCAGCGCGGAGATCCGCGCGACCCGCTCGGCCACCACGGACTCGTGAAGTTTGCCGTCGAAGGTCTCGGCCTCGGTGCCGTCCTCGTCGGAGTAACCGAACACGCCCACCGCGTCGAGCCGCGCGCCGTTGAGGAAGCGCTCCAGCTCGGCGACGTCCTCTTCGGTCTCGCCGGGGAACCCGACGATGACATTGGTGCGGATGCCGGCGTTCGGCGAGTGCTCCCGGATCTGCTCGCACAGCGCGAGGAACGAGTCCGTGGAGCCGAAGCGGCGCATGCGGCGCAGCACGGTCTCGCTGGAGTGCTGGAAGGACAGATCGAAGTAGTCGGCCACACCCGGGGTGGTCGCGATGGCCTTGACCAGGCCGGGGCGTGTCTCGGCGGGCTGCAGGTACGAGACGCGGACGCGTTCGATACCGGGCACCGCGGCCAGGCGCGGCACCAGCAGCTCCAGCGCGCGGGCGCCGTCGCGGCCGAAGTCCTTGCCGTAGGAGGTGGAGTTCTCCGAGACGAGGAAGACCTCCTTGACGCCGTTCTCCGCGAGCCACATCGCCTCGGCGACGATCTCGTCCGGCTGCCGCGACACGAAGGAGCCGCGGAAGGACGGGATCGCGCAGAACGAGCAGCGGCGGTCGCAGCCGGAAGCGATCTTCAGCGCGGCCACCGGGGAGGTGTCGAGCCTGGTCCGCAGCACGCGCGGGC
Organism: Amycolatopsis sp. CB00013; assembly: GCF_001905755.1. NCBI lineage: Bacteria > Bacillati > Actinomycetota > Actinomycetes > Pseudonocardiales > Pseudonocardiaceae > Amycolatopsis > Amycolatopsis sp. CB00013. Next base: position 678,506 of record NZ_LIWC01000003.1, on the reverse strand, counting down.
CCCAGCCGTGCTGCGCGTGCCCGGGCACCTCGACCGACTCGGCGGCGGTCGGGCGCTGGACCGGGCTGATCGGCAGCAGCTTGCGGCGGTCGGACGGCGTGTGCGACTCGACCTTGCGGCCGGCCACGACGTCGTCGAGACGCTCGGCGAGGTCGGCGTAGTGATCGAAGCCCAGGACCGCGTCGGCCTCGGGCAGGCTCTCGGCCAGCTCGTTGCCGTAGCGCTCGGCCATGCAGCCGACGGCGACGACCTTCTTGCCGGTGTCGGACGCCGCGAGCAGCGTGTCGACGGAGTCCTTCTTCGCGGATTCGACGAAGCCGCAGGTGTTGACGACCACGACGTCGGAGTCCTCGGGCTCGGCGGCGAGCTCCCAGCCGCCCGCCGCCAGCCGTCCGGCGAGCTCCTCGGAATCGACCTCGTTGCGGGCGCAACCGAGGGTCAACAAGGAAACGCGACGGGTGGCGACAGGATCAGTGGTGGGAGAAGGCACGTGCCTTAGGGTAGCTGGCCTGTTCGCGGGGTCGGCGATCGCTCGCTCGGGCGAGCCCTCGACCGGGCCGGGCGCCGGGGATGGCTTAATGGTGGACGTGCCCTCAGACCCTCCCCCGCACCGCCGCCCCACCGTCCGCCGGGCGCGGATCGCGGACGTCCGCAAGATCAAGGCGCTGGTCGACTCCGACGCCGGGACGGTGCTGCTGGAGAAGGAACTCGTCACCCTCTACGAGAGCGTCCAGGAGTTCTGGGTGGTCGAGGACGGCGACGACGTGCTCGGCTGCGGCGCGCTCCACGTGCTGTGGGAGGACATCGCGGAGCTGCGCACCATCGCGGTCGACAAGGACTCCCGCGGGCGCGGCATCGGGCACGCGCTGGTGGGGCAGCTGATCGACTTCGCGCGCGAGATCGGGCTGAAACGGCTGTTCGTGCTGACCTTCGAGACCCATTTCTTCGCCGGGCACGGCTTCGTCGAGATCGACGGGACGCCGGTGACCCAGGAGGTCTACGAGGAGATGCGGCGCTCGGCGGATCCGGGTGTGGCGGAGTTCCTCGACCTGCCGTACGTGAAGCCGAACACCTTGGGCAACAGCCGGATGCTGCTGGAGCTTTAGCCGAAGGGGACTTTCCCCGCGTCAGACGCGGTGAAGGGCGCTTTCCCCGCATCGCATGCGGCGAAGGACGCTTTCAGCCCTTCGCGGCGTGGCGCGCGACCCGCACCCGGTTGCCGCACAGCGACGGCGTGCACCACACCCGCCGGCTGTTGGCCGCCACGAACAGCATCGAGCAGTCGTGCGCGCCGCATCGACGCAGCCGGGCCGCGCGCGGCCCGGACACGAGGTCGATCGCCGCGACCGCGACGGCGGCGAGGGCGATCTCCGCGCCGTCCTCGCCGTGCCAGCACGTCTCCGCTCCCCCGTCGATCAGCCGCGGACTGGTCGGGACGGCGGCCGCGGCCGCGTTCACCCGCTCCACCGCCCACACCTCGGGCTCCCGCGCCGCCACGACCGCCTCCAGCAGTTCACGCACCGCCGAACGCAGCCGTCTCGTCTGCTCGGGTGAAGGCGCGCTGGCGCCTTCCGGCAGAGCCTGTGCCGCCCAGAACTTCTCATGGCCGTCGTCGAGCAGGTCGATCGACGGCGAGACGGCCAGCATGACCGTGTCGGCCAGGTTCACCGCGAGATCGTCACCGGGAAGCGAGTCGAGATCGAGCATGCCTTGACACTATCAGGTACTAATGGTTCAAGACAGTTTTAACCATTAGGGAGTGTTCATGGCGGCCATCCGGCACCGTTCCGTCAAGCTCGGCGACGTCGAGGTCTTCTATCGCGAAGCCGGCGACCCCGAAGCGCCCGTGTTGCTCCTGCTGCACGGCTACCCGACGTCTTCGCACCAGTTCGTGCGGCTGATGCGGCGTCTCGCCGGCCGGTGGCGGCTCGTCGCCCCGGACCTGCCGGGCTTCGGGCAGACCGTCACGCCCGAGGGCTTCACGTTCACCTTCGACCGGCTCGCGGAGGTCGTCGGCGAGTTCGTGGACGCGCTGGAGCTGCGGCGATACGCGCTCTACGTCTTCGATTTCGGCGCTCCGACGGGCCTGCGGCTGGCGGTGTCGCGGCCCTCCCAGATCACGGCGCTGATCACGCAGAACGGCAACGCCTACGTCGAGGGGCTCGGCCCGGCGATGCCGGACTTCCCTTCCCTGACCGACGAAACCGAGGCGCGGCGCGGCTTCGAAGCGATCCTCGAACCGGAACAGATCCGCTACCAGTACACCGGCGCCCGCGACCCGGAGACCATCGATCCCGCGAACTACCTGCTGGACCAGTACTTCCTCGAGCGCCCTGGCCGCGCGGAAGCGATGCTGGACCTGTTCTGGGACTACCGGAACAACCCGCCCGCGTACCCGAAGTTCCAGGCGTGGCTGCGCGAAGCCCAGCCGCCCGTGCTCGCGGTGTGGGGTCGCAACGACCCGTTCTTCGTCCCGGCGGGAGCCGAGGCTTTCCGGAAAGATGTTCCCTCGGCGGAGGTCCACCTCTTCGACACCGGGCATTTCGCGCTGGAGGAGGACCTCGAACCGATCAGCGACCTGATCGACCGCTTCCTGGCGAAGCATCTGTAGAAGGGCGGCATATGGACACCTCGGTCACCGACCACCTGCTGAGCACGACGCGGGCGGTCCGCCGCAAGCTCGACCTGGACCGGCCGGTGGAACCCGAGGTGCTCGACGAGTGCCTGCGGCTCGCGCTGCAGGCACCCACACCGGGCAACCAGCAGGCGTGGCGGTGGCTCGTCGTGCGGGATCAGGGCGTGAAGGACCGGCTGTCCGAGCTGTTCCGGCGAGTCGGGAAGGCGTACCTGGAGACGAACGCGGCGGCACTGGGCGAGGCGATCACCGAGCCTTCCGTGGCGCGGGCGTTCGCGTCGGGACAGCACCTGATCGACGTGATCGACCGGGTGCCCGTATTCGTCATCCCGTGCCTGACCGGCAGGCCGAGCGGCGACAACGCGACCGACGCCGCGTTCTACGGCGGGATCTTCCCCGCGGTATGGAACTTCCAGCTGGCGCTGCGGTCACGCGGCCTCGGCTCGACGCTCACGACGTACCACCTGACCCACGAGGCGGAGGCGGCCGAAATCCTCGGCATCCCCGCCGACGTCACGCAGGTCGGGTTGCTGCCGGTCGCCTACACGACGACGCCGGATTTCAAACCGGCGGCGCGTGTGCCGCTGTCCGAAGTCGCGTATCTCGACGGCTGGGGCAATCCCCTTTAGGCGCTGTCCTGTGAGTCTGTTCGATGGGCTTCGTGATCCAGGTGGTTCCTGACGGTGCGGGCGGATCGGCCTCGTACCGGGTCGTACTCGGCCGCATCCGCCCGTGCCGTCAGGGGCCGCCTGGGCGCGAAGACCGCGAACAGACTCACAGGACAGCGCCTTAGGCCTTGGACACCCGCAGGGTGACCTGGTCGCCCCCCGAACTCACGGCGACCAGGTCCACCCGGCAGGCGGCGAACTCGACGGCCTGCCTGCCACCCCGTCCGGTGGAAGCGAGGGCCGCCGTCGTCCGCTCGCCGCGTCCCGGTTCGGCCAAGGTCAGCTCGACCACGGCCTCCCCTTCCCAGACGCAGACCATTCCCGCGGCGCAGCGCGAATCGGACACCAGACGAGCGAAGCGGATGCTGACGTCCTTCGACGCGACCTCGGTCGTGTCACCGGTCTTGAGGACGACGGTCTCCCCCAGCTCGACGCTGTTCTGGGCGTCGCGGGCTGGCTGAGGCCGCTGGACCGGCGCGGGCAGGGCCTGCGCCGGTTGCTCGCGCGCGGCGGAGCTGCCGGCCCCGCAGGCGAGGCCGGCCAGTGCGCAGAGGACGACGAGCAGCTTCTTGAGGTCCACGGGTCATGGACGTAGCGGAGGCTCCGGTCCGTTGCACCGGTCTTCCAAAAAGGCCGGTTCAGTCGTCGGAGACGTCGCCGCCGTTCGCGTCCCCGCCGCCGCGGATCATGAACAGCACCGACTCCAGTTCCTCCGGCTTGATCAGCACGTCTCGCGCCTTCGAGCCCTCCGAAGGACCGACGACCCCCCGGCTTTCCAGCAGGTCCATCAGGCGCCCGGCCTTGGCGAAGCCGACCCGCAGCTTCCGCTGCAGCATCGACGTCGAACCGAACTGCGAGGTGACGATCAGCTCGGCGGCCTGCAGCAGCACGTCGAGGTCGTCGCCGATGTCGGAGTCGATTTCCTTCTTCTCGCCCGCCTTCGCCGCGGTGACGCCGTCGGTGTAGTCCGGCTGCGCCTGCTCCTTGGCGAAGTTCACCACCGCGGCGATCTCTTCGTCGCCGACGAACGCGCCCTGGATGCGCACCGGTTTCCCGGCGCCCATCGGCAGGTACAGCGCGTCACCCATACCGATGAGCTTCTCCGCGCCCGGCTGGTCGAGGATGACCCGCGAGTCGGTGAGCGACGACGTCGCGAACGCCAGCCGCGACGGCACGTTGGTCTTGATCAGGCCGGTCACGACGTCGACCGACGGGCGCTGGGTCGCCAGCACCAGGTGGATACCGGCGGCACGCGCCTTCTGGGTGATCCGGACGATCGCGTCCTCGACGTCGCGCGGGGCGGTCATCATCAGGTCGGCGAGCTCGTCGACGATCGCCATGATGTACGGGTACGGCGCGTACACGCGCTCGCTGCCAGGCGGCGCGGTGATCTCGCCCGAGCGCACCTTCTTGTTGTAGTCGTCGATGTGCCGGACCTTGTTGACCTGCATGTCCTGATACCGCTGCTCCATCTCCTCCACCAGCCAGGCCAGCGCGGCGGCGGCCTTCTTCGGCTGGGTGATGATGGGCGTGATCAGGTGCGGGATGCCTTCGTACGGGGTCAGCTCGACCATCTTCGGGTCGATCAGGATCATCCGGCACTCGTCCGGCGTCGACCGCGCGAGCAGCGACACCAGCATCGAGTTGACGAAGCTCGACTTACCGGAACCGGTGGACCCCGCGACCAACAGGTGCGGCATCTTCGTCAGGTTCGCGGTGACGAAATGGCCTTCGATGTCCTTGCCGAGCCCGATGACCATCGGGTGGTTGTCCTTGACCGTCGACGGCGCGCGCAGCACGTCGCCGAGGCGCACCATCTCGCGGTCGGAGTTCGGCACCTCGATGCCGACCGCGGATTTGCCGGGGATCGGCGCCAGCAGCCGGACGTTGTCGGTCGCCACGGCGTAGGCGATGTTCTTGGTCAGCGCGGTGATCTTCTCGACCTTCACGCCGGGGCCGAGTTCGACCTCGTACCGGGTGACCGTCGGTCCCCGCGTGAAACCGGTGACCTGCGCGTCGACGTTGAACTGCTCCAGCACGCCGGTGATCGCCTCGATCATGGCGTCGTTGGCCTTGCTGCGGGACTTCGGCGCGTCGCCGAGCTTCAGCAGGTCCGGCGGCGGGAGTTTGTAGTCGCCCTCGACGGTCCTGGTGACCGAGAGCGGTGCCTCGGCCTTCTTCGGCTTCTTCTCCTCGACCGGCTTGGGTGCCGCCTTCGGCGCACGCAGCGGCGTCGGCGCCTCGGCCAGCGCGGCTTCGATGTCGAGTTGCTCGCCCTCCTGGTCGCCCGAGGCCTGGCGACGCCGCGACGGCTTCCGCAGGCGGACCGACTTCGGGTCGGCTTCGGTGACGGCGTCGCGTTCGTCGTGGATGGCCTGGCGTTCGGCCTCGGCCTCCTCGATCTCCTCGGGGTCGAGGCCCCAGTTGCGCAGGCGGTGCGGGATCTCCCTCACCGGGGTCCCGGTGAACACGAGCGTGCCGAACAGCAGCGCCAGCACCAGCAGCGGCACGGCGACCCAGGTGGTGACACCCATGGTCAGCAGGCCGCCGGAGAACGCGCCGATCACGCCACCGGCGTACATCCGGCCGTCGTTGGTCTCGGGCAGCGCGGTGAAGATGTGCAGCAGGCCGAGTACCGCCAGGACCACCAGCAGGGTGCCGATGACCATCCGCGGCCGGGCTTCGGGCACCGGTTCCGACCGCATCAGCGCGACGGCCACCACGGTGAGCACCAGCGGGAGCGTCACCGCTCCGGCGCCGAGCAGCGAACGCGTGCCGACCTCCACCCAGCCGCCGATCGGGCCGGCGGCCCGCCACCAGACGCCGAACGCGATCACCAGCGCCAGCGCGATGAGACCGAGGGCGAGACCGTCGCGTCGGTGCTCGGGTTCCAGTTCGCGGCCGCGGCCGACCGTCCGCGCGAGGGTGCCGAGGCCCTTCGCGAGCAGATTCCAGGTACCGCGCACGCCTTTGGCGAACGTGCCGGACGAGCGTTTCCGCGGCGCCGGACGCCGTGGAGCGGGCTTCCTCGCAGCCGTTGACCTGGGCTTCGCCGGGGTACGCGGCTTTCGCGCCGGCCCCTTGCTGCCGCCGCTTCGCGCCGTACTCCGCTTCCTGGTCGTCGACCCGCTAGCCATGTCTCCACGGTAACCGCCTCGACCCTCCAGCCCCGGCCGCCACTCGGAGCACATCCGGAACATTCGTCTCAGGTCACAGCTTGAGCGGCCATCCGGGTGAAAAGCGGTTCATGACATGCTCTGCCCCATGTTCGCGCTGCATCAGGAGGAGAATTCGGCTCGCCGCGCCCCGGCCATCTGGCGCACGATGCTGAACATCGACCGGGGGCTGGTCAACTTCGTCGGCAAACTCACCGTGACCGGCGGTGTTTCGGCGGAACTGCGACGGCGACCGCTGCTCATGACGGCCAACCACATCGGCGTGTTCGACGCGTTCGTGCTGATGGCGGCCTGCAAACGGATCGGCATCAACCCGCGGTTCATGCTGGCGGGCGGCATCCTCGACGCGCCGGTCATCGGCCCGGCGCTGCGGGTCAGCGGCCACCTGCGGGTCGACCGCAAAGAAGCGTCGACGGCCATCGGCCAGTTCGCCGAGGCCGCCGAAGCGCTGCGGACCACTCGCGACCCGCTGATCGTCTATCCGGAGGGCCGGATCAGCCACGATCCGGGCCTGTGGCCGGAGCGCGGCAAGACCGGCGCGGCGCGGCTCGCGCTGGCCGCCGGGGTGCCGGTGATCCCGATCAGCCAATGGGGCGCACACGAAGCCGTCTATTGGGGGACGGAGACCGTCAACGGCCCCGCCGATCTGGTGCCGCTCGCCAAGTCCGGGCTGAGCGCGCCCATGCGGCGGCCGCGGTTCAAGGTGCACTTCGGCGAGCCGGTGGACCTGTCGGAGGTCGAGCCGGAGCGGCCGGGCGCCGGGGTCCGCGCGCACGCCAAGATCATGCAGGCGATCACCGACGGCCTGGTCCCGCTGCGCCTCGACGAACTGGACAAGCCCCGGTTCCACGACCCGACGCGGCCGACGGACACCGTCAGCCCCTGGAAGAAGCACTGAGTTCCGGATTCTGAGACGGGGGCTCACGCTCGCCTAGGGTCGGCGGACGTGAGCACCCGCATCCTGGTCGTCTACTACAGCGCGACCGGCAACACCGCGAAACTGGCGTCGGCGCTGGCCGACGGCGCCCGCGAGGCCGAAGCCGACGTCCGCGTCCGCACGGTTCCCGAGACCGCCCCACCCGGCGCGGTGGCGAGCAATCCGCGCTGGCAGGCGTGGGTGGACGCGGGGCCGCACCACGAGACGGCGACGCTGGAAGACCTGGAATGGGCCGACGGTTTCGCGGCGGGCAGCCCGACCCGGTTCGGCGGCCCGGCCGCGCAACTGAAGTCCTTTTTGGACAGTACGGGTGGCCTGTGGGCCAAGGGAAAGCTCGTGAACAAGGTCGCGACCTCGTTCACCACCGCGTCCACCGCGCACGGCGGGCTCGAATCGACCGTGCTGGCGACGAACAACATCTTCTACCACTGGGGCGCCATCGTCCTGCCGCTCGGCTACACCGACCCTCATCTGCTCGAATCGGGCAATCCGTACGGCGGCTCGTTCGTCTCGCGCAAGTCCGCCGAACCCGACGACCTCGCCCTCGACGCCCTTCGTCTGCAGGGGCGGCGGCTCGCCACCGTCTCGCGCTACATCGCCGACGGGCTTTTCAAGGACGGGTGAAGGGAACCGCGCGTCCGTCTCCCGCGTCGTAGGGTGGTCACACAGCGTCACGCTACGGGGAGGAAGCGGGATGACCGGCGGGTACGAGGTGGCCTTGGCGTCGATCGGCGCGGCGTCAGGCGCGGCGAAACGGGCTTCGGCCGACGTCCGGAAGGTGGACCTCGCGGCCACCCTCGCCGGCGTCGCGACCGGCTTGCCGGGTGGCGTTTCCGGTGAAGCGGCCCGGCTCCTCGCGGACGCCTGGAGCCGCGCGGTGCCTGACTGGGCGCAGAACACCGCCGACTACGCCGAGCGGCTCGACGAGGCGGCCGCCCGCTACCGCGCCAACGAGCTGGCGGCGTCACGGGAACTCCCCGTCTGATGCTCACCTGGGGAGACGTACGCCGGTGGGATCCGGCCGCGATCAGCGAGGTCGCCGACGCGCTCAACGGCGGTTGCACCCGGATCGTCGCCGCGAACGACGACGTCGAAGCCATGGCGCGCTTCACGGGCTGGACCGGCGACGCGGCCATCGCCGCGACGACGCGGGGTGAATCGCTGACCTCCACCTTGGAGCGGCTCGTCGCGCAGGCGTCCGCGGTGCGGCGGGGCGCGCACGAGGTACAGATCGCGCTGGACCGGATCGTCGCGTTCGTGCGGGAGACCGACGAACTGGCGCGACGGAACGGGCTGGCCATCGGTCCCGGCGGTGAGATCACGCCCGCGGGTGTTCCGTCGCCCGACCAGCCGCGCGTGCTGGCGGAACTGACGGACAGGGTCGAACAGGGCCTGCGCCGCGCGACCGACGTCGACGCCGATTTCGCCGAGATCCTGCGCCGCGCGCTGCGGGGCGAGATCACCGAACAGGGTGGCGGCACGCTCGCCCAAGCGGCCGACGCCGGAGCCGCGCAAAGCGGCCTGTCTATCATCGGCCCGCCGGAGAACGGCACGCCCGGTGACAACAAGGCGTGGTGGGCGAGCCTGTCGGACACGGCGAAAGTCGCTCTGCTGCAAGGAAATCCGGGACTCGTCGGGAATCTCGACGGCATCCCGGCGACCGACCGCGACGCCGCCAACCGCGCCGTCCTCGCCCGCGAGATCGCGCGGCTGCAAGGCGATCCCAAACTCAGAGGCCTCGAAGCCATCCAACAGCGGCTGGATCGGTCGGATCCGCAGGCGTTCCTGCTGGGGCTGGACACCGGCGGCGACGGGAAGGCGATCGTTTCCGCGGGGAATCCCGACACCGCGGTGAACGTGGCGACGTACGTGCCGGGGACCGGCTCGGAGCTGTCGAAAATCGGCGGCGACCTCAACCGGTCCGACAAGATGTGGGCCGCGGCGACCACGTCGGGCTCCCCGTCGACCGCCGTGGTCACCTGGCTCGGCTACGACGCGCCGAACGAGATCACCGACGCCGCGAGCGCCGAGTACGCCGATGGCGGCAAGGCGGCGCTCGCGCAATTCCAAGACGGGCTAAGGGAAACGCATCAAGGCACACCCTCGCACAACACGGTGATGGGGCACAGCTACGGCACCACCGTCGTCGGGCACGCGGCCGTCGACGGCGGCCTCGCCGCGGACGAACTCGTGTTCGTGGCGAGCCCCGGCGTCGGCGCGCACGACGTGAGCGAACTGCATCTCGACGGGGTGAATCAGGACGAGATCGGCAAGCACGTGCACGCGACCGTGGCCGAGCACGACATGATCAATCTGGCGAACCTCGAGATCGCCGGGTACGACCCGATCCTCGGCCAGGACCCGGCCGACGCGGACTTCGGCGGGCAGGTCTTCACGTCGGCGCCGGGTACGGACGGATGGGGCGGGTACAGCAAGGAAGCACACAGCGAATACTGGGAAGACAACAACCCGTCGCTCCGGAACCTCGGTTTGATCATCGCCGGGAAACCCTCCTCGTGAAACTCCCGCTTCTGACCGCCCTGCTCGTGCTCTTGTCCGCTTGTTCCTCCGGAGGTGGAGACGCCATGAAACCGACCATCACCGAACACGAGGCGAAAGACAGGGTCGAGCGGTACATCGAGGGTGCACTCACCGCGCTGCCCGCCACCGCGGAACGGAAACCGTTCACCCAGCACAGGTCGGAATGCACCGATCCCACCGACGACGGCCCGCAAGGGCGCTTCGAGATCTCCGCGACCTATGAGGTGACCGGTCTCGAAGCCGCACGGTTCGGCGAGTACTTCGACGCGGTCGTCCAGTGGTGGACGGCTCACGACTTCGCGGTCCTGACGGATTCGCGGCCCAAAGATCTCTACGTGTTCGTCCGGAACAAGGCGGACGCGTTCGACATGACCGTGCAGGCGAACGACCTCGGCAAGTTCTATGTCGGCGCCACTTCCCCCTGCGTCTGGCCGAACGGCACCCCCGAACCGCAGGCCCTCGAAGCCACCGAGCCCGAGCAGCCGGTCGCCGCTCCCCCGGAGCCGGAGCCGTCGCGCAAACCGCGTCGCGCCCCTGTCGACGACGAGGACTTCGCCCAGACGAACTGGACCGACGGCGGCGCCTCCTTCTGACCGCTCGCCGTAAGTACATGAAGGCCCCCTTCCTTGCGCTAGACGCAAGGAAGGGGGCCTTCATGTACTTGGGAAGGGGCCCTTCACGCGCGCCCGCTGTGACCGCTGGTGCACATGGGACGTACGTGGCGATCATCAAGTCTGTGAAGGCCTCCTTGAGGGACCCAGAGTCCCTCAAGGAGGCCTTCACGGACCGGCCCGTAGACCAGCCGTTGGGAAAACGGGTCGCCCCACAGTCACCCGGCCTCTACCCTCCGGCCGTGACCGCCGAACTCGCCGCCGCCCCCAGCCAGCACGTCGCGCATCGCGGCCGGGGCATCACGCTGATCCTGCTCGCCGCGCTCTTCTTCGGCACGTCGGGTGTGCTGGGCAAACCGGCGATGCAGGCCGGGTTGTCGCCGGAGCAGGTCGCGGCGATCCGCATCGGGCTGTCGGCGATCGTGTTGCTCGCGCTGGTCGCAGTCTTCCGGCCGAAACTCCTCAAAGTCACGAAGAACGAGTGGCCGCTGCTGCTCGCGTACGGCTCGCTCGGTGTCGCGGGCGTCCAGCTCATGTACTTCCTCTCGGCGGGCCGGATCCCGGTCGGGATCGCGATCCTGCTCGAGTTCACCTCGCCGGTGCTGATCGCGCTGTGGGTGCGGTTCGTGCGCCGGGTGCGGCTGCCGCGGGCGATGTGGGCGGGGATAGCGCTGGCGATGACGGGGCTCGTGCTGGTCGCGCAGGTCTGGGAGGGGCTCAGCCTGGACGTCCTCGGGTTGCTCGCCGGGCTCGGCGCCGCCGTCTGTTCGGCGGGCTACTTCCTCCTCGGCGAGCGGGGCGTCGCGGACCGGGATCCGCTCGGCATGGTCACCTGGGGGATGACGATCGGCGCGGTCCTGGTGTGCGCGGTCGCCCCGCCGTGGGCGATCCCGTGGGGTGTCCTCGACGCGCCGACGACGTTCGGGCCGTGGGAGCCGCCGGTGTGGTCGCTACTGATCGCGCTGGTGCTGATCGCGACCGTCCTCGCCTACGCGACGGGAATGGCGGCGCTCCGTCATCTCCCGGCGTCGGTGGCGAGCGTCGTCGGGCTGGTCGAGCCGCTGATCGCCGCCGCCGCGGCCTGGCTTCTGCTAGGCGAGGCGCTCAGCTGGATCCAGGCCGCCGGCGCGGTGGTGCTGCTGACCGGCGCGTACGTCGTCCAGCTGAATTCGAACGTGGTCCAGACGGACTCAACCCTGCTGGAAGCCCCGTAGGTCGCCGATCTCCTGCTGCTGCGAACGCGAAGTCGTCGCGGCGAGGTCGCGAGCGTCGGGGTTGCGGCCGTGCTGGGTCTCGGCGTCGGCGATGCGGACGCCGGCCTCGCGCTGACGCAGCAACCGCGTGACGAACTGGCGGTCGAAGTCCTTTCCGGACAGTCCGGCCAGTTCCGCCATGTCGCCGGGACTGACGTACCCGTCGCGCTGGACGTGTTCGAGGTTCGGGTCGTCGGGCGCGGGCTGCCCCCACGCCTCGATGAGCCCGGAGAGCCGCGCGATCTCCGGTTCGTGCGTGTCGATGATCCGCTTCGCGAGCACCTTCAGCTGATCGTTCGCCGCGCGGGTTTCCGCCAGGGAAGCCAGATCCATGCCCTGCTGGTGATGCGCGAGGGCCTGCCGCGCGAAGGCGACGTCGGCGTCGTTGAACGGGACGGCGGCCTGCTGCGCCACCGGCGACGACCCGGGCGGCGCCGTCTGCGACTGGGGCGCCTCGTCCGAGCAGCCCGCGAGCGCGACGGCGGCCAGGGCGACGGCGGGCAGGAACCGGAGGACGGCGTGCGGCATCGAAGAGCTCCTCGGAACGCGCGGTGGAGTGCCTAGGTTGGCAGAGTCCACATCGGCCTGTTCACCTGGGGTTGCGCAAACACTTTTCCTCCCGACCTCGCGGTGCGACAATCCCGCGATCCGCCGCCGCTCCGACAGGAGGTAACCGCGACATGGACTCCGGAACCACGCGCGAACGGCCGGGACTGCGCCCGGACCTGCGGCAACGGCACGTGCGGATGATCGCCCTCGGCGGCATCATCGGCGCGAGCCTGTTCATCGGCAGCGGCGCGGTCATCCACACCGTCGGCCCGGCGGCCGTCCTCTCCTACGCCATCGGCGGCCTGATCGTCGTGCTGGTGATGCGGATGCTCGGCGAGATGGCGACCGCCTCGCCGTCGCAAGGGTCCTTCATGGAGTACGCGCGGACGTCGCTCGGCGGCTGGGCGGGCTTCACCGTCGGCTGGCTGTACTGGTACTTCTGGGTCGGCGTGGTCGCGTTCGAGGCGGTCGCCGGGGCGAAAATCCTCCAGACCTGGATTCCCGTTGTGCCGCAATGGATCTTCTCGCTTGTGCTGATGCTGCTGCTGACCGCGACGAACCTCGCCTCCGCCCGTTCGTTCGGCGAGACGGAGTTCTGGCTCGCGTCGGTCAAGATCGCCACGATCGTGGTGTTCCTCGTGGTGGGCATCCTGTTCGTGCTCGGGGCCTGGCCCGGCGGTTCGTTCTCGGTCGGCAACATCGCGCAGGACGGTTTCCTCGCCAACGGCCCGTTCTCGGTGGTGCACGGGGTGGTGATCGTGATCTTCTCCTACTTCGGCGCGGAGATCGTCACCATCGCCGCCGCCGAATCGCGGGAACCCGAGACCGCCGTGCGCAAGGCGACCTCGTCGATCGTGTGGCGCGTCATCGTGTTCTACGTCGGCTCCGTGACCCTGCTGGTGATGATCACCGGCTGGCGTGACATCCCGACCACGACCAGCCCGTTCGCCGCCGCGTTCGGCCGGTTCGGCATCCCCGCCGCCGAGACCGTGGTCAGCGCGGTGGTGCTGACGGCCGTGCTGTCGGTGCTGAATTCGGGGCTGTACACCGCTTCCCGCATGTTGTTCGCGTTGCGCGGCAACGGCTGGGCGCCGAAGTGGATCGCGGACACGAACCGGCGTGGCGTCCCGTGGAAGGCGATCCTGGTGTCCACTTCGGTCGGTTACGTGGCCGTGGTGATGAATTTCGTGTCCCCGGACAAGATCTTCTACTTCATCATCAACTCCGCCGGCGCGGTCGCGTTGTTCGTCTACGCGATCATCGCGGGTTCGCAGCTGCGGATGCGGCGACGTCTGGAGGCCGAGGCGCCGGAACGGCTGAAACTGCGCATGTGGGGTTACCCATGGCTGAGCTGGCTCACCCTCGCCGGGACGCTGGCCGTGGTCGCGTCGATGTTGTTCGTGGACGACGACACGCGGGCCCAGCTCTACCTGAGCCTGATCAGCCTGGCGGTGATCCTCGGCGTGTACTTCATCCAGCGCCGGCGATCCGGCCGAGAGCCCCGTAAAACACCTCTTCGATCTTCGCGGGATCACGGCTGAGGAAGGCCTGTCCGCCGGCGGGCGCGACGAGCTGCCCGAGTTCGGTCTCGTCGGCGTCCGGGCCGATCCCGATGGCGATCACCGGCACCGGCCGCTCCCGGTCGCGCAGCTTTCCCAGCTCGGCCACCAGGTTCTCGCGGCTGATGCCGCCGGGATCGGTGTTGCGGCCGTCGGTCATCACGATGACGAGGTTCAGCTTTCCCCGCTCGAATTCCTTGTGCGCCAGCCGGTAGATGTCGAGGACGCTGTCGTAGAGCCCGGTCTGCCCGTCCGGTACGGCGCGGACGGCGCGCAACCGATCGACCGCCGCCAGCTGTTGCCCGACCGGGGCCATCGGCAGGATCTCCCGGTAGTCCCGCTCACCGTCCACTTTGGTCGCGAAGGCGAGAAAACGGACCTGTGACTTGGATTTGAACAAGTGAAGGGCGTTCTCCGCCGCCTCCAGCGTGATCGCCAGGCGGGATTTCCCGGTTCCCGGGACCGGCGCGCTCATCGAGCCGGAGACGTCGATCAGCACCTGGACCCGGGCGCTCGCGTTCACCCCGGCCCAGTGGCTGAGCGCCTTGTCGACTTCGGCGGCCGCCGGGATCTCGCTACTGCGCTGTCCGTGCGCCTCGACGCGTCGATCGGTTTCGGTCAGCCGCAACGCTTGCCCGCCCGGGGCACGCAGCTCGGACCGCGTGCCGGTCGCGGCGCCGTAGAGCAGGGCGCGTTTGAGCTCCGCGACGGCCTCGGCCTGCCGCGGGGTCGCCCCCGCGAGCTCGACGAACGGATAGTCGAGCGCCATGGCCGCGGGCGAGTACGCGGCCACCAGCGCGGTCTCGCCTTCGGAAAGTCCGGAATTGTGCCGTAGCACCGCGTTCTCCGCCGCGGGGAACACCGTCGCACCCGAAGTGGTGGCGGAGAACTTCCGGAGCAAGGCGACGTACGCGGCGGCCGGGTCCGAGTCATCCTCCGTGACCTCGCGGAGTGCCAGCAGCGCCGAGACTCCGACGGGATCGCGTGCCGGATCCGGCATTCCGGCGACGATCCCGGCGTGGCCCAGCACTTCCGGCCACGTCAGCGGCTCGCGGGGCCAGCCGAGCGCCCGCGCGACCGGTTCCGCGACCGCGAGCACCACCGGGGAACTGGCGATCGACGGCCCCGACGGCGGAACACCGGTGGCCCGCCTCAGGAACAGCGTCGACGACGGGATCCAGGCCTGAGGCTTGGGCGCGGTTCCGGAGAGCTCCTTCGCCATCTGAAGGGATTCCCGGGGCTGGACGTCGAACGCGACACACGCGAGATCGAGGGCGTCCGCCGCTTCCGCGACGGCGGGGGCGATGTCGGGTGACGCGGCGACGACCACCCGCGTGGTCTCGCAGTCGGGTTCGGACCGCGCCATGGCCACGGCGACCCAGGTGGCCGCGCCGAGCACGGCCGCCAGCGCGAGCGCCAGCAGCGGGAGCAGTATCCGTCTTCGGGTCCGGCTGGTGGCGTGGCGTCCCATCGGCTCTCCCGGCATGGGGCTCGAGGAGCGTCCGAGGGTACGCCGACAGCACCCCTAGGGGAAGGCTACGACTTTCGGCGTAGAGAAACCCTACCGAGGCGGGAGGTGCGCCGACGCGGCTCGCGAAACACTTGCCCGGTAAGGAAAACACTCGAAACCGGGGGAATTCGTGATGAACCGGCCCACCCGTGCGGAACAGCGCAAAGCGCGCAACGCCCTCTTCGGCCAGGCGATCACGGTCGCCTTCGCACTGCTGCTCGCGGCCGCCACTCGCGCGTGAAGGCCCCCTTTCCTCGGCTGAGCCGAGGGAAGGGGGCCTTCACGCGCGTTCGGGACTAGACGGGGATGACCGTCGGCACGATCATCGGGCGGCGCCGGTAGGTGTCGGCGACCCAGCGGCCGACGACACGGCGCACGGCCTGCGCGATGCGGTGCGTGTCGGTGATGCCCTCGGCCTCGGTCCTGGCGAGTTCCATCTCCACCATCGGGACCACGGCGTCGAGCGCCTTCGGGTCGTCGGAGAACCCGCGTCCGGACACCGTCGGACGCGTCACCGCGCGGCCGGTGCTGGTGTCCACGGCGACGGTGATGGCGATGAAACCGCCCTCGCCGAGCACGAGCCGGTCGGACAGGGTCGACTCGCCGACGTCGCCGACCGAGAGGCCGTCGACGTACACGTGCCCGACCTCGACCCGGCCGGTCCGGATGGCCTTGCCGTCGACGAGGTCGACCACGACACCGTCCTCGGCGATCACCACGTTCTCCGGCGCGACACCGGTGCGCACGGCCAGTTCCCCGTTGGCGCGCAGGTGTTTCCACTCGCCGTGCACCGGCATGACGTTGCTGGGGCGCACCGCGTTGTACAGGTACAGCAGCTCGCCCGCCGACGCGTGCCCGGACACGTGCACCTTGGCGTTGCCCTGGTGCACGACGTTCGCGCCGAGCCGGGTGAGGCCGTTGACGACCCCGAAGACCGCGGTCTCGTTGCCCGGGATCATCGAGCTGGCCAGGACGACGGTGTCGCCGGCACGGATCGAGATCTGCCGGTGTTCGCCGCGCGCCATGCGCGACAGCGCCGACAGCGGTTCGCCCTGCGAACCGGTCGACACGAACAGCACCTTGCCCTCGGGCAGGTCACTGGCCTGGTCGAGGTTGACCAGCAGACCGTCGGGCACGTTCAGCAGGCCGAGATCGGCCGCGATACCCATGTTCCGGACCATCGACCGGCCGACGAACGCGACCCGGCGCCCGTGCCGCACGGCCGCGTCGAGCACCTGCTGGACCCGGTGCACGTGGCTCGCGAAACAGGCCACGATGACCCGCTGGCCGACCTTGCGGACGACGTCGTCGAGCACCGGGCCGATGTCGCGTTCCGGCATGACGAAACCGGGCACCTCGGCGTTGGTCGAGTCGACGCAGAACAGGTCCACGCCCTCGTCGCCGAGCCGGGAGAACCCGGCGAGGTCGGTCAGCCTGCCGTCGAGCGGGAGCTGGTCGAGCTTGATGTCGCCGGTGTGCAGCACGACCCCCGCGGGCGTGCGGATGGCCACCGCGAGCGCGTCCGGGATCGAGTGGTTGACCGCGAAGAACTCGAGGTCGAACCGGCCGACCTTGCGTCGCTCGCCCTCGCGGACCTCGATCAGGTTCGGCCGCTGGCGGTGTTCCTTGGCCTTGGCCGCGAGCAGCGCGTTCGTGAACCGGGAGCCGTAGATCTTCAGGTCCGGCACGAGCCGCAGCAGGAACGGGACGGCGCCGATGTGGTCCTCGTGCCCGTGGGTGAGGACGAGACCGTCGATGTCCTCGAGGCGGTCTTCGATCGCGCGGAAGTCGGGCAGGATCAGGTCGACGCCGGGCTGGTCGTCCTCGGGGAAGAGCACCCCGCAGTCGACGATCAGCAGACGGCCGTCGAATTCGAAGACGGTCATGTTGCGGCCGACTTCGCCGATCCCGCCGAGCGCGACCACGCGCAAGGCGCCTTCGGGCAGCGCGGGCGGCGGGGTGGTCGGTCCGGGTCCGGTTGGCAATGAACTCACCGAGGCATGGTCCCTACGCTGGTATGTGAGGTCGGCGCCGTGTAGGCCGCCGCTGAATCTGCTTGTGCCACTCGTGCACCATGCCAGTCACTGGCGGCGCTTTCCCCGAGCGGCACGCCCCCCTGGGCGAGATCGGCGGAAATCGCCTGGAGCTGCTCGTCGCTCGCGGCCACGATGGGCAGCCGCGGGTCGCCGATGTCGAATCCGCGCAGCTTCAGGGCCGCCTTCGAAAAGGCGACCCCGCCGACGCGGGACATCGCCCGCAGGACCGGCAGCATGCCGCGGTGGTTGGTGCGCGCGGTGGAGGTGTCGCCGGACTCGTAGGCGTCCATCATGCCGCGGATGCGGCCCGCCACGACGTGCCCGATCACGCTGACCACGCCCGCGCCGCCGACCGAGACCCACGGCAGGTTGAGGCCGTCGTCACCGGAGTAGTAGGCGAGCTGCGAGTTCGCGATGACCTCGGAGCCGGCGATCAGGTCGCCCTTGGCGTCCTTGACCGCGAGGATGCGCGGATGCTCGGCGAGCCGCAGCAGCGTGTCGACCTCGATGGGCACGATCGAGCGCGGCGGGATGTCGTAGAGCATCACCGGCAGGCCGGAGGCGTCGGCGACCGTGGTGAAATGCGCGTAGAGCCCGGCCTGACTGGGCCGCGAGTAGTACGGCGTGACGACGAGGATGCCGTGGGCGCCCGCCGCTTCGGCCTGCTTCGCCTGCTCGATGCTGTGCGCGGTGTTGTTCGTGCCCGCCCCGGCGACGATCGTCGCGCGGTCACCGACGGCTTCGACGACGGCGCGGACCAGCTCGGCCTTCTCGGCGTCGGTGGTGGTGGGGCTCTCCCCCGTCGTGCCGTTCACGACGAGACCGTCGTTGCCCAGTTCCACGAGGTGTTCGGCCAGCTCCTGCGCCCGCTTCAGGTCCAGCGCCCCGTCGGCGTCGAAGGGGGTGGCCATCGCGGTGAGCACGCGCCCGAACGGTCTTCCCGGCGCTGCGGTAGGTGGAGTGGACATGCTGTGAAGGTACCTCCTGCGAGCGCCGAACCCTTGCCGACGTGGTCGTTCCCGTCGAATGCGGGAGATTTTCCGCGACGAAGGCGAACTCGGCGCAAACTCTCTGTGAGCTATTTGACCTTGGTCGTGATCTGCGAGGGGATCTGGCTCCCGTCGGTCTTGGCGAGCAGGCAGTAGTAGCCCCGCGAGTAGGTGCGGTCTTCCTCGCCGGGCGGCCGCTTCCACTCGGCCTCGGTCGGGACGAGCGCCCGCCAGGTCAGCGTCGCCCGCTGCGCCGCGGGCACGACGTTCGAGTTGAAGGTCGCCGAGCAGGTCGCCTCGGCGATCCGGTTGACCGTTTCCGCGCCCGGGTATTCGGCGATCTTCGCGTCGTCGTCGCTGGGGGACTCGACTTCGAGCAGGGCCCGCTTGGAGAAGATCTCCAGCAGGTGGTCCTTGTCGCAGCTGACCCCGTCGTTCAGGTTGATGCCCTCTTTGAGCGGCACGTTGTAGCAGTCCCCGGACGAACCGAGCTTGACCTGGCCGTTGATGCCGTAGGTCAGCGTCGGCTGCGCCTGCGAACTCCCCTCGGGCGCGGCCATCCAGCGGCCGAGGAAGATCCCGCCGACCAGCGCGCCGATCACGGCCACCGCGGCGAGGCTGAGCCACAGTGGGCGCAGGTTGCGCTTCGCCTCGGGCGCCGGGGCGAGCCGGGTCATCGGCTGGCCGGACTGCGGCATCATCGCCGTGCCGCCCGAGGGCGGCGTGGGCTGGGCCTGCACGCCCTGCGCGGCCGCGAGCAGGCTGCGCACCTGGTCATACGACATCCGCGCCTCGGGTTTGGTGACCAGCAGGCCGAGGATCGCGGCGGCCAGCGGGCCCTGGACCCGGGTCAGGTACGGCGCCTCGGTCATGATCGCGTGCAGCGTCGCCGCGGTGGTCGACCGTTCGAACGCGACGATGCCTTCCGCGGCGAAGAACAGCGTCGTGCCCAGCGACCAGAGGTCGGATTCCGGCATCGCGTCACGGCCCTCGACCCGTTCCGGCGCCATGAACGCGGGCGAGCCGACGATCATGCCGCTGGTGGTCAGGCGCGGGTCGTCGGCGGCGTGCGCGATGCCGAAGTCGGTGAGCTTCACCCGGCCGTCCGGCGCGACCATGATGTTCGCGGGTTTGACGTCGCGGTGCACGATCCCGGCGGCGTGCGCGGCCCGCAGCGCGGACAGCACCCGCTCCCCCACCAGCGCGATCTGCTGGGCGGGCAGCGGACCGCGGTCGCGCACCAGGTCGGCCAGCGTCGGCGCCTCGACCAGCTCCATCACGATGTAGGTGGCGCCGTTCTCGGTGACGACGTCGTACACGGTGACGACGGCCGGATCGTTGAGACGGCCGCCGGAGCGGACCTCGCGCAGCATCCGCTCCGACAGCACCGAGGCGTCCTCGGGGGCGTTCGGGAACTTCAGTTCCTTGATCGCCACCTGGCGGCCGATCACCTGGTCCTGCGCACGCCAGACGATGCCCATCCCGCCGCGGCCGAGCTCGCCCAGCAGGGCGTATCGGCCGGCGACGATCCGCGCGCCGGTGGCCTGCTGCGTCTGCTGGGGCGGCCCGTACGGACGGGTCTGTTCGTCGGTCAAGGTTCGGTGCTCCTTCGGTTCGCGCAGGATGCTAACTCGGACCCGTTCGCGTCCCGAAAGGTTCCTTCGCCCGGCTGATGGATCAGACCGTGACCTCGTGCCCGGCCTCCCGGAGCGCCTTCACCGCGCGCTCCAGTTCGGCGGCCCGGACCAGCACGTGGTCGGTGTCGAATGTGGACATCGAGAACAGCGCCACGCCGGCGGCGGCGAGCTCGCTCGACAACGCCGCGATGATGCCGGTCAGCGTGAACGCGAGCGGTCCGCGGACCGACAGCAGCCGCCAGCCGTCCTCGACGGTGGCCCCGGCCGGCGCGAGACCGGCCGGGCAGATCACCGACAGCTCTTCCGGCGTCCGTGTGAGGGAGATCAGCACGGGCTCGCCGGGGTCGAGCAGGTTCGCCGGAACCGGCGCGTCCGGGGCGAGGCGGGCGACCGCGTACTCGCCGGGCCGGACGTCGATCGCGAGGCGTCGCATCAGCCCTCGAGAACCTTCGGGCTGGACGCGACCTCGGTGCCGTCGGGCAGCGCGGAGATGGTGAAGTCCGCGAAGACGTTGCCGGAGGCCTTCTGCAGCTCGCGCAGGCAGTCGATGGCCAGGGCGCGGATTTCGACGTCGGCGTGCTCGGTGGCGCGCATCGCGATGAAGTGCCGCCAGGCGCGGTAGTTGCCGGTGACCACGATGCGGGTCTCGGTCGCGTTCGGCAGCACGGCTCGGGCGGCCTGGCGGGCCTGCTTGCGGCGCAGGGTGGCGCTCGGCACGTCGGCGAACTTCTCCTCCAGCCCGGCGAGCAGTTCGGTGTAGGCGTCGACCGCGGCCTGCGAGGCGGCGAGGAACTTCGCGTGCAGCTCCGGGTCCTGCGCGATGACGTCGGGCTCGACGAACGCGGCGTCGCGCTCCGGCACGTAGCGCTGCGAGAGCTGCGAGTAGGAGAAGTGACGGTGGCGGATCAGCTCGTGCGTCAGCGACCGGGAGATGCCGGTGATGTAGAAGCTGACGGAGCCGTGCTCCAGCACCGACAGGTGGCCGACGTCGATGATGTGCTCGAGGTAGCCGGCGTTGGTGGCCGTCTTCGGGTTCGGCTTCTTCCAGGACTGGTAGCAGGCCCGGCCCGCGAATTCGGCCAGCGCCTCACCACCGTCGGCATCGGTCGACCACGGTACGTCGGACGGCGGGAAGAACTCCGTCTTCGCGATCAGTTGAACCTTGGGTGACACGGTCTCGGCCACGTTCGCACTCCTTTTCGACCCCTGCTCCACGACTCCGGGCAGCGTAACCGCAAGCAGGTTTGACGCCGGGGCGACATCACGGTGACGTCAGGTCTCCTTGACGTGACATCACAAGTGACGTCATAGTGGTGTCATGGATCTGACGCCGTACATCACAAGCCTTCGCGAGGACCTCGCGAACACGGCTTCGGCCGGCGACGAGCAGACGCGGCGCGCTGCCGCGCTGCTGTCGTCAGCGCTGGAGCCCGCCGCCCGGCTGACCATCATGAACGCCCTCGCCGACCTCGCCGCCGAAGTGACCTCGGCGCTGCCGGGGCACGTCGTCGACGTCCGGCTCGACGGCCGCGACGTGCGCGTCGTCGTCACGGGGGCGGGTGAGGGCGCCGAGCAGTCCGCGCCCCGCACCGAGGCGCCGCGGGAGACCCCGCGCGCGCCCAAGGTGGACACGGGCGACATCACCCGGATCACCTTGCGCCTGTTCGAGCAGGTCAAGGGCCAGGCCGAAGCCGCGGCCGCCTCGCAGGGCGTTTCGCTGAACACGTTCGTCTCGCAGGCCGTCCAGGGCGCGCTGGGCAAGAGCGGGAGCGAGCACTGGCAGCACAAGCAGAAGCCTGGCGGCGGTGCCGGTTCGCACCTGCACGGCTGGGTCCAGGGCTGAGGGGGACGGACATGACCGAGGAAAGCATTCCCGCCGGTGAAGAGACCGTGCGCGTCGAGGACTTCGAGGCCGAGGGCCCCATCGAGGTCGACGTGAGCGTGGCCATCGGCCGGGTGACCATCGAACTGACCGACGGGAACGGGGTCCACATCGAGGTCCGCCGGGACGGCGGCGAACAGCAGCCGTGGGTGGACGGCATGACGAGCCTGCTCAGCTGGGTCGGGGAACGTTTCGGCGACCAGCTCGGCGGTTCACCGGTGGGGTCGGCGGGCGCCGTGGGTGACGCCGTGGCGCAGACGCGGATCGAGAAGGTCGGCAACCGGCTGGTCGTCCAGGCGCCGAAGGCCTGGCAGCTGAAGAACGTCCCGCTCGCCGTGACCGTGCAGGCGCCCGCCGGTTCGCATCTGGAGGTGCGGGCCGGGGCGGCCGACGTGACGGTCACCGGCTCCGCCGGACGGGCCGACCTCATGACCGGCGCGGGCAAGATCGCGCTCGAACGAGCCAACGGTTCGGCGATCGTCCGCACCGGCACCGGCGACATCAAGCTCGGGCCGACCCTGTCCGGTCTCCAGCTGCGCACCGGCAGCGGCTCCGTCGAGGCGGCGTCGGTGAGCGGTTCGGCCACGGTCGCGACCGGCACAGGTGACGTCTGGCTCGGCGAGGTCGCGGGCGAGGTCCTGGCGCGCACCGGCAGCGGCTCCCTCTCGGTGGCGGACGCCGCTTCCGGGACGCTGGAACTGACCACCGGATCGGGTGAGGTCCGCGTCGGGATCCGCGGCGGTGTCCAGGCGGAGATCGACCTCTCGTCGACGACCGGATCGGTGTCGAGCGAACTGGAGGTCGCGGAGAGCGCGCCTTCGGAGGTCTCGCTGAAGGTGCGGGCGCGCACCGGCACGGGTGACGCGGTGGTGACCAGCGCGGCCGGCTGAGCCGCGGTCTGCAGGGGGATCGAGGGACCTTTGCTCGCACTTTTCCACGGGGGTGGGAGCAAAGGTCCCTTGCTCATTTCAGGTGCTCGCGAACGGCCGCCAGATGGACATCGGTGATACCCGTGCGCGGATCGACCCGCACCAGGTGCGTGACCATCCCGTCCCGCCGGGCCAGGAACGCGTCCCTGGCGGCGGGATACAGGTCGAAATCGTCATCCAGCCAGACGAGAGGGCGCGGCTCGGCGTAACGGGCGACGGCGTCGAACTTCCAGCCGCTGTCGACGTTCGCGCAGTCCACGGCGGGAAGCGTGGGCAGGCCGATGGCCGGGCCCACCATGGTGTTCGCCTGGTGCCCCCAGGTGGTCGCCCAGACCAGCTCCGCGTTCCCGGCCGCGTCGAGCAGCGCCGTCCCGTGGCCCGGGTTGAGCCACATCCGCAGTGGATGCCGCCGGCTCCAGCCCCGGATCCGGAACTTGTGCTCGACGAATCCCGGCGGTTTGGGCTTGGCGGCGAACGGGTTCAGTGGGCCGTCGACGTCGAGGAACAGGACCGGCCGCATCGGGCCATGATGCCTGAGGGCGCTGCCCTCCACTCACGAATCGGCCGTTGATGAAGGATTCGGGACGTTGAGTGTCCCGAATCCTTCATCAACGACCTCCCCGCGAGAGGCGCCGACGCTATGAAAGGTCCTTTCCTTGCAAATTTTGCAAGGAAAGGACCTTTCATAGCGTTCGCGAAGCTCAGCGCACGAGGCGTGAGAGCACCGGAGCGAGATCGCCCCGCTCCCCCACCGCGACCCCGTCCAGCCCCTGCCATTCCGCCATCAGCCGCAGCTCGCCCGCCAGCTCACTGGCGACCCGCGCGACATCCACCCCAGGCTCGGCGAAGGCTCCCTGGACGCGAAGCACCCCGGCGGCGCGATCGCATTTGAGGTCGACCCGGCCGACGAGTTCGCCGTCGAGCAGGAACGGGAACACGTAGTACCCGTAGATCCGCTTCGGCTCGGGCACGTAGATCTCGATGCGGTAGAAGAAGTCGAAGATGCGCTCGGTGCGGGCGCGTTCCCAGATCAGCGGGTCGAAGGGCGACAGCAGCGCTCGGCCGGTGACCGACCTCGGCGCCTTCGCCGCGACGTGCCGGTACGCCGGGGCGGGCCAGCCGTCCACGGTCACCGGTTCCAGCACACCCTCCTCGACCAGTTCCGCCACCGCCCGCTTGCTGACGTCGGGGCCCAGCCGGTAGTAGTCCCGCAGATCCGGTTCGGTGCCGATGCCCAGCGCCACGGCCGCGCGGGTGATCAGTTCGCGGGCGCCTTCCTCCGGGCTCACGGTCCGCGAAAGGATCTCCGGCGGGACGACGCGTTCGGTCAGGTCGTACAGCCGCTCGAACGACCGGCGCGTGCCGGTGGTCAGCTGCCCCATGCCGAAGAGCCACTCGCAGGCCTTCTTGACCTCGGACCGCTCCCACCATGAACCGGGCCTCGAACCGCCCGACTTGCCCTCCAGCGCGCGCTCGATGCCGCCCGCGCCGATCGGTCCCTGTTCCTTGATCACGGTCAGGATGTCGTCCACCAGCTGCGGCGTCTGGTCCAGCACGCGCGCGTAGTTCGTCCACCAGCCCATGCGCTTCGCCCCGGACCGCAACAGCGGCCAGTCCGCCATCGGCAGCAGGCTCGCCTCGTGCGCCCAGGATTCGACCAGCATCCGGGGTTTGCGCGCCGAATGGGACCAGGCCGCGTCGTCCACCAGCGTGGGCTCGTACGCGCCGAGCCGGGAGAACAACGGCATGTAGTGCGCGCGGACCGCGACGTTCACCGAATCCAGTTGCAGCAACTGGATCCGCGACAGGACGCGCTGCAGATGCCTCCTCGTCACCGCTCCACCGGGACGCGCGTCGGCGAACCCTTGTGCGGCCAGGGCGATCCGGCGCGCGACCGGACCGCTGATGGTCGTAGTGCTCATCGTGCGCATGCTGCCATCCACCACCGACAGTTTTCGGCGACACCGATAATCTGCGCAGTATGGCCGCCGCCGAAGTCCGCCCAGCAGTCGTGTCCGACGCCCCCGAGATCGCCCGCATCCAGCGCGATACCTGGCGAAGCGCCTACACGGAGCTGCTCGGCGAAGCGGCTGTCGCCGGGCTCGACATCGAGGAGCTCGAAAAGACCTGGACCGAGACGATCGAGTACCCGGGCACACGTGTCTTCCTCGCCACCGAAGGCGAGTTCACCGTCGGCTTCTGCGTCGTCGGCCGCGCGCCGGTGAGCGAGGTCGCCACGGCCGACGGATCGCTGCCCGACGACGCTTCGACGACGGCGCTCATCGCCTCGCTGCTGGTCGAGCCGCGCTGGGGACGCCGAGGGCATGCGGGACGGTTGCTGGCGAACGCGTCCGCCTGGCTGCGCGAAGACGGCGCCACCCGCGGGATCAGCTGGGTCGCCCAGACCGATCACGCGTCACTGGGTTTCTTCCGCCGCGCGGGCTGGTCGCCCGACGGGACCGTCCGCATCCTCGACACCGGAAGCACGAACGTGCGCGAAGTCCGGCTCACCGGCGGGCTCGACCTCGAGCTCACTCCCTGACTTCGCGAACACGACCCAGCGCATCACCGAGTACATGAACACGCCTTCGCACGCCCCGGCGATGAGCCGGGACAGGCGGTAGTCGACGCCGAGCGCGGCCAATCCCGCGCCGACACCGAGCAGGAACGCCACGTAGTTGATGACGATCGCGATGACGTACAGCACCGCCTGCCTGCCGACGGGCGCGTGCGAACGGAAGTTCATGCTGCGGTTCAGCACGAAGCTCAGCCCGAACGCCGTCGCGTAGGCGAGCGTGATCGCCAGCCACACCGGCAGGCCGAGCCAGCCGCGGAGCAGGGTCAGCAGGATCAGGTCGACCCCGAAGGTGAACCCGTTGATGAGCGCGAAACCGAGGAAACTCGGCGCCACCAGCCGGGAAAGCCCGAAGGGGAGGCGCCGCACCACGGCCGCGCAGAAGTCGGCGAAGCGATCCGCGAAACCCTTGCCGCGGACCGCGTCGTGCACGTCGGCCACGGCTCCAGCATGGCAGCGGCAAGTGGCCGCGAGCCGACGAACAGGTGATCTTCTGGTGCGGCCCCGAGGCCGGGAACGGGGGCTGGCCCCAGTGCGTCCAGGTTTTCAGCTGATAACTTGGAGAGAACGAAGATAACGGGGAGGCAACGATGGTGGGCTGGTTGCTCCTGTCGTTCGGCGTCGCCTTCGGCTCCGCGATCCTCCCCGTGGTCAGCATCGAGATGTTCCTCATCGGCCTGTGCGCGAGCCAGCCGACGCTGCCGTGGCTGCTGCTCGGCGCCATCGTCGCGGCCGGTCAGGTGGGCGGGAAGACGCTCTACTACCTCGCCGCGAAGGGCACGATCAAGCTGCCGAAACCGCTGCACGACCGCCTGCACCGCGAGCGGCCGCCCACCCCGCGCCGGGAACGGTGGCGGGCGCGCACCAAGAAGATGCGCGCCCGGCTCGACGCCTTGCGCGAGCGGTGCCATCGGCATCCGCATTGGATGGCGGGCACGTACGGGGTGAGTTCGGTCGTCGGCCTGCCGCCGTACATGGCCACGAGTGTGCTCGCGGGCCTGGTGCGGATGCCGCTGGCGACCTTCCTGGCCACCGGTTTCGTGGGCCGCTGGCTGCGGTTCAGCCTGCTGGCCGCCTCCCCCGCCTTGTTCGCGGGCTGGTTCCACTACTGACCTCACGCATTTAGTCCTCTGGATGCGTGACGCGAACTCCCGCATTTAGTCCTCTAAGTGCGGGAGGCGGCTTCGAGTTCCACGGCGCGCCGCATGGTCGCACGGGCCCGTTTCCGGTCCCCGGCGATCTCGTACGCGTACGCCAGCCGGTACCAGACGCGCCAGTTCTCCTGATCCGCCTCGACCTCGGCGCGGCGTTCGTCGAACCAGGCGTCCGCGGCGTCGCGGTCCACCCGGCCCGAGGGCCGCCGCGGCAGATCGGAGACGTCGGGAAGGCCGCCTTCCTCGTCCAGCCGCCGCGAGAGCCGCTGGATCTGGACGCCGGAACGCCACGTGGTGACGATGATCCAGATCCCGAGCACCGGCAGCAGCAGGACGCCGATGCCGAAGATCACCGGCACCGTCTCGCCGGTGCGCAGCAACGCGATGGCCCGGCCCGCCAGCAGGACGACGTAGACGGCGAGCGCCGCCGTCATCACCAGCGCGAAGTTGCGGGCCCTCACAGGTCGAGGATGTTCTCGAGACCGACCGTCAGGCCGGGCCGGGTGAGCACCGAACGGACACCGAGCAGCACACCCGGCATGAACGACGTGCGGTGCAGCGAGTCGTGCCGGATGGTCAGGGTCTCCCCCTCGCCGCCGAACAGGATCTCCTCGTGCGCCACCAGCCCGGGGAGCCGGACCGAGTGCACGCGGACGTCGTCGACGAGCGCGCCGCGGGCACCGTCCACTTCGGACGTCGTCGCGTCTTCACCGGGAGCGAGACCGGCTTCCGCGCGGGCCTCGCCGATCAGCCGCGCGGTGTGCGCGGCGGTGCCGGAAGGCGCGTCGGCCTTGCGGTTGTGGTGCAGTTCGATGACCTCGGCCGAGTTGTAGAACCGCGCCGCCTGCTGGGCGAACCGCATCGCCAGCACCGCGCCGAGCGCGAAGTTCGGCGCGATGAGCACGCCGAGCGACGGGTCGGCCGCGAGCCACGAGCGCAGCTTCTCCAGCCGCTCCTCGCTGAACCCGGTGGTGCCGACCACGGCGTGGATCCCGTTGCCGGTCAGGAACTCGAGGTTGCCCATCACCGCTTCGGGGTGGGTGAAGTCGACGACGACCTGCGCCTGCTTGAGCGCCGCGAAGTCGTCACCGGCGTCGAGCGCGGCGACGAGTTCCATGTCGTCGGCGCCGTTGACGGCGTTCACCACTTCCTGGCCCATCCGGCCGCGTGCGCCCAGCACGCCGACGCGAATCCCAGCGGTCATGATGCGATCACCTCGTGCAGATCGTCCGGAAGGTCGTCGGCGTGAGCGTACGGCCCGACCACCGCCGCCGCCGACACGCCACCAGGGCGGGCGAGCAGAGTGCGAGCGAGCGCACAGACCTCTTCGGTGGTGACGGCGTCGATCCGCGCCACCGTGTCGTCGACGCCGAGATAACGGCCGTAGTTCAGTTCGTTCTTGCCGATCCGCGACATACGCGACGAGGTGTCTTCGAGGCCGAGCACGAGCCCGCCCCGCAACTGCCCCTTCGCCCGCGCGACCTCGGCTTCGCTCAGCCCGTCCTTGCCGACGAGTTCGAGCACCTCGCGGATCACGCCGGCGACCTCGCCGAGCTTCTCCGGCTGGCAACCCGCGTACACGGCCATGTGCCCGGCGTCGGCGTAGCTCGCGACGGACGAATACACCTGATACGCCAGGCCGCGCTTCTCGCGGACCTCCTGGAACAGGCGCGAGCTCATCCCGCCGCCGAGCGCGGCGTTGAGCACCGACTGCGCGAACCGCCGGTCGTCGTGCCGCGACAGCGAACGCAGGCCGAGCATCACGTGCGCCTGCTCGGTGTCGTCGGTGTGCAGCGCGAGTTTCGGCGCCATCGCGATCCGCGCCCGCCCGCCCCGCGGCGGGACGGGTGTCGCCGTTCCGGTCAACCGGTTCCGCAAAGCCTTGCGCACCAAGCGAAGCACCTGGCCGTGCTCGATGTTCCCGGCGACCGCGAGCACCATCCGCGGCAGCGTGTAGCGGCGCCGGTAGAACCCGCGCAACGCCGAAGCGGACATCTCGACGATGGACTTCTCGCTGCCGAGCACCGGACGGCCGAGCGCGTGGTTGCCCAGGATCGCGCCGACGAACGTCTCGTGCAGCAGGTCTTCGGGGTCGTCGTCGCGCATCGAGATCTCTTCGAGCACGACACTGCGCTCAGTCTCGACGTCCTTGTCCGTGCACAGCGCCTCGAACACGACGTCGGTGACGAGGTCCATCGCCAGCGGCAGATCCTCGTCGAGCACCTGCGCGTAGTAGCAGGTGTGCTCCTTCGCGGTGAACGCGTTGAACTCCCCGCCGACCGCGTCGATCTCTTCGGCGATCTGGGTGGCGTCCCGGTTCGTGGTGCCCTTGAACAGCAGGTGTTCGAGGTAGTGCGCCGCGCCCTCGACCGACGACGGCTCGTCGCGCGATCCGACGCCGACCCACAGCCCGACCGTCACCGAACGGGACGCGGGGACGTGTTCGGTGATGACCCGGAGGCCACCGGCCAGCACACTGCGCTTGACCACCGCGCCGTCCGAAGTGGACTCCAGCGTGCGGGTGCTGCCGACGGGCTGTTCGTGCCCGGGAACCTGACGAGCCAACGGATTCCTTACTCACATGTCAGGAAAGGGTCGTTCAGGACGATAAATGTCCTGAACGACCCTTTCCTGACGTTTCACATCGGTCTAGCCAGGACTACTACGCGTCGGCCTTCGGGGCCTCGGCCTTGTCACCCTCGGCGGGCTTCTCGGCGGCTTCGTCTTCCTTGACCACGATCAGGCTGATCTTGCCGCGGTTGTCGATGTCGGCGATCTCGACGCGGAGCTTGTCGCCCACGTTGACCACGTCCTCGACCTTGGCGATCCGCTTACCGTTGCCCAGCTTCGAGATGTGCACCAGGCCGTCCTTGCCCGGCAGCAGCGAGACGAACGCGCCGAACGCGGCCGTCTTCACCACGGTGCCGAGGAAGCGCTCGCCGACCTTGGGCAGCTGCGGGTTGGCGATGGCGTTGATCTTGTCGATCGCCGCCTCCGCCGACGGGCCGTCGGCCGCGCCCACGTAGATCGTGCCGTCGTCCTCGATGGAGATGTCGGCGCCGGTCTCCTCGGTGATCGAGTTGATCATCTTGCCCTTCGGGCCGATGACCTCGCCGATCTTGTCCACCGGGATCTTCACGCTGGTGACGCGCGGCGCGTACGGGCTCATCTCGTCCGGGCCGTCGATCGCCTCGGCGATGACCTCCAGGATGGTGAGGCGAGCGTCCTTCGCCTGCTTCAGCGCGGCCGCGAGGACCTCCGACGGGATGCCGTCGAGCTTCGTGTCGAGCTGCAGCGCGGTGATGATGTCCTTGGTGCCGGCGACCTTGAAGTCCATGTCGCCCATGGCGTCTTCGGCGCCGAGGATGTCGGTCAGCGCGACGTAGCGGGTCTCGCCGTCGACCTCGTCGGAGATGAGGCCCATGGCGATACCGGCGACCGGCGCCTTCAGCGGGACACCCGCGTTCAGCAGACCCATGGTCGAGGCGCAGACCGAGCCCATCGAGGTGGAGCCGTTGGAGCCCAGCGCCTCGGAGACCTGGCGGATCGCGTACGGGAACTCGTCCCGCTTCGGCAGGACCGGCACGAGGGCGCGCTCGGCGAGCATGCCGTGGCCGATCTCGCGCCGCTTCGGCGAACCGACGCGGCCGGTCTCGCCGGTGGAGAACGGCGGGAAGTTGTAGTGGTGCAGGTACCGCTTCGTGGTCTCCGGGGAGAGCGAGTCGATCTGCTGCTCCATGCGGAGCATGTTCAGCGTGGTGACGCCCAGGATCTGCGTTTCTCCACGCTCAAAGAGTGCGGAACCGTGCGCCCGCGGGATCACGGCGACCTCGGCGGCGAGCGACCGGATGTCGGTCAGGCCGCGGCCGTCCATACGGATCTTGTCCGTGAGGACGCGCTTGCGCATGATCTTCTTCGACAGGGCCTTGAACGCCGCGCCGATCTCCTTCTCGCGGCCCTGGAAGGCTTCGCCCTCGCCCAGGCCGATCTTCTCCAGCACCGCGGCCTTGACCTGGTCGGTCGCGTTGTCGCGGTCCTGCTTGCCCGCGATGGTCAGGGCGTTCGCGAGGTCGTCGGTCGCGATGGCGGCGACGGCGTCGAAGGCGTCCTGCTCGTAGGCGAGGAAGACCGGGAACTCGCCGGTCGGCTTGGCGGCCAGCTCGGCCAGCTGCTGCTGGGCCTCGCACAGCACCTTGATGAACGGCTTCGAGGCCTCGAGGCCCTCGGCGACGGCGATCTCGTCCGGCGCCTTGCCACCGGCGGCGATCAGGTCGAGCGTCTGCTCGGTGCCCTCGGCCTCGACCATCATGATGGCGACGTCGTCACCGACGATACGGCCGGCGACCACCATGTTGAAGGTGGCCTCTTCGAGCTGCTTCCAGGTCGGGAACGCGACCCACTGGCCGTCGATCAGCGCGACGCGGACGCCGCCGACCGGGCCCGAGAACGGCAGGCCGGCGATCTGCGTCGAGGCCGAGGCCGCGTTGATCGCGAGCACGTCGTACGGGTCGTCCGGGTTGAGGCTCTGGACGGTGATGACGACCTGGATCTCGTTGCGGAGACCGTCGGCGAACGACGGGCGCAGCGGCCGGTCGATCAGGCGGCAGGTCAGGATCGCGTCGGTCGACGGGCGACCTTCGCGACGGAAGAACGCGCCGGGGATGCGTCCGGCGGCGTACATCCGCTCCTCGACGTCCACGGTCAGCGGGAAGAAGTCGAAGTGGTC
Organism: Amycolatopsis sp. CB00013; assembly: GCF_001905755.1. Classification (NCBI taxonomy): domain Bacteria; kingdom Bacillati; phylum Actinomycetota; class Actinomycetes; order Pseudonocardiales; family Pseudonocardiaceae; genus Amycolatopsis; species Amycolatopsis sp. CB00013. The sequence continues at coordinate 647,139 of NZ_LIWC01000003.1, read as the reverse complement.
CTTCGGGTGCTTCGACGCGGTGGTCGCCGAGAGCAGCATGGTCTCTTCGTCGAGGTACGCGACGACGGCGCCGGCGGCCTGACGGGCCAGGCGGCCGGTCTCGAAGCGAACGGTGCGGGTGCCGAAACGGCCGTTGTCGATCACGGCTTCGGTTTCGTGCACGGTGACTCCGGTGGAGTCGGTCATAGGGTGTATCTCCTCTTTTGATCCTCTGTAACGGCGCGAGTCTCCCACCCTGGGACCTGTTTCGCCTGCGGACGCTCGAGGAGTGAGGCCGGTCTTCGATCGAAGCCCCCGGGCCGTTGCCCGGGAACCACTACCGAGGACCGGCGGACGGTTCCTCGTGCGCGCTCGCGCCGCGTGTTTCCTTGTACTTGGACCGAGGGGGAGCGACCGATGTGGTCACTCCCCCTCGGGTTCAAGCTATCGGCGCAGGCCGAGGCGCTGGATCAGCGCACGGTAACGCTCGATGTCCACCTTCATCACGTAGTTCAGCAGCCGGCGGCGGCGGCCGACCAGCAGCAGAAGCCCGCGACGGGAGTGGTGGTCGTGCTTGTGAGCCTTGAGGTGCTCGGTGAGGCCGACGATGCGCTTGGTCAGCAGCGCGACCTGGGCCTCCGGGGATCCGGTGTCCGAGTCGTGCACGCCGTACTCGGCAAGGATCGACTTCTTCTCTTCGGTGGACAAAGCCACAGTGGTGCTCCTAGATACTCTGTGCCGTGCGGCCCGGACGATGCTTCACGCCGGGTGAGACGGTCACGGCCGCCACGGACTGCAGCCGGACCCAATCATCGAGGTTACCAGCCTCGTGATCAGCGGCTTCAGTCGCGGGCGTGGTTCAACACGTACGACCGGATCACCCGGTAGCGCGAGACGCCCTGCTCACGGTCACTGCTCATCAGAACGGCCTCGGTCGCCGTCCAAGTCTCACTGGTGAACCCGGCCAGCCGCTCCTCCCACGCGCTCGCGGCGTCCGGCCGGTCGCGGGGGAAGCGGGCCAGTGTCAGGTGGGCCACGTACGGCCTGCCCTCACTCTCCGCGCCGGCCTTGATGGCCAGCTCGTGGAGCCCGGTTCCGGACACACTCAACCACAGGACCCCGGGGAATGTCGCGGCCTTTTCCAGCCGGAGGTCGAGCGGGCCCGCGTCCGCCAGCCGTCCGGCGAGCCAGTCGCCTCGTTCCGCCGGGTCGTCCGCGCCGTAGAAACCGAGGGTGACGTGCCAGTCCTCCCGCGGCGACCAGCGGAAACCGTCGCCTCCGGGAGTGCCCACCGCGGCGGCGACCTGGTCGAGGACGCCGTCCGGCGGGATCAGCGCGCTGAAGAGGGTCACGAGCCGTTCTTGGCCGCCCGGCGCAGCAGGTCCGCCAGCGACGGGAAATCCTCGTCGAGCAGCTTCGCGGCCTCGGTGAGGTCTTCGTCCTCGCCGATGTCCCGCAGCGCGACGAGCACGCCCTGGTCGTCGGCGACGGCGCCGACCGGGATGCTGTCCCGGCCCACCGTCGGCCGCGAGTCGCGGACGTCTTCCAGCGCTTCCTGCATGGCTTTGCGGTCGCCCGCGGCGACCGCGGGGACGAGCACCTTGCGCTCCAGCATGATCATCTTGGCGAGGACGACCGGGTTCCCGATCTTCGCGCGACGGCCGCTCATCACCTGGCTGAGCATGGGGGCGCTGATGCCGAGGACCTCGGCGAGGAAGGCCTGGGAGATGTCGAAGGCGACGACCAGTCTCCGCACGCGATCGCCGAGCGGTTCCCCGTACCACTCCTTCTGCAGCGCTATGTTCCGCTGGACGATCTTGTGGTCCTCCACCTGGTCCGCTCCCCTAACCCCATCGAACGCCATGCGCGCGGTCCGTGACATCTTGCCACCGGAACGCACCCAGGCGGGCGTGTTTGTCGATTCTCGTCCGGCCGTGGCCGGGTCCGGTCAGTCCTGCTCGCCGAGCAGTTCCCTGGTCCGCGCGACGTCCTCGTCGATCTGCTTCACCAGACCTTCCGACGTCGTGAACCGGACCTGATCCCGCAGCTTGGCGACGAAATCGAGCGAAACGTGCTGTCCGTAGAAATCCTCGTCGATGTCGAGGACGAAGGCCTCGACGGTGCGCTCCCGCCCGGAGAAGGTCGGATTGGTCCCGACGGACACGGCGGCGCGCAGCCGGCGGCCGGAATCCGACGAACGGGTGAACCAAGCGCTGTAGACACCGTCGGCGGGCACCGCCGCGAAACGCGGCGTCGACAGGTTCGCCGTCGGGTAACCGAGGTCGTGCCCCCGGCCGTCGCCCCGGACGACGATACCCTCCAGCCGGTGCGGCCTCCCGAGCGCCTCGGACGCCGCCACGACGTCCCCGGCGTCGATGCACGAGCGGACGTAGGTCGAGGAGAACGTGATGTCGTTGTCCGCCTGCTCCTGCGCGAGCAGACCCTGCAGTTCCGCGCCCTGCGCCACGAAACCGAACCGCTTCCCCAGCGTGCGGAGCAGGGCGACGTCACCGGCCGCCTTGGCGCCGAAGGTGAAGTTCTCCCCCACGATCACCGCGGCCGCGTGCAGTTTGTCCACCAGCACCTCGTGGACGAATTCGTGCGCCGTCAGCCTCGACAGCTCCAGGGTGAACGGCAGCACGCAGAAGACGTCCGCCCCCAAGCCCTCGACCAGTTCCGCCTTGCGGCGCAACGTGGTCAGCTGCGCGGGATGGCTGCCCGGCCGGATCACCTCCGACGGATGCGGGTCGAAGGTCAGCACCACGCTCGGCACGCCGCGTTCGGCGGCGGCGCGGACCGTCCTCGAAATCAGCTCCTGATGACCGCGGTGCACGCCGTCGAAGACGCCGATCGTCACCACGCACCGTCCCCAGCTCCCGGGGAGGTCACCCAAACCACGCCAACGCTGCACTTCTAGCCCCGTCTCCTCAGGCCCGGCTCCGTGCACCACCCTAGGCGGGCAGCAACACGACCACCGACCGGGCCAGTTCGCCTTCGTCCGCGGCGAGCGCGAGCACCCGGCCGTCCGGTCCGAACATCCCGTACGTGCCCGTGATCCCGGCCGCGGGCACCCTCTGTCCATATCGGACCGCCTGCGCCGTGCGGGCGTCCAGATCGCGGCGCGGGAACGCCGCGGCGACGGCGGCGTCGAGGTCCAGCGACAGCTCCGGCTTGTCTTCGAGCTGATCGAGGGTGCGGGCCTTGGCGAGGGTGAACGGCCCGACCGTGGTGCGCCGCAACGCGAGCAGATGTCCGCCGGCACCCAGTCCGGCGCCGAGATCGCGGGCCAGTGCCCGGACGTAGGTCCCCGACGAACACTCGACGATCGCGTCGAGTTCGATCCGGCCGGCCTCGCGGCGCGTGGCGAGCAGATCGAACCGGTGCACGGTGACCGGCCGCGGCGGGATCACGACCTCTTCACCCGCCCGGACGCGGGCGTACGCGCGCTTGCCGTCGATCTTCACCGCGCTGACCGCGCTCGGCACCTGCTGGATGTCGCCGGTCAGCGCGGCGATCCCGGCGGCGATCGCCTCATCGGTGATCTTCTCGACGACGTCCGGGGCGGCTTCGGCGATCGGCTCGCCCTCGGCGTCGTCGGTCGTGGTGGACAGTCCCAAGGAGAGGGTCGCGAGATAGGTCTTGCGGTCCAGCGCCAAGTGGCCGAGGAGTTTCGTCGCGCGTTCGATGCCGAGCACGAGGACACCGGTGGCCATCGGGTCGAGGGTGCCGGCGTGCCCGACCTTGCGGGTGCCCATGAAGCGCCGCGCCCTGGCGACGACGTCGTGGGAGGTCATCCCGGACGGTTTGTCGACGATGACGAGACCGGGCGGCGGGGCGGGACGTTTGCTGGCTTGAGCCTGATTGGGGCGCGACACGGGCCGAACCCTATCTTTCGGCTCTCTGCCTAGGACGAGACGGGCAGCGGCGCTTCGGCGTCCCAGCGACGGCGCCGGATCTGCACCGGGATCGCCTCGCCGCGGGCCTCTGCCTCGAACAGCACGGCGCGGGTGCGCCGCCACCACACGAGCATCCGGAAGGTGCCGAACGCGAGCACCGCGATGACCGACAGCAGCGCCAGGCGGAACGTGCCGCCCGTCCACTCCAGCAGGACACCGACCGCGAGCGCCGAGATCGTCGTGGCCACGAAGCCGCCGACGTTCACCACCCCGGTCGCGGTGCCGACGCGCGCGAGCGGGTTGTAGTCCCGTGCCAGCGCGAAACCGATCATCGACACCGGTCCGCCGAGGGAAAGGAACGCGAACACCGGCACCAGGACGGCGACCGGCATCGTGCCGCTCCAGCCGAGCAGGACCGCCCACATCACCGCGGCGCCGCCGATGTACCAGCCGACGAGCGGCATCCGCAGCGACGGGCGCCGTCCGATCAGGCCGCCGATCACCGGGCCGCCGATCATCGAACCGAAGACGAAGACGATCAGCAGCGAACTCGCGGTGGCCTTCGGATATCCCTGCCCCTGCACCAGGAACGGGACACCCCACAGCATGGTCAGCACGTTGGGCGCGAACATCGTGCTGAAGTGGACCCAGAACCCCAGCCGGGTCCCCGGCGTGCGCCACGCGTCGGCGACCTGGCGGCCCAGCACCTTCGGATGGACCTTTTCGCGCACGGGCTCCGGCAGGCCGCGCGGGATGTCTTCGACGCGGAGGGCGACGACGGCGGTGTAGAGCGCCGTCACCAGGCCGACGGCGAGGAACGTCGGGGTCCAGCCGGGACCGTCGAGCAGCAGGCCGAGCGGGAGGGTCGCGGCGAGGTTGCCGACGTACCCGATGGCCCCGGTCAGCGCGGCGAGCAGGGCGTACTGGCGGCCGGGGAAATGCGCGGCGATCAGCCGCAGGATGCTCACGAAGGTCAGGGCGTCGCCGAAGCCGACGACGGCGCGGGCGAGCAGGCCGAGCGGGTAGGAATCGGCGACCGCGAGCAGGATCTGGCCGAGACCGAGGAAGAACACGGCGCCGGTGAGCACCCGTCGCGGGCCGTAGCGGTCGACGAGGACGCCGGTGGGGATCTGCATCGCGGCGTAGACGCCGACCTGCAGGACGGTGAACGTGCCGAGCGCGGCGGCGCCGACCCCGAACCGGTCCGCGGCCTGGAGCCCGGCGACGCCGAACGAGGTGCGGTGGAAGACGGCGAGGAGGTAGACGGTGACGGCGGCCAACCAGATGAACCAGGACCGGCGGGTGGCTCGGCCTGTCACAGTGGTCCTCCTTGGGCGCGGTTTCGGGCGGTGAGAGACGCCCGCACTGCCGCCTCATATAGTTGTAGCTCCTAAGCAACGGCGAAACATACCCGTTACCCGGGTGGTTTTCGCCACAGCACGAGACCACCCCCACCGCGTTTCGTCCTCTGAATGCGGTGGTTGTGCTGCGCAAGGACCGCATCCAGAGGACTAAACGCGGACGGCGCCTTCCACGGCCCACCGGCCCGAGCGCCAACGCACCAGCAGAGTCGCCAGCCGCAGCAGCATGAACAGCGAGAGCCCGGTCCAGATCCCGGCCAGCCCCCAGCCGAAGGCGAGCGACAGCCAGATCAGCGGCAGGAACCCGACCGCGGCGCTCAGCAGGGTCGCGTTGCGCAGGAAGGCGGCGTCGCCCGCGCCGAGCAGGACGCCGTCGAGCGCGAACACCACCCCGGCGATCGGTTGCAGCGCGACGAAGAACCACCAGGCGTGCGGGATCTGGCCGAGTACGGCCGCGTCCGAGGTGAAGACTCGCGGCAGCACCCCGGCCACGGACGCGAACACGACACCGAGGAAGCAGCCGAACACCAGGCCGTAGACGGTGATCTGGTTCGACACCCCGCGCGCCCGTTTGCTCGCCCCGGCGCCGAGCGCGGCGCCCACGAGCGACTGCGCGGCGATCGCGAGCGAGTCCAGCACCAGCGCGAGGAACGTCCAGAGCTGCAGTACGACCTGATGCGCGCCGACGGCCTCGGTGGACGTCCGCGCGGCGACCGCGGCGGCCGAGACGAAGCACGCCTGGAACGCGAGGCTGCGCAGCACCAGATCCCGGCCGAGGCCGAGCTGGGCGCGCATCACCTTCGGCTCCGGGCGCAGCGGGACCCGCTCCCGCACCAGGGCCGCGATGAACAGCGACGCCGAGATCACCTGCGCGACGACGTTGGCGATCGCCGAACCTTCCAGCCCCCAGTCCGCGCCGTACACCAGCACCGGGCACAGCACGGCCGAGATCCCGTTGCCCGCCAGCACATAGCGCAACGGTTTCGCGGAGTCCTGCACGCCGCGCATCCAGCCGTTGCCCGCCATCGTGATCAGGATGAACGGCGTGCCGAACAGCGCGATCCGCAGCCAGGAGACGGCGGCGTCGGTGATCGCGGCGTCCCCGGACAGGACGCGGGCGATCGGTGCGGCCAGCAGCTGCCCGGCGACGATCACCACCAGCCCGACGATCACCGCCAGCCAGGTCGCCTGGACGCCTTCCCGGACGGCGTCACCACGACGACCGGCGCCGTGCAGCCGCGCCGTCCGTGAGGTGGTGCCGTACGACAGGAACGTCAGCTGGCTCGAAACCTGCGACAGCACGACACCGCCGACGGCGAGGCCCGCCAGCGGCAGCGCGCCGAGATGCCCGACGACGGCCGTGTCCACCAGGACGTACAGCGGTTCGGCGGCGAGGACGCCGAGCGCGGGCACGGCGAGGCCGAGGACGCGTTTCGGCGGGACGCGTTCGTCGGGTTCGGAAGCTTCAGGCACCCCTGGAGACTAAAGGTCTGGTACGACAGTCCCATCCGCTGGACCGAAGCGGGCGTGCTTCACCCCGGTGGTGAACGCCCAGTACCGGTCCCCGTAGGACCAGTGCCACCATTCGCTCGGATAGTTCACGAATCCGGTCGTGGTCATCGCTTCGATGAGCGTTTCCCGGTTCTCGCGTGCTTCGGCGCCGATCAGCGCGGACTCGGTGAAGCATTCCGTCCCGTACTCCGGCGGTGTCGCGTTCACGTCGGTCCCCATCGGCAGTTCGACGCCGTCGACGGTGCACAGCGTGAGATCCACCGCTCCCCCGGCGACATGCGGCGCGACTTCGGGCGGTGAGACGTAGGTGGCGGCTTCGGCGGCCACCCGCCCGGACGACCACTCCGGGTTGGCGCGCGCGATCCTGGCCATGCTGTCCGCGAAGTACCGCTCCTGCACCTCCCTCGGCCGGAATCCCTCGACGACGAGCAGCCGCAGCCCGCGCGGGAGCTGGCATTGCGCCGCGACGAGCCGGTCCGCGACGCTGAGCCGCACGTGCGCGAAGGCGCCCCGTTCGTCGGCGAGCCGGGGGTCGATCCGGATGGCGCCGGTTTCCCGCAGGTCCACCAGGGGTTCCCCGCATTCCCGGACGGGCACGGCGGCGATGTGAGGATCCGACAACGACACGAACGAAGACATGGACCCCACTGTCCACGAGCGTCCTTCAGGAACGCTGTAACCCGGTTACAGCGGAGGTAGGGCAAAGGTTGGAGCGCCGCCACTCGGCGTGCCGGCTCCGGATGTTGTGAAAGTGGCTTTCGCAACCATCAACGTTGCGAAAGTGGCTTTCGCAACACCTCCCGGGACTCCGCCACCCACAAGGACCGCAAGACCGGGGTGAAGGGGACTTTCCGCTCATGCAATGAGGGGAAAGTCCCCTTCACCCTGCTGATCGCCACCGAGAGCCGGTCCGTGAAGGCCTCCTTGGTGAACCAGTATTTGCTGACCCGATGGTGTGGCCGGGCCGAGTGTGGAGGATTCGGGACGTTGTGCGTCCTGAACCCTCCACGGTCGACCCCGTTGGTGAGGGAGGCGTAATGCTGGCTGTGGTCTTGGGTGAGCGGGGAAGATTCCGGCCGTCCAACGTCCGGGATCTTCCCCGCTCGGTCGTCCGCCCCGGGGCGTGACCGGCACGATCAACGTTCACGACCAGGACGGCCACCGCGACGACAACCGGACTCTCGCTCCCACGCCGGTCACACGTAGGTACACAAATGCTGGTTCGCCACCCGACAAGACACCTTTGCCTCACCACTCACTTCAACGCTCCGAATCACTCACGACCCCGCCCCGAAACGCCGCCTCTGCCTGACCCGGTTACAGCGGAGAGTTCCTGATACTCGCGAGCACCGTAGGTCCGGAAGATCTCGCACGCCTCCGCGGTCATCCGCTCCCCGGCCGGCACGTCGCCGAGCGCGTCGTGGACCTCCGCGAGCGTGCGCAGGGTCCGTGCCCGGAACAGTTCGGCGCGCAGGTCGGTCCACCGCCGGAGCGAGTCCTCCAGGCAGTCTTTCGCTTGGTACAACCGGCCTTCCGCGAGATGCACCTCGCCGACGACGCGGAGCGTGCACGCGTGGCCGAAGGCATCGCCGAGTTCACGGCAGACCTCCAGCGCGTTGTCGGCCAGCCGCCGCGCAGCGACGGAATCCCCACGCCGCAGCAACGCCTTGGCCAGCGCGCGTTCGGAATACGCGGCCAGCATCCGGTCCTCGGTGCCCTCGAACACCGCGAGCGCGGCACGCGCGAACTCCTCGGCTTCGGCCCACTCGCCACGGGCCCGGTGATACAGCGACAGGCTGCGCAAGGTCAGTCCCTCGCCGCGCCGCGAGCCCGCCGCCGCGAACGACGCCCGTGCCTCGGTCAGCGCGGTCAGCGCTCCCGGGTATTCGCCCAGCTCCAGCCGCACCGTGCCGGCCAGCCGGTGGACATGGCCCATCGCCCCCGGATCGTCCAGTTCGGACCACATCCGCCCGGCCCGGTCCAGGAAGTGCACCGCCTCGGGCAGATAGCCCTGCTCACGGCAGGCGGCGCCGAGCGCGGCGAGGGTGGCGGCCTCGCCGCGGACGTCGCCCGCGGCGCGGAACATCGACAGTGCCTGGCTCAGATGCGCGCGGGATCGGGGGAAGTCGTCGTGCTCGTAGTACAGCTGCCCGAGCCCCGCCAGCAAAGTCGCCTCGCCCAAGGTGTTTTCGGTGCGGCGGGCGGCGGTGAGCGCCGCGTCGTGGGTGCGGCGCCACGAGCCGAGCGAATCGTCGAGGACCCGGTTGTGCCCGCCGAACGCGGTGCCGCACAAGGCCGACGAGAGCCCGACCGCGATGTCGACCAGGTCCAGCGCCGCCGCCAGTTCGACGGCGGTGGTCATCGCCTCCTCCTCGGCGCGGAACCATTCGTACGGCCTGGCCACGACCCGCCGCGCGATCTCCTCGGCGACGGGACGGCCCAGCCGGGAGGTGCCCTGGATCGACGGCACGACCGGCGGCAGGGTCTCGTTGATCCGCTCGACCAGCCAGATCCAGGCACCCAGCACCCGCTCGACGGTGGCCGCCCGGTCCGCGGCAGGCTCCTCTTCGACGGCGCGTTCCAGCGCGAACAGGCGGACGAGGTCGTGCAGCCGGTACCGCATGAGCCCCAAGGGATCTACGCCGTCGACTTCGAGCAGCGACACGTCGACGAGGTCTTCGAGCACTTGCTCCGCGTCGTCCGGATCGGCCTCCATGGCCGCCGCGGCGACCCACGCGGGGAAATGCGCGAGACCGAGCAAACCCAGCCGTCGCAACGCGGTCCTCGCCGCCTTGGGCAGGAGTGTGTAGCTCAGGTTGATACTGGCCCGCACCTCCTGGTCGCCGACCACCAGTTCGTCGAGGCGGCGCTGTTCCTGGGCCAGCCGGTTCGCCAGCCGGGACAACGACCATTGCCGCCGGGACACCAGCCGCGCGCCGGCGACGCGGATCGCGAGCGGCAACTGCCCGCACAGCTCGGTGATCTCGGCGGCCGAGGCGGGCTCGGTGCTCGCGCGCTCGGCCCCGACGATGCGGGTGAGCAGGTCGAGCGCGGCGTCCGCGGGCAGCACCCCCAGTTCGCAGAACGTCGCGCCCGCCAGCGCGGGAAGCCGGTTGCGCGACGTGACGACCACCGCGCATCCCGGGCCGCCGGGCAGCAGTGGACGGACCTGGGCCTCGTTCGCGGCGTCGTCGAGCACGACGAGCGTGCGGGTACCGGCGAGCACCGTCCGATAACGGGCAACGCGCTCGTCGAGGGAGCGGGGCGGCGTGGTCGCGGGATCGAAGTCGCGCAGGACACGGCCGAGTACCTCTTCGGCGGTCGCGGGGCTGTCGGTGGAGCCGTGGAGTTCGAGGTGTAGTTGGCCGTCGGGGAAATGCTCGGCGATCTCGTGCGCGACCCGGTGCGCCAAAGTGGACTTGCCCACACCGCCCGCGCCGGAGACGACGGCGACCGGCATCCCGCCCGGCCGCACCAAGGTCGCGCGCAGCGCCGCGAGTTCGGGCGCCCGCCCGGTGAAGTCGGGTGGCGGCGACGGCAGCTGCCGCGGCGTACGGGAAGTGACGGCCGGGAGCAGGGCGGTGTCGGACCGCAGGATCGACTCGTGCACCCGGCGCAGCTCCGGGCCGGGATCGATGCCCAGCTCGTCGGCCAACACCTTCCGGCCGCGTTCGTAGGTTTCCAGCGCTTCGGCCTGCCGTCCGGACCGGTACAACGCGACCATGAGCCCGCCGCGCAGCCGCTCCCGCGTGGGATGCAGGGCGACCAGTTCGGTGAGTTCCGCGAGCAGCCGCGGCCCCTGTCCCGCCGACAGGTCCGCGTCGACCCGTTCCTCGGTGACGGTCAGCCGCAGCTCGTCCAGCCTGGTCGCTTCGGCGCGCAGGAACGACTCCCCGATCCCGCCGAGCGCGGGGCCCCGCCACAGGGCGAGGCCGGTGCGGAAGAGGTCCGCCGCCTCGGTGTGGTCGCCGCTCTGCGCGGCCTGCCGTCCCCGTTCCACCAGCCGCTCGAACATCCGCACGTCGAGGGCGTCCTCGGCGACGTCGGCGCGGTAGCCGTTGCGATCGGACACGATGACCTGCGGCAAGCCCGCCGTGTCGAACGCCCGGCGCAGCGTCGCGACATACGTCTGCACCACCGCGCGGGCGGTCGTGGGCGACTCCTCGCCCCAGATCACGCCGATCAGCCGTTCGGCGGGCACCGTCCGGCCGGAGCCCAGCAACAGCGCGGCGAGCAGCGTGCGCGGTTTGACCCCCGGGAGCGCGATCGGCCCCGACGGGCCCGCCACCTCCATCGGTCCGAGCAGAGAAAACCTCATCCGTCCCTCCCCCAGAGCGGATCCAGCTACAGCGCGCCCCTCTCGCTGTAGCCCGCGTTGAAGCGTGGCTACAGCGGCCTCCCGGAGCCTCTGTGTCGTCCACTCCACATCATGCTCAGGAAAGGTCGTCATGAACAGCTCCGGTTCTCCCAGAGCGGTACGGTTCGCCTCCGCGGTCATGGTCCTCGTGACCCTCGTCGCAGGCTTGCTCACGTTCGGCACGCGGAACGAGGCGAGTGCGGCGTCCACAGTGGGCGGCGTGATCACCCGCGCCGAGATCATCGCCCGTGCCAAGTACTGGTACGACCGGGGCGACACCTGGTACAGCCAGAACCAGGCGGACGCGATCTCCGACGGCACCGGCGGCAAGTACCGGCCCGACTGCTCCGGCCTCGTCGCGATGGCCTGGCATCTGCCCAAGAAGTCCGACGGCTGGGACCTCAACACCGGCGACTTCGAGTCCTACTCGCACAAGTCCTGGCTGCCGAGCCTGCACGACCTGCTGCCCGGTGACGCACTGCTCAAGAACGGTCACATCGAACTGTTCGAGAAGTGGGTCGACCCCAAGAACCACTCGGCGGGTGCCTGGGTCTACTCCGAGAACGACTACGGCCAGAAGACCAACCACAACACCAACTCCTGGTCGGAGATGACCACCTACCGCGGCATCCGCTACGACAAGGTCATCGAGAAGTCCCTCGACGGCGGGGACTTCGACGGCAACGGCGTCGGCGACATCTACGCGACCGGAACCGGCACTTTGACCATTTGGAACGGCAAAGGCAGCAACAATTTCGCCCCCGCCGACCCGACCGGTGGCGGATGGGACGGCTTCACCCGGCCCGCCGCGGGCGACTTCAACAAGGACGGCAAGACCGACCTCGCCGCGGTGAAGAACGGCACGCTCTACGTCTGGAACGGCAAGGGCGGCAACAAGTTCGGCGCCGCGGACGCCGTGGGCAGCGGCTGGGAACCCTTCAGCGCACCCGTCGCCGGAGACTTCGACAACGACGGCATCAGCGACCTCTCCGCGGTCAAGGAGGGGACCCTGTACATCTGGAACGGCAAGGGCAACAACCACTTCACCCCCGCCGACACCATCGGCGGCGGCTGGGAACCCTTCACCGCACCCATCGCGGGCGACTTCGACAACGACGGCAAAACCGACCTCGTCGCCGTCAAGGACGGCACCCTCCACATCTGGAACGGCAAGGGCGGCAACAAGTTCGGTGCCGTCGACGCTCTCGGCGGTGGCTGGGGCGACTACCAAGCGACCCTGATGTCCCTCGGCGACGTCGACAAGGACGGCCACTCCGACCTCGGCGCCATCAACAAGACCAGCGGCACCCTCTACCTGTGGAACGGCAAGGGCGGCAACAAATTCGGCCCCGCCGACGCCCTGGGTGGCGGCTGGCTCCCCCACTTCTGACCGGTTCCGTCCCCACCCCACGACCTAGGAGGGTCGACCAGTGTCGAAGAACTTCACCCGCCGTGTGACCACGGCAGCCCTGACCGTCTTCGCGATCACCGCCCTGTCCCCCGTCGCGCAGGCCGAAGAGGAACCGGCCGGCTTGGTGACCGCCGCCTACGCGACGGCCCCGTGCGACCGCTCGGGCACGACCAGCGGCGACGCCGCCCTGGCCACGCAGCTGAACGGCACCCTGACCGCGAAGATGCGGGGATACCTGACCGCGTACCGGATGTCGTGCGCCCGCATGGTCGTCGACGCCGTCCGCGATCGCGGGCTGAGCCAGAGAGCCGCGGCCATCGCCATCGCCACGGTGATCGTCGAGACGAGTCTCCAGAACATCAGCGAGGAGGTCGATCACGACAGCCTCGGCCTGTTCCAGCAACGCGCGTCCTGGGGCAGCGCGACGAACCGGCTCAACCCCGTCTGGGCCACCAACGCCTTCCTCGACAAGATGGTGCGGGTGTACCCGAACGGGTCCTGGAGCTCGGCGCCGATCGGCGAGGTGTGCCAGGCGGTGCAGGTCTCGGCCTACCCGGACCGCTACCAGGCGGAAGCCGGTGACGCGCAGAAGATCGTCAGCGCGCTGTGGCAGCGCTCGACCACGGACGGCGGTGACTTCGACGGCAACGGCGTCGGCGACATCTACGCCACCGGAACCGGCACCCTGACCATCTGGAACGGCAAAGGCAGCAACAACTTCGGCACCGCAGACCCCGTGGGTGGCGGCTGGGAAGGCTTCACCCGGCCCGCCGCCGGTGATTTCAACAAGGACGGCAAAACCGATCTCGCCGCGGTGAAGAACGGTACGCTCTACGTCTGGAACGGCAAGGGCGGCAACAAGTTCGGCGCCGCGGACGCCGTCGGAAGCGGCTGGGAACCCTTCACCGCACCCGTCGCCGGAGACTTCGACAACGACGGCATCAGCGACCTCTCCGCGGTCAAGGACGGCACGCTCTACATCTGGAACGGCAAGGGCAACAACCACTTCACCCCCGCCGACACCATCGGCGGCGGCTGGGAACCCTTCACCGCACCCATCGCGGGCGACTTCAACGACGACGGCAAAACCGATCTGGCGGCGGTGCGGGACGGCAACACGCTCTACATCTGGAACGGGAAGGGAAGCAACAAATTCGGCGCCGCCGACGCCGTCGGAAGCGGCTGGGGCGACTACCACGCCACGCTGATGTCCCTCGGCGACGTCGACAAGGACGGCCACAGCGACATCGGCGCCATCAACAAGACCAGCGGCACGCTGTATCTGTGGAACGGCAAGGGCGGCAACAAGTTCGGTCCTGCCGACGCTCTCGGTGGCGGGTGGCTCCCGCACTTCTGAAACGGTCAGCGGAGGAACGGTTGGTACCGCCGCCGCTGGCGCAGCGATTCGATCTGCCGCGTGGTGTCGAGCGAGACACCGACCAGGAAGACGAGCACCACCTGCAGGGTCACCCCGGCGACGAACAGCGTCGCCGGGGTGACGCCCAGCAGGGCCAGACCGGCGACCGGGAGCAGCGCGACCACTCCCAGGCTGAACGCCCCGAAGGCGATGATCCGGCGGTTCACGTGATCGAGGTACTCGGCGGTCCAGTTCCCCGGCCGGATCCCGGGGACGAAACCGCCTACCCGCACCAGCTCGCCCGCCACCTTGTCCATGTCCTGTGCCACGGCCGCCCTGACGAAGGCGAAGAGGCAGACGAGGACGAAGTAGACCGCGATCCACCAAGGACCTCCCAGACCGAAGGGGAGGACCCACAGCAGGACCGCGGCGAGCACGGCCGGGCTGTTCGCTTGGGGGAAGCGAAGGGGAATGTAGGACGGCGTCCCGCCGAACGCGCGCCTGCCGATCATCCGCTTCGCGTACTGCACCGGAACGCGGCGCTGCCCCTGCGCGACGGCGATCGTGATCACGGTGATCGACAGTGTCACCACGGCCATGACCACGACGGCGGCCCAGCCCGTCTTTTCATACAGGCGCAGGAACTCCGGCGGCAGCACCGCCAGGACCTGGGCGAGCAGCAGGATCCGGACGCCGTCACCGAAACCCCGGTCGGTGATCAGCTCGGTCAGCCGAAGGACCACCGCGGTACCCGCCGTCAGGCACGCCACCGTCACGGCTCCGCCCAGAACGTCCTGGGCGCCGGACACGACCAAGCCGACGGCACCCAGCAGGCCGAGCACGACGACGAGCCGTCGCCGGTACCGCGTCAGCACCCGGGCGCCTGCTTCACCTTCCGCCCGGAGCGCCGCCAGCCGCGGGATCAGGACGATCAGTGCTCGTAGGACGAACGGGGCGACCAGGCAGGGAAGGACACCGAACCCGAACACCGTGGCAAGGCGACCGCCTGTGACAAGGTCGAGGATCCAACGCCACGACTGATCGCTCAGCGGCAGACGGGCCGGCTGGGGCGTTGGCAGGCTCTGGCCCAGCCGGAACACCACGATCACGCCCAGCGTGACCAGGATCCGGTGGCGGAGGGAGGTTCTGTCGTTCATCGTGGCTCACGTTAGGAACCACCGATGAAATTACGATGACACCGTTCGTCAGAGCAGCGGTGCCCTCGACAGGGCCTCCCGGAGCTTGCCGAGCACCTCGTCGGGCGTGCCCTCAGCGGTGCAGCCGGCCGCCTGGCGATGTCCTCCGCCGCCCAGTTCCCCGGCCGCGGCCGACACGTCGACGCCACCCGCCGAACGGAGCGAGACCGTCCATCGCCGCTGTGGCCCGATCGGCTCGGCCTCCTTGAGCACCACCGCGACGCCGGCCTCGCGAGTGGACCGGACGACGTCGACGACGGCTTCGACCTCTTCGGCACGGACGGACCGCGCGACGTCGAGCGTCACGACCGCGTGCGCGAGGCCGAAGCCGCGAGCCTCGTCCGGTTCGAGCCGGGCGCCCGCGAGGACCTCCGAAAGCATCGGCAGCCACGCGAACGGGTGGTCGTCGACGATCTCGCGGACCACCTTGTCCGGGTCTACACCGGCTTCGAGCAGCTTCGCGGCCATCAGATGGGTGGAGGGCCGGGCCCGGCGGAACCCGCTCGTATCCGTGACCAACCCCGCGTACAGGCAGCGCGCGATCGGCTCGTCGATCGCGGTGCCGAGCTCCTCCAGCAACGCGAAGACGAGGACCGCGGTGGCTTCGGCGGTATCGTCGACGACGTGGTGCGTGCCGTAGAAGACGTTGGACGCGTGGTGGTCGATCACCAGGACGTCGCCACCCGCCGCGCGGACGGCGTCCACCCGCGACGCGAGTTTCCCGAGCCTGCCCGGCGTGGGCGTGTCGAGCGCGACCAGCAGCCGTTCGCTCTCCGGTAGCTCGCTCGCCGGGACGTAGAGCCCGCCGACGTCCAGGCTGCGCAGGGTTTCGGGCATCTCCTCGGGCTCGCCGACGGAGACGCGGACCTTGACGCCGCGCAGCTGAAGCGCCCGGCCCAGCGCCAGCGCGCTGCCGAGCGCGTCGGCGTCCGGGCGGACGTGGCCGAGCAGGGTCACGTCGGTGGCGCGCGCCAGGAGGGCGGCGGCTTCCTTCAGGTTCGGCACTGGAGTGGCTGTCACAATCAGTCAAGCTACGCTCTACCGGATGTCCGAGTACGCGATCCTGGTCTACCCGTCCGCCAACCGGGTCTACACCGACTCCACCCCGGCCCTCCTGCGCGCGGAGCTGGCGGTGTTCGGCCTGTCCGCTTTGGAGACCGAGGTCTCCGAGATCGGCGAGACGGAACTCGGCGGCGTCGGCTACCTCACCTTCACCACGCCCGCCCCGCTGAGCGAACGCGATCTCGCGCTCCTGTCGAATCTTTCGGCGCTGTACGCGCTGTTCGAACTCGGCGACGGCGTCCTGAAGCCGGTGACGATCAGCCCGCTCGCGAACTTCGACTCGGATCTGCTGACCATTCAGAAGTACCCGGGCAAGACGAACGAGCTGTTCACCAAACTCCTCGTCAACGTCACCCTGCTGGCGAGGGCGGAGCCTGCCGCGATGCTGGACGAGCCGCTGCACCTGCTCGACCCGCTCTGCGGCCGCGGCACCACGCTGAACCAGGCGATGATGTACGGCTTCGACGCCACCGGGCTCGACGTCGACGGCAAGGATTTCGACGCCTACGAGATGTTCGTCAAGACCTGGCTGAAGCAGAAGCGGATCAAGCACAGCGCCGAATCCGGTCAGGTGCGCCGCAACAAGGTCCGGCTCGGCAGGCGGCTCGACATCGGCTTCGGGATCACCAAGGAGCGGTACAAGGCGGGCGAAGTGCGCCGGCTGACCTACCTCAACTGCGACACGCTCACCACCGACGAACTGCTGCGGCCGAACTCGGTGGACCTCATCGTCACCGACGCCCCGTACGGCGTGCAGCACGGCAGCCACCGCACCCAGGACGCGTCGCTCGCGCGCAGCCCACGCGATCTGCTCGCGGCCGCGGTCCCGGTGTGGACGCGGGTGCTGCGCCCGGGCGGCGCGCTCGGCATCTCGTGGAACACCAACGTCGCGCCGCGCGAGGAACTCGCCGCGATCCTGGACAAGGCGGGGATGGAGGTCCGGGAGGACGGCCCGTACGCCGGCTTCGCCCACCGGGTGGACCAGGCGATCGTGCGAGACCTGATCGTCGCCGCCAAACCTCTCTAGCGACTTCCCGCATTTCGTCCTCTGAATGCGGTGGTTGGCATCGCGCACTACCTCCGTGGCCTGTCGCGAAAGCCACTTTCGCGACGTCTGATGTCCCGAAAGTGGCTTTCGCGACACGGTCGCCGGAAGGTCGCGCTCACCAATGCCATGAAAGGACCTTTCCTTGCAAATTTTGCAAGGAAAGGACCTTTCATGGCACGAGGTGTCGCCTGCCCCTCCCGCGTTTCGTCCTCTGAATGCGGTGGTCGGCATCGCGCACTACCGCATTCAGAGGACGAAACGCGGGGTCAGGCGATGCGGTCCCCCACGAACTTCAGCACGTCGGGCATGATCTCGCGCCAATAGTCGTCGTTGTGCGCGCCTGGGGTCATCTTCGCGACGGCGGGGTCCAGTGCCTTGATGAGTTTGCGGTCGGCGCGGGCGAAGGGATCCGAATTCCCGCACCACACGCCGGTCACTTCGGCGGAAAGGTCGCCGGTGTGCAGCAGCGGCTCATGCGATTCCCACTGCGCGCGATCCTCGAAGACCTTGCGGGACTTGGCATCGGGCCAGCTCACGAACAGCGCCGCGCTGGCGACGGCGACGGCCTTGAGGTTCTTGTGGTCGCGGGCGTAGCGCAGTGCGCCGAACCCGCCCATCGAGATCCCGAACATCGCCGACGGCGGCCGCAGCTGGCGCTGGGCGAGCCAGCCGGGCAGCTCGTCGGACAGCATCCGCTGCGGGTCGTCGTCCTTGCCGACGTCCACCCAGTAGTTGTCCCCGTCGACGGCGGCCACCGCGAAACCGGGCAGCCCGGACGCGACGGCCCGGTTCAGCGCGTCCTGCACGCCCAGGTTCAGGAACGTCCGGGCGTCCGCGCCGCGCCCGTGCAGGGCGACGCAGACCGGCATCCCGACCCGGGACACGCCGTCCGGCGCGATGATGACGAGGTTGACGTCGCGGTTCCGCGCCGCCGACCGCATCTTCTGCACCGTGACCGCTTCGGTGAGCGGCGTCGGCGTGGTCGGTGGGGCCACCGGCGGCGGCCCCACCAGGGGTGGTTTCTCGGCGCCGCAAGCGGAAATCAGCGCCGAGCCGCCGAGAGCCGCGGCTCCCAGCAGGAGACCACGCCGGCTCACGGCGTGGTCCGGTCCCTCAGCGACGGGTCTCCTCGTCGGCGAACTCATCGTCTTCGGCCTCTTCCCGCGGCGGCTTGTACGGGTCGGCTTCGCCGGCGTGCTGCGCACCAGTGGCCCGCCGGGCGACCTCGGCATCCGCTTCCCGCGCCTTCGCGAGAAGGTCTTCGATGCGCTTGGCGTCCTCAGGAATACTGTCGGCCACGAAGGCCAGCGTCGGAGTGTAGCGGACTCCGGTGCCCTGACCGACCTTCGTGCGCAGGACGCCACGGGCGGATTCGAGCGCCGCGGCGGCACCGGCGTGGTCGGGCGTGGACTCCAGGTTTTCGCCGAGCACCGTGTAGTAGACCGTGGCGTCGTGCAGATCCGCCGTGATCTTCGTGTCGGTGATCGTCACGTGGTTGAGCCGCGGATCCTTGATGTCGTGCTCGATCGCGTGCGCGACGATCTGTGAGATCCGCTTGGCGAGCTTACGAGCCCGAGCGGGGTCGGCCATGGGATTTCGTCTCCTCGAAAGATCTTCTTTAGTCATCCGGGCCGAGCAGCCGGCGATGGCTGGAGAGCAGTTCGAACTCCGGCCTCCCGGCCACGAGGCGCTCACACGAGTCGAGCACGTCACGAACGTGCTCGCCACTCGCCGCGACCACGGCCACACCGATCAGCGCGCGCCGGTGCAGGTCTTGATGGCCCGCTTCGGCGACGGAGACGTCGAAACGCCTGCGCACCTCGGCCAGCACCGGTTTGATCACGGATCGCTTCTGCTTGAGCGAATGGACGTCGCCCAGCAGGATGTCGAGCTCAAGAGCTCCTACGAACATGTGGGGTTCTGGGTTGTTTCGAAGTGAAGCGGCGCTCCCCCGCCCAGATGCGGAGGAGCGCCGCCCGTGTCACTTACGCACGCGGCTTTTCGCGCTGCTCGTAGGTCTCGATGATGTCGCCGACCTTGAGGTCGCTGTACGACCCCAGCGTCAGACCACACTCGTACCCGTCGCGAACCTCGACCACGTCGTCCTTGAACCGCCGCAGCGAGCTGATCGGCAGGTTCTCGGCGATGACGGTCGCGTCGCGGAGCAGACGGGCCCGCGCGTTGCGGCGGATCTCGCCCGAGACGACGAGACAACCGGCGATGGTGCCGATCTTCGACGACTTGAAGACGTCGCGGATCTCCGCCTTGCCGAGCTCGACCTCTTCGTACTCCGGCTTGAGCATGCCCTTCAGAGCCTGCTCGATCTCCTCGATCGCCTGGTAGATGACCGTGTAGTACCGGACGTCGACGCCTTCGCGGGTGGCCCGCTCGGTCGCCTTGCCCTGCGCACGGACGTTGAAGCCCAGGACGATCGCGTCGGACGCGGTCGCCAGGTCGATGTCGGACTCGGTGACGCCACCGACACCGCGGTGCACGACGTTGAGTTCGACGTCGTCGCCGACCTCGAGCTGCACCAGCGAGGCTTCGAGCGCCTCGACGGTACCGGAGTTGTCACCCTTGATGATCAGGTTGAGGCTGTTCGTCTCCTTCAAGGCGGAGTCGAGGTCCTCGAGGCTGACCCGCTTGCGACGCGACGCGTTGAGGGCGTTGCGCGTCCGGGCGGAGCGGCGCTCGGCGATCTGCCGGGCGACGCGGTCCTCGTCGACCACCAGGAAGGTGTCGCCCGCACCCGGCACCGAGGTGAACCCGATGACCTGGACGGGACGCGACGGGTACGCCTCGGTGACGTCGACGTTGTGCTCGTCGACCATCCGGCGGACGCGGCCGTAGGCGTCACCCGCCACGACCGAGTCACCGACGCGCAGCGTGCCTCGCTGGACCAGCACCGTGGCCACCGGGCCGCGGCCGCGGTCGAGGTGGGCCTCGATCGCGACACCCTGGGCCTCCATGTCCGGGTTGGCCCGGAGGTCCAGCGCGGCGTCGGCGGTCAGCAGGATCGCCTCGAGCAGGCCGTCGATGTTGATGTTCTGCCGCGCGGAGATCTCGACGAACATCGTGTCGCCGCCGTACTCCTCGGCGACCAGGCCGTACTCGGTCAGCTGCTGCCGGATCTTGTCCGGGTTCGCGCCTTCCTTGTCGATCTTGTTGATCGCGACCACGATCGGCGCCTTGGCGGCCTGCGCGTGGTTGATCGCCTCGACCGTCTGCGGCATCACACCGTCGTCGGCCGCCACCACGATCACCGCGATGTCGGTCGAGTTGGCACCACGGGCACGCATGGCGGTGAACGCCTCGTGACCCGGGGTGTCGATGAAGGTGATCAGGCGCGGGTTGCCTTCGAGCTCGGTCTCGATCTGGTAGGCGCCGATGTGCTGGGTGATGCCACCGGCTTCACCTTCGCGCACCTTCGTCTTGCGGATCGTGTCGAGCAGGCGGGTCTTACCGTGGTCGACGTGACCCATGATGGTCACGACCGGCGGACGGACCTGCAGATCCTCTTCCTCACCCGCGTCTTCGCCGTAGGTGATGTCGAAGGTCTCGAGCAGCTCCCGGTCCTCTTCCTCGGGACTGACGACCTGAACGTTGTAGTTCATTTCGCCGCCGAGCAGTTCCAGGATGTCGTCGGACACCGACTGCGTCGCGGTGACCATCTCGCCGAGGTGGAAGAGCACCTGCACCAGCGAAGCCGGGTTGGCGTCGATCTTCTCGGCGAAGTCGGTCAGCGAGGCACCACGCGGCAGGCGGATCGTCTCGCCCTGCCCCTTGGGCAGACGGACACCACCGACGCTGGGCGCCTGCATGTTGTCCATGTACTCCTGGCGCTTCTGCCGCTTCGACTTGCGGCCCTTGCGCGAGGGACCACCGGGACGCCCGAAGGCACCCGCGGTACCACCACGGCCACCGGGGCCGCCACGACCGCCGCCGCCACGGAAACCGCCGCCACCGGCCGGGGCACCGCCGCCGCCACCGGGGCCACCGCCACCGGGACGGAAACCGCCGCCACCGCCACCGGGACGGAAACCGCCACCGCCGCCGCCACCACCGGGACCGCCGCGGAAGCCTCCGCCGCCGCCACCGGGACCGCCACGAGCGCCGCCGCCGGGGCCACCACGGGCTCCGCCACCGGGGCCACCACGGCCGCCACCGGGACCACCGGCCGGACGGGCCGGGCGGCCCGGCATCATGCCGGGGTTCGGGCGCGGGGGCATGTTGCCCGGGCTCGGCCGGTTACCGCCGGGCGCGCCGCCACCGGGACGGGGAGCCGGACGGTCGCCGCCCTGGCCACCACCGGGACGCGGCGGACGGTTGTCGCCGCCCTGCTGGCCGCCACCGGGACGGGGGCCGGACGGACGCGGGGCCGGGGAACCGGAACCCACACCGAACGGGTTGTTGCCGACGCGCGGGGTGCGCGGGCCGGGCTTCGGGCCGCCGGGCTTGGGGCCCTGCGGCTTGGGCGGCACGACCGAACCCTGCGACGGCGTCTGGGACGCGGGCGGGGTGGCTGGTGCCGCCGGGGTCTCCTTCTTCGGCTCGGCCGGAGCGGCCTTCGCCGCCGGAGCGACCTCTTCCTTCGGCGCCGGCGGCCGGGGGCCGGGGCGCGGACCCGGGCGGGCGCCCGGGGTGGAAGGCCGGGACGGCTGCTGGGCCGGAGCCGGAGCCGACGGGGCCTGGGCGGACGCCGCGGGGGCGGCCGGAGCCTCGGTCTTCGCCGCGGGCGCGGGCTGAGCGGGCTTCGCGGCCGGAGCCGGGGCAGCGGGCTTCGCCGGCGGGCGCGGGCCGGGAGTCGGGACGGGCTTCTTGCTCTGGCCGTCCTTGGACGAATAAGCGTCACGAAGACGCCGGGCCACGGGGGCCTCGACGGTCGACGACGCGGACTTCACGAACTCGCCCTGGTCCTTCAACTTGGCGAGAACTTCCTTGCTGGTGATGCCGAGCTCTTTCGCGAGCTCATGTACTCGGGCCTTGCCTGGCACAGCTCTCCTCATCTGGGGAGGCCGGCGGCAGACCCGCAGACCTCGTCCTATTGTCGCGCGTTCATTGATTCAGCTTCACGGCTGACTCATGACGGGTCGACCTGCTTCCTGATTCCATCCGGCACCGGGGATGTCCCGGCGCCCTTTAGCCTTCGGCGTGCCGCTCCAGGCGTTCGTGGACACCCTGGGCGTCGAGCGACCCCGGAACACGAAGTGCTCGGGGGAACGCCCTGCGCCGCTCGGCCTTGGCCAGACAGTCCGGCACGGGGTGCAACCAGGCACCCCGGCCCGGCAGCCGCCGACGTTCGTCGACGACCAACCGACCGTCCGCCGCGACCACTCGCAGCAACTCGCCGATCAAGGCCCGCTTACGGCAACCCACACAGGTGCGAACCGGGGCTTCCCGGTCATGCTGGAGGTCGGTTCCCGGCCGCGGGCTCTGAACCACTCGTAAGTCTAGCGCTTCGACCTTCACTCAGCCGAACCGGTTGCCGCGGCGGGCCGCGGCTGCCCGGCGTGTGCTTCGTCACCCTGCTCAGGGGCGGCGTCGCTGCGGATGTCGATCCGCCAGCCGGTGAGCCGGGCGGCGAGGCGGGCGTTCTGCCCCTCCTTGCCGATCGCAAGCGAAAGCTGGAAGTCCGGCACGACGACGCGTGCGGTCTTGGCCCGCTCGTCGACGACCTTCACCGACACAACCTTCGCGGGCGACAGCGCATTCCCGACGAACTTCGCCGGGTCTTCGGAGAAGTCGATGATGTCGATCTTCTCGCCGGCCAGTTCGCTCATCACGTTGCGCACACGCGCGCCGACCGGGCCGATGCAGGCACCCTTGGCGTTGACGCCGGGCACCGTCGAGCGGACCGCGATCTTGGTCCGGTGTCCCGGTTCCCGCGCGACGGCGGCGATCTCGACCGTGCCGTCGGCGATCTCGGGGACTTCGAGGGCGAACAGCTTGTGCACCAGCTTCGGGTGCGAACGCGACAGCGTGATCTGCGGGCCGCGGTTGCCGCGCGAGACGGTGACGACGTAGGCCTTGATCCGGTCGCCGTGCTCGTAGGTCTCGCCGGGCACCTGCTCGATCGCAGGCAGCACGCCTTCGATGTCGCCGACCTGGATGACGACCATGCCGCGGGCGTTGGCGCGGGCGTCGCGCTGCACCACGCCGGCGACGAGCTCGTTCTCCTTGGCGGAGAACTCGCCGAAGGTCTTCTCGTGCTCGGCGTCGCGAAGACGCTGCAGGATGACCTGCCGCGCGGTGGTCGCGGCGATCCGCCCGAAGCCTTCGGGGGTGTCGTCCCATTCCTCGTCGGTCTGGCCGTCCGGGGTGAGGGTGTGCGCGAGGACGCGCACCAGGCCGCTCTTGCGATCGATGTCGATCCTGGCGTGCGGCTGGTGGCCCTCGGTGTGCTTGTACGCGGTGAGCAGCGCGGTTTCGATCGCTTCGATCACCGTCTCGAAGGGGATGTCCTTGTCCCGTTCGATCGCGCGCAGCGCGGCGATGTCGACGTTCACTTCGGCTCCTCCTTCGGCTCCGTGGTGGCGGCGTTCAGGGCCGACGCATCGGTTTCCAACAGTTTCAGGTCCTCGGCAGGTGGTTGCTTGAACTCGATCTCGATGACCGCCTTGGTCACCGAGGCGTAAGAGACGTCCCGGATCTCGCCGTCCACGAGCACGCGCGCGGATTTCTCCCCCGCGTGCCCGACCCGGCCGATGAACGCCGCGCCTTCGGCCGGGGTGACCTTGACGAGACGGAACTTCGCGCGCCGCCAGTGCCGCTGCACGGTCAGCGGCCGGTCCAGGCCCGGCGAGGTGACTTCGAGCGTGTACGCGCTCGCGATCACGTGCTCGTTCTCGTCGAGCGCGGCGGAGACCGCGCGGCTGACGCCCGCCACCTCGTCCAGCCCGACGCCGTCGTCCCCGTCGACGACGACCTTGACCAGCTGACGGCGGCCTGCCTGCTGGACCTCGAAGGAATCGAGGTCGAAACCCGCGGCCTTGACGGCTTCGGCCACGATGGGCTCCAGCCTGCTGGCGAGGTCGTTGGGCACGGTGGAGCGCTCCTGTTCGGCTGTGGGCGACCCGGCGGCGTGGATCCGGGTTCGGTAGTGGACCAGCTTATCCGGTCACCCCCGCGTGACGCGCGAGCGGCGGCCCCGCGCGGGGTACTGGCAGGATGGGGCGGCGTGACCGGAAGATCGACAGAGCCGAGCCGTCGCACTTTCCTGCGGATGGGGGCGCTGGCCGCGCTGGCCGTGCCGCTGGCGTCCGCCTGCTCCCCCGGCTTCGACGAAACCCCCGACCCGCTGGGCCCGCTGCTGCGCGCGGCGGAGACCGACGCGGCCGGTGCGAAGGCGCTGGGCGCCGAGGGCGAAGCGGTCGCCACCGCGCGGGCCGCGCACGCGGCGGCGCTCAAGACCGAGGTGGACCGGCTCAACCGGCCGAAGCCGGACCAGCCGGGTCCGGCGGCGACACCGCCGCCGTCGTCGCTCGACGGGCTCAAGGAACGGCTTGCCGTGGCCCGCAAACAGGCCGAAGGTCTCGTGCCCACCCTGCCGCGCTACCGCGCCGGGATGGTCGCCTCGATCGCGGCGGGCTGCGCGGCGCTGCAACAGAGTTCGGAGAAGCTCGGCCGCGGCGACGACGCCGGAGCCGTCGAGGTGCCCGCCGGGGTCCAGCTCGGCGGGGAGGCGGCGGAGGCCGTCCAGCAGGCGCTGGCCGCCGAACACGCGGCGATCTGGGTGTACGGGCTGGTCAGCGCGTACCTGCCCGCGGCGTTCAGCGGCGCGGTGTCGCGGGGTACGGCCGAGCACGTCAAACGTCGCGACGTCTGCGAACGCATGCTTTCCGCGGCGGGACAGACGCCCACCGGACCGGAGGCCGCGTACGTGCCGCCGCGGCCGGTGACCGAGGCGAACTCGGCGATGGAACTGGTGGCGACCGCCGAATCGGACGCGTCCGCGGCCTGGCTCGGCGTGCTCGACCGCACCGATGACGCCGCCTTGCGGACGACCGCGCTGAACGCGCTGATCGGGTCGGCGCGGCGGGGTACCGCCTGGCGGGCGGAGTTCGGTGCGAAACCGGTGGCGATCGCGATGCCGGGCCAGTCGGCCTGAGGCTCTTCGCGTCCCTTCAAACGCTAGGAAAGGACCGTTCCTTGCAAAATTTGCAAGGAACGGTCCTTTCCTAGCATCCGGAGGCGGGGATCCCGGTCAGCGGCGCAGGTCGCCCGAGAGCCGCAGGGCGTCGGTCGCGATCCGCTCCAGCACCGGCTTGTCCTTCTGCTTGTCGTAGAAGCCGGCCAGCACGATGGCCACCTCGGGCCCGGTGACGTGGGAGTCGTAGGCCGCGTCCTGGCCCGAGATCTTCGGGGCGCCCTGCGCCTTGAAGGTCCCGTCGCGCACCAGGTCGGACACGTTGCCCGTGCCGTCCTTGTCGGTCAGCGCCTTGAGCTGGGTCGCGGTGACCTCGCCGGGCATGGTGACCAGGACGACCGACACCAGCGCCTTCTTCCCGCCGGTCTCGGTCGTGTACAGCGCCCGCGACAGGCGCGTGCACGGCGTGTCGGCGAAGAACTTCTTGGTGTCGCCGTAGGCCTTGCTCGCGCAGTCGGTGGTGACCTGCGGGCCTTCGACCAGCGTGTACTGGAACTGGCCGGTCTTCGACGGCGGGTCCGCGACCGGCGTCGGCTCCGGCTCGTGGCGGATCAGCCACCAGAGCAGGGCCGAGACGACCGCGATGGCGACCAGCCCGCCGCCCTTGAGCGCCAGGGCCTTGGTGTCCCTCGGCGGCTTCGGCGCGGACGGCGGCCCGCCCGGCCCTGCCGGTCGCACCGGCTGAAGCCGGGCCGTTTCCGTCGGTCCCGGGGTAAATTGCGCACCAACCACGGGAACATACGGTAGTTCACGCGCTCCCGGCGGTTCACCTGAACGTGCTTATCACCCGTTCCACGTCGTCAGCCGTGTTGTAGAGATGGAAGCCGAATCGCTGCCTTCCGGCCCGGGTACCGGCCACGATGCCCGCTTCCGCCACCCGGCGGGCGTCGGCGTCGAGCGAGACGATCGCACTCCCCTGACCGGGTGAGCCGATCGCTTCGAGGAGTGAGTCGGCGAGGCCCACGCAGTGCGCGCGGACGGCTTCGAGATCCAAGGACGCGAGGTAGTCGAGAGAGGCGGCGGCGCCGACGAACGCGAGCCAGGCCGGGGACAGGTCGAGCGACCGGGCGCCCTCCGCCAGGCGCAGCGGGAGCCCGTAGACGGTCTGCCAGCGGTCTTCGCCCGCGTACCAGTTCGCGGCGACCGGCACGGCCCGCTCCAGCACCCGCGGATGCACGGCCAGCCAGGCCGCCCCGCGCGGCGCGAGCAGCCATTTGTAGCCCGCGGCGACCACCCAGTCTGCCCAGCCGAGGTCCAGCGGTCGCCATCCGGCGGCCTGGGTGGCGTCGAGCAGGACCGCCGCGCCCGCCGCCTCGGCCGCGGCCCGGAGCGCGGCTAGGTCGACCTGGGCGCCGTCCGCCGACTGGACGACGCTGACCGCGACGAGGTCGTGCCCTTCGACGCGCTCGGTCAGCTCGGCCAGCGGGACTTCGGTGACCTTCACCCCGCGGTGCGCTTGAGCTGCGAAGGGGAAAGTGACGCTCGTGAAGTCGTTCGCGGCGACCAGGACGCTGGCGCCGTCGGGCAGGCCGGCGGCCACGTTCGCGATCAGCTGTGAGACGGACGCCCCGATCGCGACCCGCTCCGCGGGGACGCCGATCAGCGCGCCGAAGCCCACCCTGGTCCGCGCGACGGGCTCGTCGAAGTCGGTCGGGCGGGCCTCGCCGCGCCGCCACCGTTCGACCGCCTCCGCCACCGCGTCGGCCACGTGCGACGGCGGGATACCGATGCTGGGCGTGTTCAGATAACCGGGCGGGACGGCGAATTCGGCTCCGAAGGTCTGCATGCCCCCGAGGTTAATGAGAATCCGGGAGCAGGGCCGCGACGTCGGCGTAGGAGGGCGGGGCCGGCGGGAGTTCGCCGCCGTCGCGCACGGCCTCCACCGTGCGCAGCGTGGCGGCCAGCGCCATCCGGTACGGCAGCGACCCGAGACTGATCCGGGCGACGCCGAGCCCGGCGAGCCCCGCGACGGTGACCTTTCCGGGCAGGAACAGCAGGTTCACCGGCACCCCGACGGCCTTCACCAGCCGTTCGACGTCCGACGCCTCGGCGAGCCCCGGCACGAACACGCCGTCCGCTCCTGCGTCCACATAGGACAGAGAACGGTCGATCGCGGCGCCGATGTCGGGCTCTCCCAGCCAATGCGTGTCCGTGCGGGCGTTGACGAACAGACCGGGAGCGCGGTCCTTCGCGGCCGCGATCTTGGCCGCGTGCCGCACCGGGTCGCCCAGGGCGTCTTCGAGGTTGATGCCCGCGACACCGGCTTCGGCGAGCTCCGCCGCCAGCGCGCCGACCTCGCCCGGGTCTTCGCTGAACCCGTCGGCGAGGTCGACGCTGATCAGCGCGTCGAGCCCGGCGAGCCGCCGCGCCAGCCGGACGGTGGCGTCCTTCGAGGACGGGGCACCGTCCGGCTCGCCCTCGGCGGCCGAGACCCCGAGGCTGGTCGTGCCGAGTGCCGGGAAGCCTTGCGCGGCCAGGAAGGCGGCGGCGCCGAACTCCCAGACGTTCGGCAGGAGCAGCGGGGAACCGGGGACGTGGAGTGCGGCGAAGGCGGTCATGGCACGACGGTAGCCAGCAGACACTTCGGTGACGGCCGAAGCGTCGGTCCCGGTGGTCGTGAGTGGCAAGGGCGGCTCTCTTGAGGGCAGGCCGAAGGTGTCGTGCGCAGACACGGCACGCCGGCCGCCGTGGCGGCTCAGGCCGCTGATTGTGTGGATTTTGGGACGTTGGATGACCCGAAATCCACACAGTCCCCTGTCATCCCTGTGTGTGAGCGGGATTCGCTCCGTTCCAGACCGGGTCGAGTGTTGTCTATGAAGGATTGGGGACGTTCACTGTCCCAAATCCTTCATCAACGGATCCAAACGTGGAGGAGCCGAGACGTTCCGCGCCCCGAATTCCTCAGGCTCGACCCACACCAGTGGGTAAGCAAAACGAGTCCCTCAAGGAGTCCTTCACGGACCGGCGACCCACCGGACCGAAGCCTCAAGCCCGTTCCAGGAACGGCGTCAGCAGTTCCGGCACCGACTCCTCCGCGAACAGCAGCCCCTGCTCCTCCCCCGCGTCGTACACCGAGTACGCCCCGGCACCGGCGGCCGTGGTCGCCACGACGGTCAGCAAACCCTTGCGCCGCTGGAAGATCGACTGCTTCACCGTCCAGCCGATCACGCCGTCGCGCTCCAGCGCGAACGTGCTCCGCCGCACGGTGCCGTGCCGTCCGACGAGGTACCGCCCGGTGATCCCGTGCCCCAGGTTGCGATAGGCGTCCAGCGCCAGCAGCACCGACGCGGGCAGCAGCACCACGCCGAGCGCGGCACCGATCACCAGCAGGACGTCGGTCAGCAGGAAGCCGAGGATCGCGAAGATCGCCAGCAGGACCACCACCGAGCCGATCCACCAGCGCAGCAGCCGTCCCCGCGCGGCACGCGGATGCCCGGTCAGCCGGACGGCTTCGGTCGGCGACACCGGTTCGCGCAGCACCGCCGCGGCGATCCGGTTGGCCGTCGCGACCGGCGCGGCGGGCAGAAGCGTGTGGTAGTCGGTCTTGTCCTTGTCGTCGCTTTGGCGCATGCCGGTGGCGATCGCGTCGACCCGCGCCGCGCCGGAGATCCGGTTCCCGAGCGGCTCGACGAGGTCGATGCCGCGCATCCGGCGTTCCTCGATCGAGATCGAGCGCGTGGTGAACAGGCCCCGGCGCACCCGCAGCGTGCCGCCGGCCTCACGGTCGAGCCGGTAGTTCCACCACATCTCGACCCACAGGCCCAGCGCGCCGATCAGGCCGACGAGCATCGCGATCGCCAGCAGGATCAGGATCGCCACCACCAGCGGGATACCGCGGAACAGGCCGATCACCCAGTCGATCAGGCCCTTCTGCAGACCCGCCCATTCCGAGACCTGCATGAGCCCACCGCCCGCGGCGAGCCCCAGCGCCGGGGTGAGGAACGACATCGGCGCGTAGCGGATCCAGCTCCGGTCGAGTTCGGCCAGCGGCGCGTCCTCGTCGGTCTCCACGGTTTCCGCGCGGCGCAACAGTTCCGCGCGCAACCGCTCGGCTTCGGCGCGCGAGACGGGGTTGAGCTTGATGCGGCCCTGCCCGCCCGACTCGTGCGAGCCGGTGCCGATGGTCACCACCGCCACGCCGAACAGCCGGTGCAGCGGGTTCGCCGTCAGGTCGACGTTGCGGATCCGCTCGCGCTGCAGGGATTTCCGCGAGCGGAAGACCAGGGTGAACGCCGTCTCCAGGCGTTCCGGCGTGAGCCGGTAGCGAACCCCCTTCCAGTAGAAGAGATCCGCCAGCACGCCGCCGGCGACGAGGACCAGCCCGCCTGCCACGACCCAGGCGAGCGCGACCCAGAAGCTCGCGCCGCCGCCGACGATCGCGGCCGTGGTCGGGATGGCGGCGCCGACGGCCGCGCCGGCCATCATCACTGCGGTGACGGCGAGTGTCCGCTTGTCGAGCGTGTTCCAGTCCTCGAATTCGCCCGAGGTCATGTCGCGTCCCCTGGCGTCGCCTGCGTCGTTTCGGTGAGCTGCTCCGCCAGGCTCGCGGCCAGTTCGTGGTCGAGGCCGCGGATCTTGACCGCGCCCCGCGCCGACGCCGTGGTGACCGTGACGGTCGCGAGCTTGAACAGCTGCTGCAGCGGCCCGCGCAGGGTGTCCACGGTCTGGATCCGCGACATCGGCGCGACTCGCCACTCCTGCCAGAAGAACCCGGAGCGCGCGTACACCGCCGTCTCCGTGACCTCCCAGCGATGCACCTTGAACCACCACAGCGGCATCGCGATCACCCACGCCAGGCCCGCCACCGCGAACACCACCGCCGGCGTCAGCAGCCAGAACCGCGCGGGCGTGATGAGCAGCCCGAGCACCACCAGCACCAGTACCGGCGCACCCCAGAAAAGCGTTCCCTGCAGCCGCCACCAGCCCACGACCCGCTGATCCAGCACGTTCCGCGGCGGCCGCAGCCGTACCTTCCCCCGTTCGGCTTCCACCGAGTTCACCCCCGAGCTCGTTTACAATGCGATCGCATCGTAATAACCTGGGACAGTAGTGGCAATGCGATCGCATTGCAAACGGCGGAACGGATGGTGAAGGTGCCGAAACAGGTGGATCACGCCGCGCGCCGCGCGGAGATCGCCGAGGCGCTGACGCGGCTGACGGCCACGCGAGGCCTCGAAGGAGTCAGCCTCCGGCACGTCGCCGCCGAAGCGGGCATGTCGATGGGTTTGGTGCAGCATTACTTCAAGACCAAGGACGAGATGCTGCTGTTCGCCGTCGAACGCCGCTCGCAGGTCTACGAAGAGCGCATCAAGGCCCAGCTGGAGGCCGGCGAACTGCCGTCGACACCCCAGGCCATCATCCGCGCGATCATGGTCGAGATCCTGCCGCTCGACGAGCGCCGCCGCGGCGACTGGCTGATGGGGGTCGCGTTCTTCATCCGCGCGATCTCCGATCCCTCCTTCACGGCCGCGTTCACCGACGGCGTCCCGCAGCTGTTCGAACTGCTCGCCCTCCTGATCCGCCAGGGCCAGGACGCGGGCACTGTCGACAAGTCGGCCGATCCGATGCACGAGTCCGCGATCCTGTGGGCCCTCGCCGATTCACAGGGCACCAACATCGTGATGAAGCACCGCACGCCGGACGAGGCGCTGTCCACAGTGGACTATTACCTCGACCGGCTGTTCGGTTCAGCCCCCGCCGGATGAGGACGCTGCCGACGCCCGCACCGCCCGTAGCTCCCGGAACAGCTTCCGCAACGCGGGGACCGCGTCCCCGCCACGCTCGCCCAGTTCTTCGATCCGGTCCCGGTACCGACGCCTGTCCCGGCCCGAAACGACACCGCGGAGCTCCACCGCGGCCACCAGCGCGGTGAGCGCGGCGTCCACGGTGTCCACATCGGACGCCGGCGCCGGACCGCGTAACGCCTGATCGACCGAGGCCCGCAACCTTTCCACGACGGCCGGATCCCGCACGACCGGACGGCGCGACGGGAACAACCCCAGGATCCGGGCGGTCTTCAAGTCGATCACGCCCGCCGTGTCCAGTTGGGACTCCAGTGCCTCCAAGGTGCCACGCGCGTCCTTGCGCACCCACCCTTTCCACTTGCGCGGGCTCTCCCGGCCGATCTCGGCCAGGAGCTCGTCGAGGACGAGGTCCCCGGTCGGCCCGTCGCCCGACACCGCGACCCGGCCGTCCGCGTCGGTGACGCGGCCGCGCAGCACGAGATCGGTGAGCGCGGCGCCGCGGATCAGCAGGCCCGCACGAGCCCGGTCGCGCAGCTTGGCCTCGCCGACGTCGCACGCGAGCAGATAGGTCTTGGCGGGCAGCGAAAGTTCGGTCATCGTCAGTGCCTTTCCAGCTTGGGCCAGATCTCGTCCCAGGAACCCCGTCTACCGTCGTACCGCCACAGCAGTCCTTCCACCACCGGGGTCACCGTGGCGAAGTAAGGCTTGAGCAGCCTCGGATCGAATCCCAGGAACAGCACGCCGTCCGCCGAATCCGGGGGCCGGTTGAAATACCAATAGCCGCGATGTCCACTGTAGACGTGGTCGATGCCGTACCGCCTGCCGTAGAACTCCGTGGCGGCGGCGAACGGATAGATCTCGGCGTAGACCGCCGTGCGTGCGCGCTGATCCGGCGGCAGGGCCGCGTACGCCTCGCCGACCGCCTTGACCAGTTCCTGTTGCGGCAGTTCACCACCGGCGAAGGAACTGCCGAGCGCGATCGGCCCGAAGCTCGTCCTGGCCATGGTCGCCGGATAGATCGGCAGGCCGGCGAGGGTGATCACCGCCGAAAGCACCATCACCGGCCACGCCACCGGCCGCCATCGGGGGACGTGCTTCGCGAAGCCCGTCGCCGCGGCCGCGAACGGCAGCGCGAAGACGCCCATCAGATAGTAGGAACGTCCGTGCAGCACCAGGAACGCCACGATCAGCGCGGCTATCGCCACCCCCAGGAAGCGATAGCCGCGAAGTTCGCGGGAGAAGTTCAGCCGGACTAGCCCGTAGACGAACGCGAGCACACCCGCACCGACCCC
Organism: Amycolatopsis sp. CB00013; assembly: GCF_001905755.1. Lineage (NCBI taxonomy): Bacteria > Bacillati > Actinomycetota > Actinomycetes > Pseudonocardiales > Pseudonocardiaceae > Amycolatopsis > Amycolatopsis sp. CB00013. Next base: position 614,778 of record NZ_LIWC01000003.1, on the reverse strand, counting down.
CGCCGTCAAGAAGCCGTCGCGCAGAAAAGGCCACGTGCCGGGGAATTCCGCCGAGACGACCTCGTTCATGATCAGATACGGCCAGCCGTTCCGCGCCTGCCAGAGCAACGTCGGGATCGTCGCGACGACGGCGATTCCCGCGCCGAGCCACAGTTTCGGCCGCCGCACGAGCTCCCTCGGCCCGAGCACCAGCGCGGAGAGCAGGGCGAGCACCCAGAAAGCCGGGACGAGGAACTTCGTCTGCAGGGAGACGGCGGTGACGACGCCCGCCCAGAGCAGCAGCCCGTCCCGGCGGACGCGTACCCAGCGGACGACCAGCCAGACGATCACCGTCCAGAGGAACGGATCGAAGACGTAGGTGCCGATCCAGTGGCTGACGATGATCACGCCGGACGTCGCGTAGAGCCCGGCCGCGAGCACCTGGGCGCCGCGTCCGCCGCCCAGTTCCCTGGCGATCAGCGCGGTGACGACCACTCCGGCGGCGGCCGCCAGGGTCATCGGCAGCCGCAGCATCACCAGCGAACCGGGGAACAGGGTGTCCATCGCCCCGGCCAGGGCGGGGATCAGCGGCGGCTGGTCGAAGTAGCCCCACGCGAGGTGTTCCTTGCCGGCCATCAGGAAGTACAGCTCGTCGAAACCGTGCGCGTAGCGGCCGCTCGTGGCCAGCAGCGCGCCCCCGGCCAAGGTGGCGACGACGAGCACCGGGAGGCGGGCGAAGGTCTGCTCCCGTCCTGTCCGGACGGTCTGGGTCGCGATGCTCATGGTCTCCAGTCCAGCCGAGACGGTCCTGGCCGGATACCCGGTAAGGAGGGTCATGGGATAGACGAAAGTTGCGGATCATCCCGTCGCGGTCGCCGGGTGGTTACCGTGATCCGGTGGAGAGAAGCAGGTCGTTCCGGCCGGGCCCGGTCGACACCGGGTGGCTCACGCTGGCGGCGCTCGCGTTCGCAGGCCTGGACGTCACGCTGTACGTGTTCGGCGAACCGACGTCCGGCTGGGCGGGGCCCGCCGCGGGCGTCACCCTGCAGGTGCTGCTCGATCTCTCGCTGATCCTGCTGTTCCGGTTCCCCCGGCTGATCGCGGGCCTGATCATGGCGGGCGGGCTGCTGATGCTCGCCTCGGACCTGCTCTCCCCCGGCCTGCTGGTGCCGGAACGGCAGCTGACGCTGATGACCGTCCCGACGATCACCCCCGTGGTACTGAGCCAGCTGGCCCGCCTGATCGACCGGCGGACCCTGCTGTGGCTGACCGCGATCCTCGCGATCTGCGCGTCCCGGCCGTGGGACGCGCACTGGAACACCACCCCGTTCGGGCTGCTGAGCACGGCGCTGCCCACCACGCTTTCGCTGTATTTCGAGGCCCGGCGCCAGTTGCTGCGCTCGCTGCGGGACCGGGCCGAACGGGCCGAACGCGAACAGCACCTGCTCGCCGAACGCGCCCGTGCCGAGGAGCGGCGGAAACTGGCCGAGGAGATGCACGACGTCGTCACGCACCGGTTGAGCCTGATGGTGCTGCACGCCGGCGCACTCGGCGTCGTCTCGGCGGACGAGGCGGTGCGGACCTCCGCCGAGGACATCCGTCGCGAAGGCGCGCTCGCGCTGGACGAACTGCGTGATCTCGTCGGGGTGCTGCGCAACGGCGCGAACTCCGAGCCGCCCACCCTGACCGAGGGCCAGGCGGGCGATCCGGCGACGCTGGTCGCCGAATCGGCGTCGGTGGGCATCCCGACCGAACTGATCGTGCGTGGCGACCCCGGCCGGATCTCCCCGACTGTCGCCCGGACGGCGTACCGGGTCGTGCAGGAAGCGCTGACGAACGTCCGCAAACACGCGCCGGGCTCGTCCGCGACCGTCGAACTCCGCCACCACGCGGACGGTGTGGACGTCGCGGTGGAGAACACGCGTGCGGGCGCCCCACCTGATCCGGCGCTGGCGGGCAGCGGTTCGGGCGCCGGGCTGGCCGGATTGCGGCAACGGGTCGAGCTGATCGGCGGCCGGTTCGCGGCGGGGCCTCGACCGGGCGGCGGATTCCGCGTCGATGCGATACTGCCCGCCTACGTCCCGACGGCGGAAGGGGATCGGTGATCCGGGTGGTCGTCGTCGACGACGAGCCGATGGTCTGCGCGCATCTGCGGACGATCCTCGGCTCCGCGGACGACATCGAGGTGGTCGCGCAGGCGCAAGACGGCGCCGAGGCGGTGGAGGCCGTGATCCGGCACAAGCCCCGCGTGGTGCTGATGGATCTGCGGATGCCCGGGGTCGACGGGCTGACCGCCATCGAGCGGATCGCGAAACTCCCGGAGCCGCCCGCGGTCGTCGCGCTGACGACGTTCGACGCGGATACCTACGTCATCCGCGCGCTGCGGGCGGGCGCGGCCGGGTTCCTGGTGAAATCCACCCCGCCGGAGGAGCTGATCGGGCTGGTCCGGGTCGCGGCCGACGGGCATACGGTGCTCTCCCCCGAAGCGGCACGCCGTCTGGTGGCGATGTCGGCCGACGGGCGGCGCCGCGGGGACGACGCGCGCCGGAAGACCGAAGGGCTCACCGAACGCGAAATCGACGTCCTCGCCTGTCTCGGCGAAGGACTGTCCAATGCGGACATCGCGGCGCGGCTGCACCTGGCGGAGGCGACGGTGAAGAGCTATGTGTCGCGGATGCTGGTCAAGCTGGGCTGTGCGAACCGGACCCAGGCGGGACTGCTCGCGCACGAGGCCGGTCTGGTCAAGCGGTGAGCTGACCGTCGTAGCTCTTGCGGGCGTCGAGCACCTCGCCCATGTGGACCCGGGCCCACTTGTCGAGCATCTCGAGCGGTTCGGCGAGGTTGCGGCCGAGGGCGGTGAGCTCGTACTCCACGTGCGGAGGGATCTCCGGATACGCGGTGCGCGTCAGGATCCCGTCGCGGACGAGGCTGCGCAGGGTCTGGGTGAGGACCTTCTGCGAGATGCCGCGCACGCGTTTGCCGATTTCGGTGAACCGGAGCGGGCCGTCGCCGAGCACGCCGACGATCAGCACGGTCCACTGGTCGCCGATGCGGTCGAGCAGCGCGCGGGTCGGGCAGTCGGGGTCGTACGGGTTTCCGAGCACGTGACCTCCTCACTCTCCCGGGGAGAGTAACACGCTCAACGAGAGGGTGCGGGCTGCATCAACGCCTCGAACAGCAGGATCAGATGGCGGCGGCCGCGCTCCCAGCGCGCCTCCAGTTCGGTCTGGTCGCGGGTCGCCCAGCTGGCGATGAGGATGCCGCGGACGACGTCCATCGCCGTGTACACCGCGTGCAGGAACTCCGGATGCGCCGAATGGTCCGGCAGCAGGGCCTTGCCGAACTCGACCAGGCTGCTCGTCGCGATCGGCTCGACCACCGCCATCTGGGCGCGCAGTTCCGCGTCGGTCCGCGACGCCACCCACAGCTCGACGGTCGCCGAGAAGACCGGGCCCTGGTGCATCTCCCACAGCAGCTGCAACGCGTCCCCGACCGGGTCGGCCGAGGCCTTGAGCCGGTCGATCTCCGCCATCGCGACCTCGGTGCGTTTGGCCGCGAGATGCCGGATCGCCGAGGTGACGAGGTCGGTCTTGGTCGGGAAGTGGTGCACCTGCGCGCCGCGGGTCACCCCGGCGCGGTCCGCGACGCGGGTGGTCGTCGTGCCCGCGTAGCCGTACTCGACGAGACAGTCGATCGTGGCGTCGAGCAGCCTGACGCGCATCGCGGCGCTGCGTTCCTCCTGCGTGCGTCGTGGGGCTGCCATGCGCCTACTTTATGGTGCGCCGCGCGAGGCGCGCGCCACGAGGCTCTCGACCATGCGCCCGATGAAGTGGCCGAGGAACCGGCGATGGAACCAGCCGGTGCCCGGGATCTTGGCGGTGAACGTGGAATGCCAGTGGATCGCGGTGCCGTCCCGCTCGGGGGTGAGGTCGACGTAGGCGCGGTAGTCCCGCACCGGGAGCCCCTTCTTCAGCGAGTAGCCGAAGCGTTTGCCGGGTTCGAGGGCGATGACCTCTTCGCAGCTGTTGACGCCGTTGGTGCTGAAGACGCCGATGGCGCCGAGACCGTTGGCGTCGCCCTTGTCGAGCAGGCGGAACGAGCCCATGGGCGACCAATCGGGCCAATGCTCGCGGTCCACGAGGAGCGCGTAGACGGCATCGGGGCTCGCGCTCGTGTGGCCGTGGACGGAAATGCGCTGGATCTTCGCCATGCGTTCTCCTTCACCGGGGTTCGTGCCAGGGAAAGCCATCCGGGGCGGCGGCCGCTCTGGCGAGCAGTTCCGCGTCGTCGTGGCCGTGGACGTCGTGGAGGAAGGGGAAGTCCTCCGGTCCGACGGTGAGTTTGGCGGCCGGCCGGACCGGCACCGGGCTGGCGGCCTGGGTCGGCCGGATGTCCCCGTCCGCCGGTTCCAGGTCGAAGGTCGCGGACGGCAGCAGGTACACGGTCCCTGTCCGCCACGGCCGCCGCGCCAAGGCGGGTGCGCTGATCGAGAAGTGATAGCGGGCCTCGCCACCGGCCCGCACGCACGCGTTGCACATCGACACCTGAGCGCTGTCGCGATCGAGGATCGCGTAGAACATCGGCCAGATCCCGTCGGCCGCCGCGAACACCGCGTGCCTGCTGCCGAACTCCGTGATGTCCGGCGGACGGCGCGGGACGAATTCGGGGATACCCGGGTCACCCGAGCCGTGCAGGACGAAATCCGCGCGGTCGGCGACGTGACACAGGAACTGCCATTTCGGCGCGTCGACGTGGTAATCGACAGGCCGGTCGGGGCCGGCCGCGAGCGCTTCGTCCAGCAGCGCGTCGAACCGCTCGCGCAGCGCGGCCGACGCCGGGACGGCGGGCCGGCGCAGCCAGAAGTCGGGCAGGCTCATGGTTACGACCTTAGCGAGACGGCACCCTTCCCCTCTCGCATTCAGAGGACTGAACGCGGGCGCGATCTCCTCCTCCCGCGCCCGGGCGCTCACGTCGCGAAAGCCACTTTCGGGACATCAGACGTCGCGAAAGTGGCTTTCGCGACGCGCCTGACAGCACCGGAACCTCGCGATGGCGCCGCCAGGACGAAGGCCCACCGTCGCCGACGTTGTGAAAGCCACTTTCGTAACGTTGAAGGTTGCGAAAGTGGCTTTCGCAACACGCCGCCCACCGCATTCAGAGGACTAAACGCGGGCGATGGGCACCGAGAGCGAAGTCCCGCCCAGTTCGATGGTCACCCGGGAGCCGAGCGCGGGCAGCGCCGGGTCGAACATGTCCCCATCGGTCCCGCCCAGGACGAGCGCCAGCCGGTGCCCCACCGCGACGACGTGGTCGAGGCTGCTCAGCCGGAACGTCATCGTGTACGCCTTACCCGGCACGAGCGGCTCACCCCGCCACAGCGACCGGTGATGGCCGAGGTCCGCCCAGCCGGTCGCGACGATCTGTTTGTCCACAGTGGTCAGATCGGCGACGGTGTCGAGGAAGCAGCCGGTGTCCGCGGCGGTGCCCGTGCCCCAGCAGGAACGGGTCGTCAGGTCCTTCGTGCCGAGCGCCGGCCACGTCGTGTTCCGCACGGTCGCGGGCCCGTAATCGACCAGCACCGCGCCGAGCCGAGCGCTCGGCTTGTCCGAGCGGGCGGTCACCGTCACGGTGGCGGTCCCGGCCACGCGCGTGTCCGCCCGCACGGGTTCACCGGCGAAGACGACCCGATCCGGGCTGGGCTGCGACGGGTTCTCCACCCACTGTGACGCTCCGCGCGCCGGATCGTCGGTCACCGAAGCCGTGCCCGGCGACGGGCGATTCCCCAGTCCGCCCGCCACCGATGGCCACATCACGCGCGTCCCCGTCACCGGTGGCCAGCGGCGTTCGTCGGTCCAGCGGTCCGGCGTGTGCTCGACGCGGATCGCGGGTTCGGTCTCGACGCCGTTGCGGACGCCGAGCAGCCAGCGGTCGAACCAGCGGTGCAGCGTCCGCACGAACAGCGACCGGTCGAGGTCGAACGGATCGACGTGCGCCGCCTGGTGCAGCCACGCCTTGCGCGGCACATCGTGGGCGTTCAGCGCCTCCCACCACGGCCCGAACTGGATCGGGTTGACGTTGAGATCGTGGAAGCCCATGGACGCGAAAACGCTCGCGCGCACCTTGCCGGTCTTCGCGACGTAGTCGAGCCCGCGCCAGTACTCGTTGAAGTTCCCGTCCGTCCCCGCGCGCCGCGCGTTGTCCTCTTCGAACGGACGGCACAGCTTCTCGGCACGCTCGTTGTAGAACCCGGCGCCGCCCGCCCAGCCGAAGTAGGCGCCGTGGGAGTTGTGGACCTCGTAGTACGAACTGACCCCCGCGATCGGCACGATCGTCTTCAACCCCTCGATCCCGGACGCCGCCATCCCGATCGCCGTCGCGCCGTCCTGCGATTTCCCGATCGCGCCGACCGACCCGTTCGCCCAGCCCGCGCGGACCCGCTCGGGCCCGAACGGCGTGCGGAAGGCCTGAGCGCGCCCGTTGAGCCAGTTCACGACGCCGTTGCCGGACGCGACGTCGTCGAAGCACCCGGACGAGCGATTGGTGCCGCCGACGTCGACCAGCACGACCGCGTATCCGCGCGGGACGAAGTAGTTGTCGTAGAAGAGCGGGAACTGCGACGGCGTGCCGTCGGGGAGGTACGTCTTCGGCTGGCGCTCGTTGCCGCGCCCGACCTTTTCGAAGTACGGGCTGACGTCCATGATCACCGGGACGCGCTGCCCTCGCGCGGCCGGTTCCGCCGGGCGGATGATGTCGGCGGCGACGCGGTCGATCTGCCCGTCGCGGTCGAGGTCCTGTCCGGTCTCCACCCAGGCGGTCTCCCGGATGGCCTTCTCGTAGGAGAACACCGGCTCGCTGACGCCGTCACGCAGGACGAACGCGGGTGAAGCGACCGCGGGTGCGGCGGTGAGCAGTAGTGTCGCCACGACGGTGGCGGTCAAGGTCTTGAGCCCCATCGTCCGAGTATCGCTTACAAAACCCGAACATTTCCCCCACATTCCTCGTATCCGGCCGCGCCACGCTCTTCGCATGCTGAAACACACCATCGCCGTCTGCCTCACCGCCGCCGGCCTCGTCGCGCTCGCCCCCGCCGCCTCGGCCCAGGCACCGATCACCCTGAGCCCCGAAGAGTCCCAGACGCTGTGCGCCGAATGGCTGCCCAAGCTCACCCAGCGCACCACGAAGCTCACCGAACGCATCAACGGCGGCCCCGAGGTCCGCGGTTCGGTCGCGAACCTCAAGGCCAGGGCCGAGGGCCAGCGCAAGAAGGGCCACAACGACACCGCCGACAGGCTCCAGAAGCGTGCCGACGAGCGCAGCGGACGGCTTCCCGAACTCGCCGCGGCGAAGCAGAAGCTCGACGCGTTCGCCGGGGCGCACTGCAAGGCGGGCAAGTGAAACGCCTGCTGGCCGCGGGTCTGACCGCGCTCGCGTTGTTCGGCACGGCCGCGTGCGGCGACGACGACGCGCCAGCGTCGAGCCCGGCGCCGGGCGAGCTGAGCGACGTCCAGCACACCCTCGACTCGATCGAGCAGGACATGGCCGGCGACCCGGCCCCGTGACAGGATCGGCCGGTGACGACACAACCGGGACGCGGGCTGGTGCTGGTCGTCGAGGACGACCCCGCGATCGCCGAACTCGCCTCGCTGTACCTGCGGCGGGACGGGTTCGGCGTGCACGTGGAGGCGGACGGTGGCGCGGCACTGGCCACGATCCGGCGGACGCGCCCGGTCGCGATCGTGCTCGACATCGGACTGTCCGGAATGGACGGTATCGAGATCTGCCGGACGCTGCGCGCGGACGGCGACTGGACGCCCGTGCTGTTCGTGACCGCGCGCGACGACGAGCTGGACCGCTTGCTGGGCTTGGAGATCGGCGCGGACGACTACCTGACGAAACCGTTCAGCCCGCGTGAACTCTCGGCGCGGGTCCGGACGGTACTGCGGCGGGCCGCCGGGGCGCCGTCGCCCGCCGAGACCTACACCGCGGGCGACGTCCGTGTCGATGTCACGCAGCGTCGTGTCTGGGCGGGCGGCGCCGAGATCGCGCTGACGTCGACCGAGTTCGATCTGCTGACCCATCTGGCGCGACGGCCCGGCCAGGTGTTCAGCCGCGAGCAGCTGCTCAGTTCCGTCTGGGGGTACGCGGCGTCGGCGGGCACGCGGACCGTCGACGTCCACATCGCCCAGCTGCGCGGGAAACTGGGCGAGCACAGTCCGATCAGGACGGTCCGCGGGATCGGCTACGCGGCGGACGCCGGATGAACCGGACGTCGCTCGCGCTGCGGATCACCGTGGTGTGCCTCGCGATCGCCGCGGTCGCGGTGGTGGTCGCCGGGCTGGTCGCGGCCCGGCTCATCCGCACCACCGGCACCGACGTGCTCCGGCAGTCGCTCTCGGCACAGGCCGACGTGGTCGCGAGCCAGCTCGACGAGACCGGGATCGGCAACCGGCTCAGCGTCGGCAAGGTCGCGGAAGTCGTGCGCGGGCAAGGGATCGACGTCGTCGTCCGCCGTCCGAACGGGACACTCGGCGGCGCCGGGACGGAAGCGGCGATCGCCGCCACCAAGGCGGGCCTGACCCGCACCGGCTCGGCCACGGTGCTCGTCGAAGGACGGCAGTACCTGGTCGAAGTCCGCACCGTGGGCGCCAAGGGGGCCGCGTTCGCGCTCGTCCAAGCGACGGAGATCGGCGAGGCACGCGGCCGGACGCTGGTGCGCAACACCGTGCTCGCGCTCGGCGCCGGGCTGGCGGTCGCCGCGATCGCCGGGCTGGTGCTGAGCCGGATGCTGTCACGGCCGCTGCGCCGGGTCGCGTCGGTGGCGAGCGGGATGCGCGCCGGGCGTCGTGACCTGCGGGTTCCGGTGGAAGGCCCGTCCGAGGTCGCGGACGTGGCGAAATCGGTCAACGAACTGGCCGACGCGCTGCAGTACAGCGAGGCGCGGCAGCGCGAGTTCCTGCTTTCGGTGTCGCACGAACTGCGGACGCCGCTGACCGCCGTCACCGGATTCGCCGAGGCGATCGGCGACGGCGTGGCCGAAGGCGAGGACGCGCGCCGCGCCGGGCAGACCATCCATCGCGAGGCGGAGCGACTGGAACGCCTGGTCAGCGATCTGCTGGAGCTGGCGCGGCTGGGCGCGGACGAGTTCCGCCTCGACCCGGCGCGGCTCGATCTCGCCGCGCTGGTCGACGAATGCGCGGACGTCTGGCGGCTGCGGTGCGCGCGGCAGGACGTCACGCTGGTGGTCGAGCGGCCGCCCGGCGAGGTGCCGGTCATCGCCGATCCGCGGCGGCTCCGCCAGGTCGTCGACGGACTGGCCGAGAACGCCCTGCGCGTGACCCCGGCGGGCGCGCCGATCGTGTTCTCGCTGGTCGCGGCGGACGGCCAGGCCCGGCTGGCGGTGCGGGACGGCGGTCCCGGCCTGGCGCCGGAGGACTATCCGGTCGCGTTCGAGCGCGGGGTGCTGAACCGGCGCTACCGCGACAGCCGCCCGGTCGGTTCGGGTATCGGGCTCGCGCTGGCCCACGGCCTGGTCACCCGGATGGGCGGCACGCTGACGGCGGGCCCGGCGCCGGAAGGCGGAGCCGCGTTCACGGTGGCTCTGCGGTTAGGGTGACCGGGTGGAGATGTTGCACTTGCGGTATTTCGTGGCCGTCGCCGAGGAACTGAACTTCTCCCAGGCGGCCCGCAAACTGCATATGGCCGCCTCCCCGCTGAGCCAGCGCATCAAGGATCTCGAACACGAACTGGGCCACCGGCTGTTCGACCGCAGCACGCACCACGTCACGCTCACCGCGGCGGGTTCCGCGCTGCTGCCCATCGCGCGGGACGTCCTCGAACAGGTCAACGCGATCCCCTGGCGGCTGCAGGAAGCGGTGAAACCCCGGCGGAGCACCGTGTTCGTCGGCATCCCCGCCGGCGTGCACCCGGCTTTGCGCGAGCGGGTCAAACGCCTCGAAGAACGCTGTCACGACCGCTTCGAGCTCAAGCGCTGGCCGGGCACGACCCCCGATCTGGTCGCCGCCGTGCACGAAGGCAAGCTGGCGTTGTCGCTGGTCCGGATGCCGGTGACCGATCCCGCGCTGGAGATCGTCCCGGTTCAGGTGGAGCGGCTCGGCGCGGTCGTCCCGGCCGCCCGGTTCGCCGGACGGGAAACGGTGGACCTCGCCGAACTGCGTGATCTGTCCTACATCCCGTCGGCGTCGGAGAGCATTCCGGCCTATTCGGACGATATGGACCACACCCTGTCGAAAGCGGGTATCAAGAAACGGCTCAAGGTCGGCGGAACCGAATATTCGGGCATTTCCGAATTGGTGGCGAACGGTTCGTCGTTCTCGATCACGATGCTCGATCCGGCCAGCCCGATGCATCTGTTCCTGGTCGACGGCGCGACCATCCTGCCGTTCGCCGATTTCCGCCCCCAGCTGGAGACCGCCCTGGTCTGGCGCCGCGACCGCGGCGAGGAGGGCGACCTCGCCGAACTCGTGTCCGGAGTCCGCGAGATCTTCGCCGAACCGCTTTCGACCTGAAGAATGGTATGACCACCGCGGTCATACCATTCTGCTTTTCTTGATCATTCCCTTCATCGTAATTCGCACCTAACTTCGGTTGTAGAGCGAACAACGGCGAAGGGAAGCAAAATGACTCACACCGCCACCGGACCACTGGACGGCGTTCGCGTGATCGACCTCTCGACGGTCGTCATGGGCCCGTACGCCGCGCAGATCCTCGGCGACCTGGGCGCCGACGTCATCAAGATCGAGTCCCCCGCCGACACCGTGCGGGTGGGCAGGTTCCGGACGACGCCGGGGATGACCGCGCTCAACCTGAACGTGAACCGCAACAAGCGCAGCGTCGCCCTCAACCTCAAGGACGAAGAGGAACGCGAGCAGGCGCTCAAACTGATCGACACCGCCGACGTGCTGATCACCAACATGCGTCCCGGCGCGCTGAGCAGGCTCGGCATGAACTACGCCGACCTCGCCGCGCGTAACCCCGGCCTGGTCTACGCCCACGCGCAGGGCTTCCGCGGCGACTCCGACCGCGCGGGTCACGCCGCCTACGACGAGACGGTGCAGGCGTCGTCCGGGCTGGTCGACGTCGCGAACCGCGCCCTGGGCAAGCCGGTCTACCTGCCGACGATCATCGGCGACAAGGTCTCGTCCCTGACCATCGCCTACACCGTGCTCGCCGCGCTGGTGCACCGCGACCGGACGGGCGAGGGCCAGCGGGTCGAGATCCCGATGACCGACACGCTGATCGCGTTCAACCTCGTCGAGCATCTCGCCGGGCACGTCTTCGAGCCCGCGGAGGGCCCGACCGGCTTCGGCCCGTCGATGAACCCCGGCCACCAGGCGGTGCACACCAAGGACGGCATGGCCTGCGTGATCCCGTACAACCCGCAGAACTTCCGCGACTTCTTCCACGCCGCCGGGCGGCCGGAACTGGCCGAGGACCCGCGGGTCAACGGCGACGCTATCGACGGCGCCGACCACGAGGCGCTGGCCGCGATGATCGCCGAATGCGCCCCGGCGCTGACCACCGCGGAATGGACCGAGGTCTGCGCGAAGCACAGCATCCCGATGGCGCCCGTCCTCGAACTCGACCACGCGCAGGACGACGAATACGTCCGCGACGGCCATCTGCTCGACGTCGTCGAGCACCCGAGCGAGGGCTCGATCCGCACCATCGGCATCCCGGTGAAGTTCTCCGCGACCCCCGGTTCCGTCCGGCGCCTGGCTCCCCTGCCGGGTCAGGACACCGAAGACGTCCTGCGTGAACTCGCCACCATTCACTGAGGAAGAACCATGAGCACCAACGAAGTACGCACGGAACGGGTCGGCGGCACGCTGCTGATCACGATCGACCGGCCGCAGGCGCGCAACGCGGTGAACGCCGCCGTCGCGGCGGGCCTTGCCGAAGCACTGGACCTGCTGGAATCCGATCCCACGTTGCGGGCCGGGGTCCTGACCGGAGCGGACGGCTCGTTCAGCGCCGGCATGGATCTCAAGGCGGCGCTGAAGGGCGAATCGCCCGAGATCCCCGGCCGCGGGTTCGGCGGGCTGACCGAGGCCGAACTCTCGAAGCCCCTGATCGCCGCCGTCGAGGGCTGGGCGATGGGTGGCGGGTTCGAACTGGCGCTGGGCTGCGACCTCATCGTCGCCGCCGAGGACGCGAAGTTCGGGCTCCCCGAGGTGAAACGCGGGTTGATCGCCGCCGGTGGCGGGGTGATCCGGCTGCCGAAGCGGATCCCGCATCACCTGGCGATGGAGTTCCTGCTCACCGGCGAGCCGATCGGCGCCGAACGCGCCGGAAGCCTGGGGCTGGTGAACCGGGTCGTCCCGAGCGGCGAGGCCGCCGCGGTCGCCCTGCAACTGGCCGAGCGGATCGCCGCCAACGCTCCCCTGGCGCTGGCACTGGTCAAGAAGATCGTCCGCACGGCGGACGGCGTTCCCGACGCGCAAGCGTTTGCCTCCCAGCGTTCGGAGCTTCCGACGCTGATGAAGTCGGCCGACGTCCGCGAAGGCATGCAGGCCTTCGCCGAGCGCCGCGCTCCACAGTGGACTGGAGAGTGAGATGAAGCAGCAAGACGTTCTCCGGCATGTGACCACGCCGCTCACCAACCCCGCGTACGCCCCGGTGGTGCCCCGGTTCACGAACCGCGAGTACCTGAACATCGTCTACCGCACCGACGCCGACGCCCTGCGCGCCGTCGTGCCGGAGCCGCTGGAGATCGACGAGCCGCTGGTGCGGTTCGAGGTGATGAAGATGGGCGACGTCAGCGGTTACGGGCCCTACACCGAGTCCGGGCAAGCGATCCCGGTGAGCTTCGAGGGCGAACGCGGCGAGTACCTGCACGCGATGTACCTCGACAACTTCCCGGCCACCGCGTCCGGCCGCGAGATCAGCGCCTACCCGAAGACCATCGGCTCGCCGAGGCTGTTCGCCGAGAACGGCGCGCTCGTCGGGACTCTGGACTACGGCAGCCAGCGCGTCGCCACCGCGACCATGGGCTACAAGCACCACCGGCTGGACGTGGCCGAGGCGGAAGCGCAGATCACCGTGCCGACGTTCATGCTGAAGACCATCCCGGACTACGACGGTTCGCCCCGGGTGTTCGAGCTGGTCCGCACCGAGATCACCGACGTGGTGGTCAAGGAGGCCTGGACCGGGCCGGCGCGGTTGCAGCTGTTCCAGCACGTCCTGGCCCCGCTCGCCGATCTCCCGGTGCTGGAGGTCGTCTCCGCGAGCCACATCCTCACCGACCTGACGCTCGCCCCGGTCAAGCCGGTCTTCGACTACTTGAAGGGAGCACGGTCATGACTTTTCGCACCGCCGCGGTGATCGGCGCGGGCACCATCGGCCTGTCGTGGACGGCGTTGTTCGCCGCGCACGACATGGAGGTCCAGGTCTCGGATCCGCGGCCGGATCTCGCCGACGCCGTCGCGGACGCACTGGAGACGTTCGCCCCGCATCTCGGCCGGACCGTCGCGGAACTCGCCCCTCGCGTCCACCTCGCCGCCGACGTCGCGGAGGCCGTCCGGAACGCGGACGTCGTGCAGGAGAACGGACCCGAGAACGTCGAGTTCAAAAAGGACCTGTTCGCGACGCTGGTCCGCGAAGCACCGTCTCACGCGCTGTTGCTCAGCTCGTCGTCCGCGATCCCTTCGACGGCGTTCGCGGCGGAGCTGGACGACGCGTCGCGAGTCCTCATCGGACACCCGTTCAACCCGCCGCATCTGATCCCGCTGGTCGAGGTCGTACCCGGTGAGCGCACGAGTGCCGAGTCGGTCGAGCGTGCCGTGGAGTTCTACCGGTTCGCCGGCCGAACTCCGGTGGTGGAACGCAAGGAGATCCCCGGCTTCGTCGGCAACCGGCTGCAGAACGCGCTGAGCCGCGAGGCGATCTACCTGGTGGAACAGGGTGTCGTGTCACCGTCCGAACTGGACGCGGTGATGACGAATTCGCTCGGCATCCGCTGGTCGACGGTCGGGCCGTTCCTCGGCTCGCATCTGGGCGGCGGCCCCGGCGGCTACCGGCACATGGCCGAGCACATCGGCAAGTCGATGAAGAAGATGTGGGCGGGCCTCGGGCAGCCCTCACAAGACCCCGAACAACAGGAACGGCTCATCGAAGCCGTGGAATCCGCTTACGGCTCCTCCACGTACTCGGAACTCGCCGAGACGCGCGACCGCAAGCAGCTCGCCGTGCTGTCCGCTTTGGACGGTGCCGCCAGGGAGGAGAACTGAAATGACCGCCGACTTCTACGCCTACGAGGACCTGCTGCCCGAAGAGGAGCGCAAGTTGCTGCTCAAGACGCGCGACTTCATGCGCACCGAGGTCAAGCCGCTGGTGAACGAGTACTGGGCCAAGGGCGAGTTCCCGCACGAACTCGTCGGCAAGTTCCGCGAACTCGGCCTCGCCGGGCTGCCCTACGAGGGCTACGGCGAACACCTCCCGGCCACCAGCCATCTGCTCAGCGGCATGATGGCGATGGAGATGACCCGCACGGACCCGTCCGTGGCCACGTTCTTCGGTGTCCACAACGGACTCGCGATGTACAGCATCTACTCGGGCGGCGACCAGGAACAGCGTGATCGCTGGCTCCCGTCGATGGCGGCGATGGACAAGATCGGCGCCTTCGCGATGACCGAACCCCTCGGCGGTTCCGACGTCGCGGGCGGCATGCGCACCACGGCGCGGCGCGAGGGCGACACCTGGATCCTCAACGGCGCCAAGAAGTGGATCGGCAACGCGACCTTCGCCGACCTGGTCATCGTGTGGGCCCGCGACGAGGAGGACAACAACGTCAAGGGTTTCGTGGTCGAGAAGGACTCGCCCGGATTCGTGCCCGTCAAGATCGAGAACAAATTCGCCTTCCGGATCGTGGAGAACGCCGAGATCACCCTGACCGACGTCCGGGTGCCGGAGACGAACCGGTTGCAGGGCATCGACTCCTTCCGCGACGTCGCCGAGATCCTGCGCGCGACGCGGGGCGGCGTGGCCTGGCAGGCGCTCGGCGTGATGATCGGCGCCTACGAACTCGCGCTGGACTACGCCAAGGAGCGCAAGCAGTTCGGCCGTCCGATCGCGCGGTTCCAGCTGGTGCAGGACCTGCTGGTGAAGAGCCTCGGCAACATCACCGCGTCGTGGGGCATGCTGGTGCAACTGGCGCGGCTGCAGGACGCCGGGATCTTCAAGGACGAGCACTCGTCGCTGGCGAAGGCGTTCGTGACCTCGCGGATGCGGGAGGTCGTCGCCTGGGGCCGTGAGATCTTCGGCGGCAACGGGATCGTGCTGGACAACGACATCATGCGGTTCTTCACCGACGCCGAGGCGATCTACTCGTTCGAAGGCACGCGGGAGATGAACACGCTGATCGTCGGGAAGGCGATCACCGGCCAGAGCGCCTTCGTCTGATCTGAAGGCCAAGTCCGTGAAGGCCTCCTTCCCTACCCTCAAGGTAGGCAAGGAGGCCTTCACGGACTTGGCGGCTAGCGGTACTTCGTGCCGCAGGTGTCCTGGGTGCCGGACGAGAAACCGTCGCGGAAGGCGGCGACTCTCGCGAAACCCGCCGGAAGCGTCCGGCCCCGGACGTCCGCGGCGATCAGGCTGTTCCGCGTCAGCATCTCGGCGATCGCCTCGTCGAGGTCACCCGGCGACAACGTGAGTGCTCCGCCGTCCGTGAGGGTCGACGCCCAGAAACCGGTGAGGCACGCGGTGCGCTGCGCGGCCACCGGGCCGTCGAGCCGGAACCCGCCTTCCTGTTGGACCGCGAGCGTGTAGCGCGACGCGACCTCGGCGAACGCGGCGAAGTCACCGATTCCGCCCTGCCGCCCCCTGCGCGGCGGGGTCCCGATGCGGACGAGGCCGTCGAGGTCGAGGTTGATCTGGTTGGACTCCGAGCAGTACGACGCGAGCGCGTCCTCCGCCGTCACGCCGCAGGCCGCTCCGGTGGTGAGCGTCGGCGGGGTGGCCGCGAGCCGGAAGGCCTGCCGCAGACTGGTGGTGAGGTCGGCCAGTGCCTGGCGATCGTCAAGGCGGACGTTCGCCGCGGCCGAACCGAATCCGCCTTGTGTGCTCCGGCCTTCGATTTCCCGCACGTCGATCTTCGCGCACCGCGCGGGCCCGTCGGTGAACCCGAACTGGAACGCGGAAACCCGGTCGAACGCGTTGCCGTGCGCGCCGTCGTCGTCGAAGGCGACCCCCGCGGAGTCGCGGATCTGGAACAAGGCGGTGAGCACCTCGTTGAGCCCGCGGCCGGTGGAGACCTGGAACATGGGCGACCTGCCCTCGGCGACCCAGCGGAGGTACGCCCCGGTGTAGCAATCGGCCTGCTGTTCCTTGACGATCGACGGCGCCGCGCCCGGCAGACCGAGCCGGAACTGGACTGCGTGGCCGATCTCGTGGGCGAGCACGGTCATCACCGCCGCCGGGCCGAGGGAATCGTTGAGCATCGGCAACAACTCCCCGCGATCCCAAGCGACGACGTCTTCTCCCGCGCAATAGAAGGCGTTCACCAGCCCGGCGGTCGAGGCGCCGCAGACCTCGCGGCCGCGGCCACCCGAGTCGTAGGAGACGAGCGTGGTCAGCGGCCGGAACTCCCGGTCGAAGGTCGCGGGCAGATGCTCGCGCCAATACCGCTGGACGTCGGCGACGGCGTTGGCCGCGAGCCGGTCGATCTCGCCGCCGTCACCCCCGACGACCGGGAGACCGGCGTCGAGCACGCCGGGTTTGAACCCGCTGGGGCCGTCGGTGATCTCGAGCCCCGCGACGCGGGTGGGGTCCACCGGTTGTGCCGCTCCCCCTACCGTCGCGGCACAACCGGTGAGGCAGAGGGAAAGACTCAGCAGAACCGTCCAGCGCTTCATCACACCATCCCCGTCTCCGTGACTTCCCCGGCTCCAGGGACACGGACGGCGGCGCGATGCGGTTCAAAAAAATCTTGACTTGCTTCCGGGTAGTCGCCGTTCCGCGACCGAATCACCCTTCAGTGTTATTCGCACGTTTTCGATTGTTGCTTAAAATTACGAACACATGTTCGACGGACTTGCGGTATTATTGCGGCGTGTCCGAGACCTTCCTCCCCGAGTTGCCGCAGGAACTGTGGCGCGCCGGCAAGCTGGAGCTTGCCCATGGCGTGCAGCAGTCCTTGCAGCTGATTCGGATCGCGACCGCCTGTCTAGGCCGGTTCCTGGCGGAGATCGAGTCTCGGGGCGCGAAAGACTTGTACGGGCATGGGAGTACGGCCAGTTGGTTCGCGGAGATTGCGGGGCTGTCACGCGGTGAGGCGGGTCCGATCGTGAAGCGCGCGATCGCGTTGAACCCCACCCGAGCCTTGGATGGCACTGAGGTTCCGCCTCTCGCTCCCGCCACCGCCGCCGTCGCCGCTCAGGGACTGGTCGGGGATGAGCGGATCGACCAGATCCTGGAGATCCTGAAAAACCTCCCTGCCGACATTTCGGCGGAGGAGCGGGCGGGTGCGGAGCAGATCCTCGCCAATCTCGCCCCGACTGCCGGTCCGCGGCAGCTCGCCAAGGCCGAGGCGAACCTGCAGGGCTTGCTCAACCCGGACGGCAAAGAACCCAAAGACCCCGAGCCGAAGGAACCGCGCCGCGAGATCACCCTGGAGCGGCGTAAGGATGGGTTCTGGAAGCTCACCGGCCTTCTCGATGACGAGACCGGTGCCCGGACCGCGGCCGCGTTGGAGGCGCATGCGCAGCCGCGGCCGGTGGATGAGTTCGGGCAGGCGGATCTGCGGATGAAGTGCGAGCGCATGGGAGATGCCTGGGCCGAACTGCTCGATCTGGCCATCGCGTGCCCGGACCAACCTGGGACCAGCGGCTACCGGACCTTGGTGCACGTGACCATCGGACTTGAGGAACTGAAGTCCGGTCTCGGGACCGCGTGTCTCGACTTTGTGGGGACGATGACGGCACGGGAAGCCCGGCTTGCCGCCTGTGATTGCCTGATGGTGCCGGTGGTGATGGGTGCCTCGGGCGAGCCGCTGGATATGGGGCGCCTGAGACGGTTCGTCACCCCCGGCCAACGACGAGCGCTCAACATCCGAGACGGGGGCTGTGCCTTCCCGGGCTGTCATCGGAAGCCGAAGAATTGCCACGCCCATCATATTGAGCACTGGGCAGACGGCGGACCGACCGATCTCCGGAATCTCGTGCTGCTCTGCGGCTTCCACCACCGGCTGATCCACCACGGCGACTGGGAAGTACGCATGGCCGCCGACGGGTTACCGGAATTCATCCCACCCCAATACCGAGACCCGCTCCGAAAACCCCGCCGTAACACCCTGCACCACGTCTGAACCCCGAGGAGCCCGCCAGCCACCAGGCGACGGGCCCCTCGTCATGCCCACAGCTCGGACAAGACCGGCGAACATCAATCAAGCAGAGCAGCGCGATGGGCGAGCAGGGCGGCCTGCACACGATTGACGCACCCGAGTTTGGCGAGGATACGACTGACGTGGGTTTTCACCGTGGCTTCGCTGAGATAGAGCTCGGCGGCGATACCGGTGTTGGACAGACCGCGAGCGACCGCGACGAGCACTTCACGTTCTTTGGCGGTCAATACCTCGAGCCGCCGTTCGGCGTCGGCTCGCGGCCCGGTGACGGGATCACCCGCGGTGAACCGGGTGAGGAGACGGCGGGTGACCTTGGGCGAGAGCATCGCGTCGCCACGGGCGGCGGACCGTACCGCGGCGAGCATGTCGTTCGCCGTGGCGTCCTTGAGCAGGAAACCGACCGCTCCGGCATGCAGCGCGGTGTCGACGTATTCGTCGAGATCGAAGGTCGTCAAGACCACGACTTTCGGCGGGTCCGTCAACCCCTGTAGCCGGCGAGCGGCGTCGAGACCGTCGACACGGGGCATCCGGATGTCCAGCAGGACCACATCGGGCCGGGTGGACCTGGCCAGACTCACCGCCTCTGCACCGTCAGCGGCCTCACCTGCGACGATGACGTCGTCGGCGGACTCCATGATCGTGCGCAGCATCGAACGCACCATCCACTCGTCGTCGACGATGAGAACACGGATCACCGTTCGGACTCCCCGGTGACGGGGACCACGGCTTCGACGAGAAAACCCCCGCCCGCGGTGGGCCCCGCGGTCAGTTCGCCCCCGAGGAGCCGGATTCGCTCGGCGATACCGAGCAAACCGTGTCCGCCGCCGGGCAAACCACCCTGTCGTTCGATCTCGGTGCCGGCCTCATTGAGCACGACGAGCCGAATCAGGTCGGTTTCACGACGTACGCGGACTTGGGTTACGGCATCGCCGGCGTACTTCCGGACGTTGGTGAGCGCTTCTTGGACCACCCGGTACACCGCCTGTTGGACCAGCGCGGGTGCGGGCACGCCGGAGTTCACGTCAAGGACGACAGGAACACCTAGCGCCCGGGTCTGGTCCACCAGATCGGCGAGATCCGCCAAACCTGGTTGCGGCGTAAGCGGAACCGCACTATCGGCTCGCAAGACGGACACCAGGGAGCGCAGTTCGTCCAGTGCCGCGCGTCCGATCGTCCCTATCCGTGCGGCGACCGTGGTGACGTCGCGGCCGCGTGTCGCTTCCAGCGCGGTCGCGTGCAGCACTATGAGCGAAACGCGGTGGGTGACGACGTCGTGCATGTCGCGGGCGATCTGGGCACGTTCGTCACTGCGTGCCTGCTGAACCCTCAGGTCCCGGTCCTGTTCGGCCTGTTCGACCCGTTCACGCATCTCGGCGATCAGCTCGCGCCGGGTGCCGACATAGAGGCCCAGCAGGGCGGGAGCCACGCAGACGGCGACGCATTGCGGAAGACTCGCGTCGAACCCGCCGAGCCGCCAGATCGGTACGCCGACCACGACCAGCGTGACGAACGTGCCGACGGCGGTGAGCCGCCACGAGCGGGTGCGTTCGGCCACGGTGTACTGCGCCAACACGACCGCGAAGATCCCCGACAGCGCCACCCAGCCCGTCAGCGCGATGACCGCGAACCACCACTGATGGCGCCGCCGGAACCAGGCCGCGCCCCCCACCAGTATCGCGGCCGGGAGCCAGAACCACAGCGGAGGCTGCCAGCGGAAGTAGCCGTAGATGAGACCCGAAACCGCGAACGGGGTGGTCGTCAGCGCGCAGCAGACCGCCAGCACACCGTCGGCCACCCGCGTCGGCACGGGGAACGGAAGCGCGACCTCGATGGGCATACCGATCAACGTAATCCGATCACCTCCGAAGGGCATCAGTGGAAAGTTGTAGTCGCGGGTGACGGGTATCCCTCTCTCGGCGTGCGTTTCGCGTCGTCGTGCCGATGCGACTGGTGCGGCCCGAATACGACACTTCAGCACATGACGAAATCCCTTTTCCATGATTGGCGCAAAATGTCCCCTCGGGCACGCCCGCGAGGATGGCAACTCGGCTTCGCGGCGTTCTCCGTCGTCGCGATCTTGGTCCTGTTTCCCGGGGAGAACACTCTTCTGCCGACGATCCGCACGATGGGGGTGATCGGTTACGCCGTAGCGGCCGCCCTGTCCCTCGGGTGCGCCGTCGGCTTGCCGAAGCCTGGCGCTAGAAGGCTTGCCATCGGCTTCCACCTCGCATTCGTGCCGCTGCAGTTCCTCTTCGCCTTCCCGAACCCGGTGCCGAACTTCGGAATCGCGCTTTCGGTGGCGATCGTGGTCGGTCTGCGGCCTCGGTTCCCCCGGCTTTCACTACGGGTCAGGAAGATCTGGCTCATCCTGCACATCGGCTTCAGCGTCGGCTGGCTGGGCCTTTCGCTGGGAATGCTCACACTCGCGCTTGTCGGACTCCTCGCCGACACCCACGCCGTGCGGCACGGCGCCTACGAGATCTTCCACGTCTTCGACCTTGTGATCGTGATCCCCAGTGTGGTGTTGACGATCGTGACCGGTCTCGTCCTTTCGCTGGGGACGCCGTGGGGGCTGGTCAAGCACCGGTGGGTGCTGACCAAATTCCTGATCTCCCTGAGCATCCCGGCCGCGGCCGCCGTGGAAAGCAGATGGGTCAGCGAACTGGTCGCACGCACGGAAGACCCGGCCGCCACGGCGGGGTCATTGGGTGTCGCACTCGTCGTCACCGTCGGGTGTTTCGCGATCTCGCTGTGGACCGCCACCATCCTGTCCGTCTCGAAACCGTGGGGTAGAACCCGTTGGGGCCGGGACGACTCCGATCCTTCCCTCCCTGTCATCGTCACCCATCGGCGACGAGTCGCCGAAGACACCGTCGAGCTGACTTTGGCCTCTGTCGGTGCGCATCGCCTGCCCCCGTGGACACCTGGTGCGCACGTCGATCTGATCATGCCGTCGGGCTTGATCCGCCAATATTCGCTGTGCGGGGACCCCGCCGACACGCACGAATACCGGCTCGCCGTGCTGCGCGAGGATTCGGGCCGTGGCGGTTCAGTCGAAGCACACGCTCTGACGCGAGGGGCCGAGGTAAGGATCCGACGGCCCCGCAACAACTTCCCGATCGCCGAGGCTCCGGCGTACCTGTTCGTCGCCGGCGGCATCGGGATCACGCCCTTCCTGCCGATGCTCCCCCGTCTCACCGTGGCCGGTGTTCCCTGGCGGCTGGTGTACCGCGGGCGGTCACTCGCCCGAATGGCTTATGCAGGTCCACTCGCCGCGACCTATCCGGATCAGGTCTCTTTGTACCCCGCCGACACGTGTCCTCGGCCGGATTTGACAGCGTTGATGCGAACGCTGCCCGACCGCTCCGCGGTGTACTGCTGCGGTCCCACGAGATTGATCGAAGCGGTGACCGAGGCGATGCCGATCGGCTGTCCACAGGGGACACTGCATGTCGAAAGGTTCGCCTCCACGGCTCGGGCCGGGGAGAACCACGCGTTCGAGGCGGAGCTGCGACGCAGCGGGCGGACCGTGTCGGTACCCGCGGACGGCACCCTGTTGGCCGCCATTCACGAAGTCGACCCCGCCGTGCCCGCGTCCTGCGTCGACGGGGTCTGCGGCAGCTGCCTCACTCCGGTGCTCGCCGGCGTTCCCGACCACCGGGACGATGTACTACAACCCCATGAACGAGACCGCACCGACGTTATTTATCCGTGTGTCTCACGGGCCCGGGGCGGCAAGATCGTGCTCGATGTCTAAGCCTCAGTTCACGCAGCCTGCCATCGCGGGCGGCGTGGAAGCACCGGACGACGAAGGCGGAGCCGCGATCGAAGAAGTGGCCGCGACCGGCTTGATCCCGATCCCGCCGGTCGAATCCCCCACCGCGGCGACACTCGTCGCGTTCAGCGCGGACTTCACGAACGCCTTCACCTCGGCCGGATCGACCTTCACCGCGTCACCATCGGACGGCGTCGGCAGCGAAAGGCTCTGTACCGGGATCGTCTGGAACTTCAGCGCCCCCGAGCTCATCCCCCGCAGCTGCTGCGCGAAGCCGAGCACGTCCCAGCCGCGGTCGAGCACGACCGAACCCTGGATCGCGCCGATCAGGGAGCTCAGCCTGGTGGGATCGGTGAAGGTCCCGGCGTCGAGGACGGTCTTGGCCATGCTCGACAGGAACGCCTGCTGCCGCGCGATGCGGTCCAGGTCGCTGGGCAGGCCGTGCCGCTGCCGCACGAAGGCCAGCGCCTGCGGGCCCGAAAGCAACTGCTTGCCCGCCGGGAACGACGCACCGGAGAACTTGTCCTGCACGGGGTTGTTGAGGCAGACCTCGACACCGCCGACGGCTTCGCTCAGCGCGGAGAACCCGGCGAGATTGACGGCGGCGTAGTGGTTGATGGACAGGCCGGTGAACTGCTCGATCGTCTGGATCGTGAGCTTGGCGCCCGCCTCGTTGGCCTTGACCTCGAGCTGCGGGCCGGACAGGCCCTGCGCGCGCAGCGTGTTCATCGCGGCGTTCTTGCCGCGACTGTACGCCGAATTGATCTTGTGCTTGCCGAATCCGCCTGCGATGTCCACATAGGAATCACGCGGGATGGAGATGGCCGTGGCGCCCGCCCCGCCCGCCGGGATGTGGACCACGATCATGGTGTCGGTGGTGTCGCCGCCGTCGTCGCCGCTTCCGGCGTGCAACGCGTCGAGGACGTTCTGCGGCAACGGGTTCCCGTTGGTGTCGGTCCGGGAGTCGATTCCGACGAGCAGGATGTTCTGCGCCACCTTCAGCGGTTCGCCCGCCGGGCCGTCGGGTACCTGCGCGGAGGGGGCGATCACGTCGGCCGTGACGATCGCTTCGTCCAAACGGCTCAGCTGGGTCCACGCGAAACCCGTGACCCCCAAGACCGCCGTCGACACCAGGCCCAGTGCGACACGGCCGCCGATCCGCCGTCCTCGCGACGTGAGCAGCACGACCTTCTCCCCGCTTCCGTGAATGATCCCCCGCATTCGAGGATCACCGCGTTAGCTGGGAATTACCTGAGAAACGTGTCATAACCGGGTCTTAAAGCCCGTTCGGACCATTCGAAGTGATCAAGCGGACAGCCGGTCGCGACACCGAGTGCCGGACCGACCGCGTAGCGCTTCCCTAGCGGGGCATGCGGCGCCAGATCGCGCGTGGCACCACGCGCATCACCGCGAACAGGGGCCTCAGGAGTCCCGGCACCCACACCGTTCCCCGGCGCTTCCGGAGCGCGGCGACCGTCGCGTCGGCGACCTGATCGGGAGTGCTGGAGAACGGCGCCGGCGACATGCCCTCGGTCATCCGGCCGATCACGAAGCCGGGGCGGACGAGCAGCAGATGCACACCGGTGCCGTGCAGGGCGTCGGCCAGCCCGCTCGCGAAACCGTCGAGGCCCGCCTTCGCCGATCCGTAGACGTAGTTCGCCCGCCGGACCCGCACCCCGGCGACCGAAGAGAAGACCACGAGGCTGCCGTTTCCTTGCTCACGAAGCACATTGGCCACATGCGTCAGCACACTCACATGAGCCACATAGTCGGTGTGCACGATCGCGACGGCGTGTCCGGCGTCCGCTTCGGCACGCGCCTGGTCGCCGAGGATCCCGAAGGCGGTGACGACGACGTCGAGCGGCCCGTGTTCCGCGACGACCTTCTCCAGGAACGGCCCGTGCGCGGCGAGGTCGTCGGCGTCGAACTCGACGGCGTCGACGGTCTCCGCCC
Source organism: Amycolatopsis sp. CB00013 (assembly GCF_001905755.1). NCBI lineage: Bacteria > Bacillati > Actinomycetota > Actinomycetes > Pseudonocardiales > Pseudonocardiaceae > Amycolatopsis > Amycolatopsis sp. CB00013. The sequence goes on along the minus strand of NZ_LIWC01000003.1, from coordinate 590,716 downwards.
CCGCGGCCAGCAGCCGTTCCGACTCCGCGCCGAGGTCCGCGCTCCGTCGCGCGGCCAGCACGATCCGGCGCGCCCCGCCCTTGGCGAGCCGTTCCGCGACCGCGAGGCCGATCTCGCTGCGTCCGCCCAGTACCAGCACCGTTCCGCTCACCCGCCGCAGTCTGCCAGGCGGCCCGGCGCCGACCGGCAGTGGCACGGTTCACAAACTGCAATTTTGCAGTATCTGCATCTTTGCGCGTATCGTGGTGCTCATGCCCGAACCCGTCAAAGGTCTCCGCGAGCGCAAGCGGCTGGAAACCCACCGCGCGCTGGCGACCACCGCCGTCCGGCTCGTCGCCGAACGCGGCCTGGACCAGGTGACGGTCGAAGACATCAGCGCGGCCGCGGGGGTTTCACCGCGCACGTTCTTCAACTACTTCGCGTCCAAAGAGGACGCTGTGGTCATCGCGCACGCCGACACCGCGGAGCGGACCCAGCGCACCATCGAGAAGTTCCTTGCCACGCCGAAGGAAGTCAGCACTCCGCGCGCTTTCGTCGACGCGCTGAAGGAAGACTTCGCCCAAGTCGACGAGAACCGCGAAGAGTGGCTCGGCCGCATGAAGGCCATTCAGGAGAACGCCACCCTGCATTCGCGCGCGGTGGCCATGAACCACGACACCATCGCGCCGATGATCGAGGCGATCGCCCGCCGCACGGGCGTGGATCCGAAGGCCGATCTGTACCCGGCGCTGGTGCTGTCCACGCTCGGCGGCGCGGTCAACGCCGTGCTGATGCTCTGGTATCAGCACGACGGCCGGATGTCCGCGCTCGACCTGCTGGACGACGCCGTCGAACTGCTTCTCGCCGGGCTCCCGGAGCCCGGCGGCCGCGCGCGCTGACGCGCCCGGCACCACAGGAACACGAAGGGGGACCACCATGTCCGTATCCACGACCGAACCACGAGAACCGGAGGCCCCGGCGGGCTCGATGGGCCGCAAACAGGTCCTCGAAGCGATGTCGGGGCTGATGATGGGCATGTTCGTCGCCATCCTCGCCTCGACGGTGGTCGCGAACGCGTTGCCGCGGATCGTCTCCGAGCTCGGCGGCTCGCAGGCGTCTTACACCTGGGTGGTCACCACCGAACTGCTCGCGATGACCGCGACGGTGCCGCTCTGGGGCAAGCTTTCCGATCTGTACAACAAGAAGCTGCTGATCCAGCTTTCGCTCGGGTTGTTCGTGGTCGGTTCGCTGGTCGCCGGGTTCGCCGGCAACATCGAGCTCCTGATCGGCAGCCGGGTCGCGCAGGGCATCGGCGCGGGCGGGCTCACCGCGCTCGCGCAGGTGATCATGGCGGCCATCGTCTCGCCGCGTGAACTCGGGAAGTACTCGGGGATCTTCGGTGCCGTGTTCGCCGTCGGGACCATCGCGGGCCCGCTGATCGGCGGGGTCATGGTGGACACGTCGTGGCTCGGCTGGCGCTGGTGCTTCTTCCTCGGGGTCCCGTTCGCGATCGCGGCGATCCTGCTGCTGCAGCGCACCCTGAACCTGCCGACGATCCGGCGTGACGTGAAGGTCGACTACCTCGGCGCGTTCCTGATCATGGCCGGTGTCTCGACGCTGCTGGTCTGGTCTTCGCTGGCCGGGCACCAGTTCGCGTGGGGCTCGTGGTGGACGGTCGGCCTGGTGACCGCGGGTGTGGTCATCCTCGCGCTCGCCGTCTACGTCGAGTCGAAGGTGGCCGAGCCGATCCTGCCGCTGACCCTGTTCCGCAACCACACGGTCACCCTGACCACCCTCGCGAGCTTCCTCGTCGGTGTCGCGATGTTCGGCGGGACGGTGTTCCTGTCGCAGTACTTCCAGCTGTCGCTCGGCAAATCGCCGACGGTGGCCGGATTGCTGAGCCTGCCGATGATCTTCGGCATCCTCGTGTCGTCCACGGTTTCGGGCCAGCTGATCAGCCGGACCGGCCGGTGGAAGAGCCACCTGCTGCTCGGCGCGACGCTGATGACGGCGGGCCTGGCGCTGCTGGGCACGATCGACGCGAAGACGAACCTCGTCGTCCTCGGCGCGTACATGGTGCTGCTGGGCGTCGGCGTCGGCATGCTGATGCAGAACCTCGTGCTGGTGTCGCAGAACGACGTCGACGCGCACGACCTCGGCACGGCGACCTCGACGCTGTCGTTCTTCCGCAGCCTCGGCGGCTCGATCGGCGTGAGCGCCCTGGGCGCGGTGCTCGCGAACCGGGTCCTCGCGCTGATGAGCGAGAAGCTCGGGCCGCTGCCCGGCGGTGGCGAGAGCGGCGCGGTACCGAACATCGCCACGCTGCCCGAACCGGTCGCGAACGTCGTCCGCGAGGCCTACGGGGAGGCGACCAGCGAGCTGTTCCTCATCAGCGCGCCGATCGCGCTGCTGGTGATCGTCGCCGTCGCCTTCCTCAAGCACAAGCCGCTCAAGACCCAGTCGGGCAACGAGCGGCTGGCCGAGGAGACCGCCGCCGCCTGATCGCCGCGACAGAGGGGCCCGGTTCGCGGAACCGGGCCCCTCTTTTCGCGCGCACGAAGAACACGGTGGAAATTCGAGGAACGCGATATCGAGTGCTTTCAGGCGGCGTTGCCGACGCGAATCAGCTGGCGCCGTTCACTACCGGTCAGCCCGCCGAAAACGCCGTGGGCCAATCCGTTGTCCACGGCGTAGGCCAGACAGGCCGATACGACCGGGCACCGCGCGCAGACGGCCTTCGCCCTGGCCGCCTGACGTGCGCCGGGGCCGGTTTCGGTGACCGGGAAGAACAGTTCGGGATCCTCACCGCGGCAAGCGGCCTCACTCAGGTCTCCCGCCATCCTCATTTCCATTTTCCTATCACCTCCTTTTTTCCGATTTTCCCTTCCCCGTCAAACGACTTCCGGGTATCCGGCCGGGTACGCACCGCAAACATCACCTTGACCGAATCGTTACACTCAGCGGCCCGCTCACTGCACCTGTCCTGTGAGGGCATTCGCGTCAGGCGGCTGAGAGCGGTGAGTGCGGGTGATGGGCCACGACGGGTTCGACGAGTTCTTCCACGCCGAATTTCCGCTGCTCACCGGCTTTCTGTGCAAGGCGGGCTTCGCGCTGGACCCGGCACGCGACGCGGCCGCGGAGGCGATGCTCAACGCCTACGAAGACTGGCAGGGCATCACGCATCCGAAGGCGTGGGTCCGCCGCGTCGGGCATCGGCGGGCGAAGGAGCAGACCGCGGTCCGGGCCGATTGGGCCTCCGCCGACGCCGGCCGGGAGGACAAGCTCACCGCGCTCGCCGACGAGGCGTCGGCCGTCCTGACGATGCTGGGGAGCCTGCCGAAACGCCAGCAACTCGCCATGGCCTGGACGATGGACGGCTACTCGGCGCGGGAGATCGCCGGGGTGCTGGGGATCGCGGACGAGGCGGTCGGGGCGACGCTGCGCCACGCGCGTGGCCGGCTGGCGGAGCACGATCCCGGCTTCGCCGACCGGCTGGCCAGCGCCAACTGCGCCTTCCTCGACGCCCTGCGGATGGGACTCGACGCCGAAGACACCCTCGCCCGGATCAAGAACCGCGCGATGGTCAGGGAACTCGCCCTGGTGGCGCCCGGAACCCCGGCGGACTCGGAACCCGAGCAGGTGACGCCGTCGCAGTGGTACACCCTCGACGAACCCGTCGCGGCCGCCGGGAAGGGTGACAAGCGTGCGCTGAACCACCTGCTGACCACCGTGCGCCCGCTCGTGATCCGGTACTGCCGGTCGCGGATCGGCAGGCAGGAGCGGACGTACGCGTCGGCGGACGACGTCGCGCAGGAGGTCTGCGTGGCGATCCTCCGCGCGCTGCCGACCTATCGGGAACGGGGACGGCCGTTCCTCGCCTTCGTCTACGGCATCGCCCAGCACAAGGTCGCCGACGCCCGCCGGGCCGCCGCGCGCAACCGCGCCGAGCCCGTCGCCGAAGTCCCCGACGGGATCTCGGAGTCCGTGGGCCCGGAGCAACGGGCGCTGCACAACGAATTGAGCGACCGGATGGGCGAACTGCTGCGGATCCTGCCGGACAAGCAGCGGGAGATCGTCGTGCTGCGGATCGTCGTGGGCCTGTCGGCGGAGGAGACCGCCGGTGTGGTCGGTTCGACGGCCGGCGCCGTGCGGGTGGCTCAGCACCGTGCTTTGACGCGTTTGCGGAAGATCCTCGCCGAGGAATGAACGTGCCAGCGGGTGCCGGGCTCGTGAGTGGCAAGGACGGTTAGAACCGTCCTTGCCACTCACGAGTCAGGGGCGGCAGCGTTCCGCGGTCGCGGCGGCCGTCTTCAGCTCCGGAGCGCCCAAGACGGCCGCGACCGGGTCGAGCGCCCCGTGCGTGTCCTTCTGCGCGGCGATGAGCCCGTCGACCGCACGGCCCTGCGCGGCGGTGTCGTTCTTCCCCGCCGCGTCCAGTCCCGCCTTCGCTTTCACGGTCTTGTCGCGCGCCGAGGTGTACTTCGCGAGGAACTCCTGCTTCGCCGCGTCTCCGGCCGGAACCGGAGCGGCGGGCAGCGCGCCGAGGCCGTCGACCGTCTTGGTCAGAATCGCCGCGTAGTGCCCGAGCTGGTCGCTCGTGCTCTTCTTGATGGCTTCCACGGTCTCACCACTCGCCGACGGCATCTTGTTGTTGCCGTCGATGAAGTCCTTGACCACGCCGCAGAAGCCGTTCATCCAGGCCACCGCCGCGGCCGGATCCGCCGCCGACGGCGAAGGCGCCGCCTGCGGAGCCGCCTCCGGTGCCGGGTCCGGCGCGCAGCCGGCCAAGACCGCCACGGCCAGGGCGATTCCCGCCAGGGCCGATCTCTTGTGGGCAGCGCACATGTCCGTTTCCCCTCTCCGCCGTCCGGTGTTCCCGCCGGCGTGAGGACGGTGACATGGCGAAACGCGCGCGGTCTGCGTCATCTGACTCAGAACGACGCCCCGCGCTCGAACTCGTAACGTTCGAAGCACGGCGACCGGACGGCGTAACGGGGTGCGGGCAGGTGGCGAGTACCGCTTTACCCCTGTTCGCTCGAGGGCATCCAGCCGAAGAGGTAGCACCATGGCCATCAAGATCATCGCAGCGCGGCTCGAAGGTGGGAAGTTCCACGAAAGCATCACGAAACTGCGCTGGATCAACCCCGGCAGCGGCGAGACCGGCGAGAGTTTCGTTTCGGCGATCGTGGCGTGGCTCGAGGACGACGACGGGAAGGCCTACGTGGACGAGGGGATCCACCGGGTGGCCGTGGAGATCATCAAGCCGACCTTCGGCCCGAAATTCCTCCGCACGCGCGCGGACGGGATCTGGAAGAACAACCTGCTGGAGCTTCCCCGCTTCTGAGGCGGGCCGGCTAATTCCGGAGACGCGGGCACGAGCACTCTGTTAGCTTGAGCGAGCACTCCCGGTGCGCAGGTAACGGTTACTTCCTCACCCGAACGGCACCGTCACCGACAATTTCTCGGGAGCCATGATTTCGGATGTGCCCGGTGCGCAGGCGACGGTTACTTCGATTACCCAAGGGTTGCGGGTTCGAGCCCCGCCCGGCGGTCATCCCGCCGGTAGCTCAATCGGTAGAGCATTGGGCAGCCACCGTCACCGACTTTTTCTCGGGCCTCATCCGGAATCACAGCTCCCCTCGAACGAGACGAGGGTCGAGGGTGTCGAAGTTCAACACCACCGGTACACGGCCGGCGACGAGCTCGCCGATCGTCGGCGAGCGGAGCCCAGGCGGCGTCACCCACGAAGGCGGCGACGGCTACGCGCGGGACACCCAGTCCGAACTGTTCCTGCTCGCCGTCACCAACATGGTCGGCGAGAACACCTTCTACGAGACCGGCGACAAGCGCGACACGCGGTTCGCCGACCTCGTCCGGGAGACGGCGCTCGCCGACCCGGAGTGGACCGCGCGGTTCCTCCGCTGGCTCCGCACGGAGGCGAACATGCGGACCGCCGCGATCGTCGGCGCCGCCGAATACGTCCACGCGCGGCTCGCCGGTGACCCGTCGCCTGTCGCCCCCATCGCGAACCGTGCCGTCGTCGACTCCGTGCTCCAGCGCGCCGACGAACCCGGTGAACTGCTCGCCTACTGGACTTCCCTGTACGGCAAGAGGATCCCGAAGCCGGTCAAGCGTGGCATCGCCGACGCGGCCGTCCGGCTCTTCACCGAGAAGTCGTTCCTCAAGTGGGACTCCGCCGCGCGCGCTTTCCGGTTCGCCGACGTCCTCGGCCTGGCCCACCCGGACCCGAAGGACCCGGTGCAGGACGCCCTGTTCAAGCACATCGTCGACGTCCGGTTCAACCCCGGCCGCGAGATCCCCGCCGAACTGGAAGTCCTCGGCGCCCGCGCGGACCTCATGGCGTGGGACAAGGACAAGCGGCGCGATCTCTTCAGCCGGCCCGACACCGCACGGTCCACCCTTCGGCGGGCGGGCATGACGTGGGAGTCCCTGGCGGGCTGGCTCCAGGGTCCGATGGACGCGCGCGCTTGGGAAGCCGTGATCCCTTCCATGGGCTACATGGCGCTGCTGCGGAACCTCCGGAACTTCGACGAGGCAGGCGTGTCCGACGAGGTCGCCGAGGGCGTCGCGGCACGGCTGGCCGATCCGGAGCAGGTCGCGAAGTCGCGGCAGTTCCCGATGAGGTTCCTCTCCGCGTATCGGGCGGCGCCGTCGCTTCGTTGGTCGTACACGCTGGAAAAGGCGATCGCCGAGTCGCTGGCGAACGTGCCGCGGCTCGCCGGGAGGACACTGATCCTCGTCGACACGTCGGGTTCGATGAACGCGGGTTTCAGCAAGGACGGCACCCTGATGCGGTGGGACGCGGCCGCGATCTTCGGGATCGCGCTCGGCGCCCGCTGCGAGACGGCGGATGTCGTGTCGTTCTCGAACGGCTACTACGGCGGCACCGGTTCCAAGGCTTTCGACGTGCCCCGAGGCGAGTCACTGCTGCGCGGGCTCGACCGGTGGAAGAACGGCGGCTACTTCATCGGTGCGGGCACCGACACCGTCGGCGCGATCCAGCGTCACCTGCGTCCGGGTCACCACGACCGGGTGGTGATCCTGACCGACGAGCAGCACTCGTCCGGCAACGTCGACCAGACCGTGCCGCAGGACACGGCGTTGTACACGTGGAACCTCGCGGGTTACGAGCGTGGCCACTCGACGTCCGGGCGCGGAAACCGGCACACCTTCGGCGGCCTCACGGACGCCGCTTTCACGATGATCCCACTCCTCGAAGCGGGGCGGAACGCCGACTGGCCGTTCTGACGAGGTCGGGGCGCGCGGCCATGTCGCGAAAGCCACTTTCGGGACGTCAGACGTCGCGAAAGTGGCTTTCGCGTCACTGATGGCCGGCGACTTTTCGCAGCCAGATGTTTCCGCCGGGATTGTTCACCATCATCGGAATCCGTTCCTCCAGCAGCCGCCGGTGGTGTATCCACATGTACTGCTGGAACCAGCAGATCTCGAAACGGTCGTTGTACATCAGGAACGCCCGTAGCAGGTAGTCCTCCTGCCACGCCCGCCCTTCGGTCAGCCAGGTCATCGGGTACTCGAAGGGGAAGAACACATCGTGGAGATGGATCCAGACGCCGTCGGGCAGCCGCGGCAGCACCTCGAAGAACAGGTAGTTGACATCCGAGCCTGCCTTGACGACGTGGGTCGAGTCGATGAACAGCACGTCCCCGGCTTCGAGTGCCTGGAACGTCTCGACCGGGACATCCTGCACGGGCTTGCCCAGTATCCGGACGCGTTCGCCGTCTCCGGGCCGCAACAGGCTCTCCAGGAGCTGCGGGTTCGGCTCGACACAAGTCAGCTCGGTGTCATCGAGCCAGCCCTCGATCGTGTCGAGCGTCATCGCCGTCGAGTAGCCGGAGCCGACCTCGATGACCCGGCGCGGCCGGAGGTGGCGCAGCATCGTGTGCAGCGTGATCGCGTCCGCCCACGAGTACTCCGGGTTGTTGAAGAAGTAGCGGTGGCGCTCGTTCGGTTCCGCGGTGAACGGCAGGTCCGCCGCCAGGTCGGCGAGTTCGCCGAACAGGGCTATCTGGTCGGCTTCCCGTAGGTCGACGGCCTCGGGGCGGGCATCGACGTCGAAGAGCGCGGCAGCACGCCGATCGATCTCCTCCTTGGCGGGGAAGGGCGAGTAGAAATGTCCCGGCGGCACCCAGGTGCGATACCGGTCTTCGAACGCCTGCTTCGCGCGCAGCAAGTCTTCGTGCCGGGACCGCAGGTTCTCGTGCTCGACCGTGAGCAGGCGGTGGCTCTCGTCCAGCGCCGCGTTCCGCTCTGCCCATTCCGAGGCACGCAGAACCATGTCGTCGTAAGACTTGCGGGACACCGCCCACCGCTTGACGATCCTTCGAAGCCGCCGTTCCAGCGAGCCGGACCACGAGTCCGGCGAAGTCAGCGCCATGCACGCGAGACTAGCAAGGCCGGACGAGCTCGATGTCGATCAATGCCTCGGTGTGACTTCGCGGCCGACGGGCGGGCGGCCAGCCGTCTGTGGTCGGGAGCAACGCCGGCCACGGCGTGTCGGCGTCGAAGACGTGCCAGATGCGGCGGCCGCCGGCTCGGCCTGGACGACATCGCACAGCGTCTCCAGCCGGAACCGGCGATCCGAATCAACCTCAGGGAGTTCTTCCGTCATGCCGCCACCTTCGCAGGCGCCCCCGACAAGTCCGGTGACTTCTCGCCGGGATTGGGATGCGGTGAAACGGGATATCAAACCCATCTCTAAGAGAAATGGGGCGAAATATCGGGCGATGATTCGGCTGTGGCATAACGTCTGGGATTTTTCGACCGAGCAGGCCGCGCCCCGATGGCCGATCTGCTGAAAGCCCGCACTGAACCCTCCTTCGCCATCACGTTCGGTGACCGCAGGTGGAGGAGTTCGATGTCGGAATTCTCGATAAGGCGGAAGAGCACCGCCATGTTGCACCCAACCGCGGCTGGATGGTGCTTAGCCGCGGTTGCGTTCGTGTGCCCTGGTCAGCACGCTCGACATTCTCGAGACCTCTTCGTCGGAGCCGGTCAGGTTCGGCGCGACGAGCTGGACGGACGTAAATCTCCCTCCACTGCAGGTTTGTCCGTTGATGGCTTTGGGGTTCTCCCGAGTGGGAATCAGATTCACGGTGCGGGAGCTGCCTGCCGGTAGTCCTTGAACCTCCAGCAGCGTGGAGAACAGCTCACAGGCACGATCCGGCGCGATCTCCTTGCCAGACGCGATCAAGTCGCGAGCCGCCTCCAGTTTGCGAGCCGTCTCCGGATCGTCGAGCAGTCCCGACTTCTTCACCTGCTCTATTGCTGCGGGCAATTGCGTCGCCCACTTTTCTGCTGACGTACCGATCACCTGGACGCGACCCCCGGCAGGCGTCTCCCAGTGACACGCGGGCAATCCGCCGACAGCCAAAGACTTCGGATCGGACACCTCTCCGGTGAGCATCGACAGCTCAGCCGATGTGAGAAGTTCACACAAAGCGTCCGGAGTGGGCGTCTTGGTAGCCGGGTCAGCGGACGACGGGGCCACGCCCTCGGCGACCTTGCCTTGCGGCGCCGAACCAGACTTGTCCGACGAACACCCGACCAGCCATAGCATTGCCGACGCGGCGACAAACACCGCGATTCGACCGGCTCTCAGATAGCCGAGGCGCTCCACGTTTGGCATCTTGCACTCATCTCCCCCAGGCAAAGTGAACAGAGGCTACCAGGACTGCAGTTGCGAACAGGCTGGGAGCGTGCCGGCGACACGCGAAGAGGTCGATGCGCCTCGGCGCCGTCTTCGCCCCTCCTGCCGTTCCGTACTCCTAAAACACACCGCCAGAATCAAGCTGGGAGTGAGCGTGCTCTTCATGAACATCGCAAGCTTGTCCAGCCGTGGAAGCTAAAGAACTCCGGACCTGCCGAGCCCCACCGCAGCGGTTGTGACGAAGAAGCAGAAAGGCTGCTACACCACCAACCGGCTCCGCAGAGCATTTCTCCTGCCATCGGCACACCGGAGCAAACGGAGCCCAATCGCGATTGACGCCAAGGCGAAATTACTGCCGAAGGACTAAACTCCCCGGAGGTGGGCAACGATTTCGACGTGGTGGGCCGGGTCGGGCTCGAACCGACGGCCAAGGGATTATGAGACCGCAGCTCCGGCATGTCAGCCAGTGCCGTTAGATGCTAAATTCTGCCGATTTGCGCAGGTCAACGCCAGTTTAAGCCTGGACGGAGTGTCGCTGTGTGTCGGCCTGTATCGGGCTCTACGTCGGCAACGGAGCCCAATCGGAGACAGCGTAGGGCACGAAAACCCGCAGCGCTTGAGGAGTAAGTTCGAAGCAGTTGCCTTGTCAACCACTCCGGCAACAGATAATCAAGGGCTACATTGGCCTCCGCACCGAGGCCAGCGGTGACGTCAAAGCCCGAGTGCGCAACACTCTCGGGATCTCGAACGCCAGCTCCCATTCGCTCAGATTGAAACCCTCGGTCATTTCGGTTAAACCTGCATCCGCCGCCCCAGCTTGCGCTTGGCTCCCACAGCCCGGCCGCGACTGGTTGAGATCATCGCCAACCTTCGGGACCGAATCCGGGAAGCTCACCTCCACGGCTGGCTCGGCGAAGTCGCCGGACTACAGGCCAGCCTCAACAAAGCTAACCAGCCTCGACCGAGCACACGCCCGCGGTCCAGCCGGCCCTGTCGACCTTGGGTGCCGGTCATCGCCGACTCACCGAGATAAGCAGCTGAGTACACAGTCCCGTCCGGCCTCAGCAACGCCGACACCTTCCCCGGATAACAACAGCCAACCTAATAAGGACAGAACCCAACGCTCTGTCATGCCGATGCGAGGGCGATAGGCGCTGGCCCCTTCGCGTGGACCACGACCGCACACGGGATCCTTGACAGCCCTTCCCTGCGCGGCCGGAAACCTGGACTCTCTAGGGAGATCAACGTGGGCACCGTCTGGGCCATAACCGCCCTGCTGACGTGCCGGTGGACTGTCAATGGCTGGCGCGCCGATGGTCGGCGGGCGCGGACAGAGTGCTGTTCGTCAAGACAGATACCTGACGGAGGTTCGATCACGAACGGCACCTGCGCCACCGGAATCCGCGGCGAACTCGGCATCGACGGCCGTCGCCACGATCCCCCGGCCCCGAGGGCAGACGGTCCCGATGATGCTGTGGAGGTCCCGTCTACGTCGGCGCGGCTCCATTGGTGCTCTTGGCGTTGGCGTTGGCGATCTTGGTGGCCCTTTGACCATCATCGACGTCTCCGGTCGATTTTGATTCTGGCGGCCATGCACCTACACTCCTGCCGGCTCCTGAATGCCAAAAGGCAGGCCAGGTGGCAGTCATCGTATGGCAACCAAGCTAACCACCACTGCTTCTGTCCTCTTTTTGTCAAGTCTCCGGCACGTTACTTCGCCGCCGAATATTCACCCATTTAGCTCAATCATTGAATCGGTATCTGGTGGAGGTAACATTGAGGCAGCCAGCTGGGATACCTCCACGCACGGAGGACCGAGCGGGGACCGTTGTGACTACGCGTCAGGGAGGAAGTTTGGACGACGACCTGGTAGCGGAGGCTGCGCGCTACTTCGCCGACGCATGCAGTGCTAGCGGGCACGCTCTCAGTTCGCCAAACGGTCCATCCTGCCGCTGTGAGGCTCTGGCTGCACGTCTTGATGCCGACAACAAAACGCGGTTCGACGCCCAGACCTTCGACGTCTCCAAAGCCTTCCTGAAGGTCGACGGTCCTGACGCTTTTCCCAGCGCAGAGTGGCCTCTACCAGCGTTAATGCGCACCGTCGTCGATGAGATTACCGAGCCGCCCTGGGCAACCAAATATCCCGCCAAGCGAATGGTGCGCGTGACGAAGGCACTGGCACACATTGGGGAACTCGGCCTCCCGCCCGATGCCCTAGTAAGAGTCGGACTCGCGCGTCACTTACGACTCATGATCACATCGTTTGTCATCGCGCATTTTCGCTTCAACGACGCAGCCAAGCCATCAAGCCCCGTTCCCGAAGTGCAGGACTGGCTCGACCTGGCCCTTTCCTGCCTTGATTCCTCCGCCACCGGGCAACAAACCCTTCCCAACGACGACCTGCTGAGCGTGGTGCCCGCACTGTGGCGCGGCGGCTTCTCCGACAAGATCGACGATTGGCTTCAGACTGCGTGCATCCGCGACATCGTCGCTTGGCAACTCGACGCAGAGCCTCACGACGCTCTGACTGAAGAAGACCTAAACATTCGAGGTGGCCGCGAGGCGATCCTCTGGATCATGGACAGGTTCTCTCAAACCCACCACAGCACGTGGCATCGCACCTCGCTCTACTGGGAGCTCAGATTCTCCAGCAATCCCGAAGCCACCGCAGCCGAGGCCGGCCTGCCAGTCTCGACACTATCGCAACGCCCTTCCCACACCGGCCTCATCGTGGAAGCGATCGTGTCTCGAGCCTCTTTTGCGCTCGACCACGAGACTGCGGTCGACGACATCACCCACGACCAGCTCAAAAACCAAGTGTTGTTCCTGCTGCAACGCGGCTTCACTGCCAAGGCGGTCACCACATTGCGGACCGTCCTTCGGACATATCCGGGCCTCAACGAGGTTCGGTCTATGCTCGCCTTCTGCTTGATTTCAATAGATCCGACCGAAGCATTGTCCGTGATCGAACGCGTCCGACCCGAAGCCATGCTACCCAGCGAGTTAATATCGATCAACAAGATCTCAGCATTGTGGCGCATGGGCGAAGCTCAGTCCGCACGTAAACTTCTGGAGACACTGCTGCCATCATTTTCCGAAAAACTCGAATACCTGCTATGGCAGCCTGACGATCTTGCCGTTAAACCTGGCTCCCAGCTCCGCATCGCCTCACTTACCGCCAAGAAGTGGGCATCCCAAGCACTGGCCGCGCTTCCACCTCTAGACGACGTCAAGCAGGACTGAGCGCTCGCTGCGCATCGTCGCCCTCGTCGTCATCCTCGGGCCTAACATCCTCGTTCCAGTCAGCGCCTTCCGCGGACCTGTCCGAGATGAAGATGCCAGCTTCATTCAACCCCGCTTCGATCAGATGCATGGGAATCATCAAGTGCAGAGGATCGGTGGGCGACTGCATGAGATCAGCGTGCTTGAGATAGAAGTCCCTGGCTCGCTCGTCGCGCGCATGAATCAACATAGCTCGAACGCCGACAGCTCGTGACAGCCGCAGTGACCTCTTCATCGCGTCAGCGAAAAGTGCTTGTCCAATTCCTTTATCCTGATAGCCCCAGTCAACCGCAAGTCGAGCCAGCAATATACATGACACTTCGGCAGGAGGATTGGGTCCTGCAACTTTTCTTGGAACGTTCTGTTTGCTGACCCCGGCGACAGCGATTGCATAGTAGCCAACCACGCGGCCTGTGCCAGTAATAGTGACGTAGGTGATTGCGTTGTTCGCTTTCTGATTGACCCATGCGAACTTCGTTAGCCACTCGTCGAGCTCGTCAGCACCACTCTGGAAACCTTGCGCGTTAGCGCCGTCACGCCGCTCCAGCTTTCGAGGCGGGAGGACAACCGCATCCTGGTCGTCCTCCCCCTCATCATGAGCCACCGTCGGAGCCCGAGAACGGACTCGGCTTGCCAAACAGCTTTGTCAGTTTCGGCGTCTCGTGCACCGGCACCTCAAGCAAGCGTTCGAACTCCTGCCACCGCTCGTCGTCTAGAACGAACCAGCGCCGATCGGCCAGCACTCGCTCAGCCTGGGTGACAGCCGAGTCGAGGACAAAGTCCGTAACCGAACGGTCAGTGGCTGCTGCAGCGTGACGCAACAGGGTCTCCTGCCGACTACTGGCCCGTAGGTTCAGCCTTCCCTCGCGGGGTGCTCGCTGGGCGGATTCCTCGGTTGACATCAAGCCCCTCCCTTCAGTGCCGACAGCCGTGTACGTACACGGTACATACATCGGAAGGTGGTCTGCATAGTTACATCACCCAACCGGGGCAACGCTCATAGCCGCCTAATTCGTTACAAACTCTCACTTTGAGCTTAAGGGCAACTACATACAGTTGCGAGCATCGGGTCTTGCGCATCACTTGGCCCAACAGGCACAAGCACCGACAAACCAGTTACTAGCACGTTGACCTGGGGATACCGCATGACACCTATCTAACGGCGAGCGATCGAACTAATGACCGATTCTTCTAGCTTGCGCGGTCCGTTCCGATGCCCTCCGGGTTGGCTTTGTCCTGCTTCTGTCCCCTTGAAACCCCTCCGAGCATAGGGCCGAGCGACGACAACGGCTCCGACTCACGAACGAGTCGGGACGTTGACAACTCCCATCCACAGATGTCTTCGTGCTCACGGACAACTATGTCCGTGAGCACCTCACACAAGAGACTGGCAGCCATCACTAGCGCGAGCAGTCTGCTGCAACCGCCGAGTCGCCATGCTCGCCGATCTTCAAGTAACGATTCACCAGACTTCTACACGTCGCTGCCGTGCGCCGGCCGGAGCGCCACAGGGCGGTGCCGCGCTCTGTGATCGCTCTTGCTCGATCAAGCACCCATTCTTGAGGCCGCTGCCTAAGGGGTTTGTCACCGCCCAGTCAATCCGCGATACGATACTCTCGTTTGTAACGACACAGCGTCGAATGCGACGATGCGTTAACAACGAGATGCCAAGAAATCGACCTTTGAGCAGAACACGGGACTCAGCGATGTCACCGCGATGAGGTACACGCTGCTGTGTGGAAGGGGCCACCGGTGGCGATCTTTCAAGCCGCCCGACAACGACGAAGGCCCTCCGTCAGAGAGAGGACCGACGCGGCGTCACGACTGGGGACTCTTCGCACTCTATCCGCTGGCGGCATTTCTTCTGACCTTCCTGCCGGTCATCTTGGCACTTCAGTCCAAGACTGAGGTTGCCCCCGGAATCGGACACCGGGGGTTTATGCCACGAGGGCGAGGTTTCAGCAATAGCTTATGCAGGTTTCGCGCGATGCTCGGTAGTCGAGTGTCGAATGTAGACGGTCGTGGTTGTAGTAGCCGACGTAGGTGAACACGGCTCGTCAGGCGTCATCTCGACTGGCCCAGACCTGGGTTCCGATCTCGGTTTTGAGGGTGGCAAAGAACGACTCCGCGACCGCGTTGTCGTGGCACGAGCCGACACGCCCCATCGACGGACGGATGCCCGCGGCGTCGAGCTTGCCGCGGAACTCGGCCGAGGTGTGCTGGGTGGCGCGATCGGAGTGAAAGACCGCGTCTGCGCTGCTCAGTCTTCGGCCGATGGCGAGAGTGATGGCGTCGCAGACCAGTTCCGCGCGCATGTGCTCGGCCATCGCGTGGCCTACCACTTCCCGGCTGTAAAGATCGATCACGGTGGCCAGATACAGCCAGCCTTCCTGGGTGGGCAGGTAGGTGATGTCGCCGACGAACCACTCGCCGGGCGCGTCGGCGGTGAAGTCCCGGCCGATCAGATTCGGTGCTGCGCGACGGCCGTGTCCTGCTTGGCCAGCGAGCGACGCCGTCGCCGGGTGATGCCGGTGATCCCGCGTTCGCGCATGATCCGCTCGACGCGTTTGTGGTAGCCCCGCCGACCACGGCGACGCAGTTCGACGGTGACCCGCGGCCGGCCGTACGCGCCACGATGCCCGGTGTGGACCTCGGCGATCTCCGTTGCCAACTAGTCCGTCCTGGGCGGCTCGTTCGGCCCGTGCGGGGGCCGCGGTGAGCCATTCGTAGAACCCAGGACGACGGACCTCAAGGACTCGGCACAGCCGGGCGACGCCGAAAGTGGCGCGGTGTTCGCAGATGAACCTGTAGCTGTGGGTCAACGACCCATCTCCTTGGCGAAATAGGCGGTTGCCTTGCGGAGAATCTCCTTCTACGCCTCCAGTTCCGCCACCCGCTTGCGCAGCGCACGCAGCTCGTCCTCCGACGCCGCATCGGCTGGCTTCGCCTGACCGCGTTCAGCGACCTTGACCCAGTTGCGCAGGGTCTCATGGCTCACCCCAAGCTCGCGGGCGACCAGACACAAGGGCGATCCGAGGAACGGACCAACTCGACCGCGTCCTTGCGGAACTGTTCCGGATACTTCGACGAACGTGACACGGGGACATCCTTCCCCAGAACACTATCTGGGATCAGGGTGGCCGTTTCACAGGCGGCAACCTCAGGATCTCATCGATCGCCAAGGTTGGCAGGCATTCGAGTGGTGGGCGCGCAGTGCCGAGGTATCGGCACTGCGCGTTGGGAATGCGGGAGGGGCATGAGCGAGTCAGTGGTGGCGACCTCTCCCACGCCTGCTCAAGACGCTGTGAGGATGCACGATCAGGGGACGGTCGCTCAGGCGTAGGCGTTCGCGAAAGCGTCGGCGAACGCCGGTTCACTTACTGTTCCGTTGCCACCACTCCCTGTGGAGTAACCCTGGGAAGCCAGGCCGACGATCGGGTCGAGTACTTCCACGCGGAAGAAGCTACTCCAGTCACTGACCTTCTGGTTCTCGTACAACGAATGCGGGGTCAGGACAGCTAGGCTCCCGCCCGGCGATTGCACGACACCCCAAATGACGCGATACTGAGCCATTTCACTTACGATGAGCCCATTGGCGCGGACCTCCACCTTTTCGACGAGGCGGGGAGCCACCCGGGCAATGGCGCTCTTGATGTCCCCGATTCGCTCGGTTCCTTGGACGGTGATGACGAGTCCTGATGCGTCCACAAGCTTGTGGAGCGCTTCCACCAGCGTTCCCCGCGCGGCGGGGCTGATGCTCAATGTGGTCATCTGTAATCCTTTCTCTGCTGGGTATTCAACGCCGAATAGGGTCGGTCAGTGGAGATCTCCAATGCCTGGCCGGTCATCGGAATGCCGTTGAAGAAGGGAAAGCAGTGAGACGGTGCCACTGCGCAGTGGGCGGGCTCCCGCGGCGACGAGGATCTCCTGCGCACGTTCAACCACGTCGTCGAGCACGATCGGCCAGCCGCATTCGATCCACGGTGGCGCATCGCAAGGCACCTCGTCGGCGGCCGACCACAGGGTCCACGGGACAGGAGCGGAGGAGAAAGTCGTCGGAGGCAGCGGTTCTACGCGCAATTCATCCTGGTCGCTGTCCCACGTTCCCGGTGTCTGTACCGGCTCGACGACTCGGCGCAGCGTCCCGGATATGCGCAGCGACTCCACGATCTCGGCGAAGTGACGGTTACGACCGCCGAGCCGAGCGGATCGCAGGAAATCATCAGTGGCGTGGTCGATGGCGGCACGCCACCCTGCGCGCTCGGCGACCCGCGGCAGTCGCCACGACATCGACTGCATCGCGGCCCAGGCACCACCCAGCAGGGCGAATCTGGCGAAGCTGTCCTCCGGGAAGGTCAGGCCCTCGTTGAACAGTGCCCGCGCGCGGGCCAGCCACTGCCCGGTCTGGCGATAGTGCTGCTGCGCGAGACGGAAGAGCGCCCGCGCTTCTTCCTCCTCACCACGCCTGCGGGCCACAGTTCCGAGCCCCAGTCGGGTGTCGGCGGCATCGTGGTGGTTGTCCACGGTCAAGAAGTAAGCCAGCGCCTCGGAATACCTGAGGTGCGCCTCTGCCAGGTTTCCCGCACGGAACGCAACGAGGCCGAGGTTGTGGTTGGTGCGGGCGGCCTGGTTCTCCGACGGATCCACGGAGGTCCAGTGGCGGAGGGCGGACAGCAGGTGTTCCCGCGCGAGGTCGAACGACTCCGTCTCCGCCAGGGCCAACCCGGAGTTCTGGTCCAGTTCGGCGAGCTTGCTCGCCAGTTCGTCTTCTCCGCAGGTCTCCCGGTATTGCTCACCGGCCCGGTCGAGGTGTATTAGGGCCTCCTGCGGTCGGCCCAGGTCGACCAGCACCGCGGCAAGGTTCACCAGCGTGTCGGCCGCTTCGCGTTGGAAACCACCGCTCAGCAGGTCGTCGGCGGCTTTCCGGTACTGGTTCGCCGCAACGTCCAGCTCACCGCGCTGGTAGTAGACGTTGCCCAGATTCTGCTCCACGATTGCGACGCTGCGTTCCATGTCCAGGTCGCGGTACAGCGGCAGAGCGGCGCGGTAGCGTCGTGCGGCCTCATCGAGGTCGCCCAGGAAGTAGGCGGTGTTTCCGACGTTTGTCGTTGCGTCCGCGATGCCCTTCCGGTCGTCGGCTGCCAGGAACCCGGCGAGGGCTACCAGGTAGTGGTTGCGTGCTCCGCTCCAGTCGGCACGCTCCGACGCCTTCGTGCCGGCCGCCAACCGGCTCGCTGCCTCGGTCGCGTTCCGCGGCGGCTTGTACTCCGTTTCGTCTTCCGCGTCCGGTGCTGCGGAGGGCCGGGGCACCGGCTCGTCGGTGACCGGGATCGAGGCGATCGCAGCCTCCGGTACGTCGTAGGTCACCAACGAGGCCCACACTAGCGGGGCATGCAGGCGGCGTTCGGCGTCGGTGACTGCCGAACGCCACGAACGCAGCCGGTCGCGCTGCCAGTCGCACACCGAACTGGCCGGGTCGTTCGTCGTCAACGCCTTGTCAACGGCCAAAGCGAGTGCGGTTGTGGCACGTCCGATTCCCGCTCCCCCGGAGACCAGGTTTTCCGAGCCGTCGCTGGGCAGGCTCCAGCGGGTCGTTGTCACGGTGCGCGCGCCCGCATTTAGAGCTGCCAGCGTCAGACCGAGCTGCTCGGTATACCCGGCGTCATCTGACTGGCACGCGACGAACGCCACCCGTCGAGGCGCGGGCCACTTCTCGGGTTCCCGCAGCCACCTCCCGGCGGTAAGCCGTCCCTCCCCGGAGTTGCGATCGGGGGCGAACTCGAGGCCAGCCGTAGTCGGCATCGTGGTGTCAGCCGCTGAGGCGTGGCCGACGAACACCAGCCGCGACCACGTCCGGGCCCTCAACACTTCACCCAGTTCGGCCGGTGAGCAGCCCGCGGGTGTGACTGCGCCGAGCACCATATTCTCCGCGTCGGATCTGTCGTGCCACTCGTCGGGTAGCCCGTCGGGGTAGATGCGCCCGCCACCGGTTCGACTCCCGGCCTCGATGGGGTCGACCACGCGCAGCGCAGGACCGCCGCCCAGGAACGGGGCAGCCGGACGGGCTACGTTGACCAGCAGGCCAGGGCTGATGCCGCCCAGGACGTTCGCGCGCTCAATCAAGCGGACGTCTTGCTCGTCGTCCACGACCAGCAGTTCCCACGGCACAAAGGACAAGCCGGGGCCGGGAGCGATGACGACCGTCGTAGTGCTCGGCTCTGCCTGTCCGAGCCGGTCTCGGAGAACCGGCGGCAGCAGCATCGACCCGAGTTCGCTGAGCATCGCGACGTTGTCCGCCAAGTCGACCATCGCCCCCGTCCACGAGCGCCGCGCGGCGCCGTCGAGCACAGCGGCCCGTCGGGCGAGAAGTTCGATGCGGTCAGCGATAACAGCAGCCACCGCATCTGCCTCTTCTTGACCGATAACGGCGTCGGGGGTGTTCGATGTCGCGGAAGTCGGGAACACGGCCTGTTCGATGTGGTAGTCGATCTCGGCGAGGGCCATCCGCTCACGCGTGGTGAGGCCGGGAAGCGCGGACATCAAGGCGTTCAGTAGTGAGGTGAGCCGATGGCGGGGTATGGACCCCACCTCCGGCGGCTCGACATCCGGTTGATCCGATGACAGCCACCAGTGCACATGCCCAGCGGTCTGCCAGAAACCCAACCACCACACACATCGAGGACTGCTGGGAATCTTCACGTGATCCTTTCGGTGCTGGAGGTCAGACACCGTGCCACCATGTGTTGGTGACTCGACTGAACCTGCCGCTGGACGACGGCTCGTACCTCGTTCTGACCGGACTCGCCGACAAGGGCTCATCGGACGAAGAGCTGTCCGGGAGAGCACACACGTTGAACGTGGCCGATTTTCTCAGGGATGCCGTGCTGGCCGGTGTGTCCGGGAACTTCAGCTACGACATGTTGAAAGCCGTCGGCATTCAATTGCGGTCCCGGGGACTCCTGGTAAAGCGCCCACAGCCCTCGGCCGCTGATGTCACTGAGACCGCTGTCCAGTGGCTCGAGTCAGCCGGTCACCCCGGGGTGCTGGTGTCGCGGGCGGAGCAGTTGGCGGACAAGTCCTGGTCTGTCGAGGGAACCGTCGTCCAGGGTCGATTCGATGCCAGGGTCGACCCTGAGGGACAGGTCATGCAGATCCGTGTCCGATGAGTGACTAAATCAGCCGTTGCCACAGTGCGGGCATGTGTTCACGCGTTCCGACTTCTTCTGTCCGCAGTATGCACATTCCACGCTGTCGGCCATGTCCGCCTCTTCCAGGTAGGTTGACGTATCCGTCGCGGCAGTGGTCTCGGGCGTTACACCGGAGCCGGGACGAGAAGCGCGCTGCTGTTCCGTTGGGGGTGGTCGTGCGAGGCGAATTTTGCTCCGCCCGTAGGCGACTCGTCTCTCAGAACAACGTCTCGCCCGAACTTCGGGCAGGGTGGATTCCGCAGATTTTGCTCATGTTGTAACGGCGCTGGCTCACGCAGCGAGCTAAGGGGCACGGCTGAGAGCAATTCCCGTTCTCTGCCAGAGATTCAGGCCCGGATGTGCACGGCCGACGCGGGCGTCCCCGCCGGCGCCCGAAGACGGTCTATGCCGACCGTGCCTACGACCACGACAGGTACCGCAGACGCTTACGCGCCAAGGGAATCGCCACCCGGATCGCCCGCCGTGGGCAACCTCACGGCTCTGGACCCGGCACGACCCGCTGGGTCGTGGAACGCACCATCGCCTGGTACCACGGCATGAAACAGCTACGCATCCGCTGGGAACGCCGCGACGACATCCACGAAGCCTTCCTCAGCCTCACCACCATCATCTGCGACCGCCACCTCAGCAGATTCCGTTAGGACCTCGGGACTGTAAAACGAGCGGTGCAACTCCCGATCATGGAAGTGCACCTGATGACCGACATAATGCCCGACGTGGAGAACGCTGAGGACTCGAAGCCCGACATGGGTTTGGACGGCTTGGACGAGCAGCTCATCGCGCAGCTGTTGAGCACTGCCAAGGCCAGCGGGCTGAAGCTGACCGGCGAGGGCGGGGTTCTGCAGCAGCTGACCAAGCGGTTGCTGGAGTCCGCGCTCGAGGGCGAGACCACCGATCACTTCGGCTATGACAAGCACGCCCCGGCCGGCCGCGGGACCGGCAAATCGCGCAACCCACCCGCCCGGGTTACGGAGTGATATCGCCTTGGTGGCCGGGTAACAGAGGCGTTGCCGCCGACGACACCTGTCCGGTGTTAGTGCTGTCAAACGTGAGTGCCGAGGAGGCGATCAATGGGGTTATTCGGCAAACGGCGAGATGATCCCGGCCTGCCAGCCGACATCGTCGAGCGAGTTCTAGCGTATATCCGCACGGAAACGCGCAGCCCGAACGCCCCGGCGTCGTTCGACGCGGCCGCGCTCATCTACCTGCCGCTGTACCCGCTGGCCAAGGCGGATCCAGCCGGTTTCACGGCGCGGCTGGCGGCGGCGGTCCTGCCGGCAGGGGGTGAAGCAGCACGCGGAGGCGCTCGGTTGGTATGGGACCTCATCGATGGGCCTGACCGGACCGACCCGAATTACCTGGCGATGCTGGATGCGGGCTTGATCTGGCTTCGATCGACCGGTGTCGGTATGGCTTATCTGACCGGCTTCGAGGTCGAGCATTGGCACACGACCCGCGGAGTGGGTAATTGGTGACTACGTTGATCAGGGAGTTGCGGTCCCCCCGGCTTACGCGGGGCCGGCGATGAGAGTGCCGCCCCCCGGACACAGCATTGGACGACGGCTGCCGCACGCCGGGGAGCTCTTCACGGATCGAGAGAGCGAGTCGCAGGCCTTCAAGACCGCGTTGGCAGAGTTCCGGCGGCATGTCGAGCGCGATGACGAAGCCGGGATCGCCCGCCGGAACGTTCTGACGTTCTACGGGTTAGGTGGCATTGGGAAGACCGCGCTGTCCGAACGGCTGGAAGCTTGGGTGGACCGCCGTCTTCCGCTGGTCAACGGGTGGGGACCGCCGCCGGCCACGAGGGTCGACGCCACCGCGCGGATCGACCTGCACGACTCCGCCGGGCAGGTCGATCTGCTCGGCGCCCTGCTAGCCCTGCGTGCCGGCATGGCGAAGATCCGCGACCGCTGGCCGGTGTTCGATCTCGCCTTCGCCGCCTACTGGTCGGCCGCCCACCCCGGGGAGGGCCTACCCCGATTCGCCGGACGAGATGAGGTCGGCGCAGTCATCGGCGAGACGGTGAAAGATGTTCTCAGCGACCTCGGCTCAGTGGTCGATTTGGCGACGGGAACCGGGGCTGGCCTCGCCGTGCGGGGCGTCCGGAAGCTGATCGGCGTACTTCGCCGACGGCGAGACCTCAAGATCGCACTGGACGCCTTCTCCGGATTCGAGGACTTCCTCCTGAGGTGCGCGGACGAACCCACCCCCACCGAACCTCAGCCGGATCTGCTCTGCGATATCGCCGCAACGCTGTCGTGGGAGATCGCCGCCCTCAGCCCCGTCCGGCTCGTCGTGGTGTTCATCGACACCACCGAACGGCTCAAGCTGGATCCCCGGCGGGTGGCGGAACGGCACCTGAACACGCTGATCCACGGAATGCCGAACGTGCTGTTCGTGCTGACCGGGCGCGACCTGCACGACTGGTACGACGAGACCAGGACCGAACTGCCTCACCGCGGACCGTGGACCTGGCCCGGCCTGGTGCCGGGGGCGGCGGGGGAACCGCGGCAGCACCTCGTCGGCAACCTGTCCCCTTCGGACACCCGGGAGCTCATCCGGGACAGCCGTCGCCGGCTCGCGCTGCCGATGAGCGACCAAGTGGTGGACGATCTAGTCACGGCCTCGCGTGGCCTGCCCCAGTACATCGAGGTGGCACGTCAAGTCGCGCTGTCCATCAAGGACGCCGGGGGGAACAGGCAGGTGCTTCCTGGAGATGTGACCGGTTCACTGAACTCTCTCGTCCTACACGTTCTGGAGGACGTACCGACTGACGAGCAACGCGCCATCCGAGGTGCTTGCCTGTTCCGGGTCTTCGACACCGGCTTGATTGCCGCGGCAGCGGACGTCGATCACGGTTGCGCCGAGAGGGCGGTTCTGCGGCCGATGATCGACCGGCACGAAGGGGACCGGTTCCCCTACCGGATGCACGATGCGGTGCGCGAAGCCATCCGCTACACCGACTTCCAGGTCTCGGGTGGGTGGTCGGAGCGCGACTGGCAGCTTGCCGCCGGCCGTGCCGTAGCCGCAGCGCGGCGGCTCCACGACAACGCCAAAAGCCGCGATGACAACGGCGGGATCATGCAGGCCCTCGGTATCGCGATCGGCATCGCGTGCGACCAGGAATGTGACATCGAACCGGCGGACAACCCCCACTATGCCGACTGGCTGTCGCGGGCCATCGTGTACTGCCCGTCCATTCAAGGGCTGCGCTCATGGGTTCCTGGTGCGAGCCGGACAGAATACGGGCGCCTCGTCCTCGACTTCATCTCCGCCAAGTCCGTCGAAACTCCCATGGGTGACCGGCTACGCCTTCTTCGTGGCGTGTTCGAATCCGATCATCCGCTCAGCCTCCCGGCCGGCCGCCATCTCGGCTACGCATTGAGGTCGCTGCGACGCTGGGACGAAGCCCTGTCCGTAGCGGACGAAGTCGCCCGAATCGCTCCAACCCCTGTGAACCTGAGGCAGCGGCCAATAACGCTCAGCATGGCCCGGAGGTTCGTGGACGCGAGGCAAAGCGTAGAGGACGCCAGTGCCAGCGAAATCATCCGGCCGGCAGGGTACTCGCACGGTCGGCCCGAGCGGTACTTCGCTGAAGCAGAGGAGAAAATCGCCCGTCTGAAAGCAGCCGGCCGGCAACGGGAAATGCTCGAGGACCGTAGCCTCAACCTCTACCGGAGAGTGTTCTTCAAAGGCGACGTCTCCGCGACGGAGATCACCGAGTCTCTAGAGCAGGCCGAACTGGTGGGGCACGTTATCGCGATTCGCAACACTCTGCTCGCGCTTCTCCTGCATCGCGAGGTGGACATCGAGGCACACCCTGTAGCCCTCGAGCGGCTGGAGACACTGGGCCGGACATCGACCGCGTCCGAGACGATCGACTTCCGGTACGCCTTCGCTGAATTCTGCGACGCCGCGATCGCGGGTGATCGGCTTCGGCTGTTCACCCTACGGAATGAAGGTCGCAAGATTCCCCGCCGAAGCCGTTCGTGGATTCCCGTCGAATGCTGCTTGGCTTCGGTCGGGTTGCCGTTGCCGGAGACGCCGACGCAGTGGCTCGAGCCCTATGAAGACGTGAAACGGCGTTGGGTGGGTCACCTGGACGCGTACCTCGCTCGCCACGGAGCGAACCGAGAAGTCATCCAGGCGCGTTAGCTGCTCGAATGAGAATTTGCCGAATAGGCTTGCCGCACACATGTAGACGTCCATAGGAGGAACCGCTCCCTACGAATCGAGACGTACGCCGTGAGCGCCGAGCAGACTACAACTGAGGCGGAAACACGAGATAGTTCCAATTCCGACAACAGGCTGCTATGGAAGCAGGGTCGGCTTGCCTAGAGCGACATCCGGCAGGACGTGCTGAACACCGCCCGCGGAGTCGACGCCCGCTTGCAACGGAGTCCGAAGTGGGGCGGGGGCGTAGAGGGCGATCCGCAGGCGCTGGGCACCTTTTACAGCGATTTCGATGGGCATGGGTTTCGTAGCCTGGACCATGTAGGTGCCTTTTAGTTGACCGTCCACGTCGATTTCGATTTTGGTCGATACGTCCGCGCCGGTCGACGGGATCCCCGACATAGCCTCGAATTTTGAATATCGGCCTCCAAGGTCGACTTCGTACGTTGCAGGTGATTTACCGTTGCAGTACAGGCTGCACGAGTATCGCAAACTGTCCTCATACCGCGCGCCGTGGATGGAGACGTCATCGAACTTGAGGTCGGTGTTGTTACTTCCCGATACCAATGAGAGCTCGGAGAGAGATGTGCTCCGCACTTCCTGAGCCGGCGACGAGGACGGCGCCGACGCCGGGGTGGAGTTGCCCGGGTTGCCTGCTCCAGCGGTCGAGGAGACGGGCGGAGTGGGGTTCGTTGGCATCGCGGCATTGTCAGCGGTTAGCCAGCTGGTTACCACTGCCGCTGAGATTCCAAAGAACCCCAAGATCCCCAGGACGTCGGCGGTGCGCCCCAACCCGGTCCAGCCTTTACGCACTCGTTCGTGTTCGGCCATGCCCTCAGTGTGCGGCATCGGATTCGGTCCCGACCACCCACCTTGACAATCTTGTCACTCGCGCCCAGCCATGCGCATGTCACACCCGAAATACGTCACCAATAAACAGACCGTATCCGAACCAGGTGGCCGGATTTCTTGACTACACCGTTCGAGTGAGGTTCGCATGGGCAATTTATTCGCGTAACACTCAGGTTTACGTCAAAAGATATCACGCGTGATCGCTGCACATGACCCGCTAGAGGCCAAAGACCTGGTTATTGACTCAGTGAAGGTCGTCGAGTGCCCGTTGTCGTCGTTTCCGCTGCATTCCGCCGGTTCGGTCGTGCGGCTGTCGACGATCTTCCCTGTAACAGCGGTTGACGCGGGCCCGACTCCCAGGCTGTTCGATGTCGATGACGTCCACGTTACTGGAAAGGGCTTCTTCCATGCATGGGTCTCCGATTGTGTCGCGGGCGGGGTGATCGGGATGACCGTTCGAAGGAAATTGTCCTGCAGTCGCCTATGGCACGTTCTCGCATTATCGCCAGTACTGCCGTTACTGGCGCCCACTGTGGTTTCCGGGCAGGAGTCACAGGCCGCACTTCCGGCACTCCAGGTCTCGATACTGGTAGACGAATCGGGAAGCATCAACGAAGCCGATGTTGTAAAGGAGAAGGAAGCGGCCCGTACGATCGCGGGTGGTGTGCTGGCGCCCGGATCGGTCGTTTCCGTGATCGGTTTCGGCAGTTCGAACGGCCCGGGACAGAGCCCGGTCGACGTCGTCTGCCCACCGACCCTGTTCGACTCAGCCCAGAAGCGCGACTCGATCGCGAACTGCATCGGCGGTCTACACCGGCGGACACCCGCTGAAGGCGACGACACCGACCACGTGGCCGCACTGCAGCAAGCGCAAACGTTTTTTCAGGCGAACGGGCCACAGAAGAAGGTTATTTTCCTGCTGACTGACGGCAAACTTAATGTGGCGAACAGCCAGTTCTGGGGCGACACACCGCAACGCCGGAACGCAGCTGCGAGTGCAAAGCTGACCGAAGTGCTCGGGCAGCTCGGCGGGGCCGGCGTGCAGGTGTGGCCGTTCGGGTTCGGTTCGGTCGACCAGAGCGCGTTGCGCGGCTTCGCGCAGGGTAAGAGTTGCACGCCGGCCGCGCGTGACCCGCACGAACAGACCACACCGACGTCGGCAGATCTCATCAAGGCCGTCAGCGAGGCCCTCAGTTCGGCGAGCTGCGTCAAGTACGAGTCGCCCGCCACAGGCCGGGTGCCGCAGGGTGGCGCCACCGACCTGACCGTGACCATTCCCACCGTCGCCAGCGACGCTTCGATCCTGGTCTACAAGCGTGATCCCCGCATCCAAGTCGAGTACTGGGCACCGGGAGCGACCACGCCCGTCTCGGCGACGGGCCGCTCCGCGGGGGGATCGCACTTCGAGTTCGTCGGACAGACCACCGAGACGGAATCACTGCGGATTACCGACCCCGAGCCGGGCGAATGGCGGGTCCACCTCTCCTCTGGTGACGTGCCGACACAGGACGTAGCCGCCACGGTGGTCTACCAGGCTGCGGTGAAGACTTACCTGAACGTCAACCCGCCTCAACCCTCCCCCGGCCAGACGGTCGCGGTCGAGATGCAAGTCTGGGCCCGGGGCCGCGCGATTACGGACGCGAACACTCTGCAGGACCTCACCTTCGTGACCGCCGTCAGCGGTGCCGGCGCCCCGGCACAGGACTTGCCGCTGGTCGATGACGATCACGACGGGACGTTCACCGGACAGTACAAGGTGCCGGACAAGGCGGCCGGCGAGCTGACCTTCACCGGCAAGGTCTCTGGGATCGGCATCGGCGGTGATACGCGCGTCTTTCCGGCACGCATCCGGAGCAGCCCGGCGACGGTCCAGGCTCAAATCCTTTTCAACACCAACGAAGCGGCGGTCACCCCTGGCGCCTCGGTCTCGGGTTCCGTAGCGGTTGCCAACGACTCCGGGAAGGCGACGCGGCTGCGACTGGAAGTGGTGGAACCGACGCAGGGCACGACACTGACCGTCGACCCCGGGATCGTCCAAGCGGCCCCCGGCCAAAGCACAATGCCGTTCACACTGCACTTCGGTGCGGGCTCGCCGCTCGGCGGGAACGGCGCCAAGCTCCGGCTGGTCGACGACGAGAACCCGCAGATCGTCGTCGCGGAACGGCTCTACGCCGTGACTATCGCCCCGGCGCCAGGGCTCGTGCAAAAGTACTTTTGGCTCCTCGTTGGGCTGGCGGCCCTGCTCGTCATGGCACTGGCGTTGCTGTATTTCCGGTTGCGGGCACGCCGCGACGCCTGCAGTGTGCGGGGCCTCAAGGTACGGCTGCTGCATCGCGACGACCCGCGGCCCGAACTAGAGCCCCGCGTACCGGGCAGTCGGCGGTTCCGATTCGTCGTCCGGACCGACTTCATGGGGCCACAACTGCACGAGCCGGAACCCGGCGACGCGAGCTTCTTCGAAATCCGACGCGCCGGACAGACGATCGAGCTGGTCGCTCCCGGAGCGGCGGCCGTCCGGCTCCTGCCCAGCCAGCGGCAGGAGATCGGCCCCGACCTCGCGATCGTGATTCTCGACGAGCGCGGGAGTGCCACCGGCCCAGTGCCGAGCGTCCCGGTCACCGGTATCGGGTACGACCCCTTCGGCGGCGCCGCGCCGGGACTGTCGACCGGAGTGCCCACCGAGACGATGTTCGACACCTCCCCGACGGCGGAACCCTCACCGCCGCTTGCGCCCAATCCGTTCGCGGCGGCGGTCAGCGGGACAGGCGACGGCGACGGTGCCTTCCCCGCACACGACGACCCATTCGGCGAGGACTCCGTCCGGGGCGAGCCATCCGCCGACGCCCACCGGCGCGATTCCGCGCCCCTCGATCCCTACAACCCGTTCAGCTGACTGTGAGGACGTTGTCGCGATGAGGATTTATCAACCTATGCTGTTCGTGGGGCTTGGCGGAACCGGCTGCAAGGTCGGTGCCGAGCTGGAAAAGAGACTGCGCGAAGAGCTCTGCGGACCGGACGGCACACGGCTTCTCTCCGACATGCAGGATTCACACTTCCTGCCCTATCAGCTGCCTTCGTGCCTGCAGTTCGTCTATGCCGACCTCAGCGCGAACGAACTCCAGGGGGTTCGCCGCGAGGTTGTGCCCGGCCGGGAACACGAGCAGGCGGCGCGTCGGACCATGCACCTCATCACCGACCTGGTGCCGGCCCGGCTCGCGAACTCGGCCGACGTGGCCGAAAGCCTCCGCATCAACATCAAGGAGGAGGAAGCCATCCGTTGGCTGCCGCCGCGGGAGACCGACCCGCTGATTGGCCCTCTTGTGCTCGGCGCCGGCCAGCTCCCCACAGTCGGGCGAGGGGTCCTGTTCGAGACGCTTCGGCGCAACCCCGACACGGCACTGCTGGCGATCAAGGACGCGCTCGCCGCCATCAACAAGTCCGCGGGCGAACTGCATGTTCTCAGTGGTCGGCGGACCCAGCGCGTCAACCCGGTGATCGTGTTCGTGGCGTTCTCCGTCGCTGGCGGCACGGGCAGCGGTGTCTACTACGACTACCTGCATCTCATCGGCGAGCTGATGCAGCGCGGTGGGAAGAACGCTGAGATCTACCCGCTGGTCCTGATGCCGTCGGCGTTCGACGGCGGCCAGGGCGGTGGCCGCGCGGCCGACCTCAACGCGGGGTCCGCGCTCGTCGATCTCTTCCGTCTAGTGGATGACCAGAACGCGCATGGCTCACCCGAGGTTCTGGACTCGCACGGCACGCGGGGTGCAGTGTCCGTGCACTACCCGCAGCTGGAACAGGTCCAGCTGGCCGCGAACACCGTCCAGACGGCGTTCCTCTTTGGCCGCCCCGTCGGCGGTGTGGGCCGTGACGATCTCCACCGTTCGATGGTTTCCCTGGTGACGTCGTTGATCGGCGCGGGCCCGTCCGGCCCGGACGAGGAGGACGACGGTTCGAACCGGCTGTACCAGTCATTCGCGGATGGCTTCATCAATAGTCAGGTCGATCGGCACGCCACCGCTGACACCGGTATCGGCCGGCGCGGTGTGACCACCAGTGCGGTGGCCGCGCTGACCATCCCGCTCCTGGAACTCACCGACGTCGTCAGCTCGCACCTGCTCGCCAACGCGATCAACCAGTTGCGCGTGCCGCCTCTTGCCGCGGAAACCAACAAGAACCACATCCGGCGCTTTGTCACCGCGTCCGGCTTGGACACGCTACTCGAAGCGATCCCGGCGCGGCTCCCGCCTCAGGGCTCTCCCGTCGGGTACGGGCCGGTCCTCGCGGCACTCACTGAACGCGCCAACGCGATGAGCGCGAACATCGACCGCGGGCCGGAACTTCTCGCCGCCCCGGTCGCGAACCTGGCACAGGCTTTCGATCCCGTTGCCGCGGCAGGCAAACTCCTGAGCGACATCGACCTGTTTCGCCTGCAGCGCAGCCTGTTCGGGCACCGTGACTTGACCGATCCACTGGACCAGAACGGTTTCCGGACGCTGCTGGAAGGCTGGCGTTCACCACCGCCGGAACCGCCGGGCCTGACCAACGCGGCGCCTCCCCTGCCGAACGAACTGCGTCGCAAGAAGATACAGCTCCAGCGCGTACGAATCACCGACAGTCCCGCGCAGGCCGTAGTCCGTTTGCAGGACACCTGGTACACCTGGCAGACACGGCGGATCTGGAACGCCGCCTGGAACAACAGCCACCGCCTGTGGAGCCGGCCATGGCAGGCGTTCATACACGAATTCGAGGGCATCCACGACCAGTTCGTCCAGCATGCCCGCACCGACCCGCAGCAGTTCGACCAGCGCGCACAGGATCTCTACAAGTCTCGGGTCGGCGTCGGGTACCTGCTGCCGCCGGAGAACCTTGGCCTCGAAGGCTTCTACCTGACCGTGCTCGAACGGCTGAAGCACAGTTTCTCCCAGCACCTCGAGGCCCACGCTCGGGAAGGTGAGATTCTCAATCTGCTGCTGGGCAAGGAGGGCTGGGTGACCGCATACGAGAAGGGCAGGCGCGACCCGGAGTCCGCCGTCGCCTTCGTGCGCCAACGGATCAAGCAGGCCGTGACCGAGCAGGTTCGGCCGAATGACCGCGGCATCCCGGCACTGGTCCCGCGGATGGAGGACCTGCTGGCCAACGCGGTTCAGCGGCGGGACCGCACCGTCACCGACGGCGACCTCAACCGTTTCCGGCAAAAGCTCGCAGAACTCGTGCCCGGCGGCTTCGCTCCAGACGGCCGGGCTCCGCTCAAGGCACTGTTCACCTATCCGGCCGCGCAGGAGAACGAGGAGGTCGAGCGATTTCTCCGCCGCGAGGTCTCGCTGCCGTCCGACATGATCGGCGAACCCGAGTTCCGTGCGGTGCAGTCGGATTCGATGGTCGTCGTGTTAACTCGTAGTTCGATGGGCATCACCGAGGTGCCCGAATTGCGCCGCGTGGTCAAGCTCTGGTCGGAGGCACAGGGGCAGCCGCAGCCGCAGGACACCCTGCCCTGGCGGCGACGGTTGAGCCAGGACACCGACTACCTGCTGATGGACGGCCGCGACCAACGGCAGATCCTGCACCGGCTGCTCTGCGCGGCCTGGGACGGCCGAATCGTCGTCGACGGCGACCCGGCGAGCCCTCGCTCCATCAGGGTTGAGCTGGGCGGCCGGGACGCGGTGCCGATGAAGCTGGAGCTCGCGCCGCTTGGCGCGCTTTCGTCGTGGGCGAGCGTCCTGCAGGCCTACGAGCACTGGATCCTCACCGACGACCAGCAGGCCCGCCGCAGCCTCGCGGCCCGGTTGATGTCGTCGGCACCGGCGGGAGCCGCCACGTCGCCTACGCCGCCGGCGTCGGAGTTCACCACCATTGTGGATCTGGCCCAGTCCGAGCTGCTGAAGATCAAGAGGGCCGAGGAGAACCGCGTGCTCGCCCGGGATCCACAACTGGCAGTCTTCCGCGGATTCTGGGCGACCACCTTGCCCGCGGCGCTCGACCAGGTCATTCAGGGCACGGCGAAGAATCTCGTCGACCTGCGCGAACTGGTGGACGCAGCGGACGGATTGGACGGATGACGCCGATGAGCACACCGAACGCAACCCTGCTGGACCTCCGTGCCGGGGCCGTCGGCCCACCGGCCGGGATCGGCGGCCGGGTGGTGGTGCTCGACGACGCCGACGCGCTCGTTGAGCATGCGGGAATCTACCTGTCCCTGGTGGGCGACGACATGGTGACGGCAGTCGTGTGCGTCGCGGTCGGCGAAGCGGATACGGACAACCCGCTCGACGGCGTCGTCCTCAGCGTGCCACCAGCCCTGCGGCACGCGACCGTCCTCTGGGTCGGCGACCAGTGCGGGGTCGACTGGGCGCCCGACAGCGGGCGGCTGCACACGGCCGGCGCTGGCGACGCACTCGACGACCTAGTTTCTGCGTTGCTGGTGCCCGAACTGTTCGACCGTGTCGTCGCCGTGTCGGACAAGCTCGCCGGACCGGTGACCAATCCCGGTATCCGACTCGTCTCCCAGGCCGTCGACCCTGCGGAGCTGGCGGCCGCCAGGGACGCCGCCGTGCGCTCGCTGTGCGCCGAGAACCAGTTGCCATCGCACGACCTAGCCGCAAAGATCCGTCAGCTGGACGCCACGCAGGATCCCGACGGCGCGGCGCTTTCCGGTGCCGTCGCCAGGGCGGGAGCAGAGGCGAAGCTCCGGCTGGACCACGTCGAAACGCTCGCCCGGGCACTCACCACAGCGACGGCGTTGTTCGGCTCCGGATCCCCCGCCGCGGACCTCCTCGAGCAGGCGGTGTGGGCGGGACAAGCGGCCGAGAACTACCGCCGGCACCTGGCCGAACTGGTGAACCGGATGGACAGCCACCTCCAGGTGGGGCACCCGCCGGTCGAAAGCGTGCTGGAGCTTGGGGTCCGAACCCCGCCCGAGGCACGGCGACACGAAATCGCCGAGGGCCTGCGCCAGGCGATCAAAACCCGGATCGACGAAGGCGCGTCGCTGCCGGCCCTGGCCCAAGAAACGCGGTTCGCGTCCGAGAACAGCCGTCCACAGGGCTGCACTACGGCGATCGAGGAGTTCGAACGCCACGGTCAGCTGAGCCTGGCCCTTCCGCCCGCCCCCCGCTGGCCGCTGCCACCGGCGGTGTTCCCGTTCGTCTTCCTCTCCTGTGCGGTACTCGCCGCCGCGCGGGCGGGCTGGCCCGGGTTGCTGGCGGGAGCTCTGCTCGCCGTCATGTGGACCGCCGTGGGGAGGCTCATGGTGCATCGCTGGCCGGGTCACGAATCCAGATCCGTCGTCGTTTCCACCTACGCCGTGACGGCTCTGCTGGGGGCGGGCGTCGGCGCTCTCGTATCCCGGGTGCAGGCCGACCGGCTGGCCATGCCGCCTCTGGCCACCGACGTCGTGACCGTCCTGACCGTGCTTGGCAGCGTCGCAGTGGTCCTGCTCGGCTGGCGCACGAACACGCGCCGATGGTGTGCCGAGCTGCCGGTCGCCGTACTCCGCTACCGCCTCGACGAACTGACGCGGCTAACCGAGCGCGCAGTGGTGTCGGAATGGCAGCCGATGCGCCGACGCCAGGCTATCGCCTCGGCGGCCGCCGAGGTATCTAGAGGGCTCGAAGAGGTGGCCGAGACACTTGCGAAGGCGCAGAGTTCGCTGGCCACCACGGTGAAGGAGGATCCCGCAGCCCGGCTGCGGCCGGTCCCGGCCGAACTGTACGACGTGGTCCACGGCGATCTCGCCGACCTCTGCCGTACCGCGCTCGCCCCAGCGTGGCCGGCTGCTGAGGCGACGCTGCGGACACCACCCGGTGGCTACTCCCAACGGCTTGAGTCGCTGCTCGACGAGTACCGAACCCACATCGAGGGCCCCGGTCTGATGATGGCTCCGCGGTTCAGCCGCGCTTCGGCGTCCCGGGACGCCCTCATGGCCCGCAAGTGGGCCGAGGTGCCGGAAGCACTCGAAGCACTACGCGCCCGCGTCGACGGCGACATGACCCAGCTCTGCCGCGGCGGACAGCTGAGCTACCTGAGCACGACGGCCGAGCCCGCCTTGGTCCGGTTCGCCCCGGCCCAGCTACGCCAGGTGCTGGAGCACGACGTCGCCCACCAGCGCCTTGTCACCGACCCCGGCATCGAGTGGAGCGCCGGGGAACTCGTCGGCTCGCTGCGGCTGCTGCCGTTGCGGCCCGAGTCCGTCCGCCAGGGGATCGGGGGCGGACACTAGATGAAACCGCCGACCGAGGTCGTGCAATGCCGGGACGTCAGCGGACGTTTGCGTGAGATCACGCTCACCGACCAGAGCGAGTTCGTCTCGCCAGGGGCGGCGTTGGAACAGCGGATCGTCATCGCCAACCAGCAGCGGCTGATCCGCAAGTTCGTCTCGCGGCAGGAAGGACGACGCAACTCCCGGCGCTACGCGCAGCTGGACAACGAGATCCGCGCCAGTGCCCGTCTCGGGCAGGTCTACACGAAGGACTACCCACCAGAACTCCCCAGGCTCGTCGCTTACAACGTCGACGCCGAGGAACCGTTCGTGCTGCTGCGGGCGTACATCGGTGAACCGGTCGCGGGCAGCGCCAGCGGATTCGACGACGAACAGCGCCGTCAGTTCGATCTCGGACTGCTCCGCGCTCTGCAGCTCATCGGTGCGGCCGGTGTGGTGCACGGCGCGGTGAGCTTCAACGCCGTCCGCTGGGAGCGCGGCCGCGTCCAGCTCGTCGACTTCGAGTGGGCGCAGCTCGCCGGCGAAGCGAGACGTGGCGGTGGGCCGCCGCCCCGCTCGCCCGAGCAGCTCAAGGGCACCGGCACCGTCGACATCCGTGACGACCTGTGGTCGGCTGCCATGCTCGTCCGCCGCATTCACCTCGGCGCACTGGCCGACAGCTCTTGGCCTGACCGGAGCCGAGATCCGGAGCGACTGCGTTCCTTGCTGTCCCCCATCTTCGACAACTCCGTCGAACAACGCCCCCACGCCGCCGAACTCCTCACCAAGCTGCGTGTGCGGAGCCCGCTCCCCCATCACGAAGACCCCGATGACGTCTTCAGCGCGGGCCGCAAGGAATTCGACCAGGCCAGCCTCCGCAAACGCGGGCCCGAGGCCGCAGGACCGGCACCGGAGCACTCCGGGAACGGGCACACCGGCCGGCGCGGCCGCTGGCGGTTCCCGTTCCGCACGACCGCGCTCCTGGCGCTGGTGACGGCGGTGGTCCGGTGACGACGACTTTCGGTCCCGGCCGGCTCGTGCGTTGCCCTATCTGCGCCGACGACTTCCGCTGGCCACAGGGCCCGACGGTCGCGGTCTTCGACGAAATAGCCAACGACTACTCTCCCGTCGACCTCACTCGGCTGTCCGCGGCGAGACGGACCGACACCATCCGCAATAGCTACCGGCAGTGCCCGAACCCGTCCGGCGACTCAAAACCGCATTTTCTGCCCGCAACGTACGCCGACCACGGTGACCCGCTGGTGATCGGTATGGTCGGAGCTCCGGCGTCGGGAAAGACGCACCTGCTGACCGCGATGATCCGGCAGGCCTACCTGGGCGGGCTGAAGGCACACGGGGTGACGGCGTCGGCGCTCGATTTCCGCCGCCATGAACTTTTCCGCAAGAACTTCATCGCGCAGTTCGAACGCGGAGCCGCATTGCCGGGTTCCCGCCCCGGGTCGATCGAAACCGACATCCTGCTGCTGAGAGGTTCTGGCGGCGCCCGTCCAGTGACGTTCTTCGACGTCTCGGGAGAAGACCTCGAAAGCACCGAAGTACAGAACCGTGCCACGCGGTTCCTGCTCGCGGCCACGGCGGTGATTTTCGTGCAAGCCTCGGAGGATCCGCCCGACGCGAAGGGGCCGCACGCGGTGAGCGAGAACCGGTCGTTCGAGCTGGCCATCGAACGGCTGCACGGTCTCTCGGGAAATGGTGCAGGGATCGCCGTGGCGATGGCAGTAACGAAATCGGATCGCCTGAGGTACCTGCCGCCCGCCGACCGCTGGCTGCGCCGGAACGACGACAGCACCCTGAATGCGGCAGACATCCGCGCCGAAAGCCGGGACGCCTACGCCTACCTGCAGCACATCGGTGCCGAGTCGTCACTCAAACCTTACGAGGCGTTCGCGCGGTGCGCCCTGCACTTCGTCTCCGCGAGTGGCGGGGAAGCGCTTCCAGTGCAGTTCGACGACCACACCAAAATGTATTTCCCACACGGGGTCCGGCCGGCCCGCGTCCTCGCGCCGTTGACCTCGATCCTGGCGATGACCGGCGTCATCTCAGGCCCCGAAGCACAGAAGGTGGGACTGCCGTGATCACTCCTCACCCGGACGAATTCCTCCACCAGGCCTTCTTTGGATGGTCCGACAGAGACAGATGCCAGACCCTTCTCGTCTCGTCGCTGTCCAAAGAGGACGAGCAGAGGTGGCTGCGGTTGCTGGAACGGTTCGTCAGACTCCAGACCGCCAGCGACATTCCACCTCCTCCGCGTGCTCTCTCATACTTCGTCTTCGGGGACTCCGCGGCGGTCATATGCCGGACATACCACGGCCATTCGGACGGCCGGACCAACGCCCACGTCCTGATCGGCCCGGCGGATCTCCTCGACACCACGGCCGCACTTGCCCTGGACACCTGGCAGGGCTGGCAGACGTCACAGCCGATGGTGCTGGAGCCGATCCCCGCGTCCGCCCTCGCCACGACTTCGGACAAGCAGGCAGCCGAGCAGCTCAGCCCCGGCATCCAGCGGCTCGAGCATGAACTTGCCTCCACGCTATCCCGGCTCCTCGACGATGCCTACACGCCATTGACCATTGTCGACTGTCCTGCAGAGGACCGGTTGCCGCTGCTCTGGGGACTGCGTGAAGCCGGGACGGAGTACCTGCCTCCCGATCAGCCTTGGACGTTCTCGACCTACGAGGACCGCCACGACGTCGAAGGGCTGCCACAGATCGTCTTCGTGCCCGTTCACCGGCCGAGCGCTGCCGTCGTCCGGCGCACGGTATTCAACACAAGCGTGCCACCGAACAGCCAGAACGCGCCGCTGGCCGCCCAGCTCGTGACCCGGTTCCTGCACGGAACACCAATGCCTGCCCAGAAACGCCTCGAAGAGCCGCACGATTCCGGGTCCGATCGGTCCTACTTCGACATGCCGTCGAAGGAGCGTCAACCCTTGTACGGAAAGCGGCCGGAAACCCGTCAAGCCCCACGGCACACCGGACACATCGGCCACGCCGACGGCCTGCTAACGGCGGACTGCGTCCAGACCTTCGAGCAAGAACTCCACCGTCTCGAGACCACTTGGCAACTGTCGCAGCAGCGGGAAACCCTGCGGAAGGACCTAGGTGCCGAAGCGCTGAGCACCGCAGCCCGGTTCGTCGAGGTCACCGCGCGGGAAGAGCTGCTCACCCGGCTGCTCGAAGTCGCGTACGGACCTGGTCTGGTCGACCTCGACGATCCCCGCGCCGCGGAGCACGCGATCAAGGTGGTACGTAACTGCCGATCAGAGCAACTCGCCATGATGATCGGCGCTCCCACCGGACGCAGGTTCCCCAATAAGGTCCAGACGGCGGCATTCGAACGCTGGACTACCGGCGGTGCCACAGTGCCCACCCGCCCGTCAGGCCGGGTGGCACAGGTGAACGCAGCGGCATGGCAGGCGAAACATCCCCCGATCGTCATGGCCATGGCCGGAGTTGCAATGCTTTTGATCGTGTATCTGCTCGGCTACTTGATGGGATAGCTACCTGAGCGTCCAGCGCCGGATCATGTGATCGGCAGGCGACGCGGTTCGGGATGGGTGAGCAGATCGACTTGTTCGAGGCGTCGGCGGTCAGCTACCTCTATCAGCTCCGCAAGGCGCTCTACCTCTGCGTCGAATAGACAGGAGCCGGTCCCGACTGGTCCGTGGCCATCGAAGCGGGCGACGACATCGAGGTCCACTAGGACGCGGGACCGGGCCTCTACCAACTCAAGCACCGCGCCCCGGGGACCAAGATGACTGACAAGGCCACTGACCTGTGGAAGGGCCTGCGGATCTGGGCCACCGGTTGGGCCGAGTCTGCAGACAGACAGGATCGCCTCCACCTTTTCCTGCTCACGACCGCCGAGGCCGCCGCGGAGGTCGCCGCCTACCATCTCCTGACGCGCGGCGTTGAGCTACACGTCAGACGACCACATCCAGCGCCTTGGGAGAAGTGGTATGGACGGCATTGTGTAGCAGCCTGCAACGGAGAGTTGCGGTCGACGTTAGTTTGTGTAAAGATTCGCAGCTTTGCTCAAGACGGACGGGGAGTACTGCTTGTGAACAGCGAGAGAGAGCTGCTGGCCCGGGTCCGGGAGGACCTCCGGGCGGCTGGCTACCCGCTCGTCCTCGCCGACATGCGCTTGCCCACCACCCGCAAGGAGCATCGCCTCGACGTCGTCGCGTTCGCCGCAGACAGCACCGGCGCTCTGCAGCCCGCTGTCGTCGTCGAGATCAAGAAACGAAGGGTTCACGACCCGCAACTCGTCCTCGACCAGCTCGCCTTGGCTCGCGACATCCTCGGAACCCGACTGCACTACCTCGTCACCCCCGATGGCTGGCTCGAGGCTGATGGCGGCCTGCGCCGCCTGCAGCAGGTCGACGGCCCTGCCGAGGCGGACCGGCCCGGCGGCGAACTGCGTGACATCTCCACCGTCGAGCTTCTGCTGCAGCAGTACCTGCGGGCCGAGGGCAACCGGCACCGCAACGAGGCCGGACCAGATGCCGCCCTGGGCGCGGTTCGTGATTTGCTGATTCGCTTCGCCAGCCCGGCCACTGTGCCTGCTGACCAGACCGTGCCGATGGACCCGGCAACGCGGTGGCTCGCCGTGCGCGACGTCGTTCGCAAGTACCTGGCTCGCGACAGGCATCTCGAGCCGTTGCTCAGCCAGCCAGCGCTCGCTCGGCCAGTGGCTCAACTCCTCGGCGACGTCGTCCCTCCGCGCGTCGAGGATCCGTTCGCTGGCCTCGGCGCCTTCCTGTGGGCGGTCGCCGACCGAGCAGTGGAAGCTGGCACCGTGGTGCAGCTGTCCGGCACGGACATCAACTCCAACGTGGTTGAGCTCGCTTCGGCGGTGGGTGCGCTCTGCCCAGTGCCGCTGCAGTTCCGCGTCGGCGACAGCTTCCGCCTACAGGATGGCGATCCGGCCGACGCGGTCCTCACGCAGCCGCCGCTGGGCCTGCGACTCCCCGACCCGTTCCCTCTGTCCAGCGGTGCGACGACGAAGGACGGTGAGCTGGCCGCGATCGACGTCGCCCTGAGCCGCCTCACATCAGGCGGCCGCGCTGTCCTGCACATCAGCCGTGGGTGGACGTTCCGCAGCGGAGACGCGGCGCGGTACCGCGCGTACTTGGCGGCGAAGTGGCGCGTCGCTGCGCTCATCGGGCTGCCAGCCGGGGCGTACGCCGGCACGAGCATCCCGTCGACGATCCTGGTCGTTGACCGTGCTCAGCCCGGCGAGACGTTCGTCGCGAACCTCGAGGCGAACTGGGCGGAGGAGCTTGCCCCCGGCGGCTCCGTGCTCACCGAGTGCCTGAAGCATCTCGACGCACCGCACATGCTTGGCGGCGCGGGTGGCCGAGGTGATTAGTCCCGTCACTGCTGTTCTCGATCTGCGGGAGCGAGCAAACTGGGACGTCACCGCGTTGCTCGCACCGACGCCCGACGAGCTGTGGGGTCAGCAACCGCTCATTCCGCTGGGTGCGCTCGTGCAGGTGCGCACGCCGCGCAACGAGGCGAAGGAGGACGAACCTGTTGTCGGTCCGGGGAGCGTTGACACCGTCACTGGTGACGTCTGCACCCGCCGTGGCCGTGGCGCCCATCGACTCGTCCTGCGCGTCGGGAATACGGACGCCGCCGCCCACCTCGGTGACGTCCTGGTGCCGCAGCTCGGTGACGGCCCCTGCGTCCTCATCGGCGAGCAGCACCGCGCCCTGACCTTCGTCAACTTCGTCGCGCTGCGCCCTGAGCAGCCGACCACCGGCCTCTGGCTGTGGGCCGCGCTGAGCTCTGCTCGTGGACGCGCGCTGCGCCGAACCCTGGCGGTCGGCACTACCGGGCGACTCCCGCTGACCGCGCTGCTCAACACGCCCGTTCCGGTACCGCTCCCGCCCGCCGACCCGTGCTACGCCCAGCTCTCAGAGCTGCACGCGCGGACCAGCGTCGCCGTGGGCTCCGAAGGGCGCAGCTGGTGGCGCGTCACCACGCTGCCAGTTGACGGCCAGTGGCACCGCTACCTCGTCACGCCCACACCCGAGGTCTTCAACGACGGCGTTCCACTGAAGGAACTCGCCACTATCATCGCTGGCCGCAACCCGCCTGGCGTCTTCGAGCAGCCGCGGCCAGGCGCCCTGCCCGTCCTCAACGGTCGGTCGGTCGATGGGAACAAGGTGCAGCGCTGGGCCGAGCCGGGGACCGGTGTAGTCGCGGAGCCCGGTGACGTCGCCGTTGTCGAGGTCGGGGTGCGCGGACGGGCAGCCCTGGTCACGCAATCGGCCATCGCCGGGACGGGCGTGCTGCTGGTCAAGCCTCACGACCGCAGCCATGGCGAAGCGCTGGCCGCCTATCTGCGCAGCGAGCCCGCTCAAACGCTCCGCGGCACCCTCATCACCGGCGGCGTCATTCCCAGGCTGAGCCGTAGCACCCTGGCGCAGCTGCCCGTGCCGTACGACGCGCTGTCCGCCTCCGGGGATGCCCATGCGCAGCAGCCGTCTCCCCACGCCCCACTGAGCGAGAAGTTGGAGCAGCTGCTGTGGAGCTGACCGCACGGCTGGCGCCCGTGGTGTTTGCTGAGCTGTACCAGGAGCTCCAGAGCAGCTGCGCCACACAGATGGCTGACCGGCTAGCCGACATCGACCGCGATCTCGACTGGCTCAGCTTGACCATCCAGCGGTACGAGGCGCTCTGGGCGTACCGGCTCACCCTGCCGGACCCTCAGGAGCGGTACCAGCCGCTCGACGCCGACCACGCGGCCCTTGCCGCCTGGATCGCTGCCGGACTGCGCGGCTACGGTCCGAGCAACGAGATCAACCAGGCCGTGCAACAGGCCGTGCGCGACCGGACCGCCGGCGACCCGCCGGAGCTCGTCCGGGACCACAGCCGAGTCGCGCTCGTCGCCTGGAGCCTCGGGCAGGTGGTTGGCGACTACGACCGCTCTCTGCCCGTTGTGTTCTGCGAACCGCTCGCCGACCGCAGTGTGCAACTGGCCTACGAGGGGCTCGTGCAGCACGTAGTCGGGCTGCCGGAGGTGGACGAGTGGCCCGAGATGCTTGGCAGCGCCGTGCTGTGGCGGGCGTGCGGGCTCGCCGACGGCCTACGCCCACAAAGGGGCGGCAGATCCAACCTGGAAGCGAGCGTGAACGAGCTCATCGCCGGGATGCGCCGCTACGTCAGCTCCACCGTGCTCCTCCAGTGGGCAAAGGAGTGGCCCGAGTACACGAAGGTCCGCAACGGTTTCACCCACGTCGCCGGGGAGAACGGCGCGTACTCCTTCGCTGACGTCGCCTCACGCATGCGCAACCGCAGCGAGGTAGCGCCCGCCCTGACCAGCGCTACCACGTTCATCGGTCACAGCCTTGCCGAAGAGCTTCTCGACAGCCCGCTGGCGCGGTGGCGAGCCGTGGCAGACAACCTCGAGTGGGAACTTCAGGCCTACGAAGACTTCGCGCCCGCCGGATCCGACTCATGGACGTCACCACATTCCGGCTGACTTACAGAACTGAGGTCCGGCCCTCAGCAGAACGATCTCGATCAGGTTGGTGCCCTTCCCAAAACCCGGCCAGGGCGGCGGCACGTTCTGAGATCACCGACCGTTGACAGGAAATGCCGCCGCCACTGGCCTCCAAATACGGTCTCGGTCTCCAGACGAATGGCGTGCAACCCGCAATCTAACGAGCGGCGCTACTACTTGGCAGCACCTCGGCCCACTTCTACCCTAATTCAGAGCGCGGTCATCGGCAACACCCTGACGAGGCGACGGATCGGCCAGAGCGTCGTAACGGCCGTTCGCTTTTGGCGTTCTAGCTGCACCAGTTCATTGGCAGGGGCAACAACGCCGTCAATTGCTGGATCGAGTCGGAAATTGACCGCTACCTCACGACCCGGTATCAACTGGCGGTGCCTGACCACCCGAAGCCGTTCTCGCGCCGCTCGCGTTCTGCCGCGGATGCGGCCAGGAGTACCTGTCGGTCATTCGCATATCCGATGGTTCCGGCTACGGCTCCCGAGCGATGCCACTGGTAATGCCTGTAGCGGCTATCTGTACGTCGACACCACCCAGCCTCTGGCCTGTAGATACGGCGTGCTGGAACGACTTCCAACCGGTTAACTGGTCGGTCGTTCCAGCACGCGGACCCTTCTGCACGCGGGCGCTCCGCTTCCACCGCCCTCGCAGGAAAAGGCTGGCCATGTCTTAGCCGGTACTGCACGCAGCCGTCCATATGGACTTAGCCTCCGTGGGCCAAACAATCAAGGGCCTCCGGCTTGAAGGAGCGCCGCCCACGGGTCCGGCTCAACTGGGCCGTGGACGGCGCCTGCTCACAAGACCATCAACCTCGGTGACTTCTCCTGAAAGGGCACCCCCCGAACGAAGGCGGCAGATCCGCCACGCACAACCGCTGGTCAGCACGTACACAATCGCCGTGAACACGCGCGAGCGTCCAGCGGGATCGTGCCACCGCCTTGCGGACGCGGCTCAAACACCGGAATCAGCGGCTCCACCAGCACCCATAACTCATCCGGCACCAACCGCAACGACAAACGATCAACCACAGCCAAGATCATCGCTCACAACCGAGCGACCACCACATAAGAAACGCCCCTAGCATTTACCGTCGTTGGAGGTGGCCGGTATCGACGCTGGGGAATGACACATCTCCACCCTGGGTCGCGCTCCATACAGCCAGAATTGCCAAGGCTGGGGTGACCAGCACTGTCATCGCGGCCGCAATGCTGTCGAT
Source organism: Amycolatopsis sp. CB00013 (assembly GCF_001905755.1). Lineage (NCBI taxonomy): Bacteria > Bacillati > Actinomycetota > Actinomycetes > Pseudonocardiales > Pseudonocardiaceae > Amycolatopsis > Amycolatopsis sp. CB00013. Next base: position 548,576 of record NZ_LIWC01000003.1, on the reverse strand, counting down.
GCCGTACTTTTGCAGTTTTGTTCGCAGTCTCGATCCGACCGGCTCCAGCTTGATTTCGGCCAACACCGCCAGATCCATGCGCAGTCCTAAGATCAGCATCACTGCCGCGAACAACAACAGGTCGGCGGTCGCACGCCAGTCCACACCTAGCCCGAGCGCCAGCTCGATAGTCACGACGGTAACCGGAGCCGCAGCGTAGGTCAGCAATACAGGCAGCATCTTCACTATGCCGCGCCTGCCGGGAAGGTGCTGCCAGGCGAGACCGATCGCCGCTGCGGCCAATAGCCACTTGGCAAATTCCCAGCCTGCCATACCGACCAGGTCAAGCAACACCGAGACCTGTTGGTTGATGGTAACCAATGGCGCGGTCATTAGACGGATTAGGACCAGCACAGCACCTGCGAGCAACCCGGGCAGTACCACTCCCCGTACGGCGGCGATCAGGTTGCCGCGCGGGTCACCACCCGGGCCGAGCGCCAGGAGCAGGTGCAGGGCTCGCGCTCCCAGACCGGGCACGAGTTGGTGCGCGTCCTTCGATTCCGCTTTTACCTTCAGTGCTTCAGGGTCGAGAGGTTGGTCCGCGACAGTGGTGAGGACCGGCCGCATGCGGCGTGTGTACAGCCGGACCAGTAAACCGATTGCTGCGAGCCCCAGAGGCCAAGCGGGCACGGAAAATCCTGCCACCTCGAGGTCCCACCAGATTGGACCGATGAGGAACAGCAGCGCGGCTGCACGGAACGCCTCAGGGGAACGGTTCGGGAACCAGTGGCGAGCGAATAGGCGGTAGATAGCTGCTGCCGCGACGAGTAGCAGCAGCCAAGCCAGTTCGTAGTACAAGTCCCACAAGAAGTACTGATACAAAGGAGCCGGTTCGACAATTCGCACAGTGTGGCCAAGCCATTCCCGTCTGTCTTGGTTGGCCCGCTCCACAACCAGTTTCTCGATCAACAGGATCGCCGAGCCGAGTCCTGCCCAGTACCACAGCCACTGTGGCGCGCCCTTGCGTTTCCCATTCCATGCCAGGATTCTCAGTGCGTTTCCACCGGCGGCTAGGAGGAGGAAGGTGGTCAAGAAGAGGCTCGCCAGGCGTGTTGCTATCGAGCCCATATTTTCCCCGAGCGGACCAGCATACGACGTCAACGACACGAGCCAGAGCGTTGCAAGTGCCCCGCCGCCTGCCCCGATGATCGCCGTCCAGGGCACCCACCAGATCGCGGCGAGCAACATGCTGAGCAGCACCAAGCCCACATTTAGCAAGGATGATGCCGTTTTACCTGCTGAAAGTGTCGGGCCGAATATCGCCAGCCCGCCCGCGGCGAGCACTATCAGCGGCAGGGGCGTCACCGCGCGCCGGGCGACCCTGCGGTCGACAGACTGAAACCGCGCCCGGGGCAGGTAGGCAATCTGCAGTGCCTGCCGCACTCGAACCCACCGCGCGGCCCCGTCGGCTTTCGGCGCGGGCGCCCGCCGTGTTGAGGGCGGGTACAGCCAACGACCGTACGTGACAGGATCGAGTCGGTTCCACCACAGTGATCCGATCCAGGACCGGTACCACGTCGAGAACGACGGGTCGGTTCGACGACTCCGAGTGAGCCGTCGTGGTCGCACTCTGGGCAGCGGCCGGGACCACGTGTGTACCGCCCGGGTAGCAATGACTGCAAACATCAACGGCGACAGCACCCAGCCAGCCGCTGCCAGGTAGGGCAGAACAGGCCGCGTAACTGCGGCAATCGCGAGCTGGGCTCGATCGTCCGGGGTGAGCCAAAGACCTGCTGCCCAATCGTCTGTAAACGGGGCAACTCGCTCCCATCGGGTCAGACCTGGGCTGACGGTGACCGTCTCCCGCGGCTGCGGGGCGGGCTGCCATTCCACGGGCACAGCTATCGACACTGTCCATACCGCTCTATGCAGGCCTGGTGGGACGTCCACGCCGAGCCACCAGCTCTTGCTGCCTTCGACAGTCAAGCGCGCAATGCCCGACCATGCATCCCACTGAGCTGCCCGTGTGGGATCGGGCGGGACGACGTCGGCGTAGGAATGCTCAGAGATGGTCACGGTATCCGCGTCTGCCACGACCACGGGGTCTTCTTCGCGGATTTCCAGAGGGCTCCTTGTCGCCCCCAGTAGACAGGCGACCAGATTCCGGCGCGCAGGGTCATCATCTGCGCCGACCAAGTCCTGGGCTCCGCTCGCCGTCCTGGGAAGCCGAACCTGAGTCTGGGTGGTAATTCGCGGGTAGTCCAAGCCAGCCATCGCTGCCGAGATCTGAACGTTCACTTCGGCTTGTGGATACTCATGCGTGCACGACGGCGGCGCGGTCTGCTTATGGCCCATGGCGAGAAGCGCCGCACCGCCGACCCCCCCAACCGCGAAGAGCGTGAAGATCAAAGCACTTCGGACGAATGTCGACAACACACGTCTTCGCTCTGACCACCGCTGTCGCCGTTCTTGTTGGCCGTGCATCAGACCTGCTCCCCATGATCGACGCGGCGGCAATGTGATCGGCAGCGAAGTTGCCGGGCCCTTCGTGGCGGGCACAATATCAGGCGAGCATTCACGATCGGGCAGCACTTCGTTCGAGCGCCAGGCCAATGCCGGGTCTGTCAAACGAACGAACGGTGTAACTCGGGTTGAAGGAAACTACTTGCGTCCGGCGGCCAGGCGGCCGTCGAAAGCGATCTCGAAGGTGTTCAAGGCGGGTTTCCACCGCATGGTCCAGCATTTCCGGCCGGTACCGGTCGGGTCCAGGCTCATGATCGCCATATAGACGCACTTGAGCGCGGCCTGCTCGTCGGAAAGTGCCCGCGGGCCTTCACGGCGCGGCGGATGCGAGCGTTGTCGCTCTCGATCGCGTTGGTCGAGCAGATCACCCGCCGGATCTGATGGACGGCCCCGCGAATACCTGAATCGCTGGGCGCTGCGCCGCCAGGTGGTGAGCCATCACGCTCGTCCGGTGTGGTGGGCGCGGGCTTACTCGGCGGTGCGCTGGGCGGCGTCGGCCGACGGGCGGGCGTAGCGGACGACGCCGCGTATGTCCTGGTGCCCGCTCTTGACCATGAGGTGGGTAACGTCCTGGCCGTCTTCGGCGTTGTGCGTGAGCCCGGAGTGCCGTAGGTCGTGCGGAGTCCAGCCGCCGGTCGCCTTCTTCAACGATTTGAGCGCGGCGTCGTAGCCTTACCAACCGCGCCCGGTGGCCGGGTCGAGGTCGGCGGGCCAGACGATCCCCTTCGCTGAGCCTTTCGCCGCGTGGACGGTGAGGAAGCGGGCCACGGGTGCGGTCGCCGAGTCAGCGGACGAGCAGCCGGGCGGCGAGCCCGCCTCGGTCCAAGGTGACGATGGCCGGCGCTGCCCTGACGCACGACGCCGACACGGGAGTTACGCAGGTCGGTGTCCTCGACGTCGAGCGCGAGGATCTCCTCGGGGCTCAGGCATGCGGAGCATGGTGTGGCCGGCGCGGGCGGCCCTAGCTGCTCCGTCGCACCGCCACAAGCCCGGAACTCCGCTGGACCACGCCGAATACCTCTATCAGCGGTCTAGCGGAACAACCGGCAGTCTCTCGCACTCATCCGGGACGTTCTCGATCCCGGCGCCGAGACGTCAAGGGGCACTGCGGAGCGCAGAGCGTCTCTGACGGCTACCGCACTGCAGCCGCGCGGAATCGCACCGTGACGTCATGGCCGAGCTGGATGCCAGCGGTGATTGTGATCGGGCGCCCGTTGATGTGGGCGGAGTGCCGCCCAGCGGCTTCAAGGTCGGCGACTGGCACTCACGGGCCTGCCGCACCGCGTAGGTGGCGCTGTCGAAGGTGATCAGCACAGCGATGTCGAAGTAGGAGGAGCGGTAAGCCGAGAAGGAGGCGCTTGCCAGGGTGTCCGGGGGAACGACTCTGGCCTTGACCTGGACTCGACGGTCGTCGGCCGCGAGCTGATCGTAAGACTTGACCCAGTTCGCGGCCAGGTTCCCGTCGTAGACCTGGCGGCGAGGTACTCGGCGTAGTTGACCAGCGGGGCGTTGCGAGTCCGCACTCCGACCCGGTCTCGCAGCTCCTGCAGAATCGAGGCGTACCTGGTTAGCAGGTCCGCATTTGATACACCGCTGAGATCGTCGCTAGCCGCCATTTCGTTCATCCTGCCGCCGTCGACATCCGAAGCTCCGGCCGTGGAGATAGTGTCACGCGAGGATTCCGGCTGACCGGCAGTCCAGGCACTCCCACGCCATCGCAGGCCTGCAAGTCGGCCACGCGCGGACCGGCTCTCCACAACAAAACACCACCGTAATGCGGTACGACCGCAGGGCCTGCTCCGGCGAGCTTCTCGAAGTACGCGAGGTACCCATGGAAAGCACGCCCGCGGCGACGCCCGTCTCCAACAGAAACCGGTCGACCTCGGCGTACCACTGCCGGACATGCGCTGGTCAGAGCTCGAACGGCTCGTCGCAAATCCAGGCCACCTCGCGCTTAGCAGCCTCGTCGGCGAAACGCCACCATCGTCCCCGCGAGGACCCGCCACCGGTGATCGCCAGCCGAGATGCGCCGAGACAATCATCATGGTCGCCAGCACCGAGATCCAGTCGGCGCCCAGCGTGACGACGGTGCCGCGACCAAGAGTTGAGTCCGCGCTGGGACCAGACTCCGTGCCCTTGAACGGCTGGCGGAACAGAGGGGTCTGAGGTGTCTGACGAACCGCGTGCAGGACAGGATGCTCGCCTGGTCGCGTTAGTGCACCGACTGATCGCGCTGCCGCGGGAAACGGACTGGGTGGAGTTCAAGGAGAACTTCTTCAAGGCCGAGGACATCGGCCAGTACATCTCGGCGCTGGCGAACTCCGCAGCGCTCGGCAGCCAGGGCGGCGGCGGCCGGCCTTCCACGCCTGCTTGGCACGAGCGACGGCGCGACGGGTGGTCCGCTCGACGCCGGTGAAACCCATCGCGACCAGGCGTTCATGCACCACGTCAGCGCGAACCTCGCCCTCCGACGCCTCGACCAGCTCCTCGATCTTCTCAGCGAACGGGTCGATCTTCGGCCGTTTCACGGCCGGTCCAGTGAGTCTCCGTCGGCGTCGCGGATCGCGACATACCGGGCGACGGTCTTCTCGTTAGCCAGCACCTCCATCCCCGGGGACCCGGCCCGCGAACCACTGTCCGAAGTCCAAGCCGTCGAGTTGTCAACGCTGTTCAAGGCGATGACTGGCCATATCGAAGAGCACTTCACTGGTTGCACGCCTATCACCTTTCCCTGCCGGTGGGCGCGATTTTCGAATCCGACTTCAAGTTCGCCAGCAACATCAGCAGGAGAACGTGCATCAAACCACGCATTCTATACTTCACTCATATTTCGACAATTAGACTCAATCGTCAAATCATGAGATTATCTCAGCCGAGACACGGATAGTAGCAGCCCTAAACCGAAGAATGCGCCTACCGGAGGCATACATGACCGAGCATTTAACCCTGGCCGTCTCTGCCGCCAAGGCGGCAGCCAGGCATCTGTTGATGCTATTCGAACAACGCCCAAGAGTGGAAGCTAAGTACTCTTCACAACTACTTACAGACGCAGACCTACTGGCCGAGAAGGCCATTCTTGAAGTACTCGAAGACAGGCACCCCGATCATTCAATAGTCTCGGAAGAGTCGGGAATAAAGCAGGCTCAGTCGCCTTTTACCTGGTACGTCGACCCACTTGACGGAACCACCAATTTTATTACTGGCTGCGCATACTTTTCTGTTTCCATTGCACTGGCTCGCGACGACGAGATTGTCGCCGCCACAGTGCTGAACCCGGTCACCGACGAGCTGTACACGGCCACGCGAGGCGGTGGATCTTATCTAAATGGCCAACGCATTCAGTGCCGAGAGACAGACCGGGCCGCAGTAGCATTAGTCGGGACCGACCTCAGCGTAAATAAGCCCGCCTACGCGCTCAAAGGGCAGTCGTTGACGGAGGTGTTGAACCAAGGCTGCCGGGCCGTGGTAATCAACCGAGCACCCGCACTCGACTTGTGCAACATTGCCCGCGGCCGCCTCGATGCACTGATCGACAACGGATCCAGAGCCGTCGATCATGCCGCAGGAAGCCTTGTTCTGAGCGAAGCGAAGGGGCGAGTGCGGAACTTTCTCCACCCGTCATGGTCACCGGCGACCACAGGGATCATTGCCGCCGCCGGCCCGCTTCTACAGCCACTCGTGAACCTGCTCGGCCTCCCCGATGCCACCGGCACCACGCCCTCTCGCATCGATCCGCCAAGTCATTTACCGCGGACCGGCCTCGACCCTTCGCGACAACACCGCGGAGACGCAGAGCACCCTAGCAATGACCGGAAGTAGCCGATCGTGAACTCTGTTCACCACTCCAGGCGGCCCGAAGCACACTGAGGGCAGCCACAACGTCGTCACAGATCTGCCTGTGCACAGTGCCGCCCGCATGACGGCCTACCGAATGGAGCATCGACGCAGCCGTATTGGTGAACTCGACGATCGCAGAGACCGCACTGTCGGCATCCACGTCGCGAAGGGTCACTACGTTCGCGCCACGGGCCGGCAGAACGGTGTCCCTGTCACGCAGAACGGGTGACTGACGTAGCGCGCGAGCAAGAGCCACCTCCGCGAACTCGGCATGCTGCTGCCGGGATGCCCAGCGCGGATCGTCCGACACAGCGAGTCCGCACCACCTTGTGACCACTAGCCCCGCCCAGGTCGTCAAGAACACTGTACGCGTGTCCACCGGTTGACAGGTTCCCAATTCGCTGACAATGGCAGCCAGTGTCCGCGAGGGATTGGCCGGACTTACCGCTTCAAAGGTCACGCACCTGATTGTGCCCGACCCGGTCATCGATCCGTAGCGGGGCACGCTCATGAGGCAGGCACGCTCATCGGCGTGAGCATCACGGGATGAACCGCGACGGGCCGCACGTTCCGGCAGGCGGCAAGCGGCAAACCCGACCAGGAACCCCAACTCCAGACGGTCGGCGGAACTTGCCAGGCATACCCAGAGGCTACTCGACAGTCTCGGCGAGGCGCGCCCTAACGGTGTCCCGGAAAGGGTGCCGCAACGTTTCCAGTATTTCCAGGGCCTCCAACCATCGATCGCGGGCATGCGCTCGATGGCCAATTAAGATCAACACCGTTGCCAGATGATGCAGAGCCTCGGCTTGTCCGAACAATTCACCACTATCGGCGAACAGTTTCACGGCGTCCTGATAGCAGTCGACAGCGTCACCGTGACGATCGCTTAGCGCAAGCACCTCCCCTAGAGCATCGAGCGCGCGAGCTTGATCATTGGCGTTGCCAGCATCGCGGTAGATTTCAATCGCAGCGCGACAGTTGGTGGCCGCTGTTTGAAAACGACCTGCCTTGCCTTCTATTCTTCCGATTCCCAGCAGCGCATGCGCGCGAAGGATTTGTCCGCTTTTCTCATCGAGCGCCAGTGATTCACGGTAGTAGCCGAGCGCAATCTCGTATTCGCCCCGCTTGGTATAGATTGCACCAAATAGGCCCAGACAGAGAGCGTTCCCATATTCGTCACCATTTGCTTTGAATAGCTCTAGCGCCGTCATGCAGTTTGATATTGCTTCCCCCCACTGCCCGATGTGCGAGAAAGCCCAGGCCAGGTCGTGATGTAGGCGGGCTTGTATGTCAACACTGACCTCGCCAATGCTGTGCTTAATCATGACCTGATGACTGCGCACCCATTCTTGCCAATGTCCCCGCACTCGGAAGAAATTTGTCAATGTCCAGGGTATCTGCCACGCATATTTCTTCCACCCGTGATCGACCGCACAAACAATAGCCGCGAGAAGGTTCATGCGTTCAGAATCACACCATTCGAGGGCGGCACGATAGTCTGCGATTCGCAAGGTCTCCCCGCACAGTGGCCGGCCAAGGTCGATCGGCCGTCTGTGTGGCCGGAGTTTTCGGTCCGCCGCGAAAGCGGCGTGCAGGTAGAAGTCGACCACTCTTTGCAACGCCGCTTGCAACGCATGGCCGGCCGCATGATCACATGTCATCGTGGTGGCGTAGCTGCGGATCAGGTCGTGCATCGCGTAGCGACCACGGGAATCACGGTCAAGAAGGGAGGCTTCTTCCAGGGAGTGCAACGTCCGCCGCACGTGCAACGGCGGCAGATTCGCCATAGCCACAGCTGCCGCGAGGCTGATGTCGGGGCCGGGAGCAGCTCCGAGAAATACGAAGAGAGTCTGCTGCTCGTGGGTCAGGGCCAGAAATGACCACGACAGGATGGCGGGCAAGCTTGCTGCGGGATCGTCGTCGTCCAGGGCGTCGAGGCCGAGTTCTCGTAGCTCAGCGACCGCTTGCCGCAGGGAGATGTGGGGATGAGCATGTGCGCGTCCGGCTATTATTCCGAGCGCTAGTGCGAAACCGTGGCAGTATCTGATCAGGTCATCCACCGCCTCCGGTTCAGCGTTCACCCGGTGCGGGGTCAGCCAGTCGGTGAGCAGTGCACGTGCGTCTTCGGGCGGCAGCGGGTTCAGGTGCAAGTGGTGTGCACCGTGACGGCTGATCAATGTGGTCAGAATCCTGCGGCTTGTGATTATCACCAGGCTTGAATCCCCACCGGGCAGAAGCGGAATAACCTGATCTGCCGTAGCGGCATTGTCCAGCAGTATGAGCATGCGAAGCTCGGCAGTCAGGCTCCTATATAGGGCCTCCTGGGCGTGCGGATCCGAGGGCACTTTCTCGGGATCGGCTCCGAGTGCGTCGAGGAAGCCTCTTACGGCTGTTTCAGACGACATGGGGCTACCCTCTGGGCTGAAGCCTCGGAGATCAACGAACAGTTGCCCATCCGGAAACCGATCCGCGACACGATGCGCCCAATGCAAGGCCAGCCATGTTTTCCCGATTCCGCCGGCGCCGGCCAGCGGCGAGATCAAAACGGTCCCGCCCCGGTCGGCGGCTTCGTCGAGTGTCCTGGTCATAGCTTGTAGCTCTGCGTTGCGTCCCACGAAGTGGGCTGGTGCGGGTGGCAGTTGCCGCGGCGAAACGTGTGGCGAACTGGCCGAGCCGGGAGGTAGCGGCCTACCTGTCAGCTGGTGGGTACTGGCTGGCGTGCTCACTACGGGCGCCTTGCCGACTGCCGTCAGCTTCCCGTGCTTGGCCCGCGATCCTACAGCTGGAAAGTGTGGATGGTCGGGCAGCGCCACCCATCCGACCGTCGTCACTTCCTTGACCTCGACCTCGACCGGCACATAGCTGGCTGGTGCTGCACCGGGAGCGTGGCGGACAACGTCCTCGAAGAACCACCCGGAAACGACGAGGGCCAGTACCCCCGGGGACGCTGCGAGTGCTGCCTTGAGCGCTGGCGCTGCGTTCAGGCGGAACGCGAGTGTCAGAGATGCCGAGGTCACACCATGCGAGTCATAATGAACTTCTCCTGCATGAAGCGCCATCCTTAGCCGGATCCGTTCCAGGATCACGTGTGTGTCGTTGTGAACTCTCAGCTCAGTGACAAGAAGTGGCGGAAGCCGCTCAACAAACCTGCTCTTGTCCGTCTCGGCAGGAGCAAGCACAAAGATGGCGTCACCGCGGTCCTCGTGGTAGCACCCGTTCCAAGGGACGCCAGCGGCGTCAAACGCCCGGCGGGCAACCTTGTACAACCCGTCCCGGATGGCACGCTGATGAAGGTTTGTACGGGCGCGAGCCCCGAAACCCTCGACGTCAAGTACCACGATCGTATGATGGCGCAGCTCTTGCGTACTTTGCATCGAAGTCCGACCTCCCCGCGACGAACGCTCACTACGCTGACATCAAGCCTGCCACGATCACAGAAGCACGCAGTGAATCAGGATGAATACTCAGCGTACACATCTAGCCCGTTGTCCACCGTCGCCTTCCTGCATGACGAAAAAGGAACCACGTCGGATTCTCGTTGATGCTGAGACCTCGTTCTCGCTGGGCCGCGTCGTTCCCAACTACTCAGCCCAGCACACATACCTAGCCCTCGGCGGATGCATGGATCCGGCCCACCACCAGCGGACAAGCAACTGGGACAGCGCGAATGTTTACTCCACTTGATGGACCAGCGCCAGTCGGCAGTGCCAACCAACCCGGCGATGGCGGCCCTGTCGTGCCAAGATTCTCCGGGTGGCTCCGCGTTCCCTCCACTCGACGTGAAGCCACATCCCTGTGCTGGTGAAGGCGCTGGCTGCCCCGACGCGCGCGAAGCCTGGCGGCGCTAGTCACAGTTGCATGAAGTGCGTGCTGCTGGTGAGCAGCCCCGGAGTCGCCCCCGTGATGCGGACACCTTGAGCCCAGACGGCGTGGAGCTCCATAAGATGGTCACCCGGTGCTGACCAGTGGCTTTACGCGGCCCGTTCGTATTCGTTGACCAGGCCCCGAGCAACCCGCTGTCGCCCGAGCCGCTGGAAGCTGAGTTCTGCCACGGGGTGGGTCGGCTGTGGCGGGCGAAGCTCGCGTACTCGGTGCGGCCGTTGACCGTCGTAGTGCCGGATGTACTCGGCGAGCACCGGCGTTCAGATGCCGCTTACTCAGGAGCAACACACGTCGGCGAACTCGGTTCTGGCCGCGGGCACGAACCTTTCGGCGTAGCACCTCGCCCGTGGGCAACGCGGAGAAATCCTTAACGTCTCGATGCCCGCGTCAGCTAGGACGGCATCGAACGGCGCCCGCGAACTGGCCGGCCCTGCCACGGCTGAGAAATCCGAACTCGTAGACTCGATCATCGAGATCCGTCACCAGGTTGCGGATCTGCTGGAGTGGTCCATCGCCGTCCGGATTCGTGGTCGTGGTCATGCCCGGGATGTGCGCGTAGCGACTGCCGACCACGAGGAACGTAGGGGCGCCCACACCCTTCCCGACTACCGCGTCCGATCTCCCCCGCCTTACGCAACGCCGCCCCACAATCTCGCTACCCCCGCCTCAAGCTACGCCGCCCGCAGCACCGACCTCCTCGACGGATGGCACGTTGACTCGTTCCGCGCCATCCGCACTCAAGGGGTTCAGCCGCTCCCGCGTCTCCTCGATGGCTCGACGACCGACGTGGTGATCGTGCCCGGAATCGTTACGCCTTTTCGGTCTCAGGGCCACACAGTCCGGTTGCCCTCGGGACGGCCGAGACGAACAGAGTCGAAGTTCGCAGTGCGACTGAAGGAAGCGTGTTCGAAACTGGCCTCACCGCCGAGGTAGAGGTTCCTGAACCACGCGTCGTCGTGGAAGGTCGCGCCCGCCAGCCACAGGTCCAGGGAGAAGCGTGCAATGTCGAAAGACACCGTCCGGCAAAACTCTGCTCGGCGGAACCACGCATGGTGGCCGAAGCGGGCGCCGGTGAACTTCGCGTGACCGATGAACCGGACGTCTCCGAAACCCGCGATCTGATTGAAGGAAGCTCTTTCAAACGCCGCGACATTCCCGAACGTGGCATCGTTAAATGCGGCGATTCGCTCGAAGTACGCATCTTCGTACGTGGTGCTGCCGTAAAATTCGGTCTCGCAAAACCAGGCGTCGTCAACGAACCGGGCATCTTGAAAAGAAGAGCTCATCGCGAACGAAGTATTGTCAAAGGAAGTAGTGCTGCCAAACCATGCTCCGACGAACTTCGCTTGATCATCGAAGACGGTACGCTCGAATGAAGTGACATTGGAGAACGCCGCTCCGTCGAAGATAACGGGCCCATGGAAATGGGCATCCTCAAAGGACGTACTGCCGGCAAGGTTTGCCCCGTCGAACCTCGTATCGCCGTAGAACCGCGCCCTGTCGAACGTCGATTCGTGCGCGACACACTGCCGCATATCCCAGTTGACCAGAGCGGCGTCAGCGAGATCGAGTTCAACGTCCTTCCAGTGGTGAACGCTCGGCGTTCCGGGACTGACTGGCGACGTCGGCCGCAGATGTTTAACCAGGATGCGTTGCGCAGTCAACCGAGCCTGAAGCTCCTGCTGGGAGGACTCCTCGGCTGGATCGTCCGGGGAGGTCCCAGCACCGGATGTTCGCGACGGAGGAGTGAACGGCATCCGCAGGTAAGCGCAGAACACGTTGACGGCTGTCTGACGATGGTTCTCATTCTCGGTCGCCAAGCGTTCTAGGGCATAGAGACCCCCGAGTCTCACCACAGCTTGCGAGGACCCGATCTGTTCGACCGATTTGATGTAAAGTTCACTGTTACGTCGTTGGGCCGCGTCGTCCTGGGTTGCCAGCGCGACCTGTTCCTGCAACCTGTGTGTCCGCGCGACATCTTCCTGATCTCGATCCTTCTGACGCAGGGCGATCTCGCTGGTCCGCTGACGCCGCGCGGCGAGCAGCAACGCCGCTGCGCCGCCAGTGCCGACGACGATCGTCCCAGCGGTCTTGATCGCCTCCAGCCGGTTCCGCTCCTGCTCGCCGCCCTGGCCATGACTTAGCAGCAGCCAGGTAGTGATACCCGCTCCGACGAGGAGGGTTGCCACGGCCGACCACCAGATTGCACGCGAGGAAAGAACCGTGTAGCTGACGTATGTGGGCCTGGTGCGGCACTGGTCCGAGACGTCCGGATTCAACGCAGTACCCGCCCTCTCCCCTGCCGTCATCAACCGAGATTGGAGTCGCGAACACCGACGGACGCGTTACTCACTCACGCCGTAGATCCGTGCCGCAAACAGCTACGCCTCCGGCGCAGGAAACGTTGTATCCGCTCATCGGCGTAGGCGGATCAGGTCCCCGCTACTTGAGAATATGTGATCTGGCGCCTTGACGCGCGAAAACCTGCGTGGGCCCGACCGCCTGCTCAGTCCGCTCGTCGAGCTCACCAGTGTCGCTCATCGCGTTGTGGCGCAGAATGTGGAAGTAAACCAGCACGTCGCGGGCACGGGCAAGGCTCGGCGACGCCCAGCCGAGCATGGTCAGCCGTCTGCCCAGATACCACAGGTACGCGGCGTCGGTCGTCACCTCTACAGACCGATGAACTTGGATCGACCTGGCGCTTCAGGTCGCCGAGGAACAGCTAGTTTGAACCCGCGTGGTCAGAGCGCGCGGTGCTGATGCCCGATTGAGCTGCGTCGGCGGCGGCGTGGTACAGGTGGTCGGGAAGGTTGACCCAGCCGCTCGCACTGAGTTCCTTGACCTCGAACTGCACCGGACGCCAGGTCTCCGGTGCAGCGCCGGGAGCGTGACGGACGACGTCCTCGAACAACCAATCAGAGGCAATCGTCACCAACACTCCCGGCGACGCCGCGAGCGCAGCCTTCAACGCGATCCCGATGTCCCCCTCGACTGCAGGGATGACACCGGCACAACTCGCGACGAAGCTCGAACTTTGCCTGCGAGCGTTAAGGCTGCTAGCACGACACCGCAACGGCACCCCAAAACACCTCAGCAATTAGCCGCTGCCGCTCCCCCGGGCGATTACGTACCCCGACATCAATTCTCACAGCGCGCCGACAGCTGGAGCTGCCAAGGCAGCAGGCGTCGACATCATCACGCCGGACGACTGCAAGCAGCACTACTTGGACGGTTTTTCGGCGACTATTGGCACAAGAATCGCTTCACAGCGTGCCGGGCTATAGTACTACTGGGAAAATACCAGAAATGCACTAAAGGCAAGTGCACCTTCGTCGGAAACTGGGCGATCCGCGCCGCATACGTATTCAATATGGCAAACAACGACCGTGCCGCCGAGTTGCAGATCATGGTGTCGAATCTCCGGCTCGGCCGAGGCGTTCCGGATGACGGGCCGCTGAACTTCATCGTCGGCTGCTGGGATCCCGACCCCACCGGGCCAAGCTGCAACCCGGCCACCTCGACCTTCGATCACACCGTCAACCAGTGGAACACCATCGGCACACAGAGCCATCGTGATCCGGTTCGCCGGCGAGTCCATGCCTCAGCCTAACGACCCCGCATTCAACGAGCGGCGCTCGTTCTGCGAGATGAACCCCTACTTCTATGTGGGAACGGCTCGGGGAACGACTTCGTCCAAGCACACACACATGCGGGCGGGACCCATCGCACGCACCGCGGTCAACCCGCAGTACGCCGGTACCACCGACTGTGTGTTTCACAAGGTCACGGGGATCTTCACCCAGAGCGTATCAAACCCGGAGATCACCGAGTCGGCCCAGTTCATCCGGCAAGCCCAGACCAGTATCACCAGCACATGGCCCGGAATCCCAGGCACCTACGTCCCCGGCTAACTCGGCGCCACACCACCCCTGACCCGGATGTACTGCGACGTGGCGATGCGCAACGCCAACCGGACCTCCGCTATCGCGTACCGTGAAGCCGGCTTCGGCAAGGGCTACGCCGTCCGCCCCAACCCCTCTGTGCCCGGCGAGGTAAACGACTGCGACGAATACCCGTTCTCGGCAGGCGGCACCCCCGTCGAGGTGCACACCGCGACCATCCCCGTCCACCATTCTCAATTCACGATCAGCGGCACCTTGTTCCACACCTCCGACCGTGCTCTGTCCGCCGAAGTAGCCCTCAAGATCTGGACTCACGAACCAGCTCACGGCATCGACGAAACACCCCACGAAGAGCACATCTTCAACTCTCCCACTGGCAGCCTCATGATCGCCTGCATAACGGCCTCGCCCAGCGACAAAAACGTCCCGCTCCCCGCCACCGGCGATTACAAGCTTCGCCCGACGAACCCGCACAAGCAACGTCGCCGAGCCTGAAGACCCTGACGTCTACAAAGAATCCTGGACAGTGCAGATCTGGCCGCACCGGTGAACCTCATCACCACCGACGCCGACCAAACAGCGGTCGCGCCCCGCGCGGCCAAGGATCTCCGCAGCGGATCAAGCGGTGCGGCGGTTGTGTTGTTGGTCGCGCGGGACGATGGCGGCGACGGCTTCGGCGGTGTCGCGGGCGAGTTCGGGCAATACGTGGGCGTAGGTGTCTGCGGTGACCGCGATGGAGGAGTGGCCGAGCAGCTCTTGCACGACTTTGAGGTCTGCTCCGGCGGCGATCATGAGTGTGGCCGCGCCGTGGCGTAGGTCGTGCAGGCGTACGGGTGGGAGGTCGGCGGCGTCGGCGATGGCGTGGAAGGCGTCGGTGAGCTTGGCTGGATGCAGCGGGCTGCCGTCGCGTTCGGTGCACACGAGCTCGTGCTCGACCCAGGCGGTCCCGGCCGCCACGCGTAGTTCGTGCTGGTGTTTCTTCTGCCTTCGCAGCACCAGTGTGGTGGCCTCGTCGAGGGCGATGACGCGGCCGGAGGCTTCGCTCTTGGGTTCGCCGAACTCGGCTTTCCATCCCAGTTGCACGATCGCGGTGGAGATGGTGATCGATCGGCTGGCCAGGTCGATGTTCCACCACGGTAGCCCGCAGGCCTCGCCGCGTCGCAATCCCCGATAGGCGATGAGGTGGAACAGCGCGTAGTAGGGGTGCCCCTCGGCCTGGTCGAGGAATCGGCCGACCTGCTCGGGTGTCCACACCATGACCCGTGAGGGCTTCTGTCCGGTGCGCTGCCACCGCTCGACCCGGTCCGGGGTCCACAGCAGTGCCTTCGGGCGGCGCCCGGAGGGCAGCTCAACGTATGAGGCCGGGTTGAAGGTGATCTTCTGGGCGCGGATGGCGGCGTTCAGCGCGGCACGCAGAGTGGCGCGGTAGCGCTGCATGGTGGCCGCGCGCATGACCCGCATGCCGGGCGCGCTCTTGCGGACCTCGGGGTCGTCGCTGCTCTTTGCGGCTGTGATGGTGTCGTTGCGTTCGGCCATGGCGTCGAACATGCGGGAGATGTGCTCGACGGTGAGCACGTCGAGTCGGTAGTGGCCCAGATGCGGGAGCAGCCAGTTGGTGATGTGGCGCTGGTAGGACAACCGGGTTCCTTCACGGATCTTTTTGCGTGTCGCGATCCAACTGGTCAGCCATTGACCGACAGTTGGGATTGCGCCGAGGCCGGCGTTACCTGCGTCGAGCTGCTTGCTGACCGCCTCGGGCGTGGGAAACGGTTCTCCTGTACGCAGCCGGTTGTCGATGAGGTCGCCGATCGTGGCGAGCGCGGCCTCGCCGCGTCGTTCGCCGAGCGTGAGCAGATCGGCGATCTGGTCGAGCTGGTCTTGCGCGGCGGTCTGTGAGGCGAACCCGTGCCGCCTGCGGGTGCGGCGAGTCCCGTCGGGGCGTTTGGGGAGTTCAGCTTGAAACGACCAGGTCCCGTGATGGGAGCTCCACATGCCATTGCCACGCTTGAGTTTCGGGCATTGAGTCCCGAGTTGCTTCCTGGTGCCGGGGTCGGTGCAGGTACAGCGTTTGAATGTGCTGCCTTTGAACGTCATCGCGGATTTTTCCTTTCCTGCAATCCGTGGGGGTGTCGCGTTCGGACACCGGCTATGGACGCTCCGATGCGTTCAGAGGGGAAGCGTCAGGCACGAGGCTCTTTGTCGAGCCCGAGGAGTTCGATCAGTGGTGCGACAGCGATGCGGTAGTTGCGGCCGACGCGAACCGTTGGCACCGGGAGGGTTCCGTTGCGGGCGAGTTTGTAGGCGGTTGTCCGGCCGATGCCGAGCATGTGGGCGGCGGTCATCAGGTCGGTGGTCACTCCGAGGGCGGCGAGCCGTTCACGCGACCATGCTGGTGACGGCGCGGCCGTGGTCGCCGAGTCAGGTGTGGCGGAGGGACGTCGGTCGAGGTCGTGCACAGCAACCTCCTCGCTGTGAGGTGGGTTCGGTGGCAGTCATGGAGTTCTCGTACGAGACGGCGACCGCGATCAACGGGCACCGGCGGGGCCTGGGTCGCCGGGGTGTCGGAACGGCGCAAGTGATCCCGCGCTGTCCTGGAACGGTTCCGGTGTTGGCGCGCGGCTGGTCCTGCGGGACCGACGCGGTTGCTTCTGGACCGCTGCGGCAGGAGAAACGGGGAGCAGCCGTCGGGGTCGTCTTCCAGATGAGGCGCGGTGCGGAGTGCCCTGCTGTGTGGGGATGGCGAAGAGCCCTTTCAGGAAGTCGACTTGTAGGTGGAGCGTGGCGCTCCGGGGCGGGCTCGGCGGTGTCCTCGCCCAGGAGCGCCACGGGTCAGCGACGAGAGCGGGTACGGCTGCGGCGGGGACGAGCAGCGGGCGAGGCCTGGGTAGTACTAGGTGGGCGCGTCATGGGCTCCGCCCACCCGGGCCGGTCGGCTCACGTGGGAGGGCCTGTCCCGCGTGGGGCCGGTCGGCGGGTGGCAGGGTGGACGGTGCAGGTGGGTGAGGTCGTCCAGCAGGTGGCGTAGTGCGCGCGCGGCCTGCTGGGGCATGACCCCGTTGCCCAGTGCGCGAAGTTGCGCGGTGCGGGGGAGCTCGAGGTGTGTGGCGGTGACCCAGCCTGGGGGAAGGCCCATGAGCCACTCGACGAACGGCGGCGCGAGGACGGGACGTCCGTGTCGTCCGGGCTGGGTCGGGTATGGCGCGGGCTGGCCGGTGATGAGTTCCCACCGGTGCACGGCGGCGGCGTACTCGCCCCAGTTCACCGGCCTGGGTTCACTGCGGGCAGCGCGGCGGGAGCGCGGTGCGCGGGCGGTCGTCACGGTCCTTCGCCTCCTTCCGCGCTCGGGACTTCGGTGTGGGTGTGGTGACGGCGATGACGACCGAGGGCAGCATCAGGTCGCCCTTCGAGCCGCGCTGCGCGGGGCAGCCTTTGGTGCCGTCGGTCGCGCGGGGGTCGGCAGAAGTCGTGGAGTGTCCATGAGGACAGGGCCTCCTTGTCACGGAGCTTTCGGCGGAAGAACCGTCGTGCGCGGTCGGGTATCGGCGGCAGGCCCCATGCGCCGGCGGACAGGCAGCTATCGATCTCTTCGCTGTGGGCTGCCGCGCACCACGTTCCGTCCGTCGGTGTGGTCAGGGCGCGGGCGCGGTCGGGAAGAAACGGTCCGCCGTCGTGGGTGTCGTGGGTGCAGTTCTTCGCGTCGGAGGCGGTCGGGGTGGGCAGCAGCCGCACCGAGTCGGTCAGTGTCACGCACCCTGCCGGGATCGGGCGGCCCGGCTTCTGCACGGTCTGGATCGCCGCCGACCGCGAGTCCGCCGCCGTCGGAGTCGGCAGTAGCTGTGACGGCCTGACGACCGAGTCGACGGCGTCGTTGAGGTTGACCTGATGTCCGCCCGCGCGCCGCCGTGCTGGATCGACCGGGCCGCGGGGTTCGCCGTCGCGGGCCTGCGGGGTGGGCATCATCCGCATCCCGTCCCGGGGCGGGGACGGCACACAGGAACACGCGTTCGCGGCGGTGGGCGGCGCCGATGTCACTGGCTCGTAAGCAACGCCAGACCGCGTCATACCCCGCTTCGGCCAGCCCTGCGAGTACACGGTCGAGGCCACCGTTTTCCAACGGAGGGCGGCGACGTTCTCCACGACGACGAGGCGGGGTCGTAGTAGGCGAATGGCGTCCAGGATGTTGCTCCACAGTCCACTGCGAGCGCCTTTCTCGATGCCCGCGCGCCGACCGGCGGCGGAAATGTCCTGACAGGGGAACCCCGCCGTGAGTACCTCGACCGGTGCGACGGAGGTGAAGTCGACCGCGCGCAGGTCACCCAGGTTCGGCACGCCGGGCAGGCGTGCGGCGAGGATGGCGGCCGCGTGCGGGTCGATCTCGGAGTACCAGGCGATGCGGCCGCCGAGCACGGCGGCGACGCCGAGGTCGAGTCCGGCCACCCCCGTGCAGAGCGACCCGATCGCCGGCCCGTCGGTCGCGACGAACCGCAGCGGCTCCGCGGTGCTGGTGTGGCGGTCAGGCATGGTGTGCCTCCCGCGTCACGGGTCGCTCGGGGGAGGCCGTGTCCGGCGGTGGGCAGCGGTGTCGTTCCACGGCGCGCCGGGCGGCGGCGGAATACCGGAAACGGGCGACCCCGCCACACTCCTGGCAGCGCACCAGCGTGCTCACGACCCCCACCGCCTGCCCGCGTCCGGGTCGTGCGCAGCGGTGGGACCGTCGCCCGGCGACGCCGGGACAGGGGTGCCGCTGGGTGCGAGCGGTTTGGCCAGGACGATGACGTCCTCGTGCGCGATCAGATGCAGCGGCAGGCCTTGCTCGCGCTGTTTGCGGATGAAGTCGCGCTGGAAGAAGGAGCCGCGAACGACCAGCTCGCGGTCGGCGACGCGGGCGAGCAAGGCGACGCAGCGCTCGACCGGGGCCAGCCCGGCGGCACGGCCGCAGGCGATGATCTGCGAGGGCAGGTCGATCAGTTCCGAGTGCTCGCGCCACGGCCGCACGGTGATCGCGATGTGCCCGCCGGGGCGCAGCACGGCCGCGCAGCCGGTGAGGATGCGGGTGAAGCCGGCCAGCAGCCGGTGGTGGCCGACGTTGGCCAGGTTCCCGCGATCCAGCGTGGAGCCGTAGCGGTGGTGGTACTTGTGCACCTTCCCGTCCTGCGAGCCGGTGCCGCTGGTGACGACCTGCCCGTGCGTGGACGGCCCATAGGGCGGCGAGGTGACGATCAGCGCGACCCGGCCCTCGTACTTCTCCGGAAGCAGGAACGGCAGCTGCCGCGCGTCGCCGTGCACGACCTCGGCGTCGTGGTCGTGACCGCGTACCCGGGCCAGCTCGAGGTTCGCCCGCGCCACGGTGACCCAGTGCGGTTCGTACTCGACGCCGACCGCGCGGCGCCCGGCGTCGATCGCCTCCACGAGCGTGGTGCCGGATCCGGCCATCGGGTCGAACACCAGCTCCCCGGGCCGGGTGTAAGCCCGGATGGCATGAGCCGCGACGGCCGGGAGCATCTTCGCCGGATGCGCGGTCGACTCGGGCACGTAGCGGCCTTTGCGCTGGGCGGCCGGGGACGTCTGCGCGGTCGCCCACACCGACAACGGCAAGTCGCCGACGTCAACGGCACCCGTCGTACTGATCGGGCTAGCCGGGCCATGTCCGGCCGCGGTGTCCGTCTGTGCGGGATCGGTGTCGAGGGCGTCGATGAGCGCGCGGGAGATCGGCACGGTCGGGTCGTCGCTGCCGTGGATGGGCGAGCTGGTCGCGCCGGTGCTGGTCGATCCGACGGAGTCTTGGTGGGACATGAGGGCGCTGCCTTTCACGGGGGTGGGCGTGGGCGGGGGCGGCCCGGTCGGACGCGGCGGGGGCGGGGTCACCGGCGGCCTCCAGCGCCAGGCGCGTCTGTCACCGGATCAGGCCGAGAGGGCGGCGGTGCGCCGATGTCGGCCGGTTGCGCGAACGCGAGGACATCCCCATGCGCGCGCAGGTGCGGCGCGGGCAGCCCGCGCACCGCCGCGCGATGCCGGGCGCGGTCGTATTCGACGGCAGCCGCCGTGCTCGGCGCGGCGTGCAGACGCCCCTTCTCCACGGGGGTGTGCAGCGTGACGATGTGCTGCAGGTAGAGCAGATCGGCGTGCTGGGCTGCGGCCACGATCGAGCCGGTCGGGTCGACCAGCCGACCCCGCGTCCCGTCACTGTGCGTGTACACCGCGAGGATGCCGCCGTGGCGCAGACGGTTCGCCGCCAGGAGCGCGAGCCGGTCCAGCGGCGCCGACTCGGCGGCGTGGGCGGGAAGGGACACGATCACGAGATCCGCCCGGGCGCCGCGCTCGGACTCCGCTCGTTCCGCGCTGCCGGGAGCACCGGTGCGCGCCGTGGCCGACGGTGTTCCGGCCAGCGCTGCGGACGGGTCGTCCGCGTCGGTGACGAGGTCGGCCCAGAACGGTCGCGATGACGCGGCGGAGCCGCCATCGCCGCTGAGGAAGGTGACGGTGTCGATGGTGCGGCCGAGCGCACGCACCGCCTCCCGCGCCGCCGCCACCGACGCTTCGCCGGTCGTCGCCGAGCCGTCCGTACCGGTGCGCATGACCGTGGTCGGTGCGGGGTCGAGGTCGACCAGGACGACGTGTGCGCCGGGCTCGGTGAACGCCGCGGTGATGGACTCCACGATCGGTACCGGCCAGGTCGCGTGGGCGTCGATCGGGTCCGGTCCGCACGTCCACACCGTCGCCGGAGTCGGTACCGCCGACGACGCCGGGCGCCGGCGCGCCGGGGCCGGCGTGCGCTTGGGACGCGAGGTGCTGGCGATCTCGCCCGCGCCTGCCGTGGTGCTGTGAACGCGGGCTCCGGGGTAGGGGGCGCGGTCGCCACCGCGCCGGGTGCGCGGTGGGCGAGGTGAGTCTGTCCGGCGACCAGGACGGCCGTCCGGGGACTGCGCGCGCTGGGTCATGAGGCCTCCTGAAGCGAGTGCCGCCGGTGCGAACCCGGCGACGGGATGCGGTCACCGGCTAACTCCGGGAAAAAGCCCGTTTGGAGACACGTAATCCCGAAAAACTCAAAAACTCGGAGACCAGAGCGACTAATGACGTGGGACAGCGGCGATACCAGGCGCCCTCTTTGCCGCCGGAGCGTCGCGAGTCGTTAGTGAAGTATTTTTCGCAGCCTCTTTCCGCGCGCCTCACGGCCCCGGCCATTGACGGCCACCTCTTGAGGCGCTGTTCGGTTACCGGGCACTGCAGGAACGTGTCCCCACAGCTCAAGGGCCGCAGACGAAGCGCCTCAAGCGGTGCGGACGCGACTCTCAGACAGCGTGGACCGGGTTGCGACCGCCGTAGCTGTCGCCGCGCTTGAGGCGCCCTTTGAGGCGCTTTTGAAACGGCCAGGAGGCGCTTGTGAGGCGGTTTTGAGGCGCCCCGGCTGGCTTTCTGGTGGCCGCCCTGATTCCACTTTTGCCAGGAGTTGCCGCCATGGATGTGTCGTTACCGGAAACCGGCCCCGCGTCGGGTGTTTTCTCTCTTCGCCGCAGCGATAAGCACGCGCGGGACTGCGGGGTGTTCGACGCCGCCATCACGACCTTCGGGTGGCTGGTGACCGGCCCGCATCCGGTGTGCGTGGATGGCGCGGCGATCTGCGGGCTGCCCTCACGCCCGGTGCCGCTGGACGAACTCGGCGCGCTGCTGCTGAGCGAGGGCTGCACCCAGGCCACCCGGGACGCGGCGTGGACCTATCTGATCACCCGGGCGCGCGCGGAGGGTGGCACCTGGACCATGGCGTGCGTCGGGCTGGCGATGCCGGTGCTGCTGCCGGTCGCAGCACAGCTGACCAACCGGTTCCGCGGCGACAAGCACGACATCCACGCCGCCGTCCTGGCCGGATTCCTCGCCAGGCTCGGCGAGGTCGCTCTGGACCGGCCGGCGATCCTCGTGCGCCTGAGGTGGGCGGCCTACCGCGCCGGCTACACCGCGCTGCGCGAGGCACTCGATGCCGCGCCGCCGATCGAGGACATCGGCGTCCGGTCCACGCTACCGCACCGGCCGGGCGGACACCCCGACCTCGTGCTCGTGACCGCCGTGCGCGCAGGCGTCATCACCACCGACGAGGCCGCGCTGATCTCGGCCACCCGCTTCGGGGAACTGTCGCTGACCGAGGCCGCGCACGCGCGCGGACAGTCGTATAAGGCGACTCAGCAGGCCCGCCGTCGCGCCGAGCAGCGCCTGGCCCGTTACCTCACCGATCCGGTCGACGAACCAGCCGACGACACCTCCACTCCGGCACAAGGGACCACCAGTCGTGGCCACGCCGGCGCACCCCGCCACCCCGCCCTGCGGCTCTCCCGCACCCACCGCCTTCGCCTACGCAGCGTGACACGCGTGAGCCCGGCCTTGGCGAAGAAGTTCGTGCGCCCGGTGTCTCCACAGGGCTCGGAATCCGGAGTTAGCACACGCGGGACCCGTCTGGCCGCACGCCCGCACCGCCACCACTCGCCCGGCCCCGCCCGCCGCTCGGCGCTCACTCAGGAGGCCTCCTCATGCGACTGACCCCACGGACACCACTGCCCCGCCGTGGTCCTCGTCCGCACCCGACGTCCACGCGCCGTACGGCATCGCGCAAACTCGGCTCCGCGGCCCCAGCGGACCGAGCGCATGCCCGGTTCGCGGTAACCGCCACGCACTCCACAGGGGGTCGCTGCGCGGGTTCCGCCGACACGGCTATGCCGGTACCGGCGCGGCCATCGCGACGGGCACACCGTCGCCGGGTCGTGCTGCTGATCGGGTGGTTGGTCGCCGCCGGGGTGCTGGTGACGTCCTCGGCCGCGCGGGCGGACACGGTTCACCATGTCGCGCTCGCGGCGACGGTCGATCAGGTCCTCAACAACATCCGCAACTGGATCATGGGGATCTTGGCTGGGGTCGCGGTCGTGTTCATCACCATCGGTGGCTTGCGCTACCTGATGGCCTCGGGTGACCCCGGTGAGATCGAGAAGGCCAAGGGCGCGTTCAAGGCCGCCGGTATCGGCTTCGGGCTCGCCGCGCTCGCCCCGCTCGTGGTCGAGATCCTCAAGGGCATCGTGGGCGGGGTGTGAGCGATGACCACCTCGCGGCATACAGCTACCTCCCGGCCACGCGACCCTGTCCGGTGCCGCCCGACGACACCGATCGTGTGCCTCGTCCGCGCGCCCGATTCGGGTCGTCTCCACGACGGCACGGACACCGGATCAGGGTGCAACGGCAGGCTGATGGTCGGCCCGCCGACAGGCTCGGGACGGCCCCAGAGCGGATTCGGCGGGCGATGGCGCCGGTTGCCCCAGCGGCGGTGGGCTCGCGTGCTCGGGGTGGTGGTGCCGCTGATGGTGGCGGTCGGCGGAATCGCGCTGACCTCCTCGGCCGCGCCCGGCCCCACGCCCGCTCCCGTGGCTGCGGCGGTGCCGCTGGCGCCCGCGCAACCACCGGTACTGCCGCTGCCGCCCAACCCCAGCTGCACACCAGGTTCGGGCGAACCCGGTTGCTCGCTTCCAGGAACCTCGTCCCCGCGTCCCGGGCCGCCCACCGGTCTGCCGAGTACCCCGCTGATTCCGGGTCCGTCGGCGCCGCCGGTGTCGTGTTTCCCCGGCTCGGTGCTGCCCGAGTGCGGCAATCTCCCCACCCAACCGCCCACGAGCCAGCCGTGCGACGGACCGAACTGCATCCCGCAGCCCGCACCCCGCGATCCCGGCGACGACGAAAGCGAGTGCGGGTTCACCGACCCGGTCGCATGTGTCACCGAGGCCATCGACACCTTCTTCCGCGGCCTGGTGATCGGTGCGCTGAACCCGCTGCTGGAACTGCTGGGCAACACGGTGCTGTCCACACCGCACCCGAGCCTGCTGCCCGGCATCGGGCAGGCGTGGACCGACTCCTGGCACCTGATGCTCGCCTTCTACGGCAGCATCGTCGTCATCGCCGGCCTGCTCCTGATGGGTTACGAGACCCTGCAGACCCGCTACACGATCAAAGAGATCGCGCCCCGGATCGCGGTCGGGTTCCTCGCCGGAACGCTGTCGCTGTTCTTGGCGACCCAGGGCATCGAGATCTCCAACGCCGTGAGCGCGACGTTGATGACCGACGCGGTCAACCCGAACACCGCCGCCAAGGCGATGACCGACATGATCCTCGGTTCACTCAACGGCGGGCAAGGCTGGCTGCTGTTCATCGGGCTCGCGCTCGCGGTGATGCTCGTCGTGCTGCTACTGACGTTCATCGTGCGGGTCCTCGCAACGATGCTGCTGATCGCCGCCGCACCATTCGTACTGATGTGGCACGCCCTTCCACACACCGAAGGCGTGGCCGTGTTCTGGTGGAAGGCCTACGGTCTGCTGCTGGTCATCCCGATCGGCCAGGCCGGGGCCGTGAGTGTGTCGCTGCGGGTGTTCTTCACACCAGGCGGGTTCACCGTGTTCGGACCGACGCTGAACGGGCTGACCAACCTGCTGTTCTGCGTCGCACTGATGTGGATCTTGGTGAAGATCCCGTTCTGGTGCCTGCAACCCTTGCGCGGCAGCGGCGGCCGCTCCATGCTCGGGTCGCTGGTGCGCGGCGCGATCGCCTACAAGACCATGGGACTCCTCGGCGGCGCCGGATCCCTCTTCGGTGGCAAGGGCCGCAAGCCTGGCCCGGCATCGCGTGGCCGGGGACGCGACCACGCGCCCGCGGATCCGCCGTCCACCCGAGCGGGCCAGTTCATGCTCCCGATGCGGGTCCGCCGCACACGCCCCGCTAGCGGGCGATCCGCGCGCCTGGGTGAGGCGCCGGGCTCCGGCGCCGGAGCGGGGAGGAAACCCGGGCCGGGACAGATGTCGCTGTTCACCACGAGCGGCGGCGGGGACTCAGGCGAGGTCGCGGTGAACCCGCGGGCGCTGCCGCCGGGCTCGCTGCCGGGCGCGTTGCCCCGTGACCAGATCGGGTTGCCGATCACCACACGCAGGGAACCGGACCGGGTCGGGCGCCGGTCACTGGCGGACGACCTCGCCGATCGGCGCCCCGGGATGCCGCCGCCGGTGCCCCAGCCCGGTTTGCTCACCTCGGACGGGCGAGTCAGCCGCATCGCCCGGCCGCCCGCGCGCCTGCCTCGCGCGCTGATAGCACCGGGCGCCGGGATGCTGCCGATCCACCTGCGCCCCGCACCCCCGGCCACGCCTCGGCGATCGCTGGCCGACGACCTCGCCAACCCGGCGCCGGCCAGCCCGGCGGCGAGGCAAACGGGGCCTGGGCTGCTCACCCCGTCCGGCCGGATCAACCGTGCCGCCCGCGCCCCTCGTCGTCCGGCGCGGGACGCCTACACCGGCAACCGGCCGCTCGCCTCCGGCCAGTACCCGCTGCCGCTCGGAGTCCGGCGCCAGCCCACACCTCCGCCCCCGCCAGCCGGCGGGCCGAGCGTTTCCCCGCCACCGAAGCGGCGCGCCGGTACGCAACTGCGCCTGCCCCTGGACATGCCCGCCCGGCGGGCCCCGAAGACGAAGTGAGGACCGACTCGCCATGACTTCTCCCGTGCGTGTGCCCGCCGACGTCGACCGCCCGGACCGCGTGCTCGGGCCCCTCACGGCCCGGCAGGTCGCGATCCTCGGCGTCACCGGCCTCCTGCTCTACGGCCTGTACTCCGCGACCCGCGCGTTCGTGCCGCTGCCGGTGTTCCTCCTCGTCGCCATCCCGGTCGGGATCGCGGCCACCGTGTTGGCCCTCGGACATCGAGACGGCCTGCCCCTGGACCGTCTCGCCCTCGCCGCGATCCGCCAGCACCTGTCCCCGCGGCACCGGGTCGCCGCGCCCGAAGGCGTCCGCGCGGCCCCGGCCTGGCTCACCGCCCAGCCCCCCGACACCCGCGCTCGGGGCCGTGGCGGACGGCGACCATCGTCAGCCGGGGCCGAGCCGGTGTCCCCGGCCCCGTTGGAACTGCCCGCCCACGGTGTGGCCGACACCGGCGCGCACGCCGGGGTCGTCGACCTCGGCGCCGACGGGCTCGCGGTCATCGCCGTGTGCAGCACCGTCAACTTCTCGCTGCGCACACCCGGGGAACAAGAGGCGCTCGTCGCCTCGTTCGCGCGCTACCTGCACAGCCTGACCGCACCAGTGCAATTCCTGGTGCGGGCCGAACGACTCGACCTCGCCCCGCAGATCGCCGAACTGCGGGCCCACGCCGGCGGGCTCCCGCACCCCGCCTTGGAAGCGGCCGCGCGGGACCATGCGGACTACCTCGCCGAGCTCACCGCCCAGGCGGATCTGCTGCGCCGCCAAGTGCTGCTGGTGTTGCGCGAGCCTCTGCGCACCGGCCCGGCCCCTGCCTCCGCCGCGTCGAGCGTGCTGCCGTGGCGGCACCACCGCCGCGGCAACGGACCGGTGGAGGACGGAGTACGGCAGGCGGCCGAGCAACGCCTGGTGCGCCGCCTCGGCGAGGCCATCGAACTGCTGGCCCCGGCCGGGATCGTGGCCACCCCGCTCGACGCCGCCGCCGCGACAGGCGTTCTCGCGGCGGCCTGCAACCCCGACACCTTCCTGCCGCCCTCGGCCGAACTGGCAGGAGCCGACGAGGTCGTCACCTCCACCGCCACCTTCACCGATCTCTACGGCCCCGGCGGCGATGCCGACCTGACGGCGTCTCATCCGGCTCCGCCGACGCGCCCATCCACTGCCGCGCCGCGCGCCGGTCGCTCGCAGGTGCCGGGCCCGTGGCTGGCTGAGGACGACGACTGGGACTACGACGACGAGATCGAAAGCAGGTAGACCCTGATGGCACGCACCAGAAACCACGGCACGGCGCCCCGTCCCGGGTCGGCGGGGGCATTCACCCCGGACGCGTTGTCGGTGTCCGCCCGGCATCTCGAGGTCGGCAACGAATTCGTCGCGAGCTTCGGGGTCACGGGTTATCCGCAGGAGGTCTACCCCGGCTGGCTCGCCCCTTTGCTGACCTACCCCGCTCGGCTGGACGTGTCGGTCCATGTTCAGCCGGTCGACCCCGCGACCGCGGCCAGCGGGCTGCGCAAGCAACGCGCCAAACTGGAATCCAGCAGGCGGCACAACGCGCGGCACGACCGGCTCGACGACCCGGACCTCGACGCCGCCGCCGAAGACGCCGCAGATCTCTCGCGGAGCATCGCCCGCGGCGACGGGAAACTCTTCAAATTCGGGCTCTACCTGACCGTGCACGCCCCGGACGAAACCTCCCTCGCCGAGGAAGTCTCCGCGCTGCGGTCGCTGTGCGCGTCCCTGCTGCTGGACGCGAAGCCCGCGACCTACCGGGCGCTGCAGGGCTGGGTGAGCACCCTGCCGCTCGGGCTGGACCCGCTCGGTCTGACGAGGACGTTCGACACCGCCGCGGTCAGCGCCGCGTATCCGTTCACCTCGCCGGATCTGCCCCCGGCCGATCCGGCCATCTCCGCGCCGTCCGGCGTGCTCTACGGCTACAACGTCGGTAGCTCCGGGCTGGTGCACTGGGACAGGTTCGCCTGCGACAACTACAACGCCGTCATCCTCGGCCGCAGCGGCGCGGGTAAGTCGTACTTCGTCAAGCTCGAGACCCTGCGCAGCCTCTACCGCCGTCTCGGCGACACCGAGAACGGGCGGGCCGCACACGGGGTACAAGCGTTTGTCATCGACCCCGAGGACGAGTACGCGCGGCTGGCCTCCCAGGTCGGCGGCACCTACGTCCACCTCGGCGCGGGCGGGGTCCGGCTGAACCCCTTCGACCTGCCCGTGCACACCGACGCCCGTGGACGGCGCGCCGCACCACAGGACGCCCTCAAGCGGCGCAGCCTGTTCCTGCACACCGTCCTGGCCGTGCTCTTCGGCACGGAGATCACCGCCGCCGAACGCGCCGTCCTCGACACCGCGATCACCGCCACCTACGACCGGGCGGGCATCACCGGCGACGCCCGCACCTGGACCCGCCCGGCGCCGCTGCTACGCAACCTGCGCGACACTCTCGCCGCCACCGGCGACGGCGGCGACGCGATGGCCGCCGACCTCGCCGCCCGGCTGCACCCGTTCGTCGACGGCTCGTTCGCCGACCTCTTCGACGGACCCACCACCACGACCCCGGACGGGCACCTCGCCGTGTTCTCCCTGCGGGATCTGCCCGACGAGCTCCGCGCGATCGGCACCCTGCTGGTTCTCGACGTGGTCTGGAGGCGGGTCTCCAATCCCGCCTCCCGCCGGCCACGGCTGGTGGTGGTCGACGAGGCGTGGCTACTGATGCAGCAGCCCGAAGGTGCACGTTTCCTGCTCCGCATGGCCAAAGCGGCCCGTAAACACTGGTGCGGACTCACCGTGGCGACCCAGGACACCGCCGACGTGCTCAGCAGTGACCTCGGCAAGGCCATCGTCAGCAACGCCGCTACCCAAGTGCTGCTGCGCCAAGCGCCACAGGCCATCGACGACATCGCCGAGGCCTTCGATCTCTCCGCTGGAGAGCGGCGGTTCCTGCTGTCGGCCGACCGCGGCCAAGGCCTGCTCAGCTCCGGGACGCAACGGGTGGCGTTCCAATCGCTGGCCTCACCCACGGAGAACTTCCTGGTCACCACCGACCCCGCCGAACTGGCCCGGTTCGCCGACGAGGCCCCCGATGCCACCGACAGCGGCCTCGCCGACGCCTACATCGACCTCGGCCCCGCCGACACCGCCGGCTCCGTCGACGACGCCACCGCCGTCGCCGTCGGCGGGGTCGAGTTCGTCGGCGACGAGTTCGACGACGCGGGACACGTCGACCTCGACCCCGCGTAGGCCCACCCCTGGTGCCGCCCTCGACTTTCCCTTGCCCCGTACGAGTTTTCCCGGAAGGGAGTTCCGTTATGGCCGTTCACACCGCGGGATTACCGGCGACGCAGGCCGGGGTGAGTGACTACCTGCGCGATCCCGGCGGTGTCACCGGCCGCCTGCTCACCGTCGCAGGCGACTGGGCGTTGACCTGGGGACCGGTCGCCGTCCCCGCCCTGGCCCTCGCGGTGACGGCCGTCGCCGTGGCGTGCCGCTGGTGGCGCGCTCGCCGCCACACCGCGCTGCTGGCCGACGCTCGCCGGATCACCGTGCTCGCCCCGCCCACCGTCGATCCCGCCGGCGGGACCGCGGTCTGGTCCAACCTCGTCGGACTCTTACGCCCCGGCTGGCGGCGGTGGTGGGCCGGCCAGCCGCATCTGGCAATGGAGTACGTGTTCGGCGAGCACGGTGTCACCGTGCAGTTCTGGGTCCCCGGCGTCATCCCACCGTCGCTGGTGGAACGGGCGGTCGAGGCCGCCTGGCCCGGTGCCCACACCCGCACGAGTCCTGCCACCTCACCCTTCCCCGCGGTGCCAGCTGGGCGTCGGCGGATCACCATCGGGGGCCAGCTGCGCCTCGCTCGCACTGAGGCTCTCCCGATCCGTACCAGCTTCGAGGCAGACCCGATCCGCGGGCTGCTCGGCGCGCCCGTCGGGCTCGGCCGGGACGAGCGAGCCTGCGTGCAGATCCTCGCCCGCCCGGTCACCGGCCGCCGTGTCGCCCAGGCACGCCGCGCCGCCCGCCGAGTGCACCACGGTTCCTCGGGGCGTCTCGGGGGCCTGATTCTCGACGCGATCACGCCGGGCGCGAACGCGACCCGCACGCGCCGGACCTCGGACTCACGCCGGATCAGCCAGGATCCGCAGCTGTCGCTCGAATATTCGGCACAGAACAAGGCGATCGTCGGAAAACAGCGAGGATCCCAGTACGAGACGGTGATCCAGTACGCCGTGGCCACCGACCTTCCCGAGGACGCCGACGGCGATCTAGTGCGCCAGGCCCGCGACACCGCACGCGGCCGGGCACACGCGCTGGCTGCCGCGTTCGCCGCCTACACCGACCACAACCACTACACCCGCACCCGCCTCCGTCACCCAGCCCGCGCGCTCGCGGAGAGGCGACTCGACCGCGGCGACCTGCTCTCCGTACCTGAGCTGGCGGCGCTCGCGCACCTGCCCACCGACGCCGAAATCCCCGGTGTCGAACGCGCCGGCGCCAAAGCCGTCGCCCCGCCACCCGGCATCCCCACCCCGGGACCGGGAGTCATGCCGCTGGGACAGTCCGACACCGGGCATTCCCGCCCGGTCGGCCTGCGGCTCGCCGACGCCCGCTACCACCTGCACTTGGTCGGACCGACCGGCTCCGGCAAGTCCACCCTGCTCGGGCAGATCATCCTCGACGATATAGACAACCACCGCGGCGTGGTCCTGATCGACCCGAAAGGTGACCTGGTCACCGACATCCTCAACCGTCTCCCCCGCAGCGCGGCCGAGCGAGTGGTGCTGTTCGACGCCGACTCACGGCACCGGCCACCCATCCTCAACCCACTGGAGGGAGGGGAAACCGACCGCGAGGTCGACAACCTCGTCTCCGTCTTCCGCCGCGTGTACTCGGCGTTCTGGGGGCCGCGCACCGACGACCTCATGCGCGCCGCCTGCCTCACCCTGCGCGCTCAAGAGGCCGTGCCGACCCTGGCCGACCTGCCGAAACTGCTCACCAGCGAAGCGTTCCGGTCCCGCATCACCACGGGCTTGACCGATCCGGTGCTGCGCGGGTTCTGGGAGTGGTACGACGAACTCACCGACTCCAGCCGTTCCCAGGTGATCTCGCCGTTGATGAACAAACTCCGCGCGTTCTTGCTGCGCCCCTTCGTGAAAGAAGCCATCGCCGGAGGACGCTCCACAGTGGACATGTCCCACGTGCTCGACGAGGGCGGGATCTGCCTCGTGCGCATCCCCAAAGGATCCCTCGGAGAAGAGACCACACGGCTGGTCGGGTCGCTGGTCGTGGCCCGCACCTGGCAGGCCACCACCGCCCGCGCACGCGTCCCCCAGCGCCTGCGCCCCGACGCGCACACCGTGATCGACGAGGCCCATAACTTCCTCAATCTTCCCTACCCCCTGGAAGACATGCTCGCCGAATCCCGCGCGTTCCGGAACGGATTCATCCTCGCCCACCAGCACCTCGGCCAGCTGACGAGAGAACTCAAGGAAGGCCTCTCCACCAACGCCCGCAACAAAATCATCTACTCCGCCTCCCCAGAGGACGCCCGCGAACTCGCCCGCCACACGACACCCCGCGTGTCGGAACACGACCTGTCCCACCTCGGCGTCTACCACGCCGCCGCACGGCTGGTCGTGCACGGCGAGGAAACCGAACCCTTCACCATGACCACCGCACCCTTGCCCGCCCCCATCCCCGGGCGGGCCCGCGAAATCCGGGCCGCGCTCCGTGCCCGGCGCCGCGCGCGCAACACCACCACCAGCGGCACGACACCTTCCGCCGGAAACCCAACTGGCGCCAGCTCGACACGGACCGGCCACCGCGTTCCGCCGCCCCGGACCGACCCACGCCGCACCCGGCCCTAGAGACCCACACAAACCGGGATTTCCTTGGCGTCAAAAGGAAACAGCCACTCACTCCCCCAGTTCTCGGCTGGGGTCAGGGCCGGTCTGCCCACAGCACTAGTCCACAGCCTGTTGACAATTAAGGGAGCGTCCGTTGATCACGACCACCACCCGCCAGCACACCTTGCGCGGGCATCTCCCTGGCCGTCACACCGCCCGCGCCGCCAGCTCGGTCGAGCACCAGGCCATGCTCGCCTCCCGCCTCACCGCTCGCGACAAGTGGCTTCTGGCTTTGCTGCACGAGCACCGGGTTCTGACGAGTTTGCAGATCCAGGATGCCGCGTTTCCGTCGGGCCGGTCGGCACGCCAGCGGGTACGGGATCTCTACCTCTGGCGTGCGGTGTCCCGGTTCCAGCCGTTTCAGCAGCTCGGGTCCGCACCCATGCACTATGTCCTCGGCCCGGCCGGGGCCGCCGTGCTCGCCGCCGAACACGGCCTCGAGGTCAAAGACCTCGGCTACCGGCACGACCGCACCATGGCCATCGCCCACAACCAGCGTCTCGCCCACACCGTCGGAGTGAACGACTTCTTCACCTCCCTCATCGCCCGCGCCCGCCACAACAGCGGCGAGGCGTTGGCGGCGTGGTGGGCGGAAGCCCGCTGTGCCCGCCACTTCGGCGACCTCGTCATCCCCGACGGCTACGGCCGCTGGCGCACCCGCCACCACGGCACCACGCGCGAGGTGGAGTGGTTCCTCGAATACGACACCGGAACCGAATCCCTCACCAAGGTCGGCCGCAAGCTGGCGGCCTACGCACGGCTGGCCGAGTCCACCGGCATCGCCACCCCGGTTCTGGCGTGGCTGCCCACCACCCGACGCGAAGCCGGAGCCCGCACCGCCCTGGCCCGCGTGCACGCCGCGCTCGACGACCCTCGCGCGGTGCCCGTGGCCACCGCCGCGGCCGACCTGCTCGACCCGACCTCGCCGCATCCGAGCCCGGCCGAGGCGATCTGGCTGCCGCTGACCTCAACACGCCCCGGCCGCGCCGGCCCGCGATACAGCCTCGCCGACCTCGCCGACGCCTGGCCTGGCCTGGCGCCACCAGCCGTACCCAGCACCGAGGACAGCGAGGGCGAGGCCGGTGATCCCGCGGCCGCCTCGCCGTACCGCCTGCCACCACCGAGCCCAATCCCGCCGCGAGCCACGCCGAACCGCATCGCACGTGGCGAGCACTGACCCCGGCGGGCGCCAGCTCACCCACCACGAGCCCCGCCGCCGCCTGCCGTCGTGAAAGGAGCGCTATCCAGCTATGGGAAGCAAACTCGGGGCCGTCATCGCTGCCATGATCCTCGCCATTCCGCTGCTCATCGGCGCCGGTGTCGCCGGCATCGTCAGCTCGTTGTCCGGCGGCAGCGGCACGAGTTCCCTGATCTGCACGCCCGACGGAACAACGACCGGTACCGTGCCGAGCCTGACCGCCGAGCAGATGAGCAACGCCGCCACGATCGTCGCGGTCGGCAAACAGATAGGCGTGCCCGAACAGGGCTGGGTGGTCGCGATCGCCGCCGCACTTCAGGAATCCAAACTCCGCAACATGCACTACGGTGACCGTGACTCCCTCGGAC
The DNA here is from genome assembly GCF_001905755.1 of Amycolatopsis sp. CB00013. NCBI lineage: Bacteria > Bacillati > Actinomycetota > Actinomycetes > Pseudonocardiales > Pseudonocardiaceae > Amycolatopsis > Amycolatopsis sp. CB00013. The sequence continues at coordinate 515,491 of NZ_LIWC01000003.1, read as the reverse complement.
TTTTCCAGCAACGCCCCTCCATGGGCTGGGGCACCGCGCAACAGATCACCACACCGACCTACGCGTCGACGAAGTTCTTCGAACGCCTCACCGCCACGCCGAACTGGCAGACGATGAGCGTCAACGACGCCGCACAAACCGTGCAAGGCTCCGGCTTCCCCCACGCTTACGCCCAGCACGAGGACAAGGCCCGCGCGGTCGTCGCCGCCGTGTCCGGGGTGCGCTGTAAACCTGCGCCTGCGATGGCCGGGAGCGGTGACTGCAATGACATCCAGGCGCCCACCGCCGCCGCGATGACCGCGATCAACTACGCATGCGGACAACGCGGGCTGCCGTACGTGTGGGGCGGCAACGGGCCTTTAAACGGCGACGCGGGATTCGACTGCTCAGGCCTGACCAAAGCCGCCTACGACGCAGCCGGAATTTCCCTCCCCCGCACCGCACACACCCAGTATCACGCCGGACCACGCGTGCACGACGGGTCTCTTCTGCCAGGCGACCTGGTGTTCTACGGCCCTTCCTCGAAAATCCGGCACGTAGGGCTCTACATCGGCAACGGGAAAATGCTCAACGCCCCGACCTTCGGCCAGCCAGTGCAAATCGACAACTACCGGTACCCCGGCGACGACTATGCGGGCGCCACACGACCTGCGCGCTAAGCACAAGTTATGTCTCGTGTGGATAGTGGCCGTGATTCGGTGACATGGCGGCCAGGATCAAGTCAAAACCTATATCCGGCTTGACCATCCTGACGCGCTGGCTGCGCTGACACGTGACGACACCCCAGCTCCTGTACCGCACATGCTGGCGTACCTGACCGACCATCCCGGCGCGTCGTCCAGGATGCGGCGGAAGGACCTCGCCGTCTGCTCGGGTGGGGACCGGGAGATCGCGCACCGTCAGTGCGTCGGGGCCGCCGGGCCGGTCGAGTTGGACAGCGCGCATCATGCCTCATGCGGGACGGTTGTCGTGTGGGATGTGGCCAGCCAGGACAGGCCGAGGCCGGCCAGGGCGAGGACAGCGCCGGCCAGGCCGGTCCAGCGCAACGCGCCCGCGGCGACGATGCTGCCGCCGAGTGCGGCGCCGAATGCGTTGGCGAGGTTGAATCCGCTGACATTGACGGCGGTCGACAGGGTGGGCGCGTCCGCGGCGTGCTGAAGGATCAGGCCCTGCAACGGGGCGATCGTGGCGGTGGCCAGCAAGCCGAAGGCGAGCACGGCGACGATGGCGGCCGGCTGCGAGGGGGCGGCGAACGGTAAGGCAGCGAGGATCACCGTCAGGCCGAGGAACACGATCCGCACCGTCATGGTCGGTGAGCTGTCGGTGAGCCGGCCGGCGGCGAGGTTGCCCAGCAGGCTACCGGCGCCGTAGGCGAGCAGCAGGGCGGACGCCATGCCACCGGAGAAGCCACTGACCTGGGTCAACAGCGGCACGAGGTAGGTCAACACGACGCCGACCCCGGCGAACCCGATGGCGGTGGTGGTGATGGCCAGCAGTACCGGGCGACGCGCCAGGACCCGAAGCTCGGACGGGGCGCCGGTGGTCGGCGCTGGTGTGCGCGGCATCGCCACGGCCAGGACCGCGCCGCCGGCGGCGGCGATGACCGCGATGGCCAGGAACGGCACGCGCCAGCCGAATGCCTGGCCGAGCAAGGCCCCGAGGGGAACCCCGAGCACGGTCGCGACGGTGAGTCCGGAGACCACGATGGCGATGGCGCGCCCGGCCCGGTCGGGTGACACGACGGTCGTGACCACGATCAGGGAGATAGCGAACAGCGTTCCGTGGGCCAGCGCGGCCAGCACGCGGCTGGCCACCAGCATGCCGTAGGAGGTCGCCGCCGCGCTGAGCAGACTCCCGGCGATGAACAGCGCGATCAGGCCGAGAACCAGACCTTTGCGGGGCATCCGCGCGGTGAGCACGGTGATCAGCGGGCCGCCGACCACGACGCCGAGGGCGTAGGCGGTGACGAGTTGGCCGGCGCTGGCGACCGAGACGTGCATGCTGGCCGCGATCTGCGGCAGCAGTCCGCTCACGAGCAGTTCGGCCGTGCCGATCGCGAAGACGCACAGGAGGAAACCGGCGATGATCGGGATAGCACGTCTTGTCGTGACGGGCGCCGAAGTGCCGGGTGAGGTCATTGCGGGTGCCATACCGCCGACCGTAAAGTCTCACATAGATGTGAGAGTCAATGTGGTGTGACGGGAGTCGCAGTGTCGGTGCAGACGATCAGGATCGGCGAGTTGTCCCGGCGCAGCGGCGTGAGCCAGCGGCTGTTGCGCTACTACGAAGAACAGGGGCTGCTTCGGCCGCAACGCCGACCGAGCGGATACCGGGAGTACCTGTCCTGCGACGTTGCCGTGGTGCGCCGGATCCGGGGCCTGCTGGCCGCTGGATTGTCCACCGCGACGATCTCCTCGGTGTTGCCGTGCATCCGCGAGGACGACGAGCGGCTCGTGCCGACCTGCCCGGACCTCGTCGCGCAGCTGCGACGGGAACGCGACCGGATCGACCAGGCCATCGAGGACCTCACCACGTCCCGCCAGATCCTGGACACGGTGATCACCGCGGCACCGTCGGCACCGAGCCCGGCGAACTGAGCCGGACACGACACGACAGTCCGGCACGCCACGGCTTCTTATTCACTGGGGTGGCAGGCGGCGAGGTAGTCGGTCCAGCTGGTTTGGGCGAGTTTGGCCCAGGCGTAGGCCGTGCCTGGGGTGGATGCCAAACAAGTCGGCCACGACGATCGGTGGGAGTTCGGCGCCGGATTCGATCATGGCGGCGTTGCGGGCGGACCGAGTGGGCAGGCCGTGCCGGAGCATCAGTCCATGGACACCTCTGGTTCCTCGGGGTTGACCGGGTCGTCGGCCCGGAAGGAGAAACCGCGGGACGTCATCGGCGGATCGGTGATCTGCCGCTCAACGAGCGCGGCCAGCGTGGGTGGCAGCAACACCGGATTCTTGCCGAGGGTGAGGCACGCGGACTCGTGGTCGCGGTGGAATCGGTCGATGGTGAGTTCGACGATGCGGCTGACCGGCAGGCCGTAGAGCCGGATCAACGCGCCGACGATCCGGACTTCCAACGGGAGTGTGTCGTCGTTGAGGCAGCGTCGAAGTTGCTGTCGTTGCTCCTGCTCGGCTGGAAGTGACTGGGCCCACGTCAGCGGCGCGGCGCGGGCGTAGCCGGGCAGTCGGCGTGCGGTGGCGAACCGGCGGGGTCGTCACTGATCTCCCCCAGGATCGAATAGTCGGCGGAGAGTTGATCGCGCAGTCGAGTGTGGCGGAACTGGTAGATCGGGCCGGCTTGGCGCAGCACACCCCGACGGTGGGCGTCACGCAGGAACGTCATGAGCGCCCAGGGGATGCGCCCCGACAATGCGAGGTAGATGCGGATCGGGATAGACGCTCCCCAGACCGTGGACGCGGTACCTACCACCGCGCCCCCACACCCGAATGCCAGCGCAAACGCGACTCGGTGGTAGCCAGACTCCTCGAACGTCATGCTGCTCACGAGCCCCAGAATGAGCCCGACCGCGACGATACGGATGAGGGCGATGCGCCGGTCCGCGCGGAACAGAGAATCCGGGTTGACAACGCGGGCCGTATCGTTCGCTGTCTCGACCTTGAGCGCGAACAGGAGCCCGAGTGCGAACCCGAACGCCGGCACATATCCGGGAAGCTCACCAAGCATGTGCAATTCGTTCTTGAACCCCTGATAGAGCTCGAACACCAGCCAACTGATCAGCCAGCATGTGAGTGCGACGGCGATGTGGCGTCGTCTCAGCCGTGGCCAGCGGGGGTGCGGGGTGGCGGATATCGTGACACTGGCTATGAGGCCTGCGACGAGCCCAGCTGGTCCCCCGAACGCAAGGCTGGCCGAGAGACCGGATTCAAGTCTGGCTATCAGATCGGGGTGATACACACCTGAGGAAGTTCCCGCCCAGATCCCGGCCCACAGTCCAGCGATGATGGTGCCGCCGATTCCGAAAACGAGCGCGGCTACGAGGCGTGGGTGGCGCAGGGCGTGGCATAGGTGCCACCAGGCCAGGTCGTCGGTGGTGCGCTGGTGGGCGACCTGAGCGAGGAACGCGAGCCAGCGGTGTGCCCGGCGGGCGTTCCATGTGCGTCTGGAGGTATCGGAGTGCCGGCTGTAGGCAGCGGAGACGAAGCGGCTGAGCAGATGAGTTTCGAGCTGTTGTCGCCGTTGCTCCGGGCTGTCTTGCGCGGCGGCGAGCTGGAGGAGGTCGCTGGGGTCGGCGGTGGTGTCGCAGTAGATGGTGCGGGCCAGGAACAGCATCAGCGGAGTGCCTAGGACCGCGGCGAGGGCGTCAGCGGCGGGATCGGACGGGCTGGTGTGAAGGCGAGCCAGTACCGGGGACCACTTGTCGCGGGTGCCGGTGGTTTTGTCGCGGGTGGCCAGACGCAGATAGGTGGCGATGTCGTCGAGGCTCAGGTCGGCAAGGGTGACGACAGGGGCACCGGTGATCACGCCAGTCGCATCGGCGTACTCGTCGTAGCGGCTGGTCAGCAGCAGTGGATCGTGCGGACCGAGGGTCCGGTTGATCTCCTGGATGGCGTCGTTACGCAACGCAGGGTTGATCTCGTCGAAGCCGTCGAGAACCGGCAGAATCCGCCCCGCGGCCAGCAATCGATGGGCAGCGGTGCCGGTATCGGTGAGCGCGGCCAACGCCGGGTACACGGCAGTGAGCTGGGCTTCCAGCCAGGCACGAAACCCGTGCTGGGCGGGATCCCAGGAAGCAAGGGAGAAGATGACCGGCACCGGCTGCGCGGGCGACCAGCGATCTGGGGCGAGGTAGGTCAGCACGAACCGGGTGGTCAAGATGGTTTTGCCCGCGCCGGGTTTGCCCAGCACAACCAGCCGCCGGGAAGGGATGCTCGCGAATACCTCCGCGATGTCCTCGAGCTGGCCGGAGAGGTCGATGGCGTCGTTGCGAGCAGCCGCTCGGTGAATGAGGGCCCAATGATCCGCGAGGCGATCAGGAGCGTTAGACCACCGCACCGGCAGCGGGCGCGGGTCGTGAACCCTGCGAACGGTTTCTTCATCCAGCCACTGACCAACCACGTTCTCGACCAGCTGCCCGGCAAGGTGATCGAGGTCGGCTGGTTGGCCGCGCCGCCCAGTCCGACGGGGCCGTAGTTCTTGAGACAGTGCCAGCAGCAGGGCGGACACACCGGCCGCCGCACCCACCACACTGGCCTTCTTGTCAGCGTCATCCCAGCTGCCGCCACTCAAGATCAGCACCAGACTTCCGGCTAGCAGCAGAAGACCTGCGGTGATCCACAGACGCGACGTGCGCGGGTGATGAGATCGCACCGGCTCAGCACCCCGACTCGCTGGATGTCCGGAGACACCGGTGCATCTCGCTGGTCAGGTCTGGTCTGATCGATGCTGTCGACGAGTGAACGCTGACGGCCGTCGATGGGAACGCGACAAGCTGGGCCGCCAACCGATGAGTGCACTGAGTGACACGCCAGTGGACCGGCACAGGCCACCCGACAGCCGTGTCGGAATCGATACTCACGGTGACATTCTGTCAGCTCACCGTCCTGGTCTCAAATTCCCGCCCTTGCACGGCGGTGCTCGCCGGACCCGCTCTGGCAACGCACACTCGACGAAGGCTGGGCGCTCCTCGCGGTCCGCAGGCAGCGAGGAGCGCGAGCTCGCACCCTCTGTCGCCGATCGCCGGTTCTGGAGCGAGGACCGGTTGCACTGCAGCCTCCTGCGACATCAACGGATCGCCGACGCGGTCGCGCACACCCTGCAGGTGCCGGGCAGCAACGATTCCTGGAACGAACCCTCACCACCGTTGCTCATCCCACCGTCAACGCAATGGCGCGCCACCGCAGAACTGCGTTGGGCAGCCACCTTTCTCGGCCCTTGGCTCGGCAGGCGCCTGCGCGGCCAATCCTCCGGCGACCAGCGCACGGCCAAACACCCACAACTCCACCGCATCGAGCGACAGCAGAGTTGAGTGTTGCTGACAGCTCGACATACCTTCCCGGCGCGATCAAGATCGGTTCGCGAGCGCGCACGCCGCCAGCCCCGTCGGCTACGCGTCAACGTCCTGCGCCGCTAACCGGGGACAACGGCCACGCACCGACCACTCCATCTGTCGCGCTGGCCGCGACTGTCCACACCAGACGCCCCGTCCCCGCAGGCGATCGCACATAAAGAGAAGGGAACCATCAGCATGACCACCACAGAACACATCGACACCCCGGCGACCCAACCAGCTCCCACACCCGTGACGATCATCGGCGAGTCCTACGACGGCACCGCCGAGCTACCCCTGGGTGACATCGCCACGCGTATCCGCGAGGACCTCGTCGCCGTACAGGAGGACGACATGATCCACGCCGACGCGGAGTTCACCGTCGTAGCGGACGAATCCGACCCGCAAAACCAGATCCACATCACGGTTTCCGGCCTGCCACACAGCGACCACGGCACCGCCGACAACCCGAGCATGGACGCGACCAGGAAGTCTTCCATTCGGCATTCGCACTCGCCAGCCGCTTACAACACCTTCGCCAGCAGCCCCTATCGGTTGCGCTAGCTGGTCGTAATCCAGGCCGTCTACGACAGCGGCACCGTTTACGCCCAAGGTGTCGGCGCCCTCGGCCTCTGGGGCACACAGTCCAAACCCGAACCCGCGGAAGCACCTCACCATCACAGGTAAAAGCCCTGAACCGGCCACAAGCCACTACGCGGCGCGGCGATCACGAGCCGCATCCCGTAGTGATCAGTCGTTGACGATTGCCATACCTCACAGTGCTCCTGGCCATTGATCGAGCGTTGTTGACCTTCGCAACACCTCAGGGAGAGTTCTCATGCCGGGTATGAGTGCCTGCTGCCGCCGCCACCGCGGCGCGTTCCAAAGCGGGACGGCGATCCACTTCGAACACGGGTTTACGTTGGCATACGGCTTCGAACGAGGCTACGGCCGCGCCGACAACGGCAAGGCCTGGGGAAGGCTCGACGTCGACTTATCCGTCGCCGCGAGAAAAGCGTCTGGCGCCGTGGCACTAACCGCTGATAACCGCTGCAGCGCGACTTCAAGCGTCCACATGAGACACATGTCTTGTTTGACGGATCGCTTGACAATAGCGCGGTGACGAAGCGTCCATAGACGTGTAGCCCGACCAACCGGATGCGCACCGACGGGCAACAAAGCCCCGGCCGGGGCATGACCATCCCCCATTTTCGACACTTGGAGTTCGTCATGTCCCGTAAGAACCGCAATCTCCGCACCACTCCGACGCCCGACACCGCCATCGACGGCGACCGCCACCTGCACGCTGTGGCCGAAGCCCCCGGGCAGCGGAACGAGCCCACCACGGAAGACAAAGTGCGTGAAGCACTGACCGCCAATCCCGGCACCACGACCGCCGCGCTGGCGATGGCCGCCGGAGTCGGTCGTTCGACCGCCGCGAAAGTCCTGGCCCGCTGGGGACGCGACGGCACCGCGACCCGGACCGCCGGAGACAGCCCGCGCAACCCCGACACATGGGCGCTCGCCCTGACCGACCGTGACACCGACGTACCCGGCACCGAGGACACGCGACCGGACACCACGACGAGCGACACCGACGACGAAACCGAGGCAGCTAACGAGCCCGCCTCCGACGCCGATACCGCCCCCGACGATGCGGCGATCGTGAACACCACGGCCATGCAGGAGACCGCCACCGGTCCGGCCGCCGAGGGCACGCCGGAGTCCACCGCCGCCGATACCGCCAGCGACGAGGACGCGTCGGCTATTTCTTCCGACGTCGACAACGACACCAGCACGTTGCCCGACACCGCACCGGAGACTCCGGACGACAGCGAGACCGCAACCGGGCCATCTGCAGCAGAGTCGCCCGTGGACACCGACACCGCCGTCAAAGACAAGGACCGTTTGCCCAAGGGCGCTCTACGGGCGCTGGTGGAGGAATACCTGACCGAACACCCGAGAGAGAGCTTCGGGCCCGCCAAGATCGGCAAGGACCTCGGCCGTTCGGGCGGGGCGGTCAACAACGCCCTGGAGAAGCTCGTCGCCGACGGGTACGCGCGCAAAACCTGCGAAGCACCGAAGCGATTCGCCATCGACCCGGACAAGACTGACGTCTCGGCACCGACCGACGACACCGAGCCCGCGCTGAAAGCCTGACACCTGCCCACCTGAGCCGCGCGCAGGACCGCCGCCCATTCTCTAGGGCTATCCCCGGTCCTGCGCGCGGCTTTTCCGCTACACACCGGGTTGTGTGCTGGGCCCATAACCGAATGGATCACCGGATGGCACGGCGAGAGCTGACGACGGCCCGCGCCGCACGGTTCAGCATGGACGGCAGGGCAGCGCTGCCCGCGCCGACCCGAGCCTGCCCCATGCGGCCATTGCCCCGCGCGCCGTTCCGACAGCTGGGCACCGATACGTCGTTTCGTCCCCTCCGCTCGTTTGCCGTCTGGTTTCTGTCGGTCTGATGCGACCGCGTTTCTGCGTGACAACCCGACCGCACCGGTTCGGCAAGGAGGTGTGTTTGTGAGGTTCGACCGCACCCGTTGCGCGGCTGTCGCGAAAGTGCCAGTCCAGGTGCCGTCGTTGGCCTCTCGATGCTGGAGCACCCATGTCGCCAGTCGGTGGACCACCAACGGCAGGTGGTCCCCCC